>NZ_VISW01000001.1:0-749524 GCF_007827635.1 Micromonospora sp. CNZ296
GCCGGATCAACGAAGAGCCACCCAAGTGATCACCAACGCCGAACCCTAACGGCAATCAGCCGAACCGATCACCACAGACATAGAAGCGTCTTGCAGTTCCGGCCCCGACAAAGCGCGCCAAACCGGCGTCCCGGAGGCCGAAACTGCAAGATCGTCGGGCCGGGCCAGGCCGGGCCGGGGCGGGCCGGGGCGGGCCGGGGCGGGCCGGGCCGGGCCGGGGCGGTCAGGGCTTCAGGCGGTGGGTCAGCCAGGGGAGCAGGGACTCGCCCTGTAGGCGCTGGAATGCCCGTACGGTCGGGATGCCGGGAGGCGGTGGCTGGCGGGCGCCGTCGAGGAAGAACCCGGTGAACCCGGCGAGCACTCCGGTCAGGTCGGCCGGGTCCACGTCGGCGGCCACCGCTCGGGCGGCCAGCAGGGCGTCCGGGTCGTGTCCGCCGTACACCTGCACGTTGACCACTGTGAGCAGCGTGTCCAGCCAGGCCGGCCCGCGGCAGGCCCAGGGCCAGTCGACCACTGTGACCGATCCGTCCGGGCCGAGCAGCAGGTTGTCGGCGCGCACGTCGACGTGGCAGAGCGTGTCGCCGTCGAGTGCGGCCAGTCCCCGGTCGGCGGCGGCGCACAGTTCGGGCAGGTGGGACCGGGCCCACGGGTCGAGGTCGGCCGGCGGGTCGGACGCGAGGCGCCGCCAGCCGCCGAAGTCGTGTGCGAGCCGCTCGGCGGCGGTGGGGGTGGGCGCGGCGGCCGGCGCCGGGGTGAGCGCGCCGGCCATCGTCTCCAGCGTGGACAGCACGGCGGCCAGCTCGTCGGCCCGCCACGGGGTGACCGGGTGCCGGCCCTCCACGTCGGTGAAGACCAGCGCGATCCAGTCGCCGTCGTCGTAGCTGCCGCGCAGCCGGGGCGCGGGCGTGTCCGGCGGCAGGGCCGTGGCGATCCGGGCCTCGGCGCGGTGCAGGTCGGGACTGCGGTCGTTCTGCGCCGGGCTGACCGCCTTGACGAAGGCCCGGCCACCACCTGCGGTACGGACCCGGTCGGCGGTGCCGGGGGAGAAGCCGCCCGACTGGGACCGCGCCGCCACCACCCGGTCGCCGAGGACGGCCTCGACGCCGTCGCGGACGTGTGCGGGCAGTTCGTGCCAGTGCAGCCGGGTCTTCGTCACCGCTCCACGGTGCGTGCCGCCCGCCGTCCGGGGCAACCGGGTTAACCGTTGCGCGTGTAGTGCAGGACGACCACGCCGGCGTCGAACGGCCGCGCCGAGGTGAGCGTGAGCCGGCGCGGATCGAAGCCGCTGTCGACGAGCTTGATGCCGCTGCCGACGACCACCGGGTTGAGCTTGACCACCAGCTCGTCGATCTCGTCGAGGAGCTGACCGGCGAGCTGCCCGCCGCCGCAGAGCCAGATGTCGCGTCCGGGCCGGGTCTTCAGCTCCCGGACGAGGGCGGCCGGGTCGCCGTCGACGACGTGCACGTCCGGGTAGTCGGCAGGGGGCAGGGAGCGGCTGAACACGTACTGCTCGAGGTGGGCGTACGGGCTTGTCACGCCGAGCTGCAGACCCGGCTCGTAGCTGCCGCGGCCCATCAGCACGGTGTCGAAGCGGCCGTTCGGCGGGGAGTCGATGCCGAGCTGGGCGTGGGCGAACGTGGGCAGCGTCTGGGGCCACTCGGCCACCAGGTGGGGCGCCAGGTCGGGTGTGAGCGGGAGGAAGTCGAACGACCCGTCGGGTGCGGCGATGAAGCCGTCGAGGGTGCTGGCGACGAAGTAGACGAGCTTGCGCAAACCGGCTCCGATGTCCGAGGTGATCCACGACGGCTGTCGTGGTTCGGCGATGAATGTACAACACCTGTCGTGGTTATTGCTAGTGTGTTCGCGTGGCCAGGAATCCGGAACGCCGTACCCTGCTCGCCGACGCCGGCCTGCGGGTGCTCGCCGAGGCGGGCGCGCGCGGGCTGACCCACCGGGCGGTCGACGCCGAGGCGGGCGTGCCCACCGGCACCACCTCGAACTACTTCCCGTCCCGCGCGGCGCTGCTCGCCGGACTGGCCGAACGCATCTTCGACCGGATCGCGCCCGACCCGGCCGTGCTGGCCGACCTCGGCCGCCGCGAGCCGTCGCTCGCGCTGATGACCGACTACCTGCGCGACATCGTCGCCCGCACCACCCGCGAACCGGGCCTCACCCGGGCGCTGTTCGAGCTGCGGCTGGAGGCCGCCCGCCGCCCGGAGCTGCGGGCCGCGCTCGGCGGCGTGCTGCGCCAGGGGTACGCCGACGACGTCGCCCACCACACCGCCGCCGGACTGCCGGGCGGGGCGTACGAGGTGGCGCTGCTGCACTTCGCGGTCGACGGGCTCCTGCTCGACCTGCTCACCACCTCGATCGACGCCGGGTTCGACACCGATCAGGTGGTCTCGGACCTCGTCTCCCGTCTGGTCGGCGAAGCCACCGGTTGAGCCTCCTCGCCGTGCGTTAACCCGGGGCGGCCAGCGGGAACGCTGGCGCGGACGCCCCTGGGAAGGAGCAACGGATGAGGGAACGCACCGGACTGACCATCGGCGTGCTCGGCTCCTACGGCGGTCGCAACCTCGGCGACGAGGCGATCCTCACGGGTCTGCTGGACGATCTGCGCCGCCACGAGCCCCATGCCCGGATCATCGTCTTCTCCCGCAACCCGGCGCACACCGCGCTGGCCCACCCCGAGGTCGAGGCGGTGCCGTGGGAGGGCGTCAGCCGGGTCGACTCGTCCCCGGTGCTCAACCAGCTCGACCTGCTCATCCTCGGCGGCGGCGGGATCCTCTACGACAAGGAGGCCCGGCGCTACCTGCGGGTGGTCCGGGTCGCCCAGGAGCGCGGGCTGCCGCTGATCACGTACGCGGTAGGGGTCGGCCCGCTCACCGACACGCTGGACAGCGGCATGGTGCGCGAGACGCTGGCGCAGGCCGTCGAGGTGACAGTCCGCGACCAGGAGTCCCGGATGGTGCTGGAGGAGGCCGGCCTGGTCAACCCGATCACCGTCACCGCCGACCCGGCGTTCCTGCTCGAACCGGAGGAGTTCCCCCAGCAGTGGCTGCGTGAGGAGGGCGTACCGGCCGGCTCCCGGCTGGTCGGGCTGAGCGTGCGCGAGCCGGGCCGGGCCGCCGAACGGCTCGACGTGGACGGCTACCACCGCCTGCTCGCCCAGATCGGTGACTTCCTGGTGCACCGGATCGACGCGTACGTGCTGTTCGTGCCGATGGAACGCGACGACATCCGGCACTCCCACGGCGTGCTGTCGCACATGACCGCCGCCGATCGGGGCCGGATCCTGCACGGCGACTACCGTCCGGCGCAGATCCTCGGCCTGATGCGCCACTTCGACCTCGCGGTCGGCATGCGCCTGCACTTCCTGATCTTCGCGGCCATGATGGGCACGCCGTTCCTGCCGCTGCCGTACGCCGGAAAGGTCTTCGACCTGGCCCAGCGGCTCGGTGTGCCGGCGCTGCGCGGCGTGGAGCGGGAGGTGGAGGGCCCGTTGCTGGCCGAGGTGGACCGGCTGTGGGACGAACGGGCGGCCCGGGCCGACGAGACCGCGCGCCGGGTCGCTGAGGTCTGCGAGCAGGCGCGCGGCACCTCGCAGGTGACCCGCAGCGTGCTGGACAGCATCCGGGCCCGCACGCTGACGCCGGCGGTGTGAGCCGGGCCGTCAGACCGCCGGGCCGCGCCAAGCGTAGACCCACTCCCGGCCCGGCTGGTCGTCCGACTCCAGCTCGTAGATCTGCGCCTCCGCGAGGCCGTTCGACCCGAGGTGGTGGTGGGTCAGCGGCGGACGGCCGTTGACATCCAGCTCGACGGTGACGGTCTCGCCGTCGGCCGCGCCGCCCACCAGAGGGATCTGCACCGAGGAAGCCATGCGCCCATCCTGCCCCGGCCGGCCCGCCCGCGCAGGGGATCACGCGGGGCAGCGGACCGTACACACCGCGTACTAGGGTCCGGGGATGGCGCACCCGACGATCGATCCGGCACTCGGTCCGGTCCTCGCCCGCACGGGCGACGAACGGGCGATCCTCGACGCGTTCCTCGACTTCCACCGTGCCAACGTGCTGCGCAAGGCGCGCGGCCTGACCGACGCCGACGCCGCCCGGCGCCTGGTGCCCTCGCTGACCACACTGGCCGGGCTGCTCAAGCACCTGACCCTGGTCGAGGGGAACTGGTTCCGCTGCCTGTTCGCCCCCGAGCCGGGCGACGTCTACGTCACCTCCCAGGCCGACGCCGACGCCAGCTTCACGCTGGGCGCCGGCGAGACGGTCGAGACACTCGCCGCCGCGTACGAGGCGGCCTGCGAGCGGTCCCGCCGGGTCGCCGAGCGGTTCGACCTCGACCACGTGGTGCCGCACCCGCAGCTCGGCGAGGTGTCGCTGCGCTGGGTGCTGGTGCACCTGATCGAGGAGACCGCCCGGCACGCCGGGCACGCCGACATCCTGCGCGAGCTGACCGACGGCGAGACCGGCTCGATCTGACGGGTCACTCGCGGGGCAGCAGCCCGTCCGGGTACTCCATCCCGTCGTGGGTGCACGCGGCAGCCGCCACCCGGGCCGCGTACCGGGCCGCGTCGAGGATGCCCGCGCCGCGCAGCCGGGCGGCGATCACCCCGGCCGCGAAGGCGTCCCCGGCGCCGTTGGTGTCCACCACCGGCCCTGGCGGGGTGGCGGCGGGCACGTGCGTCGGCGGCACGCCGGGGGTGTGCAGCGTCGCGCCGGCCGCCCCGCCGGTGACCAGCACCGTGCGCGGCGCCAGCTCGGCCGCCTCCTTCGCGGCCCGCTCGCCGAGCCGCGTGTCGCTGACGAAGACCAGGTCCGCGATCCGGGCGAACGGGCGGTGGTAGTCGTTCTCGCCGTCCCAGTCGTGCAGGTCGGTGGAGATCGACGTGGCGGTGCGCAGCACAGCCAGCGAGTCCCGTGCCCAATCCATGATCGACAGGTGGACGTGGGTGGCCTCGGCGACGAGCGCGGCAAGCTCCGCCTCGCCGAACGGCGCCGGCCCCGACCAGGGACGCGGGTCGTGCAGCGACATCCGCCGCCCCGCCGGGTCGACCAGATTCACCGAGCGGCGGGTGCCGGCCGGCGCGTCGGCGAGCGTGGTCCGGATCGAGGTACGCGCCAGCGCCGCCCGCACCACGTCGCCGGCCGGGTCGGCGCCCAGCACGTCGACGAGCGCCACCCGCAGGCCGAGCGCGTGCGCGGCCAGCGCGACCCCGGCGCCGGTGTTGCCGATCCGCAGGTCGATCGGCGGCACCAGCAGCGAGTCGGCGACGGGCGGCGGCAGGGCGGGCACCCGGGCGCGGATGTCCACGCCGAGCCCGCCGATCACGAGAAGGTCGACCATGGCGCCGACGATAGCGGCGTCCGGCGGCCTATCCTGGCTCCCCGGGGCGCCGTCTTCCGGCCCCGGGGACGTCGTCGAGGGGGAACAGTGCTGGTCATCCACGGGTTGTGGCTGCCCGGCGCCGGGCTCGCCCTGTGGGCCGAGGACAGCACGCTTCCGGCCCGCGCGCCCCGCCGTCCCGGCCGCGTCCCGCGCGAGCGCCCGCACCCGTTCGCCGCCGGCCACGCCGCGCTCGCCGCCGCGCTCGACGGCATGCCGGGCGAGCCGATCTCCGTCCTGCTGGACCTGCCGACCCGGGCCGGCTCGCCGCTGGACTCGCCGGAACTGGTCCGGGCCACCGTCGGGGAACCGGTCCGCGGCCCGGTCACCCGCGCCGGATGGCGGGCTCCCGCCCTGGGGTACGCCCCGGACGACGCGTACGCGTTGCTGCGCGCCCCGATGCCGGGCCCGGTCGGGGCGAGCCTGCGGCACCTGTGCGAGCTGGCCGACTTCGCCGCCGACCTGGTCGTACGCGGGCGGCTGCTGCCGGGCGTGCTGGAGGCGTACCCCGGTGGTGTTCCCGACGGTGGACCGGCCGCGACCGGCCGGCGGACCTCGGCGGTGCGGGTGCCGGCGGCCTCGGGCGTCGCGGGGTCCGGGCGGCGGTTGCGTGCCGTGGGGGCGGACGACGTGGCGACCGGGTGGGCGCTCTGGCGGCCGCTGCTCACCGGCACCGACGCGACCTGGGCGCGTGACCTGGCGATGGCGTTGCCACCGGCGGCTCGCGCCGCCCGGGAATGGCGACCGGAGCCCTGGGGTGCGCCGGTGGCCGTCGCGGCGGCACCGGTCGGGGCGGGCGATCGCGGCGCGGCGGGCGGTCCGGCGGAGGACGCGTGGGGCGGGCGGGCCGACGACATCGGGGCGGGTGAGCTGGTCGCGGAGGCGCTGGACGCGCTGGTCGACGCCGCCGCCCGGGTGGCGCTGGCCGACACCCGGCTGCACCGGGGGATGCGTCCGGTCGGCGCGGTGCCGCGCTGGCTGGCCGCGCTGACCGGCCCGGAGCGCGCCTTCCCGGCCGAGCCGGACGCGCTGGCGACGCTGCGCGACGAGCTGGACGCCTGGCAGCGCGACGCCGCGGGCGGCGCGGTACGGGCCACGTTCCGGCTCGTCGAGCCGGCCGTCGACCCGGTCGCCGAACTGGTCGAGGACGCCGCCTGGCGGGTCGAGTTCGGCCTGCACCCGGCCGACGAGCCGGGACTCGTGGTCGACGCCGCACACATCTGGCAGCGGCCCGCACCGGCGCTCGCCGCCCGGGGCGTGGAGCCGCAGGAGACGCTGCTCGCCGAGCTGGGCCGGGCCAGCCGGCTGTGGCCCGAGGTGGACGCCGCGCTGCGTACCGCTGCGCCCGAGGGCATGGAGCTGGACGCCGAGGGCGCGCACCGGTTCCTGCGCGAGGGCGCGCCTGTGCTGCACGCGGCCGGGTTCGGGGTGCTGCTGCCCTCGTGGTGGCGGCGGTCCTCGTCGCGGCTGGGGGCGCGGTTGCGGGCACGCAGCCGTACCGCCCCGGGCGCTGTCGCCACCACCGCCGGGAAGCTGGGGCTGGACGCGCTCGTCGACTACCGCTGGGAGCTGGCGCTCGGCGACGAGCCGCTGACCGCCGAGGAACTGGCGTCGCTGGCCGACCTGAAGTCGCCGCTGGTCCGGCTGCGCGGCCGGTGGGTCGAGCTGGACCCGCAGCGGCTGGAGGCCGGGCTGAAGCTGCTGCGCTCCTCCGGTGAGCTGACAGTGGCCGACCTGCTGCGGATGGGACTGTCCGGTGACGACCGGGCCGGTGAGCTGCCGGTGCTGGACGTGGTCGCCGACGGCGCACTCGGCGAACTGCTGGCAGGTGAGGCGGAACGGCGGCTCACCCCGGCCGACCCGCCGCCGGGCTTCAGCGGGACGCTGCGGCCGTACCAGCGGCGCGGGCTGGCCTGGCTGGCGTTCCTCCAGTCGCTCGGACTCGGCGGGATCCTCGCCGACGACATGGGCCTCGGCAAGACCGTGCAGCTGCTCGCGCTGCTCGCCGGTGACCCGCCGGAGGCCGGGCCCACACTGCTGGTCTGTCCGATGTCGCTCGTCGGCAACTGGCAGCGGGAGGCCGCGAAGTTCGCGCCGGGGCTGCGCGTCCACGTGCACCACGGCGCCGAGCGCACCCGGGGCGAGGGCTTCGCCGCCGCGGTGGGCGAGGCGGACCTGGTGCTCACCACGTACTCGGTGGCCGCCCGGGACGCGTTCGAGCTGGCTGGCGTCGACTGGCACCGCGTGGTGGTGGACGAGGCGCAGGCGATCAAGAACGCCGCGACCCGCCAGGCCGAGGCGGTCCGGTCGCTGCCCGCGCGGCACCGGGTCGCGGTCACCGGTACGCCCGTGGAGAACCGGCTCGCCGACCTCTGGTCGATCATGCAGTTCGCGAATCCGGGGCTGCTCGGACCGGCCGCGACGTTCCGCAAGCGCTTCGCCGAGCCGATCGAGCGGCACGGCGACGCCGAGGTGGCCGAGCGGCTGCGCCGGATCACCGGCCCGTTCGTGCTGCGCCGCCTCAAGACCGACCCGTCGATCATCACCGACCTGCCGGAGAAGCTGGAGATGGAGGTGGTCTGCAACCTCACCGCCGAGCAGGCCGCGCTCTACCGCGCAGTGGTCGACGACATGATGGCGAAGATCGAGTCCAGCGACGGGATCGAGCGGCGCGGACTGGTGCTCGCCACCATGACCCGGCTCAAGCAGGTCTGCAACCATCCCGCCCAGCTGCTGCACGACGGCTCCGCGCTGGACGGCCGATCCGGCAAGCTGGAACGCCTCGACGAGATCGTCGACGAGGTACTCGCGGCGGAGGAGAAGGCGCTGCTGTTCACCCAGTACGCCGAGTTCGGCGGCATGCTGCGCGGGCACCTGTCGGCGCGTACCGGCCGGGAGGTGCTGCTGTTGCACGGCGGCGTCGGCAAGGCCGAACGGGACGCCATGGTGACCCGGTTCCAGACGCCGCAGGGTCCGCCGCTGTTCGTCCTGTCGCTCAAGGCCGGCGGCACCGGGCTCACCCTGACCGCCGCCAACCACGTGGTGCACGTGGACCGGTGGTGGAACCCCGCCGTCGAGGACCAGGCCACCGACCGGGCGTTCCGGATCGGACAGCGCCGCCGCGTGCAGGTACGCAAGTTCGTCTGCGCCGGCACGGTCGAGGAGAAGGTGGCCGCGATGATCGCCGACAAGCGCAGCCTGGCCCGGTCGGTGGTGGGCAGCGGCGAGCAGTGGGTCACCGAGCTGTCCACGGACACACTGCGCGACCTGTTCCGGCTGGAGTCCGGGGCGGTGGTCGAGTGAGCCCCGGGTTTGACGACTACGGCCCGCCGGTACGGGTCGAGGGTGGCCTGCGGGCGCGCAGCACCCGGGGCGCGATCGGGCAGTCCTGGTGGTCCCGGCGGTTCGTCGAGGTGCTGGAGTCGTTCGCGCTCGGCTCCCGGCTCACCCGTGGGCGGGCGTACGCGCGGCGGGGGCAGGTGCTCCGGCTGGATGTGTCGCCGGGGACTGTCACCGCCGAGGTGCAGGGATCCCGGCCGCGGCCCTACCCGGTGCGGATCGGGCTGGCCGCGTACCCGGAGGAGACGTGGCGGCGGATCGAGGCCGAACTGGCCGGGCAGGCGTTCTTCAGCGCCCGGCTGCTCGCCGGTGACCTGCCGGCCGAACTGGAGGAGCTGTTCGCCGAGGCGGGCGCGCCGCTGTTCCCGGCTGCGATCGGCGAGCTGGACCAGCGCTGCGGCTGCCCTGATTTCGCGGTGCCGTGCAAACATCTGGCGGCCACGTTCTACCTGCTCGCCGAGGCGTTCGACGCGGACCCGTTCCACCTGCTGCACTGGCGCGGCCGGTCCCGCGCCGAACTGCTCGACCGGCTGCGTACGCTGCGCGGCGCCGACGCCGGCAGCTCAGGTGGAACCGGCGGTGCGGGCGGAGCCGGTGGTGCGGGCGGAGCCGGCAGCTCAGGTGGAACCGGCGGTGCCGGCGGAACCGGCGGTGCCGGCGGAGCCGGTGGTGCCGGCGGAGCCGGTGGTGCGGGCGGAGCCGGTGGCGCGGGCGGAAACGGCGGTGCGGGCGCGGAGCCGGGCCCGGGTGCCGGGCCGGAGTCGGGCGCCGGGCCGGAGCCGGCCGGGACGACCGGTGTGCCGGTGGTCGGCGCGGCGCGGGCCCTGGCCGGGTTGCCGCCGGTCGAGGCGGAAGCCGAACCGGACCGGTTCTGGCTGTCGCCGGTGCCGCTGCCGGACCGGCCGCCCACGCTCGCCACCGGCTCGGAGCTGCTGTTGCGCCAGCTCGGTTCACCCGGTGCCATGATCGGCGGGCCGGGCCTGGCCGAGCGGCTGCGCCGGGCGTACCGGGAGTTCGGTCGCGGCGAGGCCGCGTCCCCCAGGGAGTTCGGTCGCGGCGAAGCCGCAGGCGAGCGTTAATAAGGGGCCCTTCCTCTACCGGAAGCGTTAAGAAGGGGCCCTTCCTTGCGCCTAAAGGAGGCGGCGGCGGAAGCGCCACATCACTGCGGCGTTGGCGACGAGCACCACCGCGCAGATCGCCCCGGCGAGCCGTCCGACGAGCACTGTCATCGCCGGCAGCGACGCCCACAGCACGATCGTCAACAGCATCATGTACCGGCCCCGGCGGCCCTTGATCCGGCTGTCCAACCGGGCGAAGAAGCGTGGATCACTCTCCCGCAGATGACGGGTGATCTGTTCGAACCTGCGCTGATCCTCTTGGCTGAGCATGGCGGTGCCCTTCCCCTCACGGCTTCAGCGGTTCGGCGGCATACCCGGATCGGAGGCCGGTCACGCGCCGCCGCTGCTGCTGTTTCGGCGGACCGGACAGGCGGAACGAGGTTCTCAGCGGAGGCTTATCCGTACCTTAATTTTCGGTGAGGCAATGAACGCCCCCGGCGGCGTCGCCGCTGTGCGAAACCTCGCATCCGGGCGGTGCGCGTCCGGGTCGGCCCTGCTCCGGACGCCGCCGCGCCCCCGCCGCCGCGGCGGGCCCTCCCTGGCGGGCCTGAGCACCGTCTTAAGTGCGCTCACGAGCGCGTTCGGCGCGCCTTGAGCGGCCGGGACGGCATGGCTACTTTCCCGTAGGCAACTTCTCCGGCAACCGTCGCCGCCCCTGCGCCACCCCGACCCCCATCGGGTGGCAGGCGTGCCGGCGCTCGAAGAAAACGGGATAGGTACATGGCCGACCTGAACGTGCCACCGCGTCGACCCCGGGACGACCGCGGCTGGGACGGATACCAGCACCCCCATCCGGACGGGTACCGCGACCCGCACGCGCCGCACCCCGGCGCCCACCCCGCCCAGGGCCCGCAGTGGGTCGGGCCGAACGGCTTCGCCCCCGCCGCGCCGGCCCCCGCCGGCTACCCCCAGTCCGGCGGCTACGGCCAGCCCAGCGGCGGGTACGGCCCGCCGCCCGGTGGTGGACTGCCCGACCTGGACGACGACGGCGACGAGGCCCCGAAGCGGGGCCGGCGCCGGGCGCTGGCCACCCTCGGCGGTGCCGTGGTGGTCGCCGGTGGCGCCGCCCTGGCCATGTCCCCGCAGGTGCGCGGCCTGTTCAGTGACGCGCCGGCCGGTGACGCCACCGGTACGGTGACCACCGACGGCAACGCGGCCCGGCCCAGCGGCCAGCAGCCGAGCACGGTACGGACCTACACCGAGCAGAACGAGAGCTACATGGGCTCCCGGGCCGGCGAGGCGCTCAAGCGCAACGCGCCGTCCGGTGGCCGGCTCTACGGCAGCCCGGCCGCCGCCGCCGAGGCGACCAAGGTGACTGTGAAGACGGTCCTCGCCAAGGACCCGATCCGGCACCTCGCCACCCGCACCACGTTCGCCGCCACCCCGAAGGTGATGGCCGACATCAAGCGGCTCGGCATCGACGACTGGCTGCGCCAGCAGCTCGAACCGGAGAAGATCGCCCCGACGAAGGCCGAGCTGAAGCTGGCCGAGCTGCAGTCGCTCAAGCTCAGCCCGACGCAGCTGCGCGACCAGCGCGAGCAGCTCAACGAGAAGGGCGTCGACCCGGCCCGCGAGACGGTGGACGCCACCATCGCCCGGCAGATCTGGTCGGACCGGCAGCTGTTCGAGGTGATGGTCGACTTCTGGAACGACTTCCTGCACGTCGCCGCCGACTTCGACGGCGGGGAGAACTACCGCAACGCGTTCGACCGGGACGTCATCCGCAAGCACGCGCTGGGCAGCTACCCGGAGATGCTCGTCGCCGCGAACAAGCACCCGGCGCTGCTGCTCTACCTGAACCAGGTCGACTCGCGCAAGGACGCGGTCAACGAGAACCTGGCCCGGGAGAACCTGGAGCTGTACTCGGTCGGCGTCGACGGCGGCTACACCGAGAAGGACGTCCGTCAGGCTGCGCTGCTCCAGACCGGACGGGGTGTCGCCGACGGCAAGTACAAGTTCTTCGCCGAGCGGCACTACCTCGGCAAGGTGAAGATCCTCGGGTTCAGCCACGCCAACAACTCCGACGACCCGGTGGCCGCCGACAAGGTCATCGACTCGTACATCCGCTACATCGCGATGCACCCGTCGACCGCCCGGTACGTGGCACAGAACCTCGCCACCCGGTTCGTCTCCGACACCCCGCCGAAGTCCGTGGTGGACCGGCTCGCGAAGGCGTACACCACGAACAAGGGACAGATCCGGCCGGTGCTGGCGACGCTGTTCAGCTCCTCGGAGTTCTGGGCGGCGATCGGCCAGAAGGTACGCCGCCCGATGGAGTACCTGGTCGCCACGTACCGGGTGCTCGGTGTCTCGCCGGAGGCGGCCCCCGGCTTCACCGGCGACAACCGGCGCACCCCGTTCGCGCAGGGCCTGCGGCAGATCCAGGACAAGATGCGCGAACTCGGCCAGTACCCGATGGGCAAGCCCACCCCGGACGGCTACGCCGACGTCTACCTGGCCTGGACCTCGGCCGGGACGATGATCGACGGCTGGAACGAGGCCGGTGATCTGATCGGCGGCTGGCGCAAGCAGTTCACTTTCGTCAAGCCGGAGAAGCTGGTCGCGAAGCCGCCGGCCACCGCCGGGGCGTACGTGGACGCGCTGGCCCAGCGGCTGGTGCAGCAGAAGCTCAGCGCCAAGGAGAAGAAGCTCGTGCTCGCCGTGGCCGGTGTGGCCGAGAGCGCCAAGGTCGACGCCACCTTCAACGGGGCCATCGCCGCTGTCGCGCGGACGATCCTCGCGTCCCCCCAGCACCACCTCCGGTGAGGCATTCGATGGAGATGACCGTGAACCCGTACCCCCTGCACCCCGAGTGCCCCGACCTGCGGCGGCTGGCCGACAACCCGGCCGAGGCGCTGCTGCGCGCGGAGGCGGACATCGTCGCGGCCGAGAACGCGGCCGAGGCCGACCGGTACCGCCGGCTGGAGGAGATCGAGGAGGCGCAGCAGGACGGCCGGGGCGTCACCCGGCGTACCTTTGTCGCCGGTGCCGCCGCGACCGCTACCGCGCTCGCGACGGCGCAGTTCGTCACCACCTCGGCGTCGTTCGCCGCGACCAAGACCGGCACGCTGATCCACGTCTTCCTCTACGGCGGGCTGGACGGGCTGAGCCTTGTCGCACCGGCCGACGACCCGGTGCTCGCCAAGGCGCGCCCCGACCTGCTGCTCGGTGACGACTCGCTGGCGCTGGCCCGCGGGTTCAAGCTGACCAGCGCGTTCGCGCCGCTGGAGAAGTGGCTCAAGGCCGGGCAGCTCGGCTTCGTGCCGGCCGTGTCGGACCCGCGGCTGTCCCGCAGCCACTTCCAGGCCGCCGACGCGTGCAACCTGGGCGGCCTGCCGGGCGAGACCGGCGGCCGGGGCTGGCTGGACAGCCTGGTCGACTCGCTCGGCAAGGGCACCGCGTTCCGCAGCGTCGGCATCGGCAGCACGCTGCCCCGCTCGCTGGTCGGCGTGAACGGCGCGATCTCCCTCAACAGCGTCGGCGACCTGCGGCTCAACGGCGACGACAAGTTCCGGGCGGCCACCGAGAAGGCGATCCGCGGCCTGTTCACCGGCATCAACCACCCGGTCGAGGAGGCGGTGCAGGAGGGGATGGGCGCGCTGGCCACCGCGCAGAAGCTCGCCGCCAAGCCGTACGCCGCCGCCGAGGGCGTCGAGTACCAGGGCGTCGGGAACGCGTTCAAGCAGCTCGCCCAGCTCATCAAGGGCGGCGCGAACGTGCGGGTGGCGACGGTCGGCATGGGCGGCTACGACACCCACGAGAACCAGGGCACCCGCGAGGGCGGCCAGCTCTGGCGGCGGCTCAACGAACTGGCGAACGCGATGGCGGCGTTCTTCACCGATCTGGGCGACCGGGCGGCGGACGTGACCATCATGGTGTCCAGCGAGTTCGGCCGCCGGGTCGGCTCGAACGGCGGCGGCACCGACCACGGGCACGGCGGTGTGGTCACCGTGCTGTCCGGCCGCAAGCTGGCCGGTTCGCTGCTCGGCACCTGGAACGGACTGGACAAGCTGGACAGCGGCGACGTGCCGGAGTACAACAACATGTTCAACGTCTACGGATCGGTCGCGCAGGGACGCTTCGGCCTGACCACCGCCCAGGTGGACAAGGTCTTCCCCCGGCAGAAGTTCACCCCGGTCAAGATCTACGCGTGACGTACCAGGACACCCGCGCCGCCGGCCGTCGTACCGGGCATCCCGCCCCGTACGGCGGCCGTCCGGCTGCCCCCGTACCCCCGGGTCGTCCGCGCCGCGGACCCGGCGGCCGGCGGGCGCTCGCCGTGCTCTTCTGGCTGGGCCTGGTCGCCGCGGTCCTGCCGTGGTGGCTGGACACCCCGGCCGGATCGCTCGCCGACACCGCCGACCTGCTCACCGCCGGTGGCCGGATCACCGGGCTGCTCGCCGGCTACCTGCTGCTGGTCCAGGTGCTGATGATGAGCCGGCTCGGCGTGCTGGAACGCGCGCTCGGCGGCGAGCGGATCTCCCGGCTGCACCGGGACTTCGGCGCGACGCTGCTGGTGGCGGTGCTCGCGCACATGTCGCTGCTGGTGGTCGGCTACTCCCGCCAGGAACGCAAGACGGTGCTCGGCGAGGTCGGCGCGCTGCTGACCGACTACGAGGACATGGTCTCCGCGTTCGTCGCCGCGGGCATCCTGGTCGCTGTCGCGTTCACCGCGGTACGCGCGGTGCGGCGCCGCCTGCCGTACGAGCTGTGGCACCTGCTGCACGCCGCCAGCTACCTCACGCTGCTGCTCGGGTACGCGCACCAGTTCAGCAACGGCGCGCAGCTCTACGAACCCGGTCCGGTGCGTACCGGCTGGATCGCCGCGTACCTGCTGGTCGTGGCCGCGCTGGTGTGGGGCCGGATGCTCGCCCCGCTGGTGTTCAACCTGCGGCACCGGCTGCGCGTCGCCGACGTGGTGGCGGAGAGCCCGGACACCGTCTCGGTCTACCTGACCGGGCAACGGCTCAACCAGATCGACCTGCTCGGCGGCCAGTTCTTCCGCTGGCGCTTCCTCAACCCCGGCTGCTGGTGGCAGTCGCACCCGTTCTCCGTCTCCGCCGCCGCCAACGACAGGTGGCTGCGGATCACCGTCAAGGTCGTCGGCGGGTACACCGCCGAGCTGCGCGACCTCACGCCCGGCACCCGGGTCTGGGCGCAGGGCCCCTCCGGTACGTTCACCGCCGCGCACCGCACCCGGGAACGGGCGCTGCTCATCGCCGGGGGCAGCGGCATCGCGCCGCTGCGGGCGATGCTGGAGGAGCTGCCGCCCGGCGCGGCGCTGATCTACCGGGCGCGTACCCCCGCCGACGTGCTGCTGCACCAGGAGCTGGACTGGCTCGCGCAGGCCCGGCAGACCTCCGTCTGGTACGTCGTCGGCCGCCGCGACGACCCCGGCCCCCGCCAGGTGATGAACCCCGACGGCCTGCGCCGGCTCGTGCCCGACCTGACCCGCCGCGACGTCTACCTGTGCGGCCCCGGCGGTCTGGTCGACGAGGCAGTCGCCGCGCTGCGTGCGGCAGGCGTGCCCCGCCGCCAGATCCACCTGACCGCGTTCGAGCTGTAGGAGAGGCACCGCCCATGCGTCGCGCGCTGCTCGCGATCACCGGCCTGGCCGCCGGCACCACCGCACTGGTGGTGCTCAAGGGCGCGCCGGGCGCCGGGCAGGCCGGAGCGGACGTACCGGCCGCGCTGGCCCCGGTCGCCCCGGGCGGCTCCGCCGCGCCCGAGCCGCCCTCGCCCACCGGCTCCGCGCCCGGCGTCACCCCGTCGCCGCGTGCCTCGTCGAAGCCCACCCCGAAGCCGTCCGCCGACCGCAGCGCGGCCAGCCGCGGTGGCACCCGCACGCGCACCACACCGGCCGCACCGCGGACCACCACCAGCGCGCCCAAGGCCACCACCCGCACGGTGACCGGGCCGTCGGTCACCTATGAGTACGGCTCGCTCCAGGTCCGGATCACGCTCAGCGGAAGCCGGATCGTCGACGCCACGGCGATCGGGCTGCCGCTGGGCGGGCAGTCCGGGCAGCGCAGCGATGACGTGCAGGCCCGCTACAGCGGCACCTCCGGCGAGGTCGTGGCCCGGCAGAGCGCCAACCTGAGCACCGTGTCCGGAGCCACCTACACCAGCACCGCGTACAAGCAGTCGTTGCAGGCCGCGCTGGACAAGGCGTGACCGTGCCGGCTCATGCCGGTGCCGTCGGTCCCGGTCCGTCCGCCCGGCGCGGCCTTCGCCGGGTCGAACACATCATGGGTACGGCGATCAGCCTCGACCTGGCCGACGACCTGCCCCCGGAGACCCTGCACGAGCTGGCCGAGGACACGTTCGGCTGGCTGCGCGAGGTGGACGCGCGGTTCAGCACGTACCGCGACGACAGCGAGGTGTGCCGGATCGACCGGGGCGAGCTGCGGGTCGCCGACGCCTCCGCCGACCTGCGGGCCGTGCTGGCGGCCTGCGCCGACCTGTGGACCGCCACCGACGGCTTCTTCGACGCGTACGCGACCGGTCGCCTCGACCCGTCCGGCTACGTGAAGGGCTGGGCGGCGCAGGTCGCCTCGGACCGGCTGGTCGCCGCGGGCGCGCCGAACCACTGCGTGAACGCGGGCGGCGACGTGCGCGTACGTGGCCACGACGCGGCCGGTGAGCCGTGGCGGATCGGGGTGCGGCATCCGTGGGACGCGGGGGCGACCTGTCTGGTGCTGACCGGCACCGACATGGCGGTCGCCACCTCCGGCGTGTACGAGCGCGGCCACCACGTGCTGGACCCGCGCCGGGGCGTACCGGCGACGGGTTTGCGCTCGGTGACTGTGGTGGGTCCGGACCTGGGCGTGGCCGACGCGTACGCGACAGCGGCGGTGGCGATGGGCGCATCGGGCCTGGCCTGGCTGGACCGCCTACCGTCCCCGTGGCAGCACGCCGTGGTCACGGACGAGGCACACCAACACCACTCCCGAACCCTCCCCACCCTCCCCACCCTCCCCACCTGACCCGCTGCCCCGGGCCCCTGCCCCTGCCCCTGCCCCGTCGATCATGAAGTTAGCGGCACCGACGCCCGGCGTGTCGCACCGCCAACTTCATGATCAACGGTGCGTTGAGCGGGCTGGGGGAGAGGGAGGGGAGTGGGAGGGGAGAGACAGGGGTGGGTCAGCGGAGGGGGCGGTGGAGGATGGCGGGGCGGGAGCCGGTGGGGCGAGGACGGCCGGGGCGCACGCCCAGCGGTCGGGTGAAGGCCCACGGGTGCAGGCGGCGGCGGGGCCGCGCCGGCTCGGTACCGCCGGTGTGGCGGGCAGCGTCGTCCCTGGACATGGTCAAACCCCCGCTCTGGCGCGGACGCGCCCTCGCCAGGAACAACGAGCCCGGTGCCGGGGAGGTCGCTGTCGGCCACCCGTCCGGGTCACCGGACCCGCTGTGACCAGTGAGAACGCTCGGCGTCGGAGCACGCGTTGCGGAAGCACCGGCCGGGTGCTGGGAGGTCAGCGGCCGCGGCGGGGCAGCGGGAGATGACCGGGGAACAGGTCGGCGCCGAGCGTCACCCCGGCCGCCCGTAACGCGGCGATCAGCGCGTTCTGCACCAGGTACGAGTCGGGTAGCTGCCACCGGGCCTGCTCGGGCGCGACCACCCAGCGCACCGTCCCCTCGGGCAGCCGGGTCGGTGGCGCGGGGATCCACGAGCCGGGTCCGTGGCGTACCACGTGGAAGCAGTGCTCCAGCTCGGGCCGCAGCGGGTCGCCGGGGCGTACCAGGAACATCCAGCGGCCGGTCGGGGTGACCAGCGCAGGGCCGCGTACGCCGAAGCCGGCGGGGTGGGTGGCGACCGCTTCCAGGACCTGCCGGCCCAGGTGGGCGGCGACCTCCAGGACGTCGAAGGCGCGGCCGGTGGGCAGCAGGATGCCGTGCGGGCGGCTGCGCCACCAGGTGGCCACCCGGGCCGGGTCGGCGCTGGCGGCGTGTTCCCAGTCCTCCAGCGCCGGGTGGCAGCCCACTGTGGGACAGCCGGCCCGCCCGCAGACGAAGCGGCTGTTCGCCAGGCAGGCGCCGGGGGTGACCGGCCAGCCGTGCAGCGCGTACCGCACCGCGACGCGGCGCAGCCGGACCCGTTCCAGCGGCGAGAGGTGAGCGACGCGCGGCCGGACGTTCCTCCACATGTCTGTCGTCCCCTCTGGTCCCGCCGAACCGTCCACAAGCCACACGTCGAAAGCCGTCACTGCCGTAACCCACGCTCGTTGAGGTGACTAACGGTCGGTGCAACTTGCACGAAAACTACGAGAACTGGCTGGACGGTGGACGCACAACCTGTGCGATCGGCGCGAGCCTGAGGGACGTGGGGGGACCGGCCGGCGCCGTGAGGGGGAGGGAGCGGGAATGGACGAACTGCCCATAGGCCGGCGGGTGGCGTACTGGCGGAGCCGCCGCAAGATGTCCCAGCAGGTCTTCGCCGACCGGCTCGGCAAGTCCAAGAGCTGGGTGGACAAGGTGGAGCGCGGCGTCCGCCGGCTGGACAAGTTCTCCGTGCTCTACGAGATCGCCGACATCCTCCAGATCGACGTGCAGTTGCTGCACGGCAAGGACCCGGAGCGGCGTACCGACGCGCTCAACTGCATCGACCAGGTCGAGGTGGAGGAGATCCGCACCGCCCTGGAGCGGTACGACTCGATGAGCGCCTACTTCGACGCGGCGCCCTACCCTCCGCCGCTGGCCGACATGCGCAAGGCGGTGAACCACGCCTGGCTCACCTACCAGTACGGCCGCTACGGCATGCTCACCCGCGCGCTGCCCAAGCTGCTGCGCGACGCCCAGGCGGCGGACGCCGGCTACGCCGCCGGCGACCAGGTACGCGAGGCCGCCCACCTGCTCGGGCAGGTCTACCAGATCGCCTCCTCGGTGCTGCGCAAGCTCGGCGAGTGCGACCTCGCCTGGCTCGCCGCCGACCGGTCGATGGCGGTGGCCCAGCGGGCCGACGACCCGCTGCTGGCCGGCATCGCCACCACGCGGGTCTGCAACGCGCTCGTCGCGATGGGCCGCCCCCGCCCGGCGCTGGAGCTGAACGTCCGCATCGCGGGGCGGCTCGCGCCCGGCGGCGACAACGACGTCCGGCCGGAACGGCTCTCGGTGTACGGCATGCTGCTGCTCCAGGGCGCGATGGCCGCCGCCCGGATCGGTGACTCGGCGACAGTGGACGACCTGCTCGCCGGCGCGGGTGAGGCGGCCAGCATGCTCGGCGGCGACCACAACCACTACTGGACCTCCTTCGGCCCGACCAACCTGGAGCTGCACCGCGCGGCGGCGGCGGTCGAGCTGGGCGACGGCGGCCGGGCGGTGGAGACCCACATGCGGCTGTCCGAGCCGGCGTTCAACGCGCTGCTGCCGGAGCGGCGCGCGCACCACCTGCTCGACCTGGCCCGCGGCTACTCCCAGATCGGTGACGTCGCCAACGCCGGGGACATGCTGCTGCGCGGTGACCGGCTCGCGCCCTCCGAGATCCGGTGCCGGCCGATAGCGCACGAATTGATGTCCGAGATTCTCCGTCGCACACGTGGTGCGCCGCCTCCGCCGATCGCGGAGTTGGCTGAGCACATGGGAGTCGGAGTATGAGCGGTCCGAAGACCGCCAGCGGGCACCGGCGGGTGCTCTACGTCATCGCCTGCGGTTCGCCGCTGGCCGGTCACGTCGGCCGGCTGGTCGACCTCGCCCAGCGGGAGGACTGGACGGTCTGCGTGGTCACCACGCCGGACGGCGCGAAGTTCGTCGACCGGACGGAGCTGGCCCGGCAGACCGGCCACCCGGTCCGTACGCACTACAAGAACCCGGGTGACCCGGACGTGCTGCCCCCGGCCGACGCCATGCTGGTGTGCCCGGCCACCGTCAACACGATCAACAAGTGGGCGGTCGGCATCACGGACACCCTGGCGCTGGGCCTGCTGATCGAGGCGCAGGGGATGGGGGTGCCGATCGCTGCCGTCCCGTACACGAACGAGGCGATGGCCGCGCACCCGGCGTTCCGGGCCAGCCTGGACCGGCTCGTGCAGTGGGGCGTCCGGATGGTCTTCGGCGACCACGTCGTACGCCTGCACCCGCCCGGCACGGGGGACCGGCGCGCGGACGCCTTCCCCTGGGACGCCGGCCTGGCCGCCCTGCGCGGCGCGGACCGGCCGGTCGCCCCGGTCGGCTGAGAGGCGCGGTGGGCACGGCCCTCGGCAGACGCCGGGGGCCGCGCCCGGCGACGGTCGGCGTGTACCGGCCCGGACGCCGGTAAGCTGGCCGCCCGTGAGCACAACCGGATCGCCGCACACCGTCGCCGACGTGGTGGCCGCCCTGGACCGCCGTTACCCGCCCGCGTGGGCCGAGGAGTGGGACCGGGTCGGCCTGGTGCTGGGCGAGCCCGACCACCCGGTACGCCGGGTCGCCTGCGTGGTGGACGTGGTCCCGGAGACCGTGGACGAGGCGCTCGACGCCGGCGCGGACATGATCGTCGCGCACCACCCGCTGCTGCTGCGCGGCGTCTCCTCGGTGGCCGCCACCACGTACAAGGGCCGGATCGTGCACCGGTTGATCAAGGCGGACGTCGCGCTGCACGTGGCGCACACCAACGCCGACGTGGCCGACCCGGGGGTCTCCGACGCGCTCGCCGCCCGGTTCGGGCTCACCGGGCTGCGTCCGCTGCACCCGCCCCGCCCCGGCTCGCCCGCCGCCGGGCCCGGCCGGGGCATCGGCCGCATCGGCGAGCTGCCCACCCCGATGACGCTCGCCGAGCTGACCCGGCTGGCCGCCGCCGTGCTCCCGGTCACCGCCTGGGGAGTTCGCGCCGCCGGGGATCCCGGGCGTATGGTTCGTACCCTCGCCGTCAGCGGCGGCTCGGGGGACGGCTTCCTCGCCGAGGCGACCGCGGCCGGGGTGGACGCGTTCCTCACCGCGGACCTGCGCCACCACCCGGCCGGGGAACACCTCGCCGCCGGCGGCCCGGCGCTGCTGGACGCCGCCCACTGGGCGACGGAGCGACCCTGGCTGGACGACCTGGCCGCCTACCTGGCCGCCGAGCTGGACGTCGAGACCGTGGTGTCCGACCTGGACACCGACCCGTGGACCGTGCACGCCGCCGCGCCCCGGCCGGACGACAAGGAGCCCCGACGTGAAGGCTGACCCGAAGGTGCAGCGCCGCCTGCTCGACCTCCAGGCGATCGACACCGCGCTGGCCCAGCTCGCGCACCGCCGCCGCACCCTGCCGGAGCGTGCCGAGCTGGAGGCCCTCGCGCGTGAGCTGTCCGCGCTGGAGGACGAGCGGGTCCGCGCCCAGGTGGCAGTCGACGACCTGGACCGGGACATCGCCCGGATCGAGAAGGACGTCGACCAGGTGCGCGCGCGCAAGAGCAAGGACGAGGCCCGGCTGGCCTCGGGCAGCGGCCCGGCCCGGGAGCTGGAGGCGATCCAGCACGAGCTGGTCTCGCTGAACCGCCGGCAGAGCGACCTGGAGGACGCCGAGCTGGAGCTGATGGAGCAGCGGGAGACCGCGCAGGGCGTGCTCGACGGCATCGAGAGCCGGCTCGCCGAGGCCCGTGAGCGCCGCGCCGCGACCGAGCAGCGCCGCGACGAGACCCTGGCGGAGATCGCCAAGGAGGAGGAGTTCAAGCGCACCTCCCGCCAGCCGCTCGCCGGTGACCTCCCGGCGGACCTGATCGGCCTCTACGACAAGATCCGCGAGGACACCGGCATGGGCGCCGCGCTGCTCACCGGTGGCCGCTGCGGCGGCTGCCGGCTGGAGATGTCCGGCGCCGACCTGGCCCGCATCCGCAAGGCCGACCCGGACGACGTGGTCCGCTGCGAGGAGTGCCGGCGGATCATGGTCCGGACCAACGAGTCGGGGCTGTAGCCGTCGTGGCGGTGCGCGCGGTGGTGATCGAGGCCGACGGCGGCTCCCGGGGCAACCCCGGTCCGGCCGGCTACGGCGCTGTGGTCCGGGACCCGGAGACCGGCGAGGTGCTGGCCGAGCGGTCGGAGTCGATCGGTACGGCGACGAACAACGTGGCCGAGTACCGGGGCCTGATCGCCGGGCTGGAGGCCGCCGCCGAGCTGGGCGCGGCCGAGGTCGAGGCGCGGATGGACTCCAAGCTGGTGGTCGAGCAGATGTGCGGCCGCTGGCAGATCAAGCACCCCGGGCTGCGTCCGCTCGCCGCCCAGGCGGCCGGGCTGGTCAGCCGGTTCGCCGCCGTACGGTTCACCTGGGTGCCCCGGGAGCGCAACCGGCACGCCGACGCGCTCGCCAACGCGGCGATGGACGCCGCCGCGTCCGGCGCCGCACCGGCAGCGGCGGCGGCCGAGGCGCGGGAGGCGACTGTCGTGCGCGCCACCGGCACCGACCCGGCCACCACGCCCGCCTCCTGGGAGCCGCGCCCGACCGAGGAGGCCACCCGGCTGATCCTGGTGCGGCACGGCGAGACCGAGCGCACCGTGCAGAAGCGCTACTCCGGCCGGGGCGACGTGCCGCTCACCGAGCGCGGCCGGGCCCAGGCCCGGGCCACCGCCGCCCGGGTGGCCGCGCTGGCGCCGTCCGTCGCCGCAGTGGTCAGTTCCCCGCTGTCGAGGTGTACGGCCACCGCCGAGGCGGTCGCCGCGCAGGTCGGCAACCCGCCGGTACGCACCGACGACGACCTGATCGAGTGCGACTTCGGCGTCTGGGAGGGGCACACGTTCGCCGAGGTACGCGAGGGCTGGGCGGCCGAGCTGGACGCCTGGCTCGCCTCCACCCGGGTCGCGCCGCCGCGGGGCGAGTCGTTCGTGACAGTCGCCGAGCGGACCGGGCGGGCGGTCGACCGGCTGCGGTCGGCGTACCCGGGGGAGACGGTCGTGGTGGTCTCCCACGTCTCGCCGATCAAGCTGGTGCTGCGCGACGCGCTCGCCGCCGGCGACGCGTTCCTGCACCGGCTCTACCTGGACACGGCCGGCATCTCGGTGCTGGACCTGTACCCGGACGGCGGCGTCGCGGTCCGCTCGGTCAACGACACCTCGCACCTCGCGGACGTCTGACGGCCGCTCGGCGCATGCCGGCGGCCGCTCGGCGCATCGACATCACCCGATCGGACGTGATCCCCGTCACAGGGTCGTAGCCTCCGGCCGTCACATGGCCCGCTACGAATGCCCGGAGGGGTGTCACATGTCCGCACCGGAACCGGAGGCGCTCGACACGGCGCGATCCAGGGCGAAGGACAAGAGTCCCTGGAACTGGTTGCTCTTCATCCCGATCGTGGTGCCGCTGATCCCGGCACTGTTCAACGCCGACTCGCCCCGGCTGTTCGGCTTCCCGCGCTTCTACTGGTTGCAACTGGTCTGGATCCTGCTCGGCGTCGGCACCACCACGCTGGTCTACCAGATGACCAAGAAGCGGGGTGACCGCTGATGTGGCGGGACCACCTCACCGAGATCATCGTCTTCACGCTGCTGTTCCTGCTGGTCAGCGCCATGGGTTTCGTGGCTGCACGGTGGCGCAGACCGACGGACATGGCCCACCTGGACGAGTGGGGACTGGGCGGGCGCAGCTTCGGCGGCTGGATCACCTGGTTCCTGGTCGGCGGTGACCTCTACACCGCGTACACGTTCGTGGCGGTCCCGGCGCTGATCTTCGGGGCCGGCGCGGCGGGCTTCTTCGCGGTGCCGTACACGATCGTCATCTACCCGCTGGTGTTCCTGGTGCTGTGCCGGCTCTGGTCGGTCTCGCACCGGCACGGATTCGTCACCCCCGCCGACTTCGTCCGCAACCGGTTCGGCTCGCCGATCCTGGCGCTGCTGGTCGCGATCACCGGCATCGTCGCCACCATGCCGTACATCGCGCTGCAACTGGTCGGCATCGAGGCGGTGCTCAAGACCATGGGCGTCACAGGGGACAGCGCGCTGGCCCGGCACCTGCCGATCATCATCGCGTTCGCGATCCTGGCCGCGTACACGTACCAGTCCGGGCTGCGCGCCCCGGCGCTGATCGCGTTCGTCAAGGACTCGCTGATCTACATCGTGATCCTGGTCGCGGTGATCTGGCTGCCGTACAAGCTCGGCGGCTGGGGCGCCATCTTCGACGCGGCAGACGCGAAGTTCCAGGCGTCACCCGCGCCCGGCGACGGCATCCTGCTCAACCAGAACAACCAGATCCAGTACGTGACGCTGGCGTTCGGCTCCGCGCTGGCGCTGTTCCTCTACCCGCACAGCATCACCGGTGTGCTGGCCAGCCGGAACCGCGACGTGATCAAGCGGAACATGTCCGCGCTGCCCGCGTACAGCCTGCTGCTGGGGTTGATCGCGCTGCTCGGCTACATGGCCATCGCGGCGAACGTGAAGCCGTTGCCCGGCGCGAAGGAGGGCACGACCGACGGCAACACTGTGGTGCCGCTGCTGTTCGACCAGCAGTTCCCGGACTGGTTCGCCGGGGTGGCGTACGCCGCAATCGGCATCGGCGCGCTGGTGCCGGCGGCGATCATGTCGATCGCGGCGGCGAACCTGTTCACCCGCAACATCTACAAGGAGTACCTGAAGCGGGACGCCACCCCGGCGCAGGAGGCGAACGTCTCGAAGATCACCTCGCTGGTGGTGAAGGTCGGTGCGGTGGCCTGCATCGTCTTCCTCGACCCGCAGTTCTCCATCGACCTCCAGCTCATCGGCGGCGTGATCATCCTGCAGACGCTGCCGGCGGTGGCGCTGGGCCTCTACACCCGCTGGTTCCACAGGGGTGCGCTGATCGCCGGCTGGGCGGCCGGCATGGGCCTGGGCATGTGGATGCTCTACCAGATCGGCAACCCGGCGACCGGGAAGAAGCACTTCGCCGGGTCGGCGTTCCCGCTGGAGAAGTTCGGTTTCGACACGCCGAAGACCATCTACGTGGGCATCGTTGCGGTGCTGGTGAACCTGGTGGTGGCCGCGCTGCTCACGCTGGTGCTGCGCGCCGCCAGGGTGGCCGACGGGCCGGACGGCACCACGCCGGACGACTACTTCGCCGACGAGGGCGACCCGCGCGTGACGGCGACCGCCGACCGCGGAGACTCCGCGCGGGAGCCGGTGGCGTGAAAGGAAGGGCCCCTTATTAACGCATTCTGCATAATAAGGGGCCCTTCCTAACACCTCAGCGGCGGCGGTTGCGCGTGTCGAGCGCCTCGTTGAGGCGGTGCAACATGTCCGCCAGTGTCTCCCGGTCCGCCTCGGGCCAGGCGGCGAGGATGTCGCCGTACAACCGGGTGCGGGCCGCCCGGACGGCGGCCATCCGCTGGAGCCCGGCCGCCGTCGCGGAGATCACCGTGCCACGCCCGTCGGCCGGGTCGGGGGTACGCGAGATCAGCCCGTCGCGCTGGAGCGCGGAGACCTGCCGCGTGACGGTGGAGCCGTCCAGGTTCAGCCGCGCGGCGAGCGCCGACACGTTCTGCGGGCCGGCCGCGTCCAGGTGCCGCAGGATCACGTACGCGGCGCGGTCCAGCAGCCGGTGCTCCATCGTGCCGGTGCCCCGGCGGGTGGCCTCACCCAGGCGCATCAGCAACGCGACCTCGGTTTCGATCCGGCCGAGGGTGACCTCGGGAGCGTGGACGTCGTCACTCATAGCTGTATGATACAAGAAAAATACCTGTACGATACAGCTATCTGGGAGGTTGCGGAGTGGATCGCCGATCCGAGCCCAACCGCAGTGCCATCTACGCCACCACGCTCGTGGCGTTCCTCGCCATCGCCGGCATCGCCGTCGTCGACCCGATCCTGCCCGCCATCGGCGAGGCCATCGGCGTCACCGCCTGGCAGGTCGAGCTGCTCTTCACCGCGTACATCGCGGTCATGGCCGTCGGCATGATCCCGGCGACGCTCGCCAGCGGACGGTTCGGTTTCAAGCCGGTGCTCGTCACCGGCGTCTCGGTCGTCGGCCTGGCCGCCATCGGAGCCTCGTTCAGCAACGACATCGTGCAACTCTCCGTGCTGCGCGGCGTCTGGGGCCTGGGCAACGCGATGTTCTTCGCCACCGCCATGGTCGTGCTGGTCAACCTCGCGAACGACAGGGAATGGGTGGTCGGCCTGTTCGAGACCGCCCTCGGGCTCGGCTTCGCGGTCGGCCCGCTGATCGGCGGCCTGCTCGGCGAGGTGAGCTGGCGGCTGCCGTTCTTCGTCTGCGGCGTGTTCATGGTGCTGGCGCTCGGCGTCGCCGCCCGCAAGCTGCGCGAACCGGCGAACAAGCAACAGCCGGTACGCCTCGGCCAGATCTTCGCCACCTACCGCAGACCCGCGTTCGTGGCGCTGTGCGTGGTCACCGCCGCGTACAACTTCGTCTTCTTCGTCGTGCTCGGCTACACGCCGCTGTTCCTGCGCCTCGACGTCATCCCGCTGGGCCTGGCGTTCACCGGCTGGGGCCTCGGCCTGGCCGCCGGCATCCTGCTGATCGGGCACCGGCTGGCCCACCGCATCGGCGCGGTGCAGACAGTCGGCGTCGCACTGCTCGGCCTGCTGGTCTGCATGGTCCTGTTCGCCACCTCCACCGGCACCGCCATGTCGCTCGTCGTCCTCGTCGTCGCCGGCCTGTTCATGGGCCTCGCCAACGCCAACCTGACCGACCTGGCGCTCGGGCTCGGCTCCGCCGACCGGCGCGTCGCCACCGGCGCGTTCAACCTGGTCCGCTGGGGCGCCGCCGCGCCCGCGCCGATCATCTCCGGCAAACTGGCCGAGCACGGCCTCGCGCTGCCGTTCTGGGTCGGCTTCGGGGTGCTCGCCGCCGGCGTGCTCGCGTACCTCGCGTTCGGGCACCTGATGGCGGCCGGCTACGGCGAACGGGTCATCTGGAACCGGGCCGCCCGCCGCGCCGAGCACGCACCGGAGGAGCCGGTGGGGGAGGCCTACTGAGGGGTCCGGTCTTGCCGGGTGGCGTCAGGTCAGCGCGCGCCACAGCAGGTAGAACCCGATGGCGGTGCCGAACACCACGATCACCGTCTTCAACACCACCTGCGGAAGCCGGCGGGCCAGCCGCGCGCCCGCGTACCCGCCGAACAGGGTGGCCGGCGCGACCACCGCGACGGCCGCCCAGTTCACCGGGCCGAACAGGGCGAACACCACGAGCGTGGTCAGCCCCACCACTGCCGAGAGCAGGTTCTTCATCGCCGACACCCGGGCCAGCGTCGCGTCGAGCACCAGCGCCAACCCGGCCACCAGCATCACCCCGAGGGCCGCGCCGAAGTAGCCTCCGTACACAGTGCCGAGCGCGACCATGGTCTGCACCGTGACGGTACGGCGGCGCGCGCCCAACCGTTCCGGATGGCCGACCAGCCGGCGCAGCGGACCCTGGAACGCGAGTACGGCGGTAGCGCCCAGCACGAGGAACGGCACCACCAGCTCGAACGCGCGCGCCGGAGTCGCCAGCAGCAACGCGCACCCGGCGATCGTGCCGAGGACGGCGGTGGGCAGCAGCGACCACAGCTCCCGCCCGCGCGGCAGGTCCACCCGGCTGCCCGCCACGCTCGCCACGTACCCCGGGAAGACCGACACCGAGTTCGAGACGTTCGCCGCCACCGGCGGCAGGCCGGTGGCGATCATCGCCGGGAACGTGATCAGTGAGCCACCACCGGCCACCGCGTTCACAGTGCCCGCGGCGAGACCGGCGGCGAGCAGGAGCGCGGCGTCGGAGAGATCCATGGTCCCCCGAGGCTAGTCGGTCGGGCGGCGAGCGCGCACCGCGCCAGTTCGGGCGCGCATCGCGCCAGTTCGGGCGCGCATCGCGCCAGTTCGGGCGCGCATCGCGCCAGTTCGGGCGCGCATCGCGCCAGTTCGGGGAAGTGGCGGTATCCCGGGCCGGTTGATGCCGCCACCTCCCCGAAGTGGTGGACGAGATGGTGGGGCGGGGTGGAAATGGGCGCGGCGGGTGCGTCGTTAGGATGAGGGCGCGACGGACGAGTCGACCGGGCGGTCGCGTCGACGGGCTCCGGCCCGTCGCCGAGGAACGTCCGGACTCCACAGGGCAGGGTGGTTGCTAACGGCAACCCGGGGTGACCCGCGGGACAGTGCCACAGAAAACAGACCGCCGGCCCGTAACGGGACGGTAAGGGTGAAACGGTGGGGTAAGAGCCCACCAGCACCCCGGGTGACCGGGGTGGCTCGGTAAACCCCACCCGGAGCAAGGCCAAGAAAGGGCCGTCACCGCAAGATGACGACCCGCGCAGACGCTTGAGGGCTGCCCGCCCGATGTCTGCGGGTAGGCCGCTGGAGCCTGCCGGCAACGGCAGGCCGAGATGGATGGCCGCCGCCGGTGCGCCTATGGGCGTGCCGGTCACAGAATCCGGCGTACAGGTCGACTCGTCCGTCGCCCACCCAGCTCAGAGCCGTGATCAAGGCTCTGAGCTGCTTCTAGTACGCGTCGACGGTCGTCGTTGGTCAGCAAGCTCTCGCTGTGCCGACGTCGCCCGTCGTCCCGGCGGTGCTGCCTCCGCGCGGCGTCGTCCAGCCAAACCGGCCGCACGTCGTCGGGATCCTCCGATGGCCGCCGTCTGTACCGGTCACCCGCTATCGGAACTCGTGGATGACCTCGATCGAACCGACGATGTGCGCGTTGAACTCGTCGAGTTCGTCGGCCGCAACCCACAGCATCGGAGCGGCGGATCCACCGAAGGACCGTGTCGAGTAGCGGCCCAGGAAGCCCGTCTCGACGTGGAAGCGGGCCACGTAGCGCACGGGTCCGAACAGGTTCCAGTTCTGCGCAGCCCTGACCGCGAAAGCCTCGTCGAGCATCGGGAAGAAGTGAGTTTGCTCCGGTGAGAGTGGCGGCCACCTGCGCCCCCCTGCCTCGCGGACGAGGTCAAGTTCCTGCTGTCCCAGGGGGCGCCACAGCACTGTGGTTACGTCGCTGCTCACGTCGCCCCCGCTGCCTTCTTGATCGGTCGTGATACCGGACAGTCCCGCCGGAGCGAACATCGCAGCACCTCGTGCCCGTTCAGTGTGAGATTTGCAGATGACCGTGCGGCCTGGAGGAGCGGAACTGAGCGTGCGACGGAGACTTCGGATTTTGCCACGAGCACCGACCACTGTCAGGCTTCGAAGATGACCTTGCTCAGACTGATCGAGACCACTCCCGGACAGTATTCGCTGCTGCTGGATGCCGGGACCACTCCAGTCGACAGTGTGATCGGGGAGCTTGGTCACGAGCCCAACGGGTACTTCTGGGCAGGTGTCGCGGAGGTTCTTGTCAGCACCGAGGCCCCGACGCTCGACGGTCGATTCGCCTACGACCCTGAGGCCGGCATGTTCTGCGCCTACGGCACCGATCGAGGCGCGCTGCAAGAGCTGGAGGCCTTGATGAAGGTGGTAGCCACCGGCGGCGAACGTATGCGGCGGCTGGTCAACGACGCCGAAGCGCGCGGGTTCGAGTTCGACGACTGACAGCTGAAGCGGGCGGTTGACGAGGGAGACGTGGCGCTCCACGCGGTGTCCACCGGCAACCTCCTCGACGATCGCGAGGCTCTGGCTCCGGAGTGGCCGCCGAATTCGCAGGAGTGCCAGGCGGTCGTGGCGCTAGCATCGGCCACCCGTCACTGTCGCGGCGGGCTCAGGGGAGGAGAGGCGATGGCGGACGTATCGGTCGATGTGCCGTCGCCCCTGCGTACGTGCATCGCCTTCTGCGAGGTCGAGTGCGTTGTCGGATGCTGCGGGATCGATGCCGTCTCCACGGACCCCGACCTGATCGAGGAATGGTGTCGCCAGGTGGGCTCGGCCGCGGTGATCGAGGCTCGGCTTCAACTCATCGAGCTGATCGAGGTGGTCGAGGACCGCTCCCGCTGCGTCGCGTCGGACGTCCTGAACCACCGCACGCATGACGAGGCCGCGCGGCGTGAGTTGCTGGACTTCCTGGCCGCGCTCGACGCCGGACTGGCTGCCGGCGATGCGTCCGTGAGCGGCGCTGACACCTAGGGAGCCGGTGGCCGGTCCGGGAACGGCTGGGTAGCCCGGGGGCCATCAGGACTTGCGATGATCCGGTGATGACCTCCTACGTGTCCCACACCACCGTGGACTGTGCCGACGCCTACGCCCTGTCCCGCTGGTGGGAAGCCGTCCTCGACTACCGGGAGGACCCGGACGATCCGAACGAGCCGGGCCACGAGGAGTGCATGATCTACTCGCGGGACGGGCGGCACCGCCTGCTCTTCATCGAGGTGCCGGACGCCAAGCAGGTCAAGAACCGCATCCACCTCGACCTGCGCCCGGTCGAGGGGACGCGCGACGAGGAGTTGGCCCGGCTGACCGGGCTGGGCGCGGCAGTGGTGGCCGACCGGCGAGAGAGCGACGGCACCGGCTGGGTGGTGCTCGCCGACCCGGAGGGCAACGAGTTCTGCATCCTCCGCAGCGACGCCGAGGTGGCCGCCAGCCGACCGTGACAGGTCCGTCCCCCTCCAGCGATCTTGGAGTTGTGGCGCCCGGAACAGCCCTTCCGCGCAGTTTGCGAGGTGCCACAACTCCAAGATCGACGAGTGCCGGAGCGCGGGGCGGCGGAGCGGCGGGGCGCCGCGCGGTGGCACGGCGCGGGGCACGGGGGCCGGTGTGGGACGCTGCGGGGGTGATCGAGCTTGCGGACATCCAGGCGGCCGCCGACCGGATCGCCGACGTCGTCGTACACACTCCGACCGTGCCCAGCCCGGGACTGACCGAGCTGCTCGGCGTACCGGTCACCGCCAAGCTGGAGCTGCTGCAACGTACCGGCTCGTTCAAGGCCCGTGGTGCGGCGGCCAAGCTGCTCGCGCTCGACGACGCGGAGCGGGCGGCCGGGGTGGTAGCGGTCAGCGGTGGCAACCACGGCATCGCGGTCGCGGTGATGGCCGGCGCGCTCGGGGTGGCGGCGACAGTGGTCATGCCCCGGACGGCGCCCGCCCGCGCGGTCGAGGTGGCCCGCGCCGCGGGGGCCGACGTGCGCCTGACCGAGGACATGGCCGGCGCGTTCGCGCTGATGAACCGGCTGCGGGATGAGGGCGTCACGCTGCTGCACCCGTTCGACGATCCGATTGTGCTGGCCGGGCAGGGCACTGTCGGGCTGGAGTTCGCCGACGACGCCGGTGAGCTGACCGACGTGCTGGTCAGCATCGGCGGTGGCGCGCTGATCTCGGGCGTGGCGGCGGCGCTGCGGGCGCGGCGACCGGGGGTACGGATCTGGGGCGTCGAGACCGAGGGCGCGCAGGCGATGTCGCAGGCGCTGGCGAAGGGCGGCCCGGTCGAGGTGCCGCTGTCGTCGATCGTCACCACGCTCAGCGCGCCGAGCGTCTCGCAGCTCACCTATGACCATGTGACCGCGCTGGTCAGCGACGTCCTCGTGGTGTCCGACGCCGAGGCGGTGCGGGGCACGCTGGAGTTGGCCGAGCACGCCAAGGTGTGGGCCGAGCCCGCCGCCGGGTGCCTGCTGCCTGCCGCCCGCCGGGTGGTCGAGCGGGTGGGCGCCGACGCCCGGATCGGCCTGGTGGTCTGCGGCGGCAACGCCACGGTGGCCGACGTGACCGCGTGGGCCGGCCGCTTCGGCCTCTGACCCGCCGCGCCGCGACGGCCGGGCCGCGACCGCCGCGGCAAGCGCGCGACCGCGCCGCTCGACCGCCGCGCCACACGAACGACAGAACCCGGGGGTACGCCGGCCGCCTCCGGTCCGGACGGGTGGGACCGGGACGACCGGCGTACGTCAGGACGTGGCCGGGCTGACGCCGTCGAGCAGTTCGGCGAGCCGGGCCGCGGTGGTCGGGGCGTGCAGGTGCAGCCGCGCCACGTTGATGCTGTCCGTGCCGACCACGGCGAGCAGCGCCTCTCCGTTGATCGCGTACACGCTGAGGTAGCCGCCCGCGTTGCGCACCGTGGACTGCTGGAAGTCGCCCTGTCCGAGCCGGAACCCGACCTGGCGGCCGAGTCCGTACGTGGTGGCGGCGAGCGCGGCCAGGTCGTCCGGGTCGGCGCCGTTCTGCAGGTTGTGCGTGACGAGCAGGCCGTCGACGCCGCCGAGGACGCAGCCGTGCACGCCGGGGATCTGCAACCGCAGCGCGGAGAGTTCCTGGGCGATGGCCGGGTACGGCAGTGCCGGGTTGCCGGCCAGCGACTGTGGAAGCGCCCGTGGTGGCGGCAGGGTGCCGGCTTGGGCGCGCGTACGGCGGGGGAGGTCGTCCACCCGGCTCACAGTTCCAGGCTCTCCTCGATCGTGCGCAGTTGGTGCCGCGCCATCGCGAGGTTGGCCCGGCTCTTGCTCACCATCAGGTAGAGGAACAGGCCCTTGCCGGTGCGGTTGCTCAGCGGGCGGATCAGGTGGTACTGGCTGCCGAGCGTGATCAGGATGTCCTCGATCTCGTCGTCGAGCTTGAGCATCTCGATGGTGCGCAGCTTGGCGCGTACGACGTCGGTGTTGCCGGCGGCGGCGACCGTCAGGTCGATCTCGCCGGTGCCGCCGGCGACGCCGAGGGTCATGCCACTTGTGTAGTCGACGAGCGCGGCCCCGATCGCGCCGTCGATGTTCATCGCGTTCTTCAGCGCGATGTCAAGGTTGCCCACGATTTTCTCTCCCCAGCTCGGGTCGCTGTCCGCTGGAAACGCGACAGCGGATTCGTCCGTCGAGGCTCGCATATGGAGCCGCGCGATGCACCCGGGCCACCGGTGATCCACCTGAGCGGGCCCTGCCGGACCGGCCACCGGTTCCGCCGAAGGGGACACACCGTCCCATTGTCGATCACCGTTCGTCCTGCTACCTCGGGTGCACCCGCCCTATGTAGAGTTCCGATAGAGTGCCGCTGTGCGACTGACCATCCCGGTGGCGAAGGTGCTCTCGGCGCTGCTCGCCGAGCCCGAGGCGCCGCGTTACGGCCTCGACCTGATGCGGCTCACCGGCCTGCCCAGCGGGACGCTCTACCCGGTGCTGCACCGTCTCCAGGCGGCGGGCTGGCTCGCCGCCGACTGGGAGGACGTCGACCCGGTGACCGCCGGCCGCCCGGCCCGCCGCTACTACCGCCTCACCGGCGAGGGCATCCGGTCGGCCCGGCTGGCGCTGGCCGAGCTGCGTGCCCTCGTACCCTCCGAACGTGCCGGCGGCGCGGACCCGGCCGGGGCGCCGGCGTGGTGACCCGGCGGGTGGCGGCGCTGCTGCTGCGGGTCGCGGTACGCCGGTGGCCGGCGGAGCTGCGTGCCGGCCTGGCCCGGGAATGGGCCGCCGAGCTGCACGAGCTGGCCCGCACCGGCCGCCGCTGGGGGATGCTCCGGTTCGCCGCGAGCCTGGCGGCCCGCCGGGCGGCCACACCACTGACCGGCCGGGCCGGGTCGCGGCGGCTGGGGCGTACCGCAGGGGTGTTGCTGCTCGCGCCGCCGGCCTGCGTCGCGGTGCTCGTGCTCGCCGGCGCGGTGATGGCCCTGACCCACGGGTGGCTGGAGATGCGCGTGCCGTGGGCCGCCGCCGCGCAGCTGCCGACCTGGTCGGCGCTCACCGCGCTGCTCGGTACGGCGCTCGCGCTCGGAGTCACCCGGGCCGCACGCCGGACCGTACGCGTGGGGGCGCTGCCCACCGCGCTCGGCGTGGTGCTGCCGATCGCCGCGACGGTGACCGCGACGCTCGCGCTGCTCGCCGCGCGAGGTGAGAGCCGGGTGTGGGAGACGGTGCCCGGGCTGCTGCTCTGGCTGGCGTTGCTGACGGCGGCGCTCTGGACCGCCGGGGCGCTGGCCCGCCGGGGCCGGGTCCGGCTCGCGTGGTCGGCCGGGCTGCTCGGCGCGCTGATGGCGGCCGACGCGGCGGTGGTGCTCGCGGTGGTCACCTCGATCCCGGCCACCGCGCCGGTGGCGGACGGCCTGCCGCCGGACGCGGTGAACCGGATCTCCGCGCCGCTCTGGCTGTTCACCTGCTGGACCGACTCGTCGTTCGGGCTGCCCCGGCCGACCGGGTGGGAACGGTTCCTCATCACCGACCGGGTGCTCGTCGAGCCGATGTTCCATCTGGCCTGCACGCCCTACGCCCTCGCGTACGCGATCGTGGCGGCCCGCCCGGCGCCCGCCGCCGTACCCGGTCCGGAGCCCGTCCCGGCACCCGCCTGAGCGTCAGGCGTTCCAGCTCAGCGCCCGGCCGGCCCGCTCGTAGTGCCCGGCCAGCTCGGCGTCGATCCGCGCGGCGCGCGTCCCGTCTCCACCCGCCAGGTGCCCGGCCCGTGGCCGCCGCGTACCGCGTTGCGTACCGCCGTGGCCACCGAGCCGGTCCGCAGCAGCGTGTCCAGCAGCCGCGACAGCGCCCAGGACGCCAGGTGCCCCAGCCACTCGCCGACCATCACCAGCAGCCCGCCGCCGTCGGACCCGCCCCGGGGCCGGAACAGGTCGGCGGCGTTGCCGAGCATGGTCAGCGCCGGCTGGGTCACCGGCCCACGGCGGACGTCGCCGTTGACGAAGTGGCCCAGCTCGTGGCCGAGCAGCGCGACCCGCGCCGGCCCGTCCAGGGCGCCCCACAGCGGCAGCCCGAGGCCGAGCACACGCCGCCGGCGCAGCCCCACCGACGTCGCGTACGCGTTGATGCCGCCGTCGACGCCGATCACGTGCGGCATCGGCGCGCCCACCGCCGTGGCCACCTCCCGGACCAGGGCGTGCAGCTCCGGCGCATCCCGTTCGGTGAGCACGTCCAGGTCCCGGTCGAGCCGGCCGAAACGCGGCCGCAGCGCCACCGCGAGCGCGATGAGCGCCACGCCGCCGACCACCGCGAGGTTCGGGAAGGGGTACGCGAACAGCAGCCACACCCCGTTCGGACGAGGGCGGGCATGTCCGGGGTCTTCCGCCGTTCCCCGCCGCAACCGCCCCGACCAGGTCTAATGTGGAGAAGGACGTGACTATTTGTGCCGTTCCGGTGGCGGCCGGGCGGTTCCCGGTGCACAGTGATCGCATGAGCGACGACGGAAGTGGTGGGCACTACTACTGGTGCACGCGACACCACCGGGTCGAGGCCGATGCCGACGTGTGCCCCGCCAAGCACGTTCTCGGACCGTACGCCTCAGCCGCCGACGCGGACAACGCCCTGCAGACAGTGCGGGAGCGTAACGACGCGTGGGACGCCGAGGACGCCCGTTGGGCCGGGGAGGGCCGCTAGACGGCGCGGGAGGGCCCGCGTCGAGGTGATCCGTGCTCCGCGAGGGCGAGAGCACGTCCCCAGGAAAGGGAACCGAGATGGCCGAAGCACAGCAGGCCACCCGCCCGGCCGCGAAACGGACGACCGCGAAGAGGACCGCCGCGGGCAGGACGACGACGGTCACCAAGGCGTCGCCGAACGCCTCGGGCGCCGGCGCCGGACGGACACCGGCGAAGAAGGCGGCGGCCAAGAAGGCGGCCGCCAGGAAGGTCGTGTCGGCGGCTCGTAAGGCGCCGGCCACCAAGGCCACCACCAGCAGGACGACGGCGAAGAAGACCGCCGCTCGTACGGCGCCGGCCGGCCGGGCCACCGCCAAGACCGCGCCGGCGAAGAAGACCACGGCGAAGAAGGCGACCGCGACGAAGACCACAGCGGCCAAGAAGACGGCGGCGAAGAAGACCACAGCGGCCCGGAAGACCACGACGCCCCGGACCACCGCGATGCCCCGGACCACCGCGACCGCGAAGAAGGCGCCGGCCCGCAAGACGACGGCGGCGAAGAAGACGACGGCGGCGGCCAAGAAGACCACCGGCGCGCGGAAGGTCACCTCGGCGGCGAAGAAGACGACCGCCGCCAAGAAGACCACAGCGGCGAAGAAGACCACAGCCTCGACGCGTCCCACGGCGCGCAAGGCGGCGGCGAAGAAGGCGCCCGCCCGCAAGACCACCACCGCGCGCAAGACCACCACGACGGCGAAGAAGACCACCGCCGCGAAGAAGGCGCCGGCCCGCAAGAGCACCGCAGCCAAGAGCACCACCGCACGTAAGGCGCCGGCCCGCCGCGCCTGACGCCGCGGACACCGCTCCCTCCCGGGGAGCGGAACGTGCGGGGCGCTGTCAGGATTGACCGCGTGGTGATCCGACGCGTACTGGCGCCCCGTATCGACTTCGGCGCGCTGCGCCGCGAGCTGGGACTGCCCGAGGGCTTCCCGGCCGCGGCGCAGCGCGAGGCCGACCTGGCGGCCGCCGCGCCGCCGCCCGCAGTCGCCGACCGGACCGACATCCCGTTCGTCACCGTCGACCCGGCGACCTCGCGCGACCTCGACCAGGCCATGCACCTCACCCGCCGTCCCGGCGGCGGCTACCGCGTCCGGTACGCGATCGCGGACGTCCTGACCCACGTACGCCTCGGCGGTGACCTGGAGGCCGAGACGTGGCGCCGCGGGCAGACGGTCTACCTGCCCGACGGCAACGTGCCGCTGCACCCGCACACGCTCAGCGAGGGGGCGGCCAGCCTGCTGCCCGACGCCGACCGGGCCGCCGTGCTCTGGACCGTCGACCTGGACGCCGACGGCGGCACCGCCGCGGTCACGCTGGAGCGGGCGCTGGTGCGCAGCCGGGCCAAGCTCGACTACGGCGGCGTGCAGCGCGACGCCGACGCCGGACGGCTGCCCGAGCCGATCGCCCTGCTGCCCGAGATCGGGGCGCTGCTCACCGCGCGGGGCCTGAGCCGGGGCGCGATCAACCTGCCGCTGCCCGAGCAGGACGTCGAGCCCGACGGCGACGGGTGGCGGCTGGTGCTGCGCGGCCCCGGCCCGATGGAGGAGCACAACGCGCAGATCTCGCTGCTGACCGGGATGGCCGCGGCCGACATCATGCTGGCCGGCCGGATCGGGCTGCTGCGCACCATGCCGCGCCCCCGCCCGGAGGCGGTCGATCGGCTGCGGCTCGCCGCCGGCCCGCTCGGCGTGCCCTGGCCGGACGGCACACCCGTGGGTCAGGTGCTCGACGGGCTGGACACCTCCCACCCCCGGGTGGCCGCCTTCGTCGACCAGGCCGCCGAGCTGATGCGCGGCGCCGCGTACACCGCGTTCGACGGTGACCTGCCCGAGCAGCCCGAGCACGGCGGGGTGGCGGCCGCGTACGCGCACGTCACGGCGCCGCTGCGCCGCCTCGCCGACCGCTACGCCACCGAGGTCTGCCTGGCGCTGCACGAGGGCCGCGAGGTGCCCGAGCAGGTACGGGCCGCGCTGCCGAAACTGCCCGAGGTGATGGCCGCGACCGACCGCACAGCGGGCGCCGCCACCCGGGGCGCTGTGGAACTGGCCGAGGCGGTGCTGCTCGCGCACCGGGTGGGGGAGACGTTCGAGGCGGCGGTGCTCGACGTGGACGAACCGCGTCCGGCGGGTAACGGCCGTCCCGGCCGTCCGCCCGGCGGCACGATCGCGCTCGACGAGCCGTCGGTGCGCGCCCGCTGCACCGGTGAGCTGCCGCTGGGCGAACGCGTCCGGGTACGCCTCACCGCCGCCGACCCGGCCCAGCGCCGGGTGGCCTTCGAACGGGCGTGACCAGCGCGGCGATTGTCACAGCATCGGGATGCACCGCTCGCGGCCCCGCTTTGCGAGGATGAGCGCATGGCTTACGACGCGACCACGCTGCCCGACGTCTCCGGGCTGACCGTCGGCATCATCGGTGGCACCGGCGACCAGGGACGGGGTCTCGCCTACCGGTTCGCCCGGGCCGGGCAGACCGTGCTGATCGGCTCCCGCACCGCCGAGCGGGCCACCCAGGCCGCCGCCGAGATCGCCGCCCTGCCGTACGTACCGGAGGGTGCCGTCGTCTCCGGCGGCGACAACGAGGACGTCGCCCGGCGCAGCGACGTGGTGATCGTGGCGGTGCCGTGGGACGGGCACGCGGCCACAGTCGCCGCGCTCGCCGGACCGCTGGCCGGCAAGATCGTGGTGGACTGCGTCAACCCGCTCGGCTTCGACAAGCAGGGCCCGTACGCGCTCACCGTCGCCGAGGGCAGCGCCGTTCAGCAGGCCGCCGCACTGCTGCCCGAGTCCCGGGTCTGCGCCGCGTTCAACCACGTCAGCGCGCCGCTGCTGGCCGACCCGGAGATCGACCGGATCGACCTGGACGTGCTGATCTGCACCGAGGACCGGGAACTGGTGGGCGTGGTCGGCGCGCTGGCCGCGCGGATCCCCGGCATGCGGGGCATCTACGCCGGGCGGCTGCGCAACGCCCACCAGATCGAGGCGTTCACCGCCAACCTGATCGCGATCAACAAGCGCTACAAGGCGCACGCCGGCATCCGGGTCACCGACCTCTGACGCGTCGCGCCGCCGTCGCGGCGGCGCGTGTTAAAAAGGGGCCCCTTCTCTACGCCAGGCGTTAAGAAGGGGCCCTTCCTTACACCTCAGAAGGTGTGCTCGGCCGCGGGGAACTCGCCGCCGCGCACCTCGTCGGCGAACCGGCGGGTGGCGTCGGTGAGCGCGCCCGCCAGGTCGGCGTACCGCTTCACGAAGCGCGGCGCCCGGCCGGTCCGCAACCCGGCCATGTCCTGCCAGACCAGCACCTGCCCGTCGGTGTCCGGGCCGGCCCCGATGCCGACGGTGGGGATGGGCAGCTCGGCGGTGACCCGCTTGGCCACCTCACCCGGCACCATCTCCAGCACCACCGCGAACGCGCCCGCCTCGGCCACCGCCCGCGCGTCGGCGAGCACCTCCTCGGCGGCCTCGCCCCGGCCCTGCACCCGGTAGCCGCCGAGCGTGTGCTCGCTCTGCGGGGTGAAGCCGATGTGCGCCATCACCGGGATGCCGGCGCCCGTGATCGCCTCGATCTGGGCGGCGCAGCGCCGCCCGCCCTCCAGCTTCACCGCGTGGCAGCCGCCCTCCTTCATGAACCGCACAGCGGTGCGCAGCGCCTGCGCCGGCCCCTCCTCGTACGAGCCGAACGGCAGGTCACCGACGATCAGCGAGTGCTTCGTGGCCCGTACCACGGCACGCACGAGCGGCAGCAGCTCCTCGGCGGTCACCGGCAGCGTGGTCTCGTAGCCGAAGACGTTGTTCGCCGCCGAGTCGCCGACCAGCAGCACCGGGATCCCCGCCTGGTCGAAGATCGAGGCCGTGTACTGGTCGTACGAGGTCAGCATCGCCCACCGCTCGCCGCGCTCCTTGGCGGCGATCAGGTCGCGGGTGCGTACCCGCCGGGTGGCCGGCCCGCCGTAGAGGGCGGCCACCTCGGCCGGGGTGGACTCCACCATGACAATCTCCTTCCTCGAGGCCGCGCACGCGGTCCCCGGGTTCCCCGCGATCGTCGCACCGGGCGGCGGGCCGCGGGCAGGTCGGAGTGGAGGATGTCACTCCCCGGCCGGGGGAGCGGTCAGCCGTCCTCGCGCCACCGGTTGGTGATCGGCAGCCGCCGGTCCCGCCCGAACGCCTTCATGGAGATCTTGGTGCCGGGCGCGGACTGCCGTCGCTTGTACTCGGCGGTATCCACCATCCGCAGCACCTTGTCCACCACGGCCGGGTCGTGGCCGGACTCGACCAGGCCGTCGCGGCCCAGGTCGCCGTCGACGTAGCCGATCAGGATCGGGTCGAGCACGTCGTAGTCGGGCAGCGTGTCGCTGTCGAGCTGGCCGGGGCTCAGCTCGGCCGACGGCGGCTTGCCGATCGAGTTCTCCGGGATCGGCGGCGTCTGCCCGCGCCGCACCGCGTCCGTGTTGCGCCACTTCGCCAGCCGCCACACGAGCGTCTTCCAGACGTCCTTGACCGGGTTGTATCCGCCCACCGAGTCGCCGTAGAGCGTCGAGTAGCCCACCGCCAGCTCGCTCTTGTTGCCGGTGGTGAGCACCAGGTGGCCCTCCTGGTTCGACAGCGCCATCAGGATCACGCCGCGTACCCGGGCCTGGAGGTTCTCCACCGCCACTCCGGACAGCGACATGTTCGCCAGGAACGTGTCCACCATCGGCTGGATCGGTTCGACCCGGTAGTCCAGGCCGGTGCGCTTCGCCAGGTCCTCGGCATCGGTGCGGGAGTGCTCGGAGGAGTGCTGGCTGGGCATCGAGACTCCGACGACCCGCTCCGGGCCCACGGCGTCCACCGCGATGGCCGCCGCCACCGCCGAGTCGATGCCGCCGGACAGGCCCAGCACCACCGAGGGGAAGCGGTTCTTGTCGATGTAGTCGCGCAGGCCCAGCACCAGCGCGTGCCACACCTCGGCCTCGTCGGCGACCGGCTCGATGATCCCGCCGTCCGCAGCCGGACCGGACGGCGCGGCCGGGATCGCCGGGATCTCGTGGCGGGCCACCCGCATCCCGTCGGCCGGCGCGACGGTCCCGCCGGGCGCCCCGGTCGCCGCCGGCAACTCCAGGTCGTGCACGAGCAGGTGCTCGACGAACTGCGGCGCCCGGGTCAGCAGCGTGCCGTCCGCGGCGACGACCATCGAGTCGCCGTCGTAGACCAGCTCGTCCTGGCCGCCGACCATGTTCACGTACGCGATGGCGGCCCCGGCCTCGGCGGCGCGCCGGCGCACCAGCGGCAGTCGCACGTCGTCCTTGTTCAGCTCGTACGGCGAGCCGTTGATGCTCAGCACCAGCCCGACGCCCGCCTCCCGGGCCACCGCGAACGGCCCGCCGGCCTGCCACAGGTCCTCGCAGATGGTCAGCGCCACGTCCACCCCGCCGACGCGCACCACTGTCAGCGTGTCACCGGGCACGAAGTAGCGGTCCTCGTCGAAGACGCCGTAGTTGGGCAGATGGTGCTTGAAGTAGGTGGCCACCACCTCGCCCCGGTGCAGCACCGCCGCCGCGTTGCGGGCGCCCCGGCCCGGTTCCGCGTCCGAGCTGACCTGGGGAGGGCCGTCCGCGTCCAGGTAGCCGACCAGGACCGGCAGGTCACCGAGGCCGTCGGCGGCCAGGTCGGCGGCGAGCCGGTGCAGCGCGGCGCGGGACGCGGCCACGAACGAGCGGCGGAACACCAGGTCCTCGACGGGGTAACCGGTGAGCATCAGCTCGGGGAACAGGACGAGCTGGGCGCCGGCGTCGGCGGCCTGACGGGTCCACGAGCGGACCAGGCCGGCGTTTCCGGCGAGGTCGCCTACCGTCGGGTTGACCTGGCACAGGGCGAGACGCAGGGTGGGCATGCGTTTATCTTCCCCCAGCCGTCCGGGCCGAATCCGACAGGTCGCGGGAGACCGGGGCGGCGCAGCGCGCGTCCCGCCCGGCCGGACACGGCGGGACGGCCGGCCGGGGAAGGCGTAACGTCGGCGTAACGAGCCCGGTGGAGACTGGGCGGTCAGGCCGGGCCGGCCCGACCGGTGCGGACGTACGTGTCACGAGGGGTGGAAGTGGACCGTCAGCAGGAGTTCGTCCTCCGCACGCTGGAAGAGCGGGACATCCGTTTCGTCCGGCTGTGGTTCACCGATGTGCTCGGCACGCTCAAGAGCGTCTCGGTGGCCCCGGCGGAGCTGGAGGCGGCCTTCGAGGAGGGCATCGGCTTCGACGGCTCAGCGATCGAGGGCTTCGCCCGGGTGTTCGAGTCGGACATGGTGGCCATGCCGGACCCGACCACGTTCCAGGTCTTCCCGTTCGAGGGCGGGGTCAGCGGCGAGAGCGCCCGGATGTTCTGCGACATCATGCTGCCCGACGGCAGCCCGTCCTGGGCCGACCCGCGGCACGTGCTACGCCGGATGCTCTCCCGGGCGGCAGACAAGGGCTTCACCTTCTACACCCACCCGGAGATCGAGTTCTTCCTGCTGGAGAACGGTCCGCAGGACGGCTCGGTGCCCACCCCGGTGGACACCGGCGGCTACTTCGAGCACACCACGCACGCCGTCGCGCGGGACTTCCGCCGCCAGGCCGTGCTGGCGCTGGAGCGGATCGGCATCTCGGTGGAGTACAGCCACCACGAGGTCGCCCCGGGCCAGCAGGAGATCGACCTGCGCTACGCCGACGCGCTCACCACCGCCGACAACATCATGACGTTCCGGCACGTGGTGAAGGAGGTCGCGCTCTCCACCGGCGTGCAGGCCAGCTTCATGCCGAAGCCGTTCACCGACCAGCCGGGCAGCGGCATGCACACGCACCTGTCGCTGTTCGAGGGGGAGCGCAACGCGTTCCACGACGCCGGCGACCCGATGAAGCTCTCCAAGGTCGCGAAGTCGTTCATCGCCGGGCTGCTCACCCACGCCCGGGAGTACACCGCCGTCACCAACCAGTGGGTCAACTCGTACAAGCGGCTGTTCCCGCAGGCGCTGCCGGACCGGATCACCGAGAGCCCCGCGTACGTCTGCTGGGGTCACCTGAACCGGTCCGCGCTGGTGCGGGTGCCCGCGTACGGCAAGCCGAACTCGGCCCGGGTCGAGGTCCGCTCGCTGGACTCCGCGACCAACCCCTACCTGGCGTTCGCGGTGATGCTCGGCGCCGGCCTCAAGGGCATCGAGGAGGGCTACGAGCTGCCCCCGGGCGCCGAGGACGACGTCTGGTCGCTGAGCAGCGCCGAGCGCCGCGCCATGGGGTACGAGGCGCTGCCGGAGAACCTGGCCGAGGCGATCGACGTGATGGCCGGTTCCGAGCTGGTGGCCGAGGTGCTCGGCGAGCACGTCTTCGACTTCTTCCTGCGCAACAAGCGCTCCGAGTGGGAGCAGTACCGCCGCGAGGTCACCCCGTACGAGCGGCAGCGCTACCTCTCGCTCTAGATCACGCTGGCGCGGTGCCGCTATCGTCTGCGGCACCGCCCCGGCACCACCGCCGGGCGGCGTGAGCCGGGGAGGCGTTGGTGCTGGGAGATCTGCTCGACGGGGCGTGGCAGAGCATCGTGTTCGGGATGGTCGGGGTCGCCCTGATGGCCGCCGGATTCCTGCTCGTCGACCTGCTCACCCCGGGCAAGCTGCGGGAGCTGATCTGGGTGCGCCGCAACGGCAACGCCGCGCTGCTGCTCGCCGCCAACCAGCTCGGCATCGCCGGCATCGTCTTCACCGCCGTGCTGACCAGCTACAGCTCGTTCACCAAGGGGCTCGCGTCCACTGTGGTGTTCGGGCTGGTCGGCCTGCTGGTGATGGCGCTGGCGTTCCTGGTGCTGGACCTGCTCACCCCGGGCAAGCTGGGCGACGTCATCGCCGCCGACGAGCCGCACCCGGCGGCCCGGGTCAGCGCCGCCACCCACTTCGGCGCCGCGCTGATCGTCTGCGCCTGCATCGCCTGAGGGGTGTCGTACCCCCGGGTTAGCGTCCGGGGGTGAACCGCACCGACCGCCTCTACGCCCTGGTCGAGGAGCTGCGGGCGGTCTCGCCGCGCCCGCGCAGCGCGACCTGGCTGGCCCGCCGCTTCGAGGTGAGCACCCGCACCGTCGAGCGCGACATCTCCGCGTTGCAGGGCGCCGGGGTGCCGATCTGGGCCGAGCCGGGCCGCACCGGCGGCTACGTGGTCGACCGGGCGCGCACGTTGCCGCCGGTCAACCTGACAGCGGCCGAGGCGGTGGCGATGGCCGTCGCGCTGCACCGCCTCGGCGGCTCACCGTTCGCCCCGGCGGCCGGCGCCGCGCTGCGCAAGCTGGTCGCGGTGATGCCGCCCGCCGCGGTGGCCGAGGCGCACCGCCTCGCCGGCCGGGTGCACCTGGTCGGCGACGGGCCGGGCACACCCGTCCCGGCCGCCGTCGCCGACGCGGTCGCCGCCGGGCGGGTGCTGCGCCTGCGGTACGCCGACCGCGGCGGTGCCGATTCGGCGCGCGACGTGGAGCCGCTGGCCTACCTGGGCAACTCGGTGCACTGGTACCTGGTCGCCTGGTGCCGGCTGCGCGACGGTCTGCGCTGTTTCCGCACCGACCGGATCCTGTCGGTGCATCCGCTGGCCGAGCCGGTGACCCGGGAGTTGCGTCCCGGCGACCTCGACGTGCCGGTCGATCGGGTGCGTCCGCTCACCCTGGTCTGATCCGGGTGGAAACACCGACAGGACGCTGTCGTGGCCCGATACGAGGCTGAATCCTGACGACGCCGGCCGACCGCCGGCGCGAACCTCAGGAGGAAGCATGTCCAGCACGCCCGTGACCTGGTTCGAGATCGGCTCCGACCGCCCGGACGAGGCGCAGCGGTTCTACTCCGAGCTGTTCGGCTGGAGTTTCGACGAGCAGGGCGGCCCGGGCCTGTCGTACCGGCAGACGGCGGCCGGCGGTGAGCGGGGGATCGGCGGCGCGATCCGGGACACGGACACCGGCAATTACGCGATCTTCTACGCCGAGGTGACGGACGTGCCGGAGACCTGCCGCCGGGCGGAGGCGACCGGCGGCACCGTTCTGACGGCGCCGGTGACCACACCGACCGGTCTGGTGCGTGCCCTGTTGCGCGACCCGTCGGGCAACCTGCTCGGCGTGTTCACCCCGCCCGCCGAGGGCTGAGCGCCGCGCCCTTGCTCCCGGCCCGGCTGGTCGCCGACCGGGAGCAAGTCGTTGCGGGCCGTGCAATCCGTTACGCCCATGTCTACTGTGAACCACTGGTTTCGTGGAATCGAAGCTGGTAACTTCCTGGCACCACGCGTCGCAAGTTCTTGCAACGCCTTCATCCCCTTGCGCCCGTCGTGCGGGCGTGGGTGTCAGGAGAGCGCCATGAGGGGCACCACCACCAACCGCCGCCGGTGGGGAGCGCTCGCGCTCGCCGCCGGCGTGCTCGCCGCGCTGCTGCCGTTCACCGCCGCCGCGGCGGCGAACACCGTCACCGTCTACTACCAGCCACCGGCCGCCTGGGGCACGTCCGTCAACATCCACTACGGCGTGGACGGGCAGGCATGGACGCCGGTGCCCGGCGTGCCGATGGACACCGCCTGCGCCGGCTGGCGTCGCAAGACCGTCGACCTGGGCGCTGCCACCGGCGCCCAGGTCGTCTTCACCAACGGCAGCGGCGTCTGGGACAACAACAACGCTGCCAACTACCGCCTCGGCGCCGGCACCGTGACCGTCGCCGCCGGCCGGATCGGCACGGGCGACCCGTGCGCCACCCCGTCGCCGTCCGGCACCCCGACTCCGAGCCCGTCCGCCACTGTCGCGCCGAGCCCGACGCCGGGGAACACCGCCGAGGTCTGGTACCACCTCACGCCGCGTGGCTGGACCGCCGCGAACCTGCACTACCGGCCCGCCGGCGGCGCCTGGACCACCGCGCCGGGCGTGGCCATGGAGACGCGCTGCGCCGGCTGGGCCCGCCGGATCGTCGACCTCGGCACGGCCACCGGCCTGACCGCCGCGTTCAACAACACCGCCGGCGCCTGGGACAACAACGGCGGCGCGGACTACACCCTGGGCGCGGGGCGCAGCGTCGTCGACAACGGCCGGGTCACCGCCGCCGCCGCGGACCCGTGCGCGCCGGTCACCCCGGACACCACCCCGCCGTCCACGCCGGGCGGCCTCACCGCCGTCGCCGACGGTCTGGCGGTCACCCTGACCTGGACCGCCGCCACCGACGACCGGGGCGTCACCGGGTACGAGCTGACCCGCACCGGGGGAGCCGGCGGCACCACGGTCACCAGCGCCACCACCCGGCACGTCGCGTACGACCTGCGGCCCGGCACCGCGTACACCTGGACCGTGCGGGCCCTGGACGCGGCCGGCAACCGGTCGGCGGCGAGTGCGCCCGCCTCCGCGACCACCGGCGCCCCGCAGACCGGCGGCGCCCCGCTGGGCGGCGACCCGCGCGAGGACACCATCTACTTCGTGATGACCGCCCGGTTCGCCGACGGCGATCCCACGAACAACCGCGGCGGCAGCCAGCACGTCGCCTCCGGCAACGCGGCCAACGACGACCCGATGTTCCGGGGCGACTTCAAGGGGCTGGTCGACAAGCTCGACTACATCAAGGCGCTCGGCTTCTCAGCGCTCTGGATCACCCCGGTCGTGCTCAACCGGTCCGACTACGACTTCCACGGCTACCACGGCTGGGACTTCTACCGGGTGGACCCGCGGCTGGAGAGCGCGGGCGCCTCCTACCAGGACCTGATCAACGCCGCGCACGCCAAGGGCATCAAGATCTTCCAGGACGTGGTCTACAACCACAGCTCCCGGTGGGGCGCCAAGGGCCTGTTCACGCCCACCGTCTACGGCACCCGCGACGACCAGTGGAAGTGGTACTACGACCAGCCGCAGGCCGGCCGGGAGTACGACCCGATGGTCGAGGCGACCGGGAACGACCCGGCGCTCACCCCGGCGCAGAACGCCAAGGCCAAGGGCCGGCCCTACAACGGCGACGTGTGGTCGTCCGCCGCGCCGGCCGGCAACCAGTGCCTGAACTGGGGTACGCCGACCGGCGGGCGCAGCCCCGAGGGCTACACGCTCCACCAGTGCCAGTGGCCGGTCCCGACCAGCAAGCTCTTCCCCGCCGACAAGTACCACCAGTGCTGGATCGGCAACTGGGAGGGTGAGGACTCACGCAGTTGCTGGCTGCACGAGGACCTGGCCGACTTCAACACCGAGAACGCCGCCGTGCAGCAGTACCTGATCGACGCGTACAACCGGTTCATCGACATGGGTGTGGACGGCTTCCGGATCGACACCGCCGTGCACATCCCCCGGGTCACCTGGAACCGGCGTTTCCTGCCCGCCATCCAGCAGCACGCGGTCGCCCGGTTCGGCGAGAAGGGCAAGGACTTCTACGTCTTCGGCGAGGTGGCCGCGTTCGTCAACGACAAGTGGAACCGCGGCTCGGTCAACCACTCCGCGCAGTTCTTCACCTGGAAGGAGCGCAAGGAGTACAGCCCGGACGACGTCCGCGCCGCGATCGAGCAGTACGACCACGAGCAGCTGCTCGGCCCGAACGGGCAGCCGACCACCGACAACGCGTTCCTGCGCGGCAACACGTACCACGCGCCGGACCGCTCGCAGTTCTCCGGCATGAACGTCATCGACATGCGGATGCACATGAACTTCTCCGACGCCGGCAACGCGTTCGGCAACGGGAAGGACTCCGACGACAGCTACAACGACGCCACGTACAACGTGGTCTACGTCGACAGCCACGACTACGGGCCGAACAAGTCCTCCACCCGGTACACCGGCGGCACCGACGCCTGGGCGGAGAACATGAGCCTGATGTGGACGTTCCGCGGCATCCCGACGCTCTACTACGGTTCGGAGATCGAGTTCCGCAAGGGCGCCCGGATCGACTGCGGGCCGACCTGCCCGCTCGCCACCACCGGGCGGGCCTACTACGGCGACCACCTGGCCGGCAGCGTCACCGCGAGCGACTTCGGGGTGGTCGGCTCGGCCGGCGGGGCGGTGGCCACCACGCTCGCCCAGCCGCTGGTCAAGCACGTGCAGCGGCTCAACCTGATCCGGCGGGCAGTGCCGGCCCTGCAGAAGGGGCAGTACTCGACCGAGGGTGTGAGCGGCGCGATGGCGTACAAGCGGCGCTTCACCCAGGGCACGGTGGACAGCTTCGCGCTGGTCACCGTGTCCGGCGGCGCCACGTTCCGCGGGGTGCCGAACGGCCGGTACGTGGACGCGGTCACCGGCGACGTGAAGACGGTCACCGACGGCACGCTCACCGCCGCGGTCGGCGGCAAGGGCAACCTCCGGGTCTACGTGCTCGACCTGCCCGGCAACCCGGCGCCGGGCAAGATCGGCGCGGACGGGCCGTACCTGCGCTGACACGGGCGCGGCGGGGTGGCGGTGCGAGTGCACCACCACCCCGCCGCGGTCCGAGGGGATCAGGCGTGGGTGGCCCCGCCGGGCGCCGGCCAGGAGGAGGGAACGGCCGGTGAGGGGCGGCGGGGCCACCGCGTCACTTGCCGCCCTGGCCCTCCTGCTCGGCCTCGGCGCCCTGGTCGGCCTTGCCCTCCGGGCCGCCCTTGTCGCCACCCTTGCCGTGGTGGCCGGGCCTGCCGTCCGGGCCGCCCTTGCCCGGGCCCGGGAACACGCCCGCCTCGGCGGCCTTGAGCACCGCGTCGGCCTGCTCCTGGGTGAGCTTGCCGTCGGTGACGGCCTGGTCCAGCCGCTCCTTCAGCGCGGCCTGCCGGTCCTCGGTCGACGGCCGCTCCGGCCGCTCCGGGCGATCGCCCTGGCGCTGCTCGTGCAGCTTCTCCAGCGCCGTGGTGACCTTGTCGGTCGAGACGCCCAGCTCCTTGGCGAGCGCCTCGGCGAACTCGGCCTGCCGGTCGGCGTGCTTCTGGCGGCGGTCGTCACCCTGGTCGGTGGTGCTGCTGGCGCTCGAAGACGGGTTCGGGCTCTTGTCGTCGGCGAGCGCCACCGTCGGGGCGGCGATCCCGACGCCGAGCACGCCGGCGGCGGCCAGGCCGGCCAGCAGGTGCTTCTTCGACATCGTGCGGATCATGCGATTCTCCTGTTCGGTGGTGGTGCGATGACGTCACCGACAGTGGTCGCCGGAACTGAGGGCCACCCGTGGCGAACCTGTCAGCGAGCTGGCAATCCCGTCCGGAAGGCCCGAATTATTCGTGTTGCCGGGGTGCCGGAGCGCCCGCGAGGCTAGGCGAAACCCGACGAAAGGCCACTCGATGACACAGCCCGCCATCCGCGAGATCCCGCTCACCGGGCCGGGCTCCGGGCCGTACTCGATCACGGTGGGGCCCGACGGCGCGCTCTGGCTGGCGCTGGCCGGCTCCGGCGGCGTCGCCCGGCTCGGCCTCGACGGTGAGGTACGGACCTACCGCGACGACCCGCCCGGCAGCCGCCCGCTGATCATCGTCGGCGGCCCCGACGGCGCGCTCTGGTACACCCGCTCGGGCGACGACCGGCTCGGCCGGATCACAGTCGACGGCGAGACCGGCTCGGTGGCGCTGCCGCCCGGCTGCGGCCCCTGCGGGCTGGTGGTCGGTGCGGACGGCGCGCTCTGGTACGCCGGCATGAGCGACGACACGATCGGCCGGGTGAGCGTCGACGGGGAGGTGACGTCCTTCCCGCTGCCGGTGACCAAGGGTTTCCCGTCGATGCTGGCGGCCGGCCCGGACGACGCGCTCTGGCTCACGCTCAACCAGGCGAACGCGATCGCCCGGGTCGGCCTGGACGGGTCGGTGACTGTGCATCCGCTGCCCACCGAGGCGGCCGGGCCGGTCGGCATCACCCGGGGCGGTGACGGCGCGCTCTGGTTCGTCGAGATCGTCGCCGGGCAGATCGGCCGGATCACGCCGGACGGGCGGATCGACGAGTTCCCGCTGCCGGACCGGGCGGCGCGCCCGCACGCCATCGTCGCCGATCCGGCCGGTGGCTGCTGGTTCACCGAGTGGGGCGCCAACCGCATCGGCCACATCGACCCGGACGGCCACATCACCGCCCACACCCTGCCCACCCCGGCCTCGGAACCCCACGGCCTCACGGTCACCCCCGACGGCGCGGTCTGGGCCGCCTTGGAGATCGGCGCCGTGGCCCACCTCACGCCCTCGCCGCGTTGATCATGAGGTTGGCGGCAGTTGTGGATCTCTGAACTGCCGCCAACCTCATGATCGCCGGGGTGGGCCTCAGCCTTGGCGGACGGCGGCGGTCGCCGTCAGGGTGCCTGTGGTGGCGTCCAGGGTGGCGGGGGTACCCACCGGGACGGTGAGCTGGTTGGGGCCGTGGCCGATGGGCAGGCCGCCGAGGACCGGCACGCCCAGGTCGCCCAGGCGGTCGGTGAGCACGTCCACGACCGTGGTGTCCCAGCCGTCCGCGCACTCGGTGAACTGGCCGACAGCCACCCCGGCGATCCCGTCCAGCGCACCGCAGCGGCGCAGGTGGGTGAGCATCCGGTCGATCTTGTACGGCGGCTCCTGCACCTCCTCGACCAGCAGGATCGCCCCGGTCAGGTCGGGCATGTCCGGGGTGCCGATGGACGCGGTGATCAGGCACAGGTTGCCGCCGAGCAGCCGGCCCTCGGCCCGGCCGGGCACCCGCACCGGGAACGTCTCCTCCGCCTCGACCGCCGTCACCGTCACCGGCTCGGCGCTGGTCAGCGCGGCGTGCAGCGACTCCGCCGAGCGGATCGGCGTGCGCTCGTCCCGCCACGCGGCGCCCGGCCCGTGCACCCCGGCCAGGCGGGCGCCCCGCCAGAGCGCGAACTGCAACGCGGTGATGTCGGAGAACCCGGCCACCACCTTCGGATCCCGGCGTACCGCCGCCATGTCGATCAGGTCGACCACCCGCTGCGCGCCGTAGCCGCCCCGGGTGCAGATCACCCCGCGGATCTCCGGGTCGGCGAACGCCGCGTTCAGGTCCGCGGCCCGCAGCGCGTCGTCGCCGGCCAGGTAACCCCGCCTGGCGTACGCGTTCGGCGCGGGCACCGGCCGCAGCCCCCAGCCGGTGAGCAGCTCGATGCCGCGGGCCACCCGTTCGGGACGGGTCGGCCCGGACGGGGACACCAGCATCACCGCGTCGCCGGGACGCAGGGCCGGTGGGCGCAGGCAGTCGTCAGGCACGATCGGAGCCTAGGGCCTGCCGGACCGTGCCCTGTCGGGCGTACCGGTTAGCCTCGACGTCGTGGCGACCGCGCTGGTGATCGAAAACGACCCGACCGACGACCTCCGCCGCCTGGGGGAGTGGCTCAGCGAAGGGGGCCTTGAGCTGCGCGTGCTGCGTCCGCACGCCGGTGACCCGCTCCCCGGCGACCTGGAGGGGTACGCCGCGCTCGTGGTGCTCGGCGGCGACCAGCAGGCATACCCGGGGTCCGACGGCGGCCCCGGCGCGCCCTGGTTCCCGGCGCTGGAGGGGCTGCTGCGCAAGGCGGTCCGCGGGCGCGTGCCCACGCTCGCCGTCTGCCTCGGCGCGCAACTGCTGGCCACCGCGCACGCGGGCCGGGTCGAACGCAGCCCGTCCGGTCCGGAGGTCGGTCCGGCGCTCGTCGGGCGGCGCGACGCCGCCGAGGACGACCCCCTGTTCCGGTACGTGCCGCTGATGCCCGACGTCCTCCAGTGGCACGCCGACGAGATCACCGAGCTGCCGCACGGCGCGACGCTGCTCGCCGCGTCCACCCGCTACCCGCACCAGGCGTTCCGGCTCGGCGACCGGGCCTGGGGCCTGCAGTTCCACATCGAGTGCGACACCGCGATGATCGCCGAGTGGTCCCGCGACTCGGCCGTGCTGGCCGAGCTGGGCTACGACCCGGAGCTGGTGGTGGCGGCCTGCGACCGGGTGATGGCCGACGTCGAGGAGGCGTGGCAGCCGTTCGCGATCCGGTTCGCCGCGCTCGCGCTCGGCGAACTCGGCGACGACAACCCGCGCCGTAGCCTGCCGCTGCTCGGGGCCTGACGGTGACCCGGCCGGCCCGCGGGCGCCTGGCCCGCTACGGATTCGCCGAGGGCGACGGCGCCACCCGCGCCGCGGACCTGCTCGGCCCGGACGGGCTTGCCCTGTGGCGGCCCGACACCCAGGAACCCGCCGACGAACGCGCCGCCGAACTGCTCGCCGCGCTGTCCCGCGCCGCCGACCCGGACCTGGCCCTGCGTCAGCTGCACCGGCTGGTCGAGTCCGAGCGGCGCTCCGGCGACGAGGTGGCCGTACGCGACGCCCTGGCCGCCGACCCCGGGCTGCGCCGCCGGCTGATCGCGGTGCTCGGCGCCTCGTCCGCGCTCGGCGACCATCTGGTCGCCAACCCCGGGCAGTGGGCGGTGCTGGCGACCGAGCCGGACGGGCTCGCCCCCACCGCGGAAGGGCGGCTCGACCTCGGCGTCGCCGCCCGGCTCACCACCGTCACCGGCGCGGTCCCGCTGCTGCGGCAGGCGTACCGGCTCGCGCTGCTGCGGATCGCGGCGGCCGACCTGACCGGCGGGCGCGGCCTGGAGCAGACCATGGCGGCGCTGTCCGGGCTGGCCGACGCCACGCTGGCCGCCGCCTACGACATCGCCGCCGACGAGCTGCCGGAGGGCACGCCGCGCCCCCGGCTCGCAGTGGTGGCGATGGGCAAGTGCGGTGGCGACGAGCTGAACTACGTCTCCGACGTCGACGTCATCTTCGTCTCCGCCACCGACGACGACCTGCCCGCCGCGACCCAGATCGCCACCCGGCTGATCCAGATCTGCGGGCTGGTGGCGTGGCCGGTCGACGCGGCGCTGCGTCCCGAGGGCAACCGGGGGCCGCTGGTGCGCACGCTCGCCAGCCACCTCGCCTACTACAAGCGCTGGGCGCGCACCTGGGAGTTCCAGGCGCTGCTCAAGGCCCGCCCGGCCGCCGGAGACCTGGAACTCGCAAAGGAGTGGATCGACGCGCTGGCCCCGCTCGTGTGGACCGCCGCCGAGCGCCCCGAGGCGGTCGAGGACGTCCGGTCCATGCGCCGCAAGATCCTCGACAACGTGCCGCCGAAGGAGCTGGAACGCGAGATCAAGCGCGGCCCGGGCGGGCTGCGCGACATCGAGTTCGCCGTCCAGCTGCTCCAGCTCGTGCACGGCCGGGGCGACGAGTCGCTGCGGGTGCCCGGCACCGTGCCGGCGCTGCGCGCGCTCGTCGCCGGCGGCTACGTGGGCCGCGCCGACGGGGAGGCTCTCCTGCGCGGCTACCGCTTCCTGCGCGCCGTCGAGCACCGGCTCCAGCTCCAGGCCCTGCGCCGCACCCACACCGTGCCGACCGAACCGGCCGCGCTGCGCTGGCTCGCCGCCGCGCTCGGCTACGCGGCCACGCCGGGCCGCAGCGCCGTCGAGGAGTTCCGCGCCGAGTGGGTCACCCACGCCACCGAGGTACGCCGGCTGCACGCCAAACTGCTCTACCGGCCGCTGCTCGAATCCGTGGCCCGCGTACCGGCCGAAGGGCTGCGCCTCACGCCCGAGGCGGCCCGGCACCGGCTGGAGGTGCTCGGCTTCGCCGACCCGGCCGGCGCGCTGCGGCACCTCCAGGCGCTCACCGGCGGGGTCAGCCGGACCGCCGCCATCCAGCGCACGCTGCTGCCGGTGCTGCTCGACGAGTTCGCCGACGCCCCCGAACCGGACCGCGGACTGCTCAACTACCGGCAGGTCTCCGACAAGCTCGGCAGCACCCCCTGGTACCTGCGCCTGCTGCGCGACTCCGGCCCGGTGGCGCGCCGGCTGGCCCGGGTGCTGTCCTCGTCCCGGTACGCGGCCGACATGCTGGCCCGCGAACCGGAGGCGCTGCGGCTGCTCGCCGAGGACAGCGAACTGACCCCGCGTCCACGGGAGACGCTCGTCGACGGCTTCGCCGCCGCTGCCGCCCGCCACGACGACCCGGTCGAGGCGATCCGGGCGGTCCGCGCGCTGCGCCGCCGGGAACTGGTCCGGATCGCCGCCGCCGACGTGCTCAGCCGCGCCGGTTCGCTCGCCCCGCTCACCCCGCGCCCGGTCGGCGGCGGGGAACGCCGGCCCACAGTGGTGGACGTGACGGCTGTCGGCACCGCGCTGTCGCACGTCGCCGACGCCACGCTCGCCGCCGCGCTGCGCGCCGCCCGTACCGTCCACCCCGGACCGTCCGGCCTGCGCTTCGCGGTGATCGGCATGGGCCGGCTCGGCGGGTACGAGTCGAACTACCTCTCCGACGCCGACGTGCTGTTCGTCTACGACCCGCCGCCCGGGGTGGAGGAGAGCGCGGCGAGCGCAGCAGCGCACGCCGTCGCCGAGGAGTTGCGCCGGCTGCTGTCCGCGCCCGCCCCCGACCCGCCGCTGGGCGTCGACGCCGACCTGCGCCCCGAGGGCCGGCAGGGCCCGCTGGTCCGCAGCCTGGCCGCGTACGCGCAGTACTACGCGCGCTGGTCCCGGGTGTGGGAGGCGCAGGCACTGCTGCGCGCCCGGTTCGTCTGCGGCGACGCCGACCTGGGCGCCGAGTTCGAGGCCATGATCGAGCCGGTGCGCTATCCGGCCGAAGGGCTGAGCCGCGAGCAGGTGGTCGAGATCCGCCGGATCAAGGCGCGGGTGGAGACCGAGCGGCTGCCCCGGGGCGCCGACCCGGCCACCCACACCAAGCTGGGCCGGGGCGGGCTGGCCGACGTCGAGTGGGCGGTGCAGTTGCTGCAGCTCCGGTACGCCGGTCAGGTGCCCGCCCTGCGCGGCACCCGTACGCTCGACGCCCTCGCCGCCGCCCGCGACGCCGGGCTGCTCGACGCCTCCGACGCCGCCGAGCTGGCAGCCGGCTGGACGCTCGCCGCCGAGGTGCGCGACGCGCTGATGCTGGTACGCGGCCGGGCCGGTGACCAGTTGCCCCGGCACGGGGTGGAGCTGGCCGGTGTGGTGCGGCTGCTGGGGCGCGAGGACCAGGGCGAGTTCCTCGACGAGTACCTGCGCACCGGCCGCCACTCCCGCACAGTCGTCCAGCGAATCCTGGAGTCCCCCCTCTAGACCCGGGCCCGGATGCCGGCCCGGGTGCCGCGGCGTGCCGGGGCCTCGCTGACCGCCTTCGCTGCTCCTCTACCGAGGCTTGTCCCGACACGCGAGCCATGCGTTCCGCATCTCGGGAGCGCCGAGAGATCTTGGTAGCAAACGGCCCCTATGAGGGCCTTTTCGTACCAAGATCTCTAGCCGGGTCAGCTCGTGAGGGTGTAGGTGCCGGGTTGGGGGACCGTTACGGTGGTCCACTTACCGGCTCGGGTGACCGTGGCGCCGTTGGAGACGGTGAGCCAGCGGTCGTGGCGTACCCGGATCGGGATCGGGCCGGGGGCGAGGGCGCGGAACGTGATCGAAGCGCCGTCCTGGCTGATCAGCTCACCCGGCGCGCCGACGATCGGGGTGGGTTCGGCCACCGCGTACAGCTTCCAGTGCCGGTTCGACCAGACCTCGGTCAGGTACGGCTGGCCCAGCTCGACCAGCTTCGCCTCGGATCGCCCCACCCAGGAGAACTCGGCATCGGGCACTGCCACGTACTGCACCGCGTTGTCGGCCAGCCAGTCCCGGTAGGTAACGGAGGTCAGCGGAATGCCGGTGCCGTCCGCGCCGGGCACCGTGGTGAAGAACAGCGGGTTGCGGTCGATGTCGGCCTGGCGTAGCCAGCCCCGGGCCAGCGGCACCTCACCCATCCGGGCCGCCTCCCAGTAGTTGCGGGTCGGCGGCACCTCCACCCGTCCGGTGAGCCCGCGCCGGGCCAGTTCCGCGCGCAGCGGAGCGAAGTACGCCGGGTCGGCCGTCGGATCGTCGGCGCTGCGCAGGTCGGCGGTGACCACCGGCGGCTGCCACCAGCAGACGACGGCGAGCAGGGCGGCCAGCCCGGCCGCTCCGACAGCCCGGCGGGACCGACCCTGGCCGAGCCGGCCAATGCCATGCGCGTCGCTGTCGGGACGGCCCGCGCCGAGTCGGCCCGCACCGAGTCGGCCGCCGAGGCGGCTCGCGGTGAACCATGCGGGGGTCGTCGCCGCGGCGGCCAGCACCGGCAGCGCGAACATCACCACCAGGCGGGTCGCGTTCAGCCCGACCGGCGTGTGCAGCAGCGCCGACGCCAGCACCCCGGCCGCGGACAGCAGCGCGCCCACCCGCACCGGCCGGTACGCCACGAGAGCCGCCACCACCAGGCTCGTCACCACGGCGTGCACGGTGTCGGCCGTGCTGATGTTCATCCAGCCGCCCTCGCCGAACAGCAGCCCGGTCACTGCGAGCGGCACCGCGGCCGGTACGGCGAGCAGCAGGCCGTCGGCGTACCGGCGGGACAGCAGCAGCGCGACGCCGGCGAGCCCGACGAACAGCCCGGCCACCGGGCTGGCCGCCGAGGCGAGCAGCGCGGCGGCACCGGCGGCGACGGCCGCCCAGACGTTCCGGCCGCCACCGGCAGCGACACCATCGGCAGCGGCGGCGGCGAATCGGGTGCGGCGGGCGGGCAGCGTGAGCGCGAGCAGCGCGGCCAGGCCGAACGCGACGCCGAGGGCGTACGTGACCCGGCCGGACACCAGGTTGCCGGCGATCGTGACCACGCCGACCAGGCTGCCGAGCAGCGGACGGGGCACCCGGGTCCGCACCAGCAGGGCGGCGAACGCGGTGGCGGAGGCGAGCAGGGCGAGCGCGCCGGTGACGCGTACCCCGAGCAGCGCCATCAGCGGCGGCGAGACGAGGCTGTAGCCCCACGGGTGCACGCCGCCGTACCAGCGCAGGTCGACCAGGGCGGCCCCGTGCTCGGCGAAGAACCCGGCGCGGGCGACCTGCGCGGACAGGTCCGAGCCGGTGGCCGGCAGCGTGAGGTAGAGCACGCAGAGGACGAGCGCCGACACGGCGGAGACCGCCACCACCCGACCGCCCCGCATGCCCACCTCCTGATCGCGAACCACCGTACTGGCAGCATGTCGGACGTGCCTCACCACCTCTCGCGCTGGATCGGCCTGGCGGGTTCGGTGCTGCTCGCCGTGGCCGCGTTCCTCGGCGGCGCACTGCCCGACGGCGAGTTGCGTCCCACCCCGGTCAGCATCTGGCAGGGCCCGAACGGGCCGCTGATCATCGGGTTGTGGCTGGTCGGCACCGCGCTGCTGGCGTGGGCCTGGTGGTCGCTGCGGGACCGGGTGCCGTCGTCCCGGTGGGTGCTGGTCACAGTCGCGCTGTGGCTGCTGCCGATGCTGGTCGCGCCGCCGCTGGGCAGCCGGGACGTGTACGCGTACGCCTGCCAGGGCGCCAGCTTCTCCGCCGGGATCAACCCCTACGAGCAGGGCGTCTCAGCGCTGCCCTGCCCCTGGCTGGACACCATCTCCTACATCTGGCGGGACACCCCGGCGCCGTACGGGCCGCTGTTCGTGCTGCTCGCCGGTGCGGTGGTGGAGGCCGCCGGTTCGCTGCTCGCCGCCGTCGCGCTGTTCCGGGTACTCGCCGTGGCCGGGGTGGCGCTCACCGCGTGGGCGCTGCCGGTGCTGGCCCGCCGGTGCGGGGTGCCGCCGCGGCGGGCGCTCTGGCTGGCGCTGGCGAGCCCGCTGGTGCCCGTGCACCTGGTCTCCGGCGCGCACAACGACGCGCTGATGATCGGCTTACTGGTCGCCGGGCTGGCGGTGGTGGCGGCCCGTCCGGGCCGGCCCGGACCGCTGCTCGCCGGTGGGGTGCTGCTCGGACTCGCCGCCGCCGTCAAGGTCACCGCGCTGGTCGTGATGCCGTTCGCCGCGCTGGCCGCGATCGTCGGGGCGTACCGGATCAGGACGCTGGTGCGCGACGGCGGGTGGGTGGTCGGCGGCTCGCTCGCCGCGCTCGCCGCCGTGACCCTCGCCTCCGGGCTGGGGCTGGGGTTCGTCGGCGGGCTGGAACAGGGCGGGCTGGTGGTGGCCTGGACGTCGCCGCCGACGGCGGTGGGGCAGACCGTCGGCTACCTGCTCGCGCCGTTCGGCGTGCACGTCGACGCGCTGCCGGTGACCCGGGCGATCGGCATGGTCGTGCTGGTCGCCGTGCTGATCTGGCTCTGGTTCCGGTCGTTCCGTCGCGGTGAGCCGTTCTGGCACGCCGGGCTGGCGCTGACCGCCACCGTCGCGCTCTCCCCGCTGTTCCACCCCTGGTACTGGCTGTGGCCGCTGGCCGTGCTCGCCGCCACCGCGCACCGCACGCTCTGGTTCTCGATCGTCACCGTGGTGTCGTCGTTCCTGGTGCTGGCCGACGGCACCGGTTTACCCCGGTACACCAAGATGCCCGGTGCGCCCTTGATGACCCTGTTCGTGATCGGGGTGGTCGTGTGGTTGGTACGGTCGGCTCGCAAGGGCCGGCAGCCGGTTCCCGTGGACTGAGGAGTGTGCCGGTGAGCGAGCCCGACGGACCCGTCCGGCCGATCGCCGCCGGTCTCGCCCGCTACGCCGGCCTCGCCGGTGCCGTACTGCTCACCGTCGCCGGATGGCTCGGCGGCGCGCTACCGGGCACACCACCGCGCGGCACGCTCGCCGCGATCTGGGCCGCACCGCACGGGCCGGTGACGCTCGGCTGCTGGCTGGCCGGGACGCTGCTGCTGGTGGGCGCCTGGTGGTCGCTGCGGTGGGGCGCCCCGTCCGGCCGGTGGGCGTACGTGACCGCCGGGCTCTGGTCGCTGCCGCTGCTCGCCGCGCCGCCGATCGGCAGCCGCGACGTCTACTCGTACGCCTGCCAGGGCTGGACGTGGACGCAGGGGCTCAGCCCGTACCGGGTGGGGGTCGCCGCGGCCGGCTGCCCGTGGACCGACTCGGTGTCGCCGATCTGGCGGGACACCCCGGCGCCGTACGGGCCGTTCTTCGTGCTGCTGGCCGGGCTCGCAGTCCTCGCCGGTGGCGGCCTGATCGGGACGGTCGTGGCGCTGCGGCTGGTCGCGGTGGCCGGGGTGCTGCTGGCCGCGCTCTGCCTGCCCGGCCTGGCCCGCGCCGCCGGGGTGCCCACCCGCCGCGCCGCCTGGCTGGTGCTCGCGTGCCCGCTGGTCGGGATCCACCTGGTGGCGGGCGCGCACAACGACGCGCTCGCGCTCGGGCTGCTCCTGCTCGGCCTGCTGGTGCTGGTCCGCCTGCCGGGCAAGCCGCGCGCGCTGCTGGTGGCCGGGGTGCTGCTCGGCCTGGCCGTGGCGGTGAAGGCGGTCGCCGTCGTGGCGCTGCCGTTCGCGGCGCTCGCCGCCGTGCTCGGCCGCTACACCTGGCGGGCGCTGCTGCGCGACGGCGGGCAGCTGGCCGCGTCGGTGCTCGGCACGCTGCTGGTCGTGTCGCTCGCCACCGGCCTCGGGCTGGGCTGGGTGGAGGGGCTCGGCCACAGCGGCGACTCGCAGCAGTGGACCTCCCCGCCCACAGCCGTCGGCTTCGTCATCGACTACGGCGGTGAGCTGGCCGGCCTACGACCGCAGGCGGTGTCGGTGACCCGGGGGGTCGCGCTGGTGCTGCTCGCCGGGACGCTCGTCGCCCTGTGGTGGCAGGCGTGGACGGCGCTGCGGCGGCTCAACGACACCCGGCAGCGGGTGGCCCGGTTGACGCTGGCCCGGCCCCGGGTGGCGCTGCTCGGCGCGGGGCTGGCGCTCGCCGCCACGGTGCTGCTCGCCCCGGTCTTCCACCCCTGGTACGCGATCTGGCCGCTGACAGTGCTCGCGGTCGCGGCGGTGCCGCTGGCCCGGCAGGTCTGGTTCGTGGCGCCCTGCGCGGTCGCCTCGGCGCTCACCCTGCCGGACGGATCCAACCTGGCCCGGTTCAGCAAGGCACCGGGCGCGGTGCTGATGACGGTGCTGGTGGTGGTCGTGGCGGTCGTGTGGACGTTCCCACGCGGTTCTAGGAGATGAAGGCAGGCCAGCGGTGCCTGCGCCACTCGTCCCAGGTGGCGAACCCGGCCGGTGGATCGTCGACAGGTTCACTGCCGTCCAGTTCCCCCGGCGTCGGGATGCTCATGACGGCAGCCCACGTGGCGAGTTCCTCGTCGGACATGTGCCAGGTCGTGTGCGGCTCCTCGGCCTGCCGCCGGTCAAGCCGTTGCCGCTGCTCGGCCGGTGTGAGCTGGAAGTAGCGCATCGTCACCGACGCTCCGAGGTCGGCTGCTGCCTGTCGTAGAGCCGAGCGCTCATCTCGGCCCCAGAGGCCGAAGTCGATGACGACGTTGACGCCGAGTTCGAGCGCCCGCAGCGCGATCTCGATGAGCCGTCCCTCGATGACGTCCGAAGCCGACGGCGGGTTCGCCAGCCCGTAGAGGGCCTTCACCCACTCGTCCTTCGTCAGACGAAGGGCCTTCTCCTCGACCTCTATGCGCCGCGCCTCCGTGGTCTTCCCGGTGCCCGGCAGTCCTACGGTCAGGAACAGCGTCGGTCGTGTTGTCATCACTACCCCTACGAGCGGTCGCCTCATCATCGCTGACATCCGGCCATGCCACGATCAGCACGCGACCGCTCGACACGAAACGGCGGCCACGCCGGCTGTGAGCCGGCATGACCGCCGTCCGTCAGGTCGGACCCGATTCGTGCGGGTCGGCGCCTTGATCTACCTCAGCAGTCGAAGTACATCGCGAACTCGTGCGGGGTCGGGCGCAGACGCACCGGATCGACCTCGTTGGCCCGCTTCCAGTCGACCCAGGTGGAGATCAGGTCCGGCGTGAACACGCCGCCGTCGAGCAGGTAGTCGTGGTCGGCCTCGAGCGCGTTGAGCACCTCGGGCAGCGAACCCGGGACCTGCTTGACGTCGCCCCACTCCTCCGGCGGGAGGTCATACAGGTCCTTGTCGATCGGCGCCGGCGGCTCGATCTTGTTCTTGATGCCGTCCAGGCCGGCCATCATCATCGCCGAGAACGCCAGGTACGGGTTGCTCGACGGGTCCGGCACCCGGAACTCGACGCGCTTGGCCTTCGGGTTGCTGCCGGTCACCGGGATGCGGGTGCACGCGGAGCGGTTGCGCTGCGAGTAGACCAGGTTGACCGGCGCCTCGAAGCCCGGCACCAGACGACGGTAGGAGTTCACCGTCGGGTTGGTGAAGGCCAGCAGCGACGGGGCGTGGTGCAGCAGGCCGCCGATGTACCAGCGGGCGGTGTCGGACAGCCCGGCGTAGCCGGTCTCGTCGTAGAACAGCGGCTCGCCGCCACGCCACAGGCTCTGGTGGGTGTGCATGCCGGAGCCGTTGTCGCCGAACAGCGGCTTGGGCATGAACGTGGCGGTCTTGCCGGCGGCCCAGGTCTCGTTCTTGACGATGTACTTGAACAGCTGGAGCTGGTCGGCGGCGTGCAGCAGGGTGGAGAACTTGTAGTTGATCTCCGACTGGCCGGCGGTGCCGACCTCGTGGTGCGACCGCTCGACCGTGAAGCCACCGTCGACGAGACGCCGCACGATCCGGTCGCGCAGGTCGGCGTAGTGGTCCACCGGCGGCACCGGGAAGTAGCCGCCCTTGTACGCGGTCTTGTAACCGCGGTTGCCGCCCTCCTCGATCCGGCCGCTGTTCCAGGCGCCCTCGATCGAGTCGATGTAGTAGAACGACTGGTGTGCCGAGGTCTCGTGGCGGATGGAGTCGAAGATGTAGAACTCCGCCTCGGCGCCGAAGTAGGCGGTGTCGGCGATGCCGCTCGCCGCCAGGTACGCCTCGGCCTTCTTCGCCACGTTGCGCGGGTCGCGGGAGTACGCCTCGCGGGTGAACGGGTCGTGGATGAAGAAGTTGAGCGCGAGCGTCTTCTGGGCCCGGAACGGGTCGATGAAGGCGGTGGCGACGTCCGGCAGCAGGAGCATGTCGGACTCGTGGATGGCCTGGAAGCCGCGGATCGAGGATCCGTCGAAGGCGAGGCCGTCGGTGAAGACGCTGTCGTCGAACGACTCGACCGGCAGGTTGAAGTGCTGCATCACGCCGGGCAGGTCACAGAAACGTACGTCGACGAACTTCACGTCCTCGTTGGCGAGGTATCGCAGGAGTTCCTCGGAATTGGCGAACACACGTCCTCCTGGCAGGTCCACTCCGTTAGCTGGCTACTGGCGACGCTATGGCCGGGGGGTTGCCCGGCCGTGTCTCGTCTGTTTCCGCCGTGTTACGTCGCTTGCGGAGCGTCATCCCGGCACCCTCTGATGCCGAATGTCGTATTTTTCGTCAGGGGTCGCGGCGGCGCTACCCTGGCCGCTGTGACCGATACCGCCGCCACACCGGTGCCGCCCGCCACCGACCCCGCCTTCACCCCGCCCAGCCTCGGCCGCCGCTTCGGCGCCCTGATCATCGACTGGGTGCTGTGCCTGATGGTCGCCCGGGCCTTCTCCGACCCGGTCCGCGACGGCTGGCCGCCGGTCCTGGTGCTGATCCTGGAGTACGGCTTCTTCATCGGCCTGTTCGCCCAGACCCCCGGCATGTACCTGACCCGGCTGCGCTGCGTGTCCTGGGCCGACGGCGGCCGGATCGGGTTGCTCCGCGGACTGCTGCGCGGCTTCCTGCTGGCCCTCGTGGTGCCGGCCCTGCTCATGGACGAGCACCGGCGCGGCCTGCACGACCGGCTCGCCGGGTCCGTCGTCACCGACGCCCCGCGCCGCTGACCCGCACGAAGAAGGAGCCGGCCCCGCACGGGACCGGCTCCTTTCTCGCGTACGCCGGAGGTCAGCGACCCCGGGTCTGCCGGAACGCGCCACGCGCCGGCCGCATGTTCTTCGGGATCGCGCCCTTGGGCATCTGCGGCCGCGCGGTGAGCGCCTTGAGCCGCTTGTCGAGCGCGTTGACGTCCTTCGGGGACAGGGCGCGGGGCAGCCGCATCAGCGTCATCCGCAGCTTGCGGACCGGCAGCTCACCCTCGCCCTGCCCGATCACGTAGTCGTGCAGCGGGGCGGTGCCGATCACCTTCGCCAGGCGGCGCTTCTCCTGGCCGAGCAGGCCGCGTACGCGCTGCGGGTTGCCCTCGGCCAGCAGGATCACACCCTGCCGGCCCACCACCAGGTGCACCATGTCCATCTGGGTGGTGGAGCTGACCGCCGGGGTGACCCGCCAGTCGCCGCGCATGCTCTCCATGATCTGCGCCGCCGCACCCGGCTGCCCCTCGGCGGCGTTCATCATCGCCTTGTTGGAGCGCAAGTTGAGCACGATCAGCACGGCGAGCAGGGCGAGCAGGATGCCGATCGGCAACCAGATCCAGCCCCAGGCGATCACCGCGACCACGGTGAGCGCGAGCGGGATCAGCACCGCCGCCGCGGTCAGCGGCGCGAACCACTTGTCCTGCTTGGCGGTGAACCGGAACACCATCCCGATCTGCTTCAGCCGCTGGCCGAACGAGACCTTCTCCTGGGGCTTTGCCATACCGCAGAGTCTAGTGGTCGGCGCGCACCCCGTTGATCCGTGGCCGCCCCCTGCGCCGTGGGCTGAGTACCTTACCGCCGCGCCGTCCCGAATCGGCCCGCCGGTAAGGAGGCGGGACGGCCGAAGATCAGGCGGCGTACCCATGCCCCGGGGGCACCTTCGCGTGGAGAGTCGATCTCGACAGGGACACACCGCACGACAGGGAGATCCGAGATGTTCGGCAACGACGCAGACCTCATCCTCAGCATCCACCGCAGCCACGCCGCCGAGCTGCAGGCCGACGCGGCCCAGGACCGGCTTGCCCGGTCGCTGCCACGCCGGCACCCGCGCGGCTGGCTCAGCCGCCGCCAGCACAACGCCCGCCCCGCCGACGCCCGCCGGTGACCACACCGGCGGCCGTCGCCGGGCTCGCCGGTGCGGCCGGTGCTGTGGGTCGTGGGGAGTTCGCCGGTCCGGCCGTCCCCGGGAATGTGGGCGCGGCCGGTGCCGTGGGGGAGTTCGCCGGTCCGGCCGTCACGGGGGCGGCCGGACCGGCGGCCTTCCGCCGTCCGATCGGCCCGGTAGGGCCGTCGGAGGGCCGTGGCATGCTCGACGGCGTGACCGTACGCGCCGCCAGCACCGTCCTCGTCGGCCGCCGGCCCGAGCTGGCCGCGCTCGGCGACGCGCTGGCCCGGTCCCGGACCGGCGAGCCGGCGACGGTGCTCGTCGGCGGCGAAGCGGGCGTCGGCAAGACCCGGCTGCTGGAGGAGTTCGGCACGCAGGTGGACGCCGCCGGCGCGCGCCTGCTCGTCGGCCAGTGCCTGGAGCTGGGCGAGGCGGGCCTCCCGTTCGCCCCGTTCGCCGCCGCGCTGCGCGACGTGCTGCGCCACGACGGGCCGGCCGCCTTCGCCGGCTACGAGGCGGAGTTCGCCCGGCTGCTGCCGGAGCTGGCCCGGATGCCCGCAGGCGTCGCCGCGCCCGCCGGGCCGGCCCTCGCCGACACCCCGCGCGGCTACCTGTTCGACCTGGTCGCCGAGCTGTTCCGGCGGATCGCCGAGGAACGCCCGCTGGTGCTGGTGATCGAGGACCTGCACTGGGCCGACCGGTCCACCCGGGATCTGATCGGCTTCCTGGTGCGGGCCGCCCGCGCCACCCGCCTGCTGGTGGTCTGCACGTACCGCACCGACGAGCTGCACCGGGGGCACCCGCTGCGGCCGTTCCTCGCCGAGCTGGACCGGGTCCGCGGCGTGGACCGGATCGAGCTGGGCCGCCTCGACCGCGACGGCACCGCCGCCGTGCTGGCCGACCTGCTCGGCACCGAGCAGGTCGCCCGGACCGTCGACGACGTGCACGAACGCACCCAGGGCAACCCGTTCTTCATCGAGGAGCTGGCCGCCGCCGGTGGCCCGGTCGGCTGCGCGGCCATCCCGGAGACGCTGCGCGACCTGCTGCTGGCCCGCGTCGACCGGCTGCCCGAGCCGGCCCAGCGGGTGCTGCGGATCGCCGCCGCCGGGGGCACCCGGTTCGCCCACCAGCTCCTCGCCGAGGTGGCCGGCCTGCCCGAGGCCGAACTGGAGGACGCGCTGCGCGCCGCCGTCGCCGGTCAGCTCGTGGTGGCCGACCCGGACGGCGACTACGAGTTCCGGCACGCGCTGGTCCGCGAGGCCGTGCACGACGACCTGCTGCCCGGCGAGCACGCGCGGCTGCACGCCCGGTACGCCGCGGCGATCGAGGCTCAGCCGCACCTGGTCGCCGCCGGTCGCGCGCCGGCTGAGATCGCCCACCACTGGTACGCGGCACACGACCACCCGCGCGCGCTCACCGCGGCCCGGGTCGCCGCCGAGGCGGCGGCCGAGCGGTACGCGTACGCCGAGCAGAGCCGGCTGCTGGAGCGCGTCCTCGAACTCTGGGAGCAGGTGCCCGACGCCGCCGACCGGCTCGGCATGGACCACCTGCGGGTGCTGGAGGACACGCTCACCGCGGCGGTGACCGCCGGAGACCTCAGCCGGGCGCTCACGCTCACCCGGGCCGCGCTGGCCGAGGTCGACTCCGACGCCGAACCGCTGCGCGCGGCGCGCCTGCTCGACCACCGGGGCCGGTTGTTCGCGCTGCTCGGCAAGAGCGACGGCGCGGCCGAGCTGCGCGAGGCGTACCGGCTGGCGGCGGGTGCGCCGCACGGCCCGGAACGTCTCGGCGTGCTCGCCGACATCGCGTCGCACCTGATGAAGGTCGACCCTCGGGAGGCCGCCTCGGTCGCCACCGAGGCCGCGGCCGGCGCGTCCGAGGTCGGCACCGACCTGGTGCTGCTGCCCACCCGGATCGCCCTGCTGCACCGCATCGACGGCACGCCGGAGCTGGGGCTGGCCGAGCTGCGCCGGGTGGAGGCGCGGGCCCGGGCGGCCGACGACTCGTGGGCCCTGGTCAGCGCACTGGTCTTCCTCTCCGACGTGCTCTACGAGCTGGGCCGCTACGACGAGTCCGAACAGGCGGCCGCGGCCGGGGTGAGCGAGGCGCGCCGGGTCGGCATCAGCCGCTCGATCGGGGCGTACCTGCTGTCGAACCGGGCCGAGGCACTGATCGCGCTGGGCCGCTGGGACGAGGCGGACGCCACCTGCGCCGAGGCCGCCCGCATCGACCCGCCCGGCGTGTCCGGGCTGCACTGGCTGCAACTGCGCGCCGGGCTCCACCTCGCCCGCGCCCATCCGGGCGCGGACGAGGTCGTCGGGCGGGCGCTGGCGTTCCTCGGCCGCCCGTACCTCTGGCCGAACCACCGGCTGCCGCTGCACGAGCTGCGCGTGGAGGCGGCGCTCGCCGCCGACGACAAGCCCGAGGCGGTACGCGCGGCGCGCGCCGCCCTGGCCGACGCGCACCTGGCCGACCTGCCCCGCGAGGGCTGGCCGGTGCTGAACGCGCTGGCGCGTACCGCCGCGCTGACCGGGGACGCGACGCTCGCCGCCGACGTGTCGGCGGTGGCCGCCGCGCTGCCGGCCCGGCACCCGGCCGAGCACGCCCACGCCGCCCACGTCACCGCGATCCTCGGCGGGACGGCGCCCACCGGTCCCGCCGACGCGCTCGCCGCGTGGCGGGCGACGGTGGCGGCGTGGCGGACGGCCGGGCAGCCGTACCCGCTGGGCCGGGCGCTGCTCGGGCTGGCCGAGGCGGCCGCGGCAGCGGGCGAGCGGGACGAGGTGGCCGCCGCGGTACGGGAGACGGCCGAGCTGGCCGCCCGGCTGGGTGCCACCCCGCTGGGCGAGCAGGCGGCGACGCTTGCCCGCCGGGTCGGGCTGCGCGGCACCGGGCGCCCCGGGCCGGACCTGCTGACCAGCCGGGAGCAGGAGGTGCTGCGGCTGGTCGCCGAGGGGCACAGCAACAGCCGGATCGCCGAGCGCCTGTTCATCTCGCCGAAGACGGCGAGCGTGCACGTCTCCCGGATCATCGCCAAGCTCGACGTGACCAACCGGGTGGAGGCCGCCGCGCTGGCGCACCGCCTCGGCCTGCTCGACCCTCCGCCGCCCGCCCCGGCACAGCGCCGCGCCCGGTAGCGCGCCGAACCATCCCGCTTCGCGTCAGGACGCGTCAGGCCGATCGAGCGCCGGGCCGGTCGGGCGTCGGGCCGGTCGGGCGTCGGGCCGGTCGGGCGTCGGGCCGGTCGAGCGTTAGGCCGGCCGGGCGCCGGGCCAGCGAGCGCCACAGCCGAGCGCCACAGCCGAGCGCCGGGCCGGGCCGGTAGCCGGCCGGGCTTGCGTCAGCGGCGGGGCAGGTAGATCCGCCAGCCGGCCACCGCGACCACGTCGAGCGCGTCCGATTCGGCGCCGACGCGTTCGTCCAGCCGCGCGGCCAGCGGCGAGCCGGCCGGTGCCACCCACGCCGCGTCCGGGTCGGCGGCCACCTCCCGCCGGTACGCGGGCAGCCTGTCGAAACCGGGGGTCAGGTCGTCGTCGACCACGGCGCAGAGCACGTTCTCGCCTGTCGCGTAGGTGAGCCGGTTGCACGTCCAGTAGCCGCCGCGGACGTTCCGCACGTCGAGCGCGCCGAGCGTGTCCACGAGCGACCGGTGCCGGTCCGCCTCGGCGTGCACGCCCGGCGCGGTCCGCGCCACGTCCACAGTGGCCGCCACGCCGGTGCCGAGCACCCCCGCGATAACCGCCAGCGCCCCGACCCCCGCCATCCGGGCCCTCCGCCCTCGCGCCGCCTTGATCGACTCCACTTCGGGGAGATGGCGGTATCCACCCTCCTCCGATGCCGCCACCTCGGCGAACTGGCGTTCGGCGGGCCGGTCTGATGCCGCCACCTCGCCGAACTGGCGTTCGGCGGGCCGGTCCGATGCCGCCACCTCGGCGAGCTGGCGTTCGGCGGGCCGGTCTGATGCCGCCACCTCGGCGAGCTGGCGGCGCGCCGTCAGCCGGTGAGCAGCGAGCGGGCGGGCGGCCTGCCACAGTGGCCAGAGCAGGGCCGGCACGGCGACCGCCAGGCACGACAGGTAGCGGCTGCTCTCGATCGGCGTCTGCCCGGCCGCGTTGCTCACCGCGTACGCGCCGAGCACACCCGCCGCGCCGCCGAGCAGCGCGAGCCGCACCCCGGCCTGCACCCGCTCCGGTGAGCCCGGCCCGCCCGAGGTACGGCGAAGCGTGTGCCACGCGGTGAACGCGGCGAGCACCAGCAGCACCGGGAAGACGACGGCCCACCAGAGCTGCCAGGTGGCACACCGGCCGGGGGAGCAGAAGCCCATCGCCAGCGGCGGCCCGAGGACCAGCGCGCCGTGCAGCCGGTCCGCCCAGTCGGCCGGTGTGCCCGTGCCACCGGCCGCCAGTACCGCGGTCACCGGGTTGCGGCCGTGCCGGATGCTGTCCACGAGCATCGGCGCCGCGCCCAGCAGCAGTGCGCCGGCCAGCACCACCCCGGCCCGGCCGGCCAGCTCCCGCCACCGGCGGGCTACGAGCAGCGCGCCGAGCGTCAGCACGTACGGCAGGATCAGCGGATCCACCCAGAGCAGCACTCCGGCGACCAGTCCCCAGGCCGCCCAGCGGGGCAGCCGCGCGCCCGCCCCGGTCAGGCAGAGCCCGACCGTCAGCAGCGCCAGCGCGGCACCGGCCGGGTTCAGCTCCGGGTAGCCGCCACCGGCGATCAGCTGGTTCTTCACCACCCGGTCCGCGCCGAGCGCCAGCACGGCGACCACCAGCAGGGCGTACCAGCGGTCACCGCCGAGCCGCCGGGTCAGCCGCCAGGACAGCAGCAGGAACAACGCGTACAGCGCCAGCGTGGGCACCCGCAGCACGAGCACCGACGGTCCGGCCAGCGCGACCAGCGGCGCGGCCAGGTACGCCTCCAGCGTGCCCATGTACGCCTGGCCGTAGAACCACACCGGGAAGCCGTCACCGCGGGCGATGTGCAGGGCGGCCAGCCCCATCGTCGCCTCGTCGCTGTTGGTGGGCGGCGCGTCGGCGAACAGCAGCGCCAGCCGGTAGCCCACACCGGCGAACCCGACGAGCAGGGCGAGCAGAGTGGGAAACGGCAGCCGCCGGGGCGTACGAGGGCGCACGGCTTCGCGTGGCTCCTCGCGTACCCCGGCGGTCATGCCTGTGATCATGGCATCCGGCAGGCGGCCGGCGGCGGGTGACGCGGTGGTCGGCCGGCCTCAGCCGGCGACGGTGACCTCCCGGCGGGCGTCGAGCGCCTGCTGGTAGAGGCGGCCCGCGCGGTACGACGAGCGGACCAGGGGACCGCTCATCACGCCCGCGAAGCCGATCTCCTCGGCCTCCTCGCGCAGCTCGACGAACTCCTCCGGCTTGACCCAGCGGGTCACCGGGTGGTGCCGGGGGGAGGGGCGCAGGTACTGCGTGATGGTGATCAGTTCGCAGCCCGCCTCGTGCAGGTCTCGCAGCGCCTGGGACACCTCGGCGCGCTCCTCGCCCATGCCGAGGATCAGGTTGCTCTTGGTGACCAGGCCGTCGGCCCGCGCCTGGCGGATCACGTCCAGCGAACGCTCGTAGCGGAACGCCGGGCGGATCCGCTTGAAGATGCGCGGCACGGTCTCCACGTTGTGCGCCAGCACCTCGGGCCGCGAGCCGAAGACCTCGGCGAGCTGCTCGGGCACGGCGTTGAAGTCGGGGATCAGCAGCTCGACACCGCAGCCGGACTGAAGCGCGTGGATCTGCCGGACCGTCTCGGCGTAGAGCCAGGCCCCGCCGTCGGGCAGGTCGTCGCGGGCGACACCGGTGATGGTCGCGTAGCGCAGACCCATCGCGGCGACCGACTCGGCGACGCGCCGCGGCTCGTCGGCGTCGAACTCGGCCGGCTTGCCGGTGTCGATCTGGCAGAAGTCGCAGCGCCGGGTGCACTGGTCACCACCGATGAGGAAGGTGGCCTCCCGGTCCTCCCAGCACTCGTAGATGTTGGGGCAGCCGGCTTCCTGGCACACGGTGTGCAGCCCTTCGCGCGAGACGAGCCCGCGCAACTGGGTGTACTCCGGGCCCATCTTGGCCTTGACCTTGATCCACGGCGGCTTGCGCTCGATCGGCGTCTCGGCGTTGCGCGCCTCGATCCGCAGCATCCGCCGCCCCTCCGGGGCGACAGTCGCGGTGCGCGCTGGCTGCTCAGTCGTCGGCGCGGATTGCTCGATCGTCACAAAACCGAGCGTACGCCGGTCGGTGCCGGTCGATGAACGAGGGCGACGGCCGTCACGCCGGAATGGCTGTGACACCGGACACCAGGGGCGAAAAAACCCGGTCACAGCGCGGCGCGTGCGGTGCTAGCGTGCCGGGCAGAGCTGTGACGGAGCCGAGTAACGGGCCGATCCGCCAGTCGAGAGAGCCGCCGGTTGCTGTGAGGCGGCCTGGCGCCGGTCCGTGAAGACCCTCCCGAGCTGCGGGAAGAACGGCGTTTCGCGCCCAGTAGAGCCCGCCCGGCCGGCCCCGGTGAAAAGGCGACGAACGAGGCTCCCGCCCTGGCGGGGGCGAAGGTGTGGTGGCACCGCGAGGTTCCCGCTCGCCCACACCTCCCTGGGGATCGCGTTGCGATTGGTCAAGGAGGTAGTCGTCGTGCAACGCATCCTGTCCACAGAACTCCCCGCCCGTGTGGGCGCCACAGTGCGGCTCGCCGGCTGGGTCCACCGCCGCCGGCTGCTCAAGTCGGTGGCCTTCCTGATCGTCCGGGACGCCGCCGGGCTCGCCCAGGTGGTGGTCGCCGCGCCCGCCGTGCGGGAGCAGGTCGAGGCGCTCACCGAGGAGACTGTCGTCGAGGTCGTCGGCACGGTGGTCGCGAACCCCACCGCGCCCGCCGGGGTCGAGGTCGTCGAGCCGACGGTACGTCCGCTCGGGCCGCCCGCCGTCCCGCCCCCGTTCGACCTGTACCGGCCGGTGCTCACCGCCACCCTGCCCACCCAGCTCGACCACGCGCCGGTCGCGCTGCGGCACCCGGTCCGCTCCGCCGCGCTGCGGATCTCGGCGGCGGCCGTGTCCGGCTTCCGGGCCACGCTCGACGGGCGGGGCTTCGTCGAGGTGCACACGCCGAAGGTGGTCGCCTCGTCCACCGAGAGCGGAGCTAACGTGTTCGCGCTGGACTGGTTCGGGCGGCCGGCCTACCTGGCGCAGTCGCCGCAGTTCTACAAGCAGCTCATGGTCGGCGTCTTCGAGCGGGTGTACGAGGTGGGGCCGGTGTTCCGCGCCGAGCCGCACGACACGGTGCGCCACCTGGCCCAGTACACGTCGCTCGACGTGGAGCTGGGCTTCGTGGCCGACCACCGGGACGTCATGGCGGTGCTGCGGGAGACGCTGGCCGGGATGGTGGCGACGGTCGGCGAGCGGGCCGGTGGCGCGCTGGCGACGCTCGGCGTGACGGTGCCGGAGGTGCCGGCCGAGATCCCGGCGGTGCACTTCACCGACGCGCTGAAGATCGCCGGAGCGCCGGCGGACGAACCCGACCTTGCGCCGGCGCACGAGCGGGCGCTGGGGGAGTGGGCGCTCCGCGAGCACGGCAGCGACTTCCTCTTCGTCACCGGGTACCCGATGGCGAAGCGCCCCTTCTACACCCATCCGGACCCGGCCCGGCCCGCGTACTCCAACGGTTTCGACCTGCTGTTCCGGGGCGTGGAGCTGGTGACCGGCGGGCAGCGGCTGCACCGGCACGCCGACTACCTGGCCGCCCTGGCGGCGCGGGGCGAGCCGGTGGAGCCGTACGCCGGGTACGTGGACGCGTTCCGGCACGGCATGCCGCCGCACGGCGGTTTCGCGATCGGGCTGGAGCGGTTCGTCGCCCGGCTGGCCGGGGCGGCGAACGTCCGGGAGGTGACCGCCTTCCCGCGCGACCTGCACCGCCTCACGCCCTGACGGCGGGGCGCGGGCTCGCCATCGGGACCGTCGGTCTCGCCGCCGCTCTCCGGAATCGGCTCGAATCTGCCACTGAGAGTGACGATAGGTCGCTCGGCCTTGCGGTCACGCTCGGTGAGGGTTGTTTCGGGGTGGTCGAGCTGCCCTCGACGCCAACGCATTGCGCTGAGCTGGGGTTATGGCGGACGGGCCTCGGGAGGGAGGGAAGGGTGTCTGCGCCCTTTGCTCTGCAGCCACTGGCGCAGCGGTTGACCGGGAGTGACCGTTGCGGATCCGGCTGCAGAGCAAAGTCGGCGGGAGGCCACATGCTGCGGGCGCAGCCTTGTTACTCACCGTGACCGACGGCGAGGCGGGGCCTGGGTGGGCGGCGGGCCTGGGCGGGCGGTGGCCCTGGGCGGGCGGCGATCCGGACCGGTCGCACACCGCGCCGCCGAGCGGTCAGGCCGGGCCGAGCAGGTCCCAGGAGTTGCCGGCGATGTCGCGGAAGACCGCGACCCGGCCGTACGGCTCGGTGCGGGGCGGCCGGACGAACTCGACGCCCGCGTCGACCATCCGGCGGTGCACCGCCTCGAAGTCGTCGACCTGGAGGAAGAAGCCCACCCGGCCGTGGGTCTGGTCGCCGACCGCGCCGGCCTGGTGCTCGCCGTCGGCACGGGCCAGCAGCAGGCCGGTGCCGCCGCCCGGCGGGCGTACGACCACCCAGCGCTTGGGCCGGCCGTCGTTCGTCAGCGACGGCTTGTCCTCGGCCAGCTCGAACCCGAGCACCTCGGTGAAGAAGGCGATCGCGGGGTCGTACTCGGTCACGACGAGCGTGACCAGGTCGAGCCGCACGGGGCTCAGACCTGCGTCAACGTCGGCAGGTGCCGCTCGACCACCGGCAGCACGTCGGCGACGGTGATCGGCCGGCCCAGCTCGGCGGTCAGCGAGGTGACCCCGGCGTCGCGGATGCCGCAGGGCACGATCCGGTCGAAGAAGCCCAGGTCGCAGTCGCAGTTGACGGAGAAGCCGTGCAGCGTGACGCCGCGGGCCACCCGGATGCCGATGGCGGCGACCTTGCGGGCCGGGCCCCGGTCGTCCTCCGGCACCCACACGCCGCTGCGTCCCTCGACCCGGCCGGCGGACAGCCCGAACTCGGCGCAGACGTCGATCAGGAGCTGCTCGGTGCGCCGGACGTACGCGACCACGTCGACCGGGTCGGGCAGCCGGACGATCGGGTAGCCGACGAGCTGCCCCGGACCGTGCCAGGTGATCTTCCCGCCGCGGTCCACGTCCACCACCGGGGTGCCGTCCATCGGCCGGTCCCACGGCTCGGTGCGCTTGCCGGCGGTGTAGACGCTGGGGTGCTCCAGCAGCAGCACCGTGTCGCCCTGCTCGCCGGCCACCACCGCCTCGTGCAGCCGACGCTGCTCGTCCCAGGCGGCCTGGTAGTCGAGCAGGCCTGCGCGGACGGCGGTCAGCCCGGAAGTCGTCACGCTCACCCGTCCAGCCTAGTCCCGTCCTCCGGGAACCGGACCCGTGAGCCTCGTCGCCATCGCGGGGGACACGGCGACGGTCAGGCCGGCACCCGCCACAGCCAGACGTCCTCCACCCGCTCGGGCGGGCCGAGCAGCGCGGTGGCGGTGCGCCGCAGCGCCTCCTCGTCGACGTCGAACTTGGCGCCGTGCACCCGGTCCGGCAGCACCACCGCCTGGACCCCCCAGTAGCGCAGGTCCGCCCGGGACTCGCGGATGCTGCCGTCGGTGATGATCGGCACCAGCCCGGTCCGGCCCGCCTGGTCCATCAGCGAGTCGAAGGTGCGCGGCACCGGGCCGATCCGGCCCCGGCCCTCCGGCCCGCCGGGCCCGAGGAAGAAGCCGGACGGGATCCGGAACTCACCCTGCCGGTGGGCGAGCGCGTACGCCTGCCAGCGCTGCCCGTCCGGGTAGACGTCCACGGTCAGCGGCAGCGGCGTCAGCACCCCGTCGGGCGGGACGTAGCGCTGCCAGGCGCCGCTGGTGATGAACTGCGGGATCGGTTCGCGGACGCTGGTCAGCAGCGGCGTGGGCACCAGCGGCAGCAGCGCCGCGGCGAAGCCCAGCGCCCAGGCGAGCCCGCTTACCCGGTGCCGTGGCGGCCGGGCATGCAGCGAGTCGATCGCGTACGCCAGCAGCAGACCGATGACCGGCGCGACCACGAGCGCCAGCCGGGACGGCAACGCCGCGTTGATCACCGGCAGGTTGTCCAGCACCCCGAACGGCAGCGTCTGGTCGAAGCGGCGGCCGTTCCACTTCACAGTCGGGCCCCACGACAGCACCGCGAAGACCACTGCGGTCACCCCGAGCGCCGCGAGGGTGGCCCGGAACGCGCGGTCCGCGCGCCGCCACAGCAGCGCGAAGCAGGCGGCGGCGAGCAGGAGCAGCGGTACGCCGAAGAACGAGTTCTCCTCCGTCGGGTTGGGCGCGAGCGAGGTGCCCCACCCGGCCCAGCCCGCGAGCGACCGGCGCGGGTAGGACCCGTACGCGGCGATGTCCTCGGAGTGGATCAACGGGTCGAACCCGGTGCCGTGGAACCGTTGCGGTCCGAGGAAGTGCAGCCAGAGCGGGTACGCCAGCAGTGCCCCGGCGACGAGCGCTGTCACGCCCAGCCCGGCCGCCATCCGGGGCAGCGCGGCGCGTACCTCGGACCGGCGGGCCGGGTGCAGCGCCCACACCGCGAGGAACACGCCGAGCGCCAGCGCGGTGAAGAACAGCCCTTCGGCGGCGATCGAGAACGCGACAGCCACCAGCAGGCCGAGCACGATCCCGCCGGTGACTGCCCGGCCCGGCCGGCGCAGCCGGAACACGCCCCAGATCAGCAGCGGCACCAGCCAGCCCGCTGTCCAGTTCAGGTGCGCGTTGGCGTGCGACACCATCGCCGGGCAGAAGGCGATGAACAGCGCGCCCACCCCGGCGGCCAGCCGGCTGCGGACCAGATGCCGGCTGAGCAGCCAGTACCAGGCCACCGCCGTCGCGGCCAGGTTGAGCGTGAGGATCACCAGGAACGTCGCGGGCGGCCCGATCAGGTACGTCAACGGCGCGAAGACCGCCGCGTACACGGTGATCGAGGTATTGACCGCGAGGTTCACCCCGTCCGGGACGTTGATCAAGGTGGTGTACAGCGGGTTCTGCCCGTGGGTCAGCGCGTGCCCGCCGAACGCCAGCAGCCACTCGAACAGCGCCTGGTCACTGGAGTTGACGGTGATCGCGCAGCTGTTCGGATCCCGCCACATGCCACTCGTCACCCAGAGGGCCAGGGCCAGCGCGGCGAGCGTGACCAGCAGGTCGGCGCGCCGGTCGCGGACGCGCGTCGGCGCCGGGCCGGCGGCCGGGGACGGGGAGGAGGGCACGCAGCGGACGTTACCAACCGGACCTGGGCAGACCGCCCGGACACGGAACTCGCCGCACACTTCGGTGACCGTGAATGTGTGAGCGGCGGCCATTCCGGTGTGACGAAACGCGGCCGTAACGTCTCGGCAACTCGGAGGTGACTCAGTTCACATTCCACGATCGGGAGGTCCCCGTGCCCCGCTCCTCATCCCTCATCGCCCGCGTCGCCGGGGCGGCGGCCGGGGTCGTGCTGGCCGCGGCCACCGCGCTGGTCGCCGCCCTTCCCGCCCAGGCCGCCTCGCTGACCCAGGTCACCGGGTTCGGCTCCAACCCCGGCAACCTGGCCATGTACGCGTACCGCCCGGACGGCCTGCCCACCGGCGCGCCCGCCGTGGTGCTGCTGCACGGGTGCGTGCAGAACGCCTCGACGTACGTCACCAACTCCGGCTGGCAGAAGTACGCCGACCAGTGGAAGTTCACGCTCATCGCGCCGCAGCAGCCCAGCGGCAACAACGCCAACTCCTGCTTCAACTGGTTCGAGACCGGTGACACCGCACGCGGCCAGGGCGAGGCGCTGTCGATCAAGCAGATGGTCGACTACGCCAAGACCACCTACGGCACCGACGGCGCCCGCGTCTACGTCAGCGGCCTCTCCGCCGGTGGCGCGATGAGCGCGGCCATGCTCGCCGCCTACCCCGACGTCTTCGCCGGCGGCTCGATCATCGCCGGCATCCCGTACCGCTGCGCCACCAGCACCGTCACCGCGTTCAGCTGCATGAACCCGGGCGTGGACAAGACCCCGGCGCAGTGGGGCGACCTGGTCCGCGGCGCGTACCCCGGGTACACCGGCAAGCGCCCCCGCGTGGCGATCTGGCACGGCACCAGCGACACCACCGTGGCGACCGCGAACGCCGCCGAGTCGCGGGACCAGTGGACGAACGTGCTGGGCGTGTCGACCACCCCGACCAGCACGTCCACGCTGCCGGCCGGCACGAGCCTGGAGGTCTACGGCGCCGACCAGGTCCGCCTCTACCGGGTCTCCGGGATGGGCCACGGCACCCCCGTCGACCCGGGTACGGGCGCGGACCAGTGCGGCACCGCCGGGGCGTACTTCCTGGACACCATCTGTTCGACGTACCGGGACGCGGTCTTCTTCGGGCTCGGCGGTGGCGGCGCCTCGCCGAGCCCGACCCCGACGGCCACGGCGTCACCCACGCCGACGGCCTCGCCCACGCCGACCGCCTCGCCCACGCCGACCAGCGCGCCGGCCTGCGTCACCGCCAGCAACTACGCGCACGTCGTGGCCGGGCGGGCCTACCAGTCCGGTGGCTACGCCTACGCGCTCGGCAGCGGGCAGCGGATGGGCCTCTACAACACCTTCTACAAGAGCACGCTGAAGCAGACCGGGCCCGCGTACTGGGTGATCGGCTGCTGATCCGCCGCGTCGCGCCGCCCTCGGCCGGTCACTCGGAGAGGGCGGCGCGCAGCGCGCCCGCCAGGTCCGGGTGCGCCCAGGAGAAGCCGGCCTTGTCGAGCACGGCGGGCAGCACCCGCGCGCTGGTCAGCGCCTCCTGCGCGAAACCGCCGAGCGCCACCTTCAGCGCCACCGCCGGGATCGGCATGATCGCCGGGCGGTGCAGTTGGCGGGCCAGTTCCTTGGTGAACTCGGCGTTGGTGACCGGCGCCGGGCCGACCACGTTCACTGCGCCGGCGATGCCGTCGCGGTTCAGCAGGAACTTCGCGGCGTCGAGCCAGTCCCGCATCGAGATCCACGGCAGCCACTGCCGCCCGTTGCCCAGCTTGCCGCCGACGCCGAGCCGGAACGGCAGCAGCTGCGGCTTGAGCAGGCCGCCGTCGCGGTGCAGCGGCAGTCCGGTACGCAGGCGCACCACCCGTACGCCGGCGTCCTCGGCCGGGCGGGTCGCGGCCTCCCAGACGCGGCAGACGTCGGCGAGGAACCCCTCACCCGCAGGTGCCTCCTCGGTTACCGTCCGGTCGCCGGTGTTGCCGTACCAGCCGACGGCGGAGGAGTTCAGCAGCACCGTCGGCCGGTCGGCGGCGGGCAGGCCGGCGATCGTGATGGCGAGCGTGGTGGTGCTGTCCACCCGGCTGGTCCGGATCACCTTCCGGTACTCGTCGTTCCAGCGCTTGTCGCCCACCCCGGCGCCGGCCAGGTTCACCACCACGTCGGCGTCGGCGACACACTGCGGGTCCAGCTGTGCGGCGGAGGGGTTCCACTGCCGTTCGACGGGTGTGCGTGGCGGGCGGCGGACCAGGCGGGTGACCTGGTGGCCGTCCGCGGTGAGGCAGTCGACCAGTCGGGTGCCGAGGAAACCGGACGCGCCGGCCATGAGGATCCGCATGCTCACATCTTCGAGTACGCGGCGCGATTCGGATGCGTTGAGCGAAATCACTCACTCGTCACGCCCACCGGTTGCGTACCGGCGCCGCCCTCAGCCGGCCGGCCCGGCCTGGCTGGTCAGGCGTCGGCCTTGGCGGTGCGCAGGTCGGCGAGCAGTCTTTCCACCTCGGCGAAGGCTGCCTCCGGCAGCGGCCCGTACGCCAGCGCGCCGAGATTCTCCTCGGCCTGCCCGACGGTCCGGCAGCCGGGGATCGGCAGGGTGTGCGGGCTGCGGGCGAGCAGCCAGCCCAGCGCGCCCTGGGCGAGCGTGCGGCCGTCGGCGGTCAGCGCCTCACGGACCCGGGCCACCCGCTCGGCCCACTCGGCGCGCGGTACGCCGCCGGTGAACCAGTCCAGCCACTCCGGTGCCACGCCGCGCACGTCGTCGTCGCCCCGGGCGGTGGGAGCATCCTGGTACTTCGCGGTGAGCAGGCCCATCGCCAGCGGCCCCCGGTTCAGGGCGGCCAGGTCGAACTCAGCGCAGACCGCGAGCATGGCGGCGTTGTCCCGCAGCACCGACTGGTCGTGCTGGATCGCCGAGCAGTGCGGTCCGGCCTCGGCGAAGGCGCGCGCCGAGGCGGGGTCGTCGGTGCTCCAGCCGTACGCCCGGATCTTTCCCTCGGCGACCAGGTCCTCCAGGGTGCCGACGAGGTCCAGCGCCCGCGGCACCGGCAGGCCGCCCAGGTGGAGCTGGTAGAGGTCGACGTGGTCGGTGCCGAGCCGGCGCAGCGAACCCTCCAGGCTGCGCCGTGCGTAGTCAGGGCTGGCGTCCTCGCCGAGCGCCTGGCGGGTCGCCTCGTCCGTGGGATAGCCGAACTTGGTGGCGATGACCGCGCGGTCCCGGCGGCCGGCGAGCGCGCGCCCGAGCACCCGCTCGCTGTGCCCCGCGCCGTAGTTGCTGGAGGTGTCGAACAGCGTCGCGCCCAGGTCGAGCGCCCGGTGGACGGTACGCACCGACTCGTCGTCGTCCACCTCGCCCCAGCCGAGCGGTTGGGTGCCGTCCCAGAGCGGGCCGCCGATCGCCCAGCAGCCCATACCGATCGCGCTGACCTCGATGCCGCTGCGGCCCAGCCGTCGTGTCGTCGTCATGCGCCCAGTGTTCACTTTCGAGTGTGCTCGAAGTCCAGCTCTTTTCCCGCCAGCCGGGGCAGGAGCGGGGCGAGCGCGTCGACGGCCCCGGCGCGTACCACGAAGCGGGTGACGCCCCAGCGGCGCCGGTGCCCGGCCACGGCAGAGACGATCTCGGCGGGCGTCCCGGCCAGCACGAACGGGGTGGCCAGCACCTCCGCCGGGGTGAGCCCGGTCTCGGCGGCCGTCCCGGCGGCGGCCGCCTCCGCGTCGTCGGTGACGGCGACGTGCTGGACCAGCGCCTCCAGGACCGGCGGCGTCTCCCGGCCGGCCGCTCCGGCCGCCACGTGCGCGAGCTGCGCCTCGATCTGGTCGGCCCGCCACCGGACGGTGTGCTGGTGGCCGTCGGGCAGCGTACGGCCGAAGCCGGCCAGGCCGACCACGTCGGCGTGCCTTCCGGCCCAGCGCAGCAGCGTCGAGTTGGAAGCGCCGACGGTCAGCGGGATCCGGTCCTGGACCGGGCGGGGCCGGTCGAGCCGTGCCGCGTACGTCGTCAGGTCCCCGGTGTCCACGGTGACCTCGTCGCCGGCCAGCAGCGCCCGGACCGCCTCGGCCACCTCGACGCAGCGGCGTACCCGGCCGGCGACGTCCGGGCGCTCGCGCCCGACGGCCCGCCACTCGGCCGGCGTGTGGCCGGCGCCGACGCCGAGCCGGGCCCGCCCGCCGGAGACCACGTCCAGGGTGGCCACGTCGGCGGCGAGCAGGATCGGCTCGCGTACGCCGGCGTTGGAGACGTACGAGCCGAGGCCCAGCCTGCTGGTCACGGCCGCCGCGGCGGCCAGCGCGACGAACGGCGACGCGCAGGAGCCGGGGTGGTCGGCTGCGAACAGCGCGTCGAAGCCGGCCGCCTCGACGGTACGGGCCAGCTCGGTCCAGCTCGCCGCGTCGGTGGGCTGCGCCTGTACGGAGAAGGTCGCCATCGCCTCAGCATCGGCGCACGCCGCGCCGCCGGCCACCCCGCACGCGCCGATTCTGCCGACGGCCGAACGTCACACGGCGGGGTTCATCCGTTCGCGTCGCGGTCCTCGGGTTGCTCGTGCCACCGGGCCCGCCAGGCCGCCTCGTGCGCCTCGTGGCTGGCGCGCTCCTCGAAGACCAGCTTGCGCAGCGCCTGCCGGCCCTCGGCGAAGACGATCACCTCGACGGCCACCATGCCCACTGTGAGGGCGGTCAGCATGCCCAGCGCGGCCAGCCCCGGCACCCGCTCCGCGACCGGGATGGCCACGCCGAGCAGCAGCACCGTCCCGACCCGGGTCCAGCTCACCGTGCGCAGGGTGCGCAGCTGGAACAGCATGTTGCCGCACAGGTAGCAGATCACGCCGCCGTACAGCAGCGGCACGCCCGGACCGTGTGCCGGCTCGCTCGGCGGCACGTTCGGGTCGGCGATCCCGTGCACGATCGTCTCGGCGCCGAGCGCGAACAGGATGATGCCCGCGATCATCGGCAGGAACAGGTATGCGTACGCGTCCCGGGCCATCGCCACCCGGGGACCGTCCTGCGCGACGTGCAGGGCGATCCGGGCGGCCGGCCCGACCATGTCGTAGTGCGCCCACCAGAGCGCGGCGGTGAAGAAGATGCCGAGCACCGCCGCCGCCACGGCCGGCCAGGTGGGCGGCTGGCCGAGCAGATTGCTGCCCACGCCGACGGAGATGACCGACTCGCCGAGCGCGATGATCAGGATGAGGTCGTATCGCTCGGTCCAGTGTTCGGCGGACGCGACGCCCCAGCCCCACGTGCCGGCGAGGATGCCGGTGCCGTACTGGAGCAGGATGACGCCGGCCCACAGCACGTCCCGCAGCACCGCCGCCGAGAACAGGTCGTCGATCCTCGGCGGTAGCAGCGCGGCGACCAGCAGCAGCGCGGTGCTGCCGACCACCTCGGGGGCGAACCGGATCAGTTGCCGGCGCTCGTTCGGGCTGTCCCGGACGGCGTGCCGGTAGAGCAGCAGGTGCACCAGCCGCAGGACGGTGTAGCTGAGCGCCGCGACCATCGGCCCGGCTTCGTTGCCGCGCGGGTCGCGGAACGCGTGCGGCAGCGACAGCGCGAACGTGAACAGCGCGGCCATGCCGACTGTCATGAGCACCGGGACGAAGCCCTCGCCGAGGCGTACCCGGGTGGCGACCACGCTGTGCACCACCCACGACCACCAGAGCACGGCGAGGACCAGCAGCGCGTGCAGCAGCGCCCCGCCGGTCACCTCGAGCGCGGTGGCCCGGGTGATGATGAAGAACGAGAAGACGAAGACCAGGTCGAAGAAGATCTCGAACCGGTCGACCCGGGCGCCCGGGGCCACCGGCACGGCCGGCCCCAGGCGTCCCCGCCACCCGTACGAGCCCACCGGCCGAGTCTGTCAGCGCCGGTCCGGGCCGCGGGCCGATTCCGGTCAGCCCGGCCGGTGGCGCAACCCGTCCATCAGCAGGTCGAGCAGGCGTCCGGCCTGGGCACGCTGGTCCGGCTCGCCCGCCACCAGGGAGACCCCGCTGAGGCTGGCGAGCACGTCGGCGGCGGCCACGTCGGCGCGTACGACGCCCGCTGCGGCGCCCGCCGCGAGCAGCGCCCCGAGCGCGGCGAGCAGCAGGTCGCGGCTCTGCGCGTACGGGTTGGCGCCGGAGGCGATGACCAGCCGCAGCGCGTCGGCCATGCCCCGCTTGGTGGCGAGGTAGTCGACGAACCGGTCCATCCAGGCGCGTAGCGCCGCGTCGGCGGGCTGGGCCGCGAGCAGCGCCGGAGCGGCGTCGCAGAGCTTCTCCAGCTCGTTGCGGTACGCCGCCTCGATCAGTGCCTCCCGGCTCGGGAAGTGGCGGTAGAGCGTGCCGATGCCGACGCCGGCGTCCTTGGCGACCCGGTCCAGCGTTACCTCCGGGCCGTCCTGGGAAAACGCCTGGACCGCGGCGTCCAGCAGCCGCTGCCGGTTGCGCAGCGCGTCCGCGCGCAGCTGTCGGTCGGGCACGGGCACTCCTCCCTCGACCGGGTCGCCGGCCCGGCACGATGGTAACCGGAGCCCCCTCCGATTATGCTGGCGGAGTAACGGAGGATCCTCCGCTTCTCATCGTAGCGGGCGGACATCGGTCCGCGTCGCCGTCGACAAGGATGGACCATGACCAGCTCGACACCAGTCACCACCCCGTTCTCCGCCGAGACAACAGCCCTGGAGGTGGTCCGCGACCTGGACCTGACCGACCGGCGGGCCGTCGTCACCGGCGGCGCCTCCGGGATCGGCGTGGAGACCGCCCGCGCGCTCGCCGCCGCCGGAGCCGACGTCACACTCGCCGTCCGCAACACCGAGGCCGGACAGCGCGCCGCCGACGACATCATCGGCACCACCGGCAACGACCGGATCCTGGTCGCCCCGCTCGACCTCGCCGACCTCGCCTCGGTGGCCGCGTTCGTCCGCACCTGGGACGGGCCACTGCACATGCTCGTCGACAACGCCGGGATCATGGCCTCGCCCGAGATGCGCACCGAGCAGGGCTGGGAGATGCAGTTCGCGACCAACCACCTCGGGCACTTCGCGCTCGCCACCGGGCTGCGCCCGGCGCTCGCCGCGGCCGACGGCGCGCGGATCGTCTCGGTCAGCTCGGCGGCGCACCTGCGCTCGCCGGTGGTGTTCTCCGACATCCACTTCCGGCAGCGGCCGTACGACCCGTGGCTGGCGTACGGGCAGTCCAAGACCGCGAACGTGCTGTTCGCGGTGGAGGCGACCCGCCGCTGGGCCGACGACGGCATCTACACCAACGCGCTGATGCCGGGCGCGATCCGGACCAACCTCCAGCGCTACATCAGCGAGGAGGAGCTGGCGCGGATGCGCAGCGGCAACGCGGCCGCCTTCAAGACCCCGGAGCAGGGCGCGGCGACCTCGGTGCTGGTCGCCACCTCGCCGCTGCTCGACGGCGTCGGCGGCCGGTACTTCGAGGACTGCCAGGAGGCCGGGCCGAACCAGCCGGGCACTCGCACCGGCTGGGCCGCGTACGCCCGGGACCCGGAGGCCGCCGAGCAGCTCTGGACCGTCTCCGAGGCGCACCTGCGCGGCTGACCCGCGGAAACGAGGAAGGGGGCGCGCGGCATGTCGCCGCGCGCCCCCTCGCCGTCTCGGATCTACAGACCCAGCTCGGCCTCGAAGTTGCCGCCCTCCAGCCGCTCCTTCACCGCGGTGAGGAAGCGGGCCGCGTCGGCACCGTCGATCAGCCGGTGGTCGTACGACAGAGCCAGGTAGACCATCGAGCGGATCGCCACGACCTCGCCCAGCTCAGCATCGTTCACCACGACCGGACGCTTCACCACGGCACCCGTGCCGAGCATCGCCGACTGCGGCGACGGCACGATCGGGGTGTCGAACAGGGCGCCCCGGCTGCCGGTGTTGGTGAGCGTGAACGTCGCCCCGGCCATCTCGTCCGGGGTGATCTTGTTGGCCCGGGTGCGCTCGGCCAGGTCGGCGATCCGCTTGGCCAGGCCACCCATGTTCAAGTCACCGGCGTTGTGGATGACCGGCGTGAGCAGCCCGCGCTCGGTGTCCACCGCGATGCCCAGGTGCTCGGCGCCCGGGTAGGTGATCGTCCCGCCGTCCAGGTCCATGCTGGCCTGGATGATCGGGTACGTCTGGAGCGCCTCGATCGCGGCCACCGCGAAGAACGGCAGGAAGGACAGCTTCACGCCGTGCTTGGCCTGGAACGAGTCCTTGGCCCGCGCCCGCAGCTTGGCGACCTTGGTGACGTCGACCTCGACGACGGTGGTCAGCTGCGCCGTCTCGTGCAGCGACTGCTGGAGACGCTTGGCGATGATCGAACGGATCCGCGGCAGCTTCTCCGCGGTGCCCCGCTTGGCGCTCGGCTCCGGCTTGGCGGCCGGCTTGGCCGGGGCGGGTGCGGACGGGGCAGCGGCGGCGGCCGGCGCGGGCTTGGCGGCCTTCGCCTTCTCGGCCGCCTCCAGCACGTCCTGCTTGCGGATGCGGCCACCCACGCCGGTGCCCTTGATCGAGCCCAGGTCCACGCCGTGCTCGGCGGCGAGCTTGCGCACCAGCGGCGTCACGTACCCGGCGGCGTCCTCGCCGTACTCGGACGGAACGCTCGGGCGCTGCGCGGCGGCCGGCGCGGCCGGCTGGGCCGCCTGCTCGGCCTTGGCCGGCTGCGCGGCCTGCTCCGCCTCGGCGGCCGGCTCGTTGTAGGACGCGCCCGGCGTGGGCTCCTCGACCTTCGGCTCCGGCTTCGGCTCGGGCTTCGCCTCGGCCTTCGGCTCGGGCTTCGGCTCGGGCTTCGCCTCGGGCTTCGCCTCGGGCTTCGCCTTCGCGGGCGCGGCGCCGGCCACCCCGACGATCGCCAGCACAGCGCCGACGTCGGCGGTCTCGTCCTCGGCGACCTTGATCTCCTGCAGCGTGCCGGCGACCGGCGACGGGATCTCGGTGTCGACCTTGTCGGTGGAGACCTCCAGCAGCGGCTCGTCCACCTCGACGGTCTCGCCGACCTGCTTGAGCCAGCGGGTGACAGTACCCTCGGTGACGCTCTCGCCCAGGGCCGGCATGGTCACCGGCGTGCCCTCGCCCGACGGCGCGGCGGGCTCGGCCGGCTCCTCGACGGCCGGCTGCTCGGCCTCGGCGCCCGGCTCGGCGGCGGCCTCCTCGGCCTCCTGGGCCTGCTCCGGCTCGGGGCCGGTGCCCTCGGCGGCGGCCGTCGGCTCGGTGGCCGGCTCGGCCTTCTCCGTGGGAGCCGCGCCCGCGTCCTCGCCCTCGCCGGCGATGACCGCCAGCTCGCTGCCGACCTCGGCGGTCTCGTCCTCGCCGACCACGATCCGGCTCAGCACGCCCGCCGCGGGGGACGGGATCTCGGTGTCGACCTTGTCGGTCGACACCTCGAGCAGGGGCTCGTCGACCTCGACGGTGTCACCCTCCTGCTTGAGCCAGCGCGTGACGGTGCCCTCGGTGACGCTCTCGCCGAGCCGGGGCATGGTGACCGATACCGGCATGTTCTCCAGACTCCTTCATTCCCCTGGTGGGATCATCGCCCGTCGCCGGACGCCGCGGTTGTCGTGTCAGGCGTGCGCGTGCAGCGGCTTGCCGGCCAGGGCCAGGTGCGCCTCGCCCAGAGCCTCGTTCTGCGTCGGGTGGGCGTGCACGAGCTGCGCCACCTCGGCCGGGTACGCCTCCCAGTTGTAGATGAGCTGCGCCTCGCCGATCAGCTCACCGACCCGGGCGCCGACCATGTGCACGCCGACCACCGGGCCGTCGTCCACCCGGACCAGCTTCACGTGGCCGGCGGTCTTGAGGATCTGGCTCTTGCCGTTGCCGCCCAGGTTGTAGTTGTAGGTCTTGATCTTGTCGGCGCCGTACTGCTCCTTGGCCTTCGCCTCGGTCAGGCCGACCGACGCCAGCTCCGGGTCGCAGTAGGTGACGCGCGGGATGCCGGCCTCGTCGATCACGGCCGGGTTCTTCCCGGCGATCTCCTCGGCGACGAAGATGCCCTGCTGGAAGCCGCGGTGCGCGAGCTGCAGGCCGGGCACGATGTCGCCGACCGCGTAGACGTTCGGCACGCTGGTGCGCAGCCGCTCGTCGGTCAGCACGTAGCCGCGGTCCATCTTGACGCCCTGCTCCTCGTAGCCGAGGCCGGCGGTGTTCGGACCGCGGCCCACGGCGACCAGCAGCAGCTCGGCCTCGACCGTGTCGCCGCCCTGAATGGTCAGCTTCACGCCCTTGTCGGTCTTCTCGACCTTCTCGAACGGCTTGCCGACCTTGAAGTTGATCTTCCGCTTGCGGAACGCCCGCTCCAGCGCCTTCGACGACTCCTCGTCCTCGGCGGCGACCAGGCGGGGCAGCGCCTCGACGATGGTCACGTCCACGCCGAAGGACTTCCAGACGCTGGCGAACTCGACGCCGATCACGCCGCCGCCGAGGACGATCGCCGACGACGGGACGCGGTCCAGGGTCAGGGCGTGGTCGCTGGTGATGATCCGCTCACCGTCGACGTCCAGGCCGGGCAGGCTCTTGGCGTACGAGCCGGAGGCCAGCACGACGTTGCGGCCGGTGTAGCGCTTGCCGTCGACCTCGACGACGTTCTTGCCGACCAGCTTGCCGGCGCCCGCCACGAAGGTGATCTTCTTGTTGCCGCCCACCAGGCCCTGGAGGCCCTTGTACAGGCGGGAGATCACGCCGTCCTTGTACGAGTTGACCGCCTTCATGTCGATGCCGACCAGCTCGGCCTTCACGCCGAACTGCTCGGACTCGCGGGTCTGGTCGGCGATCTCGGCGGCGTGCAGCAGCGCCTTGGTCGGGATGCACCCGTTGTGCAGGCAGGTCCCGCCCAGCTTGCTCTTCTCGATGAGGGCGACGGAGAGGTCCAGCTGGGCGGCACGCAGCGCCGCCGCGTAGCCGCCGCTACCACCTCCGAGGATGACGATGTCGAAGGTCGTGTCGTTCGGCTCGCTCACATCCAACTCCCAGGTCGCGTCACTGCATCGGGGGTTACGGCGGAGTAACAGGCACACCCCACCTCGGTCATCTTGTCACCACCACGGACCGAGCGCGTACCGAGGTGCCCAACGACACGTCGGTGACACGTACCCTTGGCACCGTCTTCGATGACGGCGCTGGGGGAGGAGTGGATTCGGTGGGGCTGTTCCGACGACGTAAGCGGGCGGCCCCGGCGAGCCGCGACCGCGCCGCCGACCGCGCCGATCTGGACCATCTGGAGAACTTCGTCCGGACCCGCAAGGGCGTCGAGGCGTACATCGAGCCCCGTACGACGGTCACCGAGACCACGATCATGCTGATCGCCGACGACGGCGAGTGGACCCGGCGGCGTGTCGGCGGGCCGGACGAAGCCCGCCGCTGGGCGCACCGGATCGCCATCCCGATCTACGACGTGCGGCTGATGGGCTATCCGCAGCGCATGCGCGACTACAACGAGCGCCGCAAGCGCCGCCCCGAGCTGTACTGACCCGGCTGCGCGCGGGTGTTAAAAAGGGCCCCTTCTACAACGCGAGGCGTTAAGAAGGGGCCCTTCCTTACCCGTCAGCCGTTGGTGGCGACGTCCTCGACCAGGTGCACGAGCGTGCGCACCGGCACGCCGGTGCCGCCCTTGGTCCAGTAGCCGGTCGCCTCGCCCGAGTGGTAGCCCGGACCGGCGATGTCGATGTGCGCCCACGCCACGTCGTCGGTCACGAACTCGCGCAGGAACACGCCGCCCTGGAGCATGTGCCCGGCCCGGTCCATCCCGGCGTTGACCTGCGAGATGTCCGCGACGTCCGACTCCATGCCCTTGCGCACGTCGTCGGGCAGCGGCATCGGCCAGGCCGGCTCGCCGGTCGCGTCACCGGCCACCCGCACCCGCTCGCACAGCTCCGGGGTGCCCATCACACCGGCGATCCGCTTGCCCAGCGCGATCACCTGGCCGCCGGTCAGCGTGGAGGTCTCGAACAGGTAGTCCGCGCCGTCCGCGCAGGCCCGCGCCATCGCGTCGGCCAGCACCATCCGGCCCTCGGCGTCGGTGTTGAGCACCTCCACCTTCTTGCCGTTGAACATGCTGATCACGTCACCCGGCCGGTAGCTGGTGCCCGACGGCATGTTCTCCGCCATCGGCAGGTAGCCGGTGACGGTGACCGACGGCTTGAGTGCCGCGACCGCCAGCATGGCCGCGCCGACCGCCGCCGCGCCGGCCATGTCCGACTTCATCTCCCACATGCCCTGCGCCGGCTTGATCGAGATGCCGCCGGTGTCGAACGTGATGCCCTTGCCGACCAGCGCGACCCGCTTGCCGTTGCCGCCACCGGCGGGCGTGTAGGTGAGCTTCACCAGCCGCGGCGGGGCCTCGGAGCCCTGACCGACGGCGAGGATGCCGCCGTAGCCGCCGGCCGCCAGCGCCGCCTCGTCCAGCACCTCGACCTCCAGCCCCGCCTCGCGGGCGGCGGCGGAGACGACGTCGGCGAACGCCGGGGGACGCAGCTCGTTCGGGGCGGTGTTGATCCAGTCCCGGCTGGTCCGCACCGCACCGGCCACCGCCTGTGCCCGCGCGATCTCGGCCTGGGCGGTCGCGTCGGCCGCGTCCGGCACCGCCACCAGCACCTCGGCCACCGGCTCGCGCCGGGCCGGCTGCGGCTTGGTCTTGTAGCCGGCGAACCGGTAGCCGCCCAGCAGCGCGCCCTCGGCGACCGCGCGCAGCGCGGCCGGGGCGTCGGCGTCGTCGGGCAGCGGCAGGGCCAGGGCGACGCGCGGGGCACCGGCCAGCGCCCGCACCGCGGCACCGGCGGCCCGGCGCAGCGACTCCGGGGCCGGAGCGGCGCCCGAGGGCTCCGGGCCGAGGCCGACCGCCACGACCAGCGGCGCGGTCACGGTACCCAGCGTGGCCAGCTTGATCACCTCGCCCGGGCCACCGGTCGCGCCGAGCAGGGCCAGCGTCTCGGTCAGCTTTCCGTCGAACGCGGCGGCGATGCTCTCCCCGCCGGTGGCCAGCAGCAGGGCGTGGGCGGGTGCGCCGTTGCCCGGCTCGGTGGTCTGGCTGTGCACGCCGATCACGATCGCGTCGACGGCGAGTTCGGCGGGGTCGGTGTCGACCAGGCTGAGGGTGGTGCGGGGCGATGTCACGAAAGCTACTCCGGGCGGGCCGGGCCGGCCGCGTCGTCGCGTACCGGCGATGAAGGTCTCTCCGGCGGCAACCTACCCGCCGGGAGGCGTGGCTGTCCCGCCGATGCGTGCCGACGGGATCCCGCCGATGCTAACCACAGCGGTCCGGGCCGGTAAGTTGCCACCCATGACCGAGGTGACCTCCGACGCCGCCGAGACCCGGCTGCGCCGATCCCCGCTGCACGAGCGGCACACCGCGCTCGGCGCGAAGTTCGCCCCCTTCGGGGGCTGGCAGATGCCGCTGGAGTACGCCGGTGGCGGCGTGCTCAAGGAGCACACGGCAGTCCGCGAGGGCGTCGGCGTGTTCGACGTCTCGCACCTGGGCAAGATCCGGGTCACCGGGCCGGGCGCGGCGGACTTCGTCAACGCCTGCCTCACCAACGACCTCGGCCGGATCACCCCCGGCCAGGCGCAGTACACGCTCTGCTGCGACGACGCCACCGGCGGCGTGGTGGACGACATCATCGCCTACCTGCACGCCGACGACCACGTCTTCCTGGTGCCCAACGCGGCCAACACCGCCGAGGTGGCCCGCCGCCTGCGCGCCGCCGCGCCCGCCGGCGTCACAGTCACCGACGAACACGAGGCGTACGCGGTGCTCGCCGTGCAGGGACCGCGCTCGGCTGAGCTGCTGGGCGCGCTCGGCCTGCCCACCGGGCACGACTACATGAGCTTCTCCACCGCCACGCTCGACGGGGTGGAGCTGACCGTGTGCCGCACCGGCTACACCGGCGAGCTGGGCTACGAGCTGGTCGTGGCGTCCGAGCACGCGGTCGCCGTCTGGGACGCGCTCTTCGCCGCCGCAGACGACGTACGCGCCTGCGGCCTGGCCGCCCGGGACACGCTGCGCACCGAGATGGGCTACCCGCTGCACGGGCAGGACCTGTCCCCGGAGATCACCCCGGTGCAGGGCCGCTCCGGCTGGGCGGTCGGCTGGGACAAGCCGGCGTTCTGGGGCCGCGACGCGCTGCGCGCCGAGAAGGCCGCCGGCCCGGCCCGTACGCTGCGCGGCCTCACCGCCGTCGACCGGGCCATCCCGCGCCCCGGGATGGCCGTGTACGCGGGCGACCGGCAGGTCGGCACCGTCACCAGCGGCACGTTCAGCCCGACGCTCAAGCACGGCGTCGCGCTGGCGCTGGTCGACACCGACCCGAAGCTGGCCGACGGCGACGAGCTGGAGGTGGACATCCGGGGCCGCCGTGCCCGGATGCGCCTGACCAGGCCGCCGTTCGTCAAGCCCTCGGTGCGCTGAGCCGCGCGGGTCAGTCCTCGCCGCGCTCCCCGGCGTCGAGGACTGCCTGCGTCCAGCCGCCCTCCAGCACGCCGGTGCCGTCCAGCACGGCCCAGTCGACCACGTCCGACGCCTCCACCACCACCGGCGAGCCGATCCGCACGCCCGGGTCGGTGTTGGCGTCGCTGGCGCTGGCGCCGACGATCCGTTCCGGGGTGTCCCACGAGGTCACCCCGGCCCAGACGTACTCGGGGCCGTCGTCGCCGGGCAGGCCGTACTTGACCACGAGCTGGCTCTCCTCGGGCAGCCGCCCGGCCAGGAACCGGGCCCGGATGTCGCCCAGCGCCTCTCGGGCGGTCTCCACCGCGCGGCTCATCGCGTCCCCGGTGCGGGTGTAGCGCACGTCCGGCTGAATGCCGTTGAACAGCGTCGCGCAGGCGGCGGCGAAGTAGCGGCCGGGCGGACCCGGATGCCCGGGCGGCGGGTTGAGGCTCAGGAACGAGTCGGCGTCCGGGTCGGTGGCCGGGTCCAGCTCCAGCCGCAGCAGCACCGGCGCGGTCGCGCCGTGCTGCTCCGGATTGCCGTACGCCACGGCGATGTCGTGCCCGGTCACCGTGGCCAGCACCGGAAGCTGCACGAACGCCGGCACCTCCTCCCCGGCGAGCCCGTCGGTCCAGTCCCGCAGCAGCCGCCGGGCCGCGCCGGTCATCACCGCGCCCCACGCCCGGGTCAGGTGGTCCGGTACGCCCTGCGCCTGCAACTCCAGCAGCCCGAACCGGCGCAGTCCCTTGGTGGTGAACCACAGCCCGTCGGAGTCCGAGGAGTAGGGCACCAGCACCCAGTCGACGAGCCGGATCCGGCCCTGCTCGTCGGGCAGCGAGCGCAGCGCCGCCGCCGGGTCGAGGAACTGGAGCCCGAAGACGTCCACCACGTCCCCGCCGACCGTCTCGGCCACCGCCGCGGCCACGGCGCGGGCGGCCCACTCGTGCGCGGGCGGCCAGCCCGGCCGGTACTCGGCCTGCACCACCACGAGGTGGGTGGCGGCGGCCAGCCGGGCCAGTTGCTCCTCGGTGGCGCCGAACGCGGTGAGCAGGTCCGGCGGCAGTTCGGGGAACTCGTCGACGGTGCGGGTGTCCACCGTCATCAGCGGGCTGTCGAGCATCTGCCGGGCCAGCCCGTGGACCGGCTCGGAGAGCCGGCCGGCCAGCCCTTCCACGGCTGTCTTCGGGCTCACCTTGGGCAGCCCGGTGATCGGCACCAGATAGGTCGCGTCGAGCGACTCGGGCACCGGTACCGGCAGGAAGTCGTCCGTGATGAGCATGCCGTCCCCCTCGACCGCGCCGGTGCACTCGCCCCGAACGCTACCCGCCCGGACCGGTGGCGCTCAGCCGGTCAGCACCAGTCCCAGGTAGGACAGCGTGGTGACGATCTCCACGAGCGCTCCGAGCACGTCGCCGGTGATGCCGCCGAAGCGGCGTACCAGGTGCCGCAGCAGCCCGGCCGCGACGGCGAGCGCGGCGAGGACGGCGAGCGGCCCCTGCCACGGACGGTCCGCGACGGCGGGCACCGCCGCCAGCGCGACGGCGACCGCGCCGACCGCCGGTGCGCCCCACCCGACAGTGCCGGCGACGAGCGCGCCCAGGCCCTCGGGCCGGGCCGCCGGCACGCCGCGCCGGCAGGCCAGGCCGACGGCGAGCCGCCCGGCCGCGGTGGCCGCGACCACGGCGGCGAACGCGGCGAGCGCGTTCCGGCCGGCCAGCTCCGCGAGCACCGCGCTCTGGAGCAGGAGTACGACCACGAGCGCGACCACCCCGAACGGGCCGACGTCCGGCTGCTTCATGATCTCCAGCGCGGCCGGACCGCGCCGGTACGAGCCGAGCGCGTCGACGGTGTCGGCCAGCCCGTCCAGGTGCAGGCCCCGGGTGAGCAGCGCGCCCAGCCCCACTGTGACCACCGCGGCGACGAGCGGTGGCGCGAGCGCGCCGGTGAGCAGCAGCACCCCGCCGAGTACGGCGCCGAGCAGCGCGCCGACCAGCGGCGCGAGCGCCATCGCGGTGCCGGCGGCGGCCCGGTCGACCCGTCCGGCGCGTACCGGGAGGGTGGTGAACGTGGTGAGCGCCAGCCGGATGCCGTCGGCGAGCCGCGCCTCAGTCGGCACGTCGGCCGGGGGAGACCGGCTCGTCCGACCCGATCGTGGTCGGTCCCGGCCCGGCCGGCTCCGGCTCGGCGAAGTCCGGTTCGGCCCCGCTGCCGGTCCGGTCGTCGTCGCTGCCGTCGTCGCCGGTGGGCTCGCCGGTGCCGGTGCCGGTGCCGGTGCCGGTGTCGGTGTCGGTGCGGTCGCCGGCGTCGTCGTCGGTGCCGCTGTCGTCGGGGCCGCCCAGCGACGGGTGCACCGGCAGCGTGGCGGCGAGCGTCAACGCGGAGCGCAGCAGCGGCAGCGCGGCCAGCGCGGTCGCCCCCTCGCCCAGGTCGAGCCGCAGGTCCACGAGCGGGGTCAGACCGAGCACGTCGGCGGCGAGCCGTACGCCCGGACGGCCGCCGTGGTCGGGCAGCAGGCACCAGTGCCGGGCCTGCCCGGCCAGGTCGCGGCTGACCATGGCGGCGGCGGTGCCGACCGGCCCGTCCAGCAGCACCGGCACCTTGCGGGCGGTGGCGCCCAGCAGTACGCCGGTGGCCAGCGCGATGTCGCCACCGCCCAGCTCGGCCAGGACGTCCTTGGCCTCCCGGGCGGAGCGCCGGGTGCGGTGCAGCGCGTCCCGCACCGCCGCGCAGCGGACCATCCAGGCGGTGTCGTCGATCTCGCCCTGCTCGGTGACCACCCGGCCGAGCACCGTCGGCGGCTCCGCGCCAGCGGTGGCCGCGAGTACCGCCGCGGCGGCGGCCTCGGCCCCCGCACCGCACGCGGCGAGCACCAGCAGCTGCACCCCCGCGTCGGCGGCCTGCTCGGCGAGCCGCCAGCCGTCGCGCAGCGCCGCCTCGACCTCGTCGGCGGACAGGGCCGGGCCGTCCTCCATCGGCGCCGCGACGGGCGCCTCGACGATCTGCAGGCCGGCCCGGTTCTCGGCGGCGAGCCGGGCCAGCGCGCCCCGGCCGGCGCGGGCCTGCCGGGCGCGGCGCGCCGACTCACCGGGCGTCGCGCCGGCCGACGCGCCGCCCTCGTGGTCGCCCTGGATCAGCAGGACGCGCACCGAGTCCCACGGACGCGGCGTCGAGGTGCCCTGGGTGGCGGCCGCGAAGCCGACCACCTGTTCCAGCACGCCGAGACCGGCGCCGGGGATGTCGAGGGTGGCGAGCCGGTCGACCGCCTGCGGTCCGGTGTAGTCGTCGGGCATCGGCAGTTCCATGCCCGGCTGGATGACCAGGCCGGTGGCGATCATCGGCAGCGCCATGGTGGGGGCGGCCCAGTCGCCCGTACCGGGCTCGTCGGATGTGGCCGGGGCGGGCACCGGGGCGGCGGCCGGGGTGAGCACCTCGGGCAGCGTCACGTCCCCGGCGCCGAGGTCGGCCGGTACGGCCTGGGCCGCCGCGTGATGGGGCGCGGCGGCGCGGCCGGGCTCGGTCTCGGGCGACGTGGTCGCGGGCGGCACGGCGTGCGCGGGGGCCGAAGTGGCCGGCTTCAGCCACGCCGTCTGACCGGCCACCACGAGCGCGACCGCGTCGCAGGCGTCGGCGACCGCGCGGTTGGTCGCGCCGAGCGCGTCGGTGAACGCCCGGCCCAGGGGCGTGGTGGGCACCAGGGACAGGCCCACCTCGGGGCTCACCAGCACCAGCCGGGCCGTGCTGGAGCGCACCGCCGCTGCCAGCTCGGCGATCGTCGCGGTGTCGTCGGCCGGCTGGTGGGCCGGGTCGAGCAGCACCGTCACCCAGCCGCCCAGGTCGTCCACGAGAAGCGTCTCGTTCGGCCCGGCGGCGACGATCACCTCGACCAGCCGGCCCGGATCCGCCGCGGTCTCCTCGGTGCTCCAGCTCCCCGGGCGGCGGGCGCGGTGCGCCGCGAGGCGGGTCGCCCACTCGGTGTCCTCCGGATCCCCGGCCGGGGCGGTGGCCACGTACCGGACCGTGGGCGCGTCGGCGACCAGAGACTCGGCGAACTCGGACTTGCCGGAGCGGATACCGCCGAGCACCAGGAGGGTGTGCCACCCGTCAACGGACATGCCCGTACCTTAGTTCGCCCGCCCGCGTTCCGGGCAGCTCGCCCCTCCCCGCCCTCGCCCCGCCCTCTCGCGGCGCTGATCTTGCACTTGTGGCCCCCGGGATGCCGGGAATGACCGCTCTGTCGGGGCGGAAACCGCAAGATCGCGGGTGCGGCCCGGCGGTGGGGGTGGGCATGATCCATGTGGTGGCGGGCCGTCGTCGGCGGGGCCGACTAGGCTTGCGGAGGTTTGGCGTCCCACGGGACGACGGCGGCGAGGGGAGACGCGGCATGGCGTGGAGCTGGCGGTACGAGGGCACGAACGGCGACGCGGCCGACGGGCCGGCCGAGTCGTTCCCGAGCCAGGCGGACGCCGAGTCGTGGATCGGCCAGGCCTGGCGGGAGCTCGCGGCATCCGGCGTCACCACAGTCGTGCTGGTCGAGGACGACCGGGTGGACTACCGGATGAGCCTGCAACCCCCGGCCGAATGACGGGCTACGACCGCCCGGGCGAGCCGCTGATCCTCGGCGTGCCCCGGGCGGCGTTCCGGCCCAGCCCGATCTTCCTGGCCCTGGTGGCACTCTTCGTCGCCTCCGGGGTGATGACCTGGAACCGGTACGGCAACGTCGGCTTCGACGTGTTCCTCTTCGTCGTCTCGGGCTGGCTGGTCTCGCTGTGCCTGCACGAGTACGCGCACGCCGTGGTCGCGTACCGGTCCGGTGACCGGGACATCGCATATCGGGGTTACCTCACGCTCAACCCGCTGAAGTACACCAGCCCGCTGCTGTCGATCGTGCTGCCGGTGGTCGTGGTGCTGCTCGGCGGCATCGGCCTGCCCGGCGGCGCGGTCTGGGTGGACCGGCACGCGATCCCCGGCCGGCTGCGGCACACGCTGGTCAGCCTGGCCGGGCCGGCGACGAACGTGCTGTTCACGCTGGTGCTGGTCGCGGCGGTGGCGTGGGGGCCGGAACTGGGCGGGCCGCTGGAGTTCTGGGCCGGCGTCGGGCTGCTCGCGTTCCTCCAGCTCACCGCCAGCGTGCTCAACCTGCTGCCGGTGCCGGGCCTGGACGGCGGCAACATGCTCCAGCCCTGGCTCAGCCCCGCCTACCGGCGGATGTACGACCTGTTCGCCCCGTACGGTTTCATCCTGCTCTTCGCGCTGCTGTGGAGCCCGCAGATCAACCGGGTGTTCTTCGGCGCGGTCTTCGCCGTCGGCGACGCGCTCGGCCTGCCGCGCGAGCTGTACCAGATCGGCTATGCCCTGATCCGCTTCTGGGAGTAGCCGGCCCGGTCGTTCCCGGGCCGGTCCGAGCCGGCCCGGGAACGACGCTACGTCACGGGCGCTGAGCCGGGCTCTCGGTCTTTGCCGGATCCCGCTCGGTGACCGGCTCGACGATCTCGTCGATCGCCTTGAGCAGGTCGGCGTCGAGCTTCACGCCCGCCGCCTTCACGTTGTCGTGCACCTGCTCCGGCCGGGACGCGCCGACGATCGCCGAGGAGACGTTCGGGTTCTGGAGCACCCAGGCGACGGCGAGCTGCGGCATGGTCAGCCCGGCCTGCTCGGCCAGCGGCTTGAGCCGCTGCACGCGGGTGAGCACGTCGTCGGTCATGAACCGGGCGATGAACCCGGCGCCGGACTTCTCGTCGGTGGCGCGGGAGCCCGCGGGCGGCGGCTGGCCCGGCAGGTACTTGCCGGACAGCACACCCTGGGCCATCGGCGACCAGACGATCTGGCCGATGCCCAGCTCCTCGCTGGTGGGGATCACCTCGGTCTCGATGACCCGCCACAGCATCGAGTACTGCGGCTGGTTCGAGATGAGCGGGATGCGCAGCTCACGGGCGAGCGCGTGCGCCTCGCGCAGCTGGGACGCCTTCCACTCGGAGACGCCGATGTAGTGCGCCTTGCCGGAGCGTACGACGTCGGCGAAGGCCTCCATCGTCTCCTCCAGCGGAGTGCTGTAGTCGTAGCGGTGGGCCTGGTACAGGTCCACGTGGTCGGTCTGGAGGCGGCGCAGCGAGCCGTCGATCGACTCCATGATGTGCTTGCGGGACAGACCCCTGTCGTTGCGACCGGGGCCGGTCGGCCAGTAGACCTTGGTGAAGATCTCCAGCCCTTCGCGACGCTCGCCCTTGAGCGCGCGGCCGAGCACCGACTCGGCGCGGGTGCCCGCGTACACGTCGGCGGTGTCGAAGGTGGTGATGCCGCTGTCGATCGCGGCGCGGACGCACGCGACCGCCGCGTCCTCCTCGACCTGCGAGCCGTGGGTGATCCAGTTGCCGTACGAGATCTCGCTGACCATCAGGCCGGAGCGGCCCAGGTGACGGAATTCCATGCTCCCGACCCTAGACCCGCCCGGTCGCGGACGCCGTCCGGCGTTCACGCCCCCAGCAGCGCGTCGCGCATCCGGACGGCGAGCCACTGCCGGAAACTCTCCTCCGTCCACCCGCACCGCTGCACCAGCGCCGCGTAGTGCGCCGGGTCGTTGTAGAACCACAGCGCGTCGACCGCGCGGTCGGTGCCCGCGTCCGGCCGGAGCGGGCCGTCCAGGGTGAGCAGCCGGTCGACCACCATGGCGGCGCCCGCGCGGCGGTTGCGCAGCAGCGTCTCCCACAGTTCGGCCACCTCGGGCGCCTCGTCCGCCGCGCGGCGGACCGTCTCGAAGGCGCCGGCCGCGCGGTGGCCGATCAGCGTGCAGACCCCGGCGTACGCGTCGAGCACCGCGCCCTGGTCGGACGCCTCCCAGACCGGCTGGAACCAGGGGCGGCGCGCCACCGGCACCGGCTCGTCGTCGCCGGCGAGCGCCTCGTCGAGCACCTGGCGCAGCAGGGCGGCCTTGGAGCCGAATGCGGCGAACACGGTGGGCCGGGCGACGCCCGCCTCGGCGGCCACGTCGGCCAGTGACGTCGCCGCGTAGCCGCGCGTCACGAACAGGTCGGTCGCCGCCCGCACGACCGCCTGACGGGTACGCCGGGCGCTCTCCTCGCGCACCGCCGAGCGGTAGGGGCGCGTCGACTTGCCGTCCTTGACTCCAGCCATGACCTCGCGATACTAACAATCTATTCACTAGACTCCTGGCTATCGAATGTTCCCGCGTTCACTGAAATCGGAGGTCACCCATGTCCGTCCGCCCCTACCTGCTCGGCCCCGACGACGGCGAGGCGTACTGGTTCCTCGGCAACCTGTGCACGTTGAAGGCCGGTGGCCGGCACACCCGGGACCGCCTCACCGTCGCCGAGTTCGTGAACCCGCCGGGCTTCGCCCCGCCCCTGCACCGCCATCAGGTCGAGGACGAGATGTTCTACCTGCTCTCCGGCACCGCCCGATTCCACTGCGACGGCGAGACGCTCACCGCCGGTCCCGGTGACTTCGTCCTGCTGCCGGTGGGCCTGGCGCACACGTTCGTGGTCGGCCCGGACGAGCCGTTGCGCGCGCTCCAGATCACCACCCCGGCCGGGTTCGAGCGGTTCGCCGCGGAAGCAGGCGTACCGGCTCCGCACCGCCGGCTGCCCGACCCTGCGCCGATCGACCCGGCAGCGCTCGGGCACGCCGCAGCCCGCAACGGCATCGAACTGCTGGGCCCTCCGCCGACGGCGTGAGCGGCCGAGCCGGGTCGCCGGGGCGGCCAGACGCTGACGGGCCGGGTCGCCGCCGCTCGAGGTGGCGTGCCGGGCGCGGGTCAGAGCACCGGGCTGGCGTCGGCGAGCAGCCGGTCGATCTCCGCGACCACCGCCGCGCGCCCCGGATGCACCGGGTCGATGAGCGGCTCGCCGCGCCGGTCCAGCGCGCCCCACCGGCCCGACTCGGTGGCGACCAGGAACGCCACCGGATGCACCACCACCGTCGGGTACGCCGGTGGCACCACCACCCGCCCGGCCCGGTCCACCACGCCGCGGCGACCGGCCAGCTCGACCACCGCCAGTCCGTCGGCGGTGAACCCGTCGACCTCGCGACCGTCCGCGAGCGGCGTGCCGAGACGGTGGTAGCGGGTCGGCACCACCACCTCGCCGGTCAGGTCCACCGCACCCCAGCCGCCGTTCTGCCGTACCGCCGCCAGGCCGTTGCGGAACGGCTTGGCCTCCTCGTACCCGGGCGGGATCTTCACGATGTTCATCCGGTCGACGGCCATCCACCGGCCCTTGCCGTCCATCGACACCCAGGACAGCCCTTCCGAGAAGGGCACCACCGCCCGGTAGCCGTTGTTCGCCTCGATCAGCGCCGCGCCGGACGTGTCGATGAGCGCCCACCGGGACGCCTCCGGCCGGCGCACCCAGGCCATTCCCTCGTGGAACGGCTGCGCCTCGGCGTACCGGTGCGCGATGACCATCTCGCCGTCGGCGTCCGCGTACCCCCAGAGCTCTTGCTCCTCGTCGAACGTCGCCGCCGGCGGACGCGGCGTGCCGAGCACCTCCTCGGGCCGGCGCGGCGCGGGCCCGAAGCCGTCGGCGGCGGCCCGCTCCGCGACCGCGTCCAGCGCGACCTCGACCCGGGCGTTGAGCTGCGCGTCCTCGCCGTGACGCAGGTCCAGCGCCCGCTCGAAGTGCAGGCACGCCTCGGTCAGCCGGCCCTGGTCGTAGCAGGACCGCCCGGCGTGCTCGTGCAGCAGCGCACGCAGCCGGTCCGGCAGCTCCGGCGAGTTCGCCTCCGCGAAGAGCCGGTCCGCCTCCGCGTGTTCACCCCGCCACCGCAGCGCCTCGGCGAGGCGCGCGCGGGCCAGCGCGGTCCGCCGGAACTCGCCGGTGGCCTCCGCGTACGTGACGGCGAGCCGCGCGTCCCCGAGCGCGTCGTCCAGGTCACCGAGGACCCGGGACGCCACCGCGCGCAGGCTGAGCAGCCGGGCCCGGCTGCGGTTGTCGAGCGTGGTGTCGAGCTTGCCGGTGAGCCCGTCCCGGATGACCCGCAACTGGGCCGGGTCGGGGGCCTGCTCGCGCAGCGTCAGCGGATCCAGCTCCCAGCCGACCGCGGCGAGGGCCTGCTCCGGGTCGACAGGAGGCGGCGGCTCGGCGTCCGCCGCAGGTCCGGCGCCGTCGTCGGTTCCGGCTTCTTCGGGGGTACGCCGATCCTGCGCGTCGTCGGCGTCGGCGTGCTCGGTGCTGTTGGTGTGCTCGGCGCTGCCGGCGTGGTCGGCGTCGTGCTCGGTGCTTGTCGGCGTCGGTTCGGCGTCGTCGGCCTGCGCCTGTTGCGCGGGTGCGGCAACGGTGGTGTCCGTATCAGCGGCCGCGTCGACCGGGTCCGGGGTGGACGATGTGGGCGCGGAGTGGTCGGTGCCGTCTGCCGCCGCTGGTCCCTGGGCTGTGCCGTCGGCGATGGTCTCGCGCGTCGTCTCGTCGGCAGTGCTCTCCGGTGCCGCGTCGTCCTGCCGGGTCTCGGTGGTGCCGGAGGCGGCGACATCGTTCGGAGTGCGCTCCGGCGCAGGGCTGAGCCGCTCGGGTGCGGCAGCCATCGCGCCGTGCGGCTCGGGCTCGGCGCGCGGACCGTCGGGTACGGGAACGCTGGTGTCCGCCGTCGTCGGCTCGGCCGTCGGCGGGGTGATCGGCGCGTGCACGGGTACGGCCGGTGCGTCGGTGGTCGTTGCGGCATCGGCCGATGCGCCGGCGGTCGACGCGTCCACGGCCGAGGCGGTGACGATAGGTGCCGGTGCCGGCGTGGGTGTGGGTGCCGGCGGTGCGTCGAGGGTGCCCGCGGGTTTGCTGGTGCTGGTGCTGGTGCTGGTGCTGGTGGGTGCGGGTGCAGGTGCGGGTGCGGGTGCGTTCGCATCGGCAGTGGACGCCGGTGCTGGACCGCCGCTAGCACCGGGCACGGTGAGCACGGGAGTGCCTGCTGGCACCACGGCATCGAGTTCCGGCGCCTTCCTCGCGTCCGCTGCGTTCGTCTCCACTGTGGTCGTTGCGGCTTCCGGCCCCTTCGCCGCCGATTCCGAAGCCCCCGCCACCGCTGGAGACCCGTCGTCAACGGTCGGGTGCGTGCCCAGCGTTGGCGCGCCGAGGGATGCCGTCGACGTCTCGACGGACTGCACCCCACTGCGCTCGCCACCCGACGGTGCGATCGAGTCCTGGCCGGGTAGAGATCTTGGTACGAAAGGGCCCCCAGAGGGGCCGAAATCGTCCAAGATCTCCGGCGGTTTCGGGGCTTCCGCGGGCTGGTTCGGGCGGAACCACGCCTCGGCGCCGGGGGACGGTGGAGGCGTCTTCTCCGCCGGTCGGCCGTTCTCCGACGGCTTGTCGCTCCGGTCAGAGGGAGTGCCGGCTCCGAGGCGTTCCGTGCCCTGTGTGGGCCGGGTGTCCGCGTCGGCTTCCGGACGGACGAGGTTCGCCCCGGACACAGCTTGGACGTCCACTCCGGCATCGGGCCGGCTTCCGTCCGAGCGGGACTCGGGCCGTATGCCTGCGTCGGCTCCCCGGACGCCTTCCTCTGCTGGGACGTCCACATCGGCCTGCGGCCGGCCGGTGGTCGGCGTGGCGTGGGTGGCGGTCCGGGACGTCGTCCCGGCGTGCGCGTCGACCACCGGACGGTCGACCACCGGACGGTCGGCGTCCGTGCTCGGCGTGATCGGGGTGCCGGGCGAGGTCCAGGGACGCGGGTCGGCTACGGGGCGATCGGCGTCCGCGCCCGGGACCGCACGGGTGCTGGTGCCGGGCGTCGCTCCGGAGTACGCGCCGGATCCGGGACCGTTGGTGCCCGCGCCCGCGCCCGTGCTCGTGCCCGTGGTGCCGGTGCCCGTGGTGCCCGTGCCCGTGCTCGTGCCCGTGCTCGTGCCCGTGCTCGTGCTCGTGCCCGTATTCGTGCCCGTGGCCGGCGCGGGTCGGATGCCTACTCCGGAGGTCGCTCCGGCGTCGGCTTCGAGACGGTTGGCGTCCGTGTGCGGAGCGGGTCGGCTGCCCGTGCCGGTCGTGGGCCGAGCCGCCTGTGCTTCCGGGGCGGCAGGGCCCATCGCCGGGACGACCGGTGGTGGCGTGGTCGGCCGGGCCGGGGCAGGGCCCGGATAGGTGGGCGGCGCGGGACGAGCCGGCGCGGCCTCGGTCGGCTGGACGGGACCGGCCGAAGGAAGCTCTTGACGTTCCTCGGTCCGCCCATGCGGCGGCGTGGGGTGGACGGGCTCCGCTCGTCCCGTGCCTGTCGGAGCCTGCGCATCGCCTCTGGGCGTGCCGACAGCCGGCGCGGGGGGAGCGGCCCCGCCGGAGACCGGTGCGCCGGAACCGGGCGCACCCGAGGCGGGCGCACCCGAGACGGGCGCACCGGGCTCGTCTCGGACGGGAACGGCCGGTGCGGAACCGCCGTCGGCGACGCGTCGGTCGGGCTCGGTCACCGGCGGACGGGTCGCCTCGTACCGACCCGGCGCCGGCATCCGGTGCTGCTCGTCCGTACCAGCTGGTGGCACGGGCCGCAGCGGGGCCTGGCCGGTCGACGGCGAGCCGTCACCGGAGTGCGCGGGCGTGCGCGGTGTCGACAGTGGATCCGGCACCGCCGGGACAGGGCGGGGACGGTCGTCGGGGCGCGGGTGCCCGACCGACCCGGCCGTGCTCCTGCCCTCGGCGCCTCGGACCGGATGAGCATCGGGCCATCGCCCAGGCCGCGTCGTCCCCGGTGCGTCCGGCGGCGTCCGGCGCTCGTCTGGCCGCGCCGTCCGGGAATCGTCGGAACGCGCGGCGACCTCGTCCGGCCGGCGACGGTCCTGCTCCGGCTGCGCTCGACCGGCTTCCGGGCGCGTCGGGGCGGCGTCGGGGCGCGACGGGGCGATGGGCGGCCGGGTGGCGTGGGGACGCGGACCGGTGCCGTCGGGCTGCGCGCCCGGACCGGCGGGCCGAGCGTCGCGTGGGTCCGGACGGACGGGACCGTCCTGCTCGGGACGGCGCGCGTCGGGGCGTGGACCGTCGGGGGGCGGCATCGGGTGCCGGGGCGGCATCGGCCGGTCCACGGGTGGGCGGTGCCGGTCGTCCGGCCGGTACGCGTCGGGTTCCGGCCGGGGGCGGGGCTCGATGACGGGCCACTCGCCCTGGTGCGGGCGGGGACGATCGGCCGGCGGGCGCTGCCAACGCTGGTCGGCGCCCGGCCGCACGGGGGCGGAGGCTTGCGGGTCAGCCGGACGGTGCCCCTGCGCGCCGTACCGGCCGGGTTCGCCCTGCTGCGCGGGCCGCCCGTTCTCGGGTGCCCGGCGCTGGGTCTCGGGGTAGGCGGCGGCCTCGCGGCCCGGCGCACGATCGTCCCACCGGCCACCGGCCGGGTCGCGCCGGTCCGCCGGGGGACGTGGGCCGGGCTCGCGCCAGCCGTCACGCCCGGGCTCACGCCGGCCGTCGTGGCCCGAACCGGCCCGACCGGGTTCACGCCGGCCGTCGTGGCCCGGCTCGCTCCAGCCTGGTTCGCGCCGGCCGTCGCGGCCGGGCTCGGCCCGGCCTGGCTCACGTCGGCCCGGCTCGCCCCGGCCGGCAGTGCTCCGCTCCGACGGCGGCACGGCCTGGTCACGCCCGTCGATGCCGGGACCGCGCCGACCACGGGCCGGATCGTCCGGTGACGGCTCCACGAAGGGGCTGCGACGACCATCGGGCAGGGGTTCGCGGCGTCCGCCGGGGGAGTGGTCCTGGCGAGCGTCGGGTGGCGTGCCCCATCGTTCACCGGAAGCCGCCGGACGACCGTCGGCCGGGGCGTGCCTGCGCGGAGCGGGATGCGGGGTCTCGTTCGGCTCCGGCATCCAGCCCGGTTGGACGGCCTGGCGCGGTGGGCCGTCGGGGCGTACCCAGCGTTGGTCGAGCCGTTCCGGAGGCGGACCGGGGCGGTGGGGCCGACGGCCGTCCGCGCCGGGGCCGTCGGGATGCCCGCGCCGCTCGTCCGGCCCCGCGGGACGGTGTCCGCCGGAACTTGCGGAACCGATCGGGTACGCCCCGCGCGAGGCGGCCGGCCCGTCCAGGTACGTGCCGCGTGGTCCTGCCGGCCCGTCTGAGTGCCCGCCGCGCGGCCCTGCCGATCCGCCCGGATGCACGCCGCGTGGCGCTGGCGTGTTCGAGTGCCCGCCGCGTGGCCCGGCGGGGCTGGTCGGGTGCACCCCGGGCGGGGCCGCGGGACTGATCGGGTACCCAACGCGCGGGACCGCCGGGCTGACCGGGTATGCGCCGTGCGGACCGGCCGGGCTGACCGGGTATGTGCCGTGCGGGCCGGCCGGACTGACGGGCTCACCGCCGCGCGGGCCGGCCGGGCTGACCGGATGACCGCCGGCCGGACTGACCGGGTAGGCGTCGCGTGGACCGGCCGGACCCGCCGGGCGTCCGCCCTCGTGCCCGGGGGGCCGGGAACCGGCGGGGCTCACCGGGTACGTGTCCTCGTCCGGCGCGGGGCTGACCGGCCGTACCTCGGCGCGGCCGACAACGGGGCGCGGACGCGGCGTCAGGTTCTCGATGCCGATGTCACCCGGGTAGCGCTGCCCGGGGAACTGCGGCTGCCACTCGTGGGTTGGCTCGGCGGCCCAGGCCGGTTCGGCCGGCTCGCGCCAGCTGCCCCAGCCACTCATCGGCAACCCCTCCGGCCGCTCGCGCGGGACGGCCCCGGGGCCGGCTCGCGTCGCTCGCTCACGGCGGTGTCACCTCATTGGAAATTCTCGCGCTGGGGCGCCGGACGTGCCGGTACAGTCGCCCGGTCCAGCACGTCGTGGCTGCGGAAGGAGGGTAACGGCGTGGGCTCGGTTACCGCCACTGTGGCACCACCCACCGGCGCACACGTTACCCCATGGTTTCGGACATTCGGCGCGATCGCGGCGGCCGGGTTCCGGCGGCACGCGACCTACCGTCAGGCCGCCGTGGCGGGGTTGTGCACCAACACCGTGTTCGGCTTCCTGCGCTGCTACATCTTCCTCGCGGCGACGGGTGCGGCGGGCACCGTGGCCGGCTACGACAGGGCGCAGCTCGCCACGTTCGTCTGGGCCGGCCAGGGGCTGCTGGCGGTCATCGCCATCTGGGGCTGGACCGATCTGGCCGACCGGATCCGCACCGGTGAGGTGGCCGCCGACCTGCTGCGGCCGGTGCATCCGGTGACCAGCTACCTCGCCACCGACCTGGGCCGGGCCGGGTTCGCGTCGCTGGCCCGGCTGGTGCCGCCGCTGGTGGTCGGCCCGTTCTTCTTCGCGGTGTACGTGCCCCGGCACTGGGCCACGGTGCCGCTGTTCCTGCTCTCCGCGCTGCTCGCGGTGGTGGTCTGCTTCGGCTGCCGCTACCTGGTCAACGCCACCGCGTACTGGTTGCAGGACGTGCGGGGCCCGATGATCCTGTGGACGCTCGGCTCCGGCGTGCTGGCCGGGCTCTACTTCCCGCTCGGTTTCCTGCCCGGCCCGCTGGAGGCGGTCCTGCGGTACGCCACCCCGTTCCCCAGCATCCTCCAGGTGCCGCTGGACGTGCTCGTCGAGCGGGAGCCGATGGCCACCGGTCTCACCCTGGTCGCGGTGCAGGCCGGCTGGGCGGTGCTGCTGCTGGCGCTGTGCCGGCTGGTGCAGCGTCGCGCCGAGCGCCGCCTGGTGGTCCAGGGTGGCTGAGCGCGCGAGCGCCCCCAGGGTGGCTGAGCGCGGCAGCGCGCCCAGGGTGGCTGATCTGGGTGAACTACGGGCGTACCGGGCGCTGCTCGGTGCGCAGGCGCGCTCGCAGGCGGCGTACCGCACGTCGTTCGTGGTGGACCTGGTCGGCAACGTGGGCGCCACCGTGTTCGACGTGGTCACCGTCTTGGTGATCTTCGGCGTGACGCGGGAGCTGGGCGGCTTCACGCTGCGCGAGACGCTCGTCGTGGTCGGCCTGTCGTCGTGCGGCTTCGCCACCGCCGACCTGCTGGTCGGCAACATCGAACGGCTTCCCCGGTACGTGCGCACCGGCCTCTTCGACGCTGTGCTGGTACGCCCGCTCGGTGCGCTGCCGCAGCTGCTGCTGATGGACCTGCCGCTGCGCAAGCTGTCCCGGGCCGTGTTCGGGCTCGCCGTGCTGCTGTTCGCGCTCGTCTCGGCCGGCATCGACTGGACGCCGGGGCGGGTCGCGCTGGCGGTGGTCGCCCCGCTGGCCGCCGTGGTCTTCTTCGGCTCGGTCTTCGTGCTGACCGCGACCGTGTCGTTCTACTGGGTCGACTCGGGCGAGCTGGCGAACGCGGTCACCTACGGCGGGCGCGACTTCACCTCGTACCCGATCACCGTGTACGGCGGCTGGTTCCGCGCGCTGTTCGCGTACGGGATGGGGTTCGCCTTCGTCAGTTACCACCCGGCGCTGGCGCTGCTGGGCCGCGCCGACCCGCTCGGCCTGCCGCCCTGGACGGGGTGGGCCGCGCCGGGCGTCGCGGTGGTCGCCGCGGCGCTGGCCGCCCTGGCCTGGCGCGTCGGGGTCCGTCACTACCGGAGTACGGGGTCATGAGCGTCATCGAGATGGACGGGCTGCGCAAGGAGTTCACGGTACGGGTGAAGGCCGGGCCGCTGCGGCGTGAGAAGCGGACGGTGACCGCCGTCGACGGGGTCGACCTGCGGGTGGAGCGCGGCGAGATGCTCGGCTACATCGGCCCGAACGGCGCCGGGAAGTCGACCACGCTGAAGATGCTCACCGGCGTGCTGACGCCGTCGGCGGGGCGGGCCCGGGTGTGCGGGCTGCGTCCGGTGGCCGACCGGACCCGGCTGGCGCTGCGCATCGGGGTGGTGTTCGGGCAGCGCTCGCAGCTCTGGTGGGACCTGCCGTTGCGGGACTCGTTCGACCTGTTGCGGCACGTCTACCGGGTGCCGGCCGGCGAGCACGCGGTCCGGCTGGCCCGCTGCCGGGAGCTGCTCGACCTGGACGGGTTCCTGGACACGCCGGTCCGGCAGCTCTCGCTGGGTCAGCGGATGCGCGGCGAGCTGACCGCGGCGCTGCTGCACGGCCCGGAGGTGCTGTTCCTGGACGAGCCGACGATCGGCCTGGACGTGGTGAGCAAGCAGGCGGTGCGCGGCTTCCTGGCCGAGCTGGGCCGGGCCGGGGACACCACGCTCGTGCTGACCACGCACGACCTGGCCGACATCGAGCGGCTGTGCCGGCGGCTCGTGGTGATCGACCACGGGCGGGTGGTGCACGACGGGTCGATCGCGGAGCTGCACCGCCGGTATGGCTCGCGCCGCATGGTGGTCGCCGAGCTGGACGCGGCGCTGCCCGAGCCGCCGGTGCTGCCCGGCGCGCCGGTGCAGCGGGTGGAGGCGGACGGGCGGCGGCTGGTCTTCGCGCTGGAACGGGCGAGCGTCGCCGAGGTGGTGGCCGGGCTGGCCGGCCTGACCACGCTGCGGGACATCTCGATCGTGGAGCCGGACATCGAGGAGGTGGTGACCCGGCTCTACCGGGCGCCGTCAGCGGTCACGGATGCTCCATGACGAGTACGGCGAAGGTGCCGGGGGCCAGCGCCTCGTACCGGTGCGGGGTGTCACCGGGGAAGGTGGCGTAGTCGCCCGGCTCCAGCTCGACCAGGTCGGTCTCGGGGCCGACCCGCATCCGCCCGGCGGCTACCACGACGTGCTCGACACTGCGCGGGGTGTGCGCCTCGGCGAGCCGGACCGCGCCGGGTTCCAGCTCCATCACGTAGACGTCGCGCCGGGCGTGCGGCGCCCCGGCCGCGAGCAGGGTGGCCGAGAAGTCGGCGTGCTCGGACCGGATCCGGGGCCCCTGCCCGGCCCGGACCACGCGGACGGCGGCGGTGGGTGGTTCGACCAGGCGGCTGAACGGTACGTCCAGCGCCACGCCGAGCGCCCAGAGCGTCTCCACGCTGGGGTTGCCGGACCCGGACTCCAGCTGGGACAGGGTGGACTTGGCGATCCCGGCGCGGCGGGCCAGCTCGGTCAGCGACAGGCCCGCGCGTTCGCGCTCGCGGCGCAGCGCGGCGGCGATGGTGGCGAGCGGGGGAGCGGGGTCGATCGCCATATGTTCGCTCCATCGGTCGTTTTGTTCGGTTTGACGAACCAGCGTACTTCCGTTCAGGATAATGGACATGCGTACGGCATACCGAACGGGCGACGCCCGGGTGCTCCGCGACGTCGCCGCCATCGGCGCGGCGATGCTCGCCGTGGGCGCGTCGTTCGGCGCCGTGGCGGTGGCCGCCGGCCTGCCCGTCTGGGCCACGCTCGCCATGTCGGCGGTCGTCTACGCCGGTGGCGCCCAGTTCATGGCCGTCGGGCTCGTCGCGGCCGGCAGCCCGCTCGCGGCGGTCCTCGCCGGTCTGCTGCTCAACGCCCGGCACCTGCCGTTCGGCCTGGCCCTCGGTGGTGCGCTCGGTCCGCGGCGCGCGCAACGGCTGCTCGGCAGCCACCTGATGACCGACGAGGCCACAGCGTTCGCGCTGGCCCGCCCGGCCGGGCCGGAGCGGCGCCGGGCGTTCTGGCTCGCCGGGGTGCTGCTGTTCCTGGCCTGGAACGCCGGCACCGCGCTCGGCGTGCTCGCCGGCGGCGCGGCCGGCGACCCGGCGACGCTGGGACTCGACGCCGCGTTCCCCGCCGGGCTGGCAGCACTGCTGCTGCCCAGCCTGCGCGACCGGGAGACCCGCCGGGTGGCGCTCCTCGGCGCCGGCCTCGCCGTGCTGGCGACCCCGCTGCTGCCGGCCGGGCTGCCAGTGCTGCTCGCGCTCGCCGCGCTGGCCCTGCCGCTACTGGCCCGCCGCCGGCTACCCGCCGCGCCGTCCGATGTGACGGCTGCGTCGCCCGATCCGGATGCCGCGCCGGACGGGACCGCTGACGAGGCGGCTGACGGCCGGAGCGTACGGGCCGGGGAGGTCTCGTGCTGATCGCCGTGATCCTCGCGCTGGCCGCCGGCACCTACGGCTTCCGCGTCGCCGGGGTGCTGCTGCGGGACCGGCTGGACCTGCCGGAGTGGTCCCGTCACCTGCTGCCGATCGGCGCCGCCACGCTGCTTGCCGCGCTCGCCGCCACCGCGGCGCTCACCGAGGCCGGCGGCTTCGCCGGCTACGCCCGGCCCGCCGGGGTGCTCGTCGGCCTGCTGCTCGCCTGGCGCCGGGCGCCGTTCGTGCTGGTCGTGGTCGCGGCGGCGGCCACCACCGCGGTGCTGCGCCTGCTCGGCGTGGCCTGAGGCCGGTCCTCGCACGAGAACGGCCCCTCACCGCCCGGGGGCGGGGAGGGGCCGAGTCGGGGCCGGTCCGGTCAGACCTTGTCGCCGATGTTCACGCGGGGCGCGGGCGCGCGCATCCGGCGGAACGTGATCGACCGCATGATCGCGTAGAAGTAGAGCGAGCCGAGCTTCTCGGTGCTCTTGGGGAAGCGCTCGCGGACCAGCCGCTTGATCTTCCGGGAGATCAGGATCGAGTCGATCAGCACGCCGAGCGCCAGCGCGCCCCAGAGCACGTTCGACAGCAGCCGCACGATCGGCGGCATGGCCTGGTTGGAGCCGAACAGCACGATCAGCGCGCCGCCGAAGAACCAGGTGCCGATCGTACGGCGGGAGTCGACCACGTTGCGGGCCAGCAGCCGCTCGGGGCCCCGGTCACGCGGGCCGCCCTCGCGGCGGAACTCGGCGGCGGCCTCGGCGCGGGCGGCGCGGCGCTGCGCGCGGGCCTCCTCCTTGGTCAGCGGCTTCGCCGGCGCGGTCGGCCGGCGACCGGCGACCGGACGCTTCGGCGTGACCTGCCCGAGTTCCTTCTTGCTGGGCGTGTAGCCCCGAGGGCGGGCGGCGGACTCCTCGTCGGTCGTCACAGTGGTGACGGAATCCTCGACGAGGTCGGCGGGCTTGCGGCGAAACAGCGACGGCACGCGGCAAGGGTAGCCAACCGGCCGCGTCCGGTGCACATCACGGGTGCACCGGGCGCGGCCGCTTCCGGTCGCGGCGCCGCGACAGGGGCGCTGTCGCGACGCGGAACGGGACGGTCAGGGACGCTCGACGTGGGCGCCGAGGTCGGCCAGCTTGGCCTCGAAGTCCTCGTAGCCGCGGTTGATCAGGTCCACGCCGTACACCCGGGAGGTGCCCTCGGCGGCCAGCGCCGCGATCAGGTGGCTGAACCCGGCCCGCAGGTCCGGGATGACCAGGTCGGCCGCGTGCAGCTTGCTCGGCCCGGCGATAACCGCGGAGTGCTTGAAGTTGCGCCGGCCGAAGCGGCACGGGGTGCCGCCGAGGCAGTCCCGGTAGACCTGGATGTTGGCGCCCATCGTGTTCAGCGCCTCGGTGTAGCCGAGCCGCTGCTCGTAGACCGTCTCGTGGACGATCGACAGGCCCCGGGCCTGGGTGAGCGCGACCACCAGCGGCTGCTGCCAGTCGGTCATGAAACCGGGGTGCACGTCGGTCTCCAGCGCCACCGCGTTCAGCTCACCGCCCGGGTGCCAGAACCGGATGCCGCCCTCCTGGCCCGGGCTGCCGCCGCGCGGCGGACGCAGGTCGGTGACCTCGTACTCGCCGCCGACCGACCGGAAGATGTTCAGGAAGGTCATCATGTCGGCCTGCTGGGCGCCCAGCACCTCGACGTGACCGCGGGTCGCCAGCGCCGCCGCCGCCCAGCTGGCCGCCTCGATCCGGTCCGGGATCGGCCGGTGGGTGTAACCGTGCAGCTTCTTGACGCCCTGGATCTCGATCACCCGGTCGGTGTGCACCTTGATGATCGCGCCCATCTTCTGGAGCACGCAGATGAGGTCGATGATCTCCGGCTCGACCGCCGCGTTGCGCAGTTCGGTGACGCCCTCGGCCATCACCGCGGTGAGCAGCACCTGCTCGGTGGCGCCCACGCTCGGGTACGGCAGCGCGAACTTCGTGCCGTGCAGCCCGTTCGGGGCGGACAGGTGCAGGCCCTCCGGGGTCTTCTCGACCGTGGCGCCGAACTCGCGCAGCGCCTGGAGGTGGAAGTCGATCGGGCGCGGGCCGATGTGGCAGCCGCCCAGGTCGGGGATGAAGGCGTGGCCGAGCCGGTGCAGCAGCGGGCCGCAGAACAGGATCGGGATCCGGCTGGACCCGGCGTGCACGTTGATCTGGTCGGTGCTGGCGCTCTCGACGTTCGTGGGGTCGAAGACGAGTTCGCCCTCCTCCACGCCGTCGCTGACCTTCACGCCGTGCAGGCCGAGCAGACCGCGGACCACCTCGACGTCACGGATACGCGGCACGTCGAACAGCCGGCTCGGTGTGTCGCCCAGCAGGGCGGCCACCATCGCCTTGGACACCAGGTTCTTCGCGCCGCGCACGCGGATCCGCCCTTCAAGCGGAGTGCCTCCGTGTACGACCAGGACGTCGTCGGTCAACGCAACCTCCAGCGCGTTGGGTGCTGCCGTGTCTAGTGATGGGTGCACGAAGTTCATCGCTACCCGGAACGCGGTCATGGGAAAACGGGCCGCGTGTGTCGTCGCCCCGGCAGCATAGCCCTCCGTGACGGGAATGGAATCGGTCACATCGCCAGCGAGGGCACGAACCGGGGTGTCCGGTGCGTTTCCGTGCCAGCAAGGTCACCGACGGTGATCAGGCTCCCGGAAGGGCGAGCATCTGGTCCAGCGCCGACCGGGCGTGTCGGGCGGTCTCCGGGTCGACGGTGATCTGGTTGACCACGCGCCCGGCGACCAGCTCCTCCAGCGCCCAGACCAGGTGCGGCAGGTCGATCCGGTTCATCGTCGAGCAGTAGCAGACCGCCCGGTCGAGGAACATGATCTGCTTGTCCGGGTGGGCCAGCGCGAGCCGGCGCACCAGGTTCAGTTCGGTGCCCACCGCCCACGCCGAGCCGGCCGGGGCCGCCTCGATGGTCCTGATGATGAACTCGGTCGAGCCGACCAGGTCGGCGGCGTTCACCACCTCGTGGCGGCACTCCGGGTGCACCAGCACGTTCACGCCCGGCACCCGCTCGCGTACGTCGTTGACGCTGTCGAGCGTGAAACGGCCGTGCACCGAGCAGTGACCCCGCCACAGGATCATCTTCGCGTCGCGCAGCTGCTCCGGGGTCAGCCCGCCGTTCGGCTTGTGCGGGTCGTAGAGCGCGCAGTCGTCGAGCGAGAAGCCCATCTCCAGCACCGCGGTGTTGCGGCCGAGGTGCTGGTCGGGCAGGAACAGTACCTTGCGGCCCTGCTCGAAGGCCCAGTCCAGGGCCCGCTTGGCGTTCGACGAGGTGCAGACCACGCCGCCGTTGCGGCCGACGAAGCCCTTGATGTCCGCCGAGGAGTTCATGTACGTCACCGGCACGGTCTCCGCCGCGATGCCCAGATCGGTGAGCGTGTCCCACGCGGCCTCGACCTGCGACAGCACCGCCATGTCGGCCATCGAGCAGCCGGCGGCGAGGTCGGGCAGGATCACCTTCTGCGCGTCCGAGGTGAGGATGTCCGCGCTCTCGGCCATGAAGTGCACGCCGCAGAAGACGATGTACTCCGCGTCCGGGCGGGCGGCCGCCTCCCGGGCTAGCTTGAACGAGTCGCCGGTCACGTCGGCGAACTGGATCACCTCGTCGCGCTGGTAGTGGTGGCCCAGGACGAACACCTTCGTGCCGAGCGCGGCCTTCGCGGCGGCGGCACGGGCCACCAGGTCGGGGTCGCTCGGCGCGGGGAGATCACCCGGACACTCCACGCCACGCTCGGTGGCGGGGTCGCTGCCGCGGCCGAGGAGCAGCAGCGCCGTGGCGGTGTTGGACGGCTCAACCCAGGTCGAAGTCACGCCCCCATGGTCCCACAGTGCGACCACCGCGCAGCCGTCCCCGATGTGGCCTGCCACACTGCTGCGCATGCGCGTGCTGCTCTGTCCGGACAAGTTCGCCGGCACGCTGTCGGCCCCCGACGTGGCCGCCGCGGTGGCCGACGGCTGGCGTGACGTCGCGCCCGGCGACGACCTGCTGGCCCGGCCGCTCGCCGACGGCGGGCCGGGGTTCGTCGACGTGCTCGCCGGGGCGCTCGGCGGACGCCGGGTGCCGGTGCCCACGGTCGACCCGCTGGGCCGCCCGGCCGCCGGTGAGATCCTGCTCACCGACGACGGCACGGCGTACCTGGAGAGCGCGCAGGCGTGCGGACTGCACCTGCTCACCGCCGCCGAACGCGACCCGAAGGCCACCACCTCGTACGGGCTGGGGCTGCTCGTCGCCGCCGCGGTCGAGGCGGGCGCGCGGACGGTGGTGGTGGGGCTGGGCGGCTCGGCCACCAACGACGGGGGCGCCGGGATGCTCGTCCCGCTGGGCGTCACGCCGCTGGACGGCGCCGGCCGGGCCCTGCCGTACGGCGGCGCGGCGCTCGCCGAGGTGGCCGCGCTCGACGGGGAGCCCCGGCTGCGCGGCGCGACGCTCGTCGCCGCCACCGACGTGGACAACCCGCTGCTCGGGCTGCACGGCGCGAGCAGCGTCTTCGGCCCGCAGAAGGGCGCCGACCGGGCCGACGTGCTGCTGCTGGACGCCGCGTTGACCCGCTGGGCGGAGGTGCTGACCGAGCGCCTGCCCGGCTGCCCGTCCGGGCTGGGCGCGCTGCCCGGCGGCGGCGCCGCGGGCGGCCTCGGTGCGGCGGTGCTGGCGCTCGGCGGCCGGTGCGAATCCGGCATCGGCCTGGTCACCCGCGCGGTGGGGCTGGACGCCGCGCTCGACGCCGCCGACCTGGTGATCACCGGCGAGGGCTCGTTCGACCACCAGTCACTGCGCGGCAAGGTGGTCGCCGGTGTGGCCGGGGCGGCCCGGGACCGGGGCGTGCCCTGCGTGGTGCTGGCGGGACGGGTGAGCACCGGGCGGCGGGAGGCGGCAGCGGCCGGTGTCACCGAGGCGCACAGCCTCGTGGAGCACTTCGGCGGCGAGGAGCACGGGGGAGTGGACGCGGCGATGGCCCGCCCGGCCGAGGGGCTGCGCGCCCTCGGCGCCCGCCTGGCGCGGCAATGGAGCCGCTGACCGGTTCCGCTGGTCACGCCGCGGGGTGGTGACGCCGGAGGCGGCGTACGATCGAAAGACGGACCACACCGGGAATCACTGGCGGACGTGCGGCGTTGGCCAGGACGTCCGGACCTCATACCGCGCAGGGAGACTTCCACGTGACCACGCCAGCGCAGACCGAGTCGACCGAGGCCAAGGCCCCCAGCACCGTCGTCCTCACCGACGTCGCGGCGCAGAAGGTCAAGGCCCTGATCGAGCAGGAGGGCCGCGACGACCTGCGGCTCCGGGTCGCCGTGCAGCCGGGTGGCTGCTCCGGCCTGCGGTACCAGCTGTTCTTCGACGAGCGCTCGCTCGACGGTGACGTCGTCACCGACTTCGACGGTGTCGAGGTCGTCGTCGACCGGATGAGCGCCCCCTACCTGGCCGGCGCCACCATCGACTTCGCCGACCGGATCGACGCCCAGGGCTTCACCATCGACAACCCGAACGCGGGCAACTCCTGCGCCTGCGGCGACTCCTTCAGCTGAGTCGACAGACCGACCGACAACGGCGGGCCGTCCCGGGTGGGGCGGCCCGCCGTTTCGTCGTACCCCCTGCGCGTGACGTCCGGATGTGCGCCGATCGACCGGTTGGTGACCGACCGCCGTCCGTGCGGCCCGGGGGCCGGTAGGCTGACCGCGCCGTGCTCCCGACCCCGAGGGTTGACATGAAGATCGCCGTGACCGGCTCGATCGCGACCGACCACCTGATGAGCTTCCCCGGCCGATTCGCCGACCAGCTCATCGCCGACCAGCTCGACAAGGTCTCGCTGTCCTTCCTCGTCGATGAGCTGGTGCTCCGCCGCGGCGGCACCGCGGCGAACATCGCCTTCGGCATGGCCCAGCTCGGGCTGCGCCCGGTGCTGCTCGGCGCGGTCGGCGCCGACTTCGCCGACTACCGCTCCTGGCTGGAGCGCCACGGCGTCGACTGCGACTCGGTGCACGTCAGCGAGGTCGCGCACACGGCACGCTTCGTCTGCACCACCGACACCGACATGTGCCAGATCGCCTCCTTCTACGCCGGGGCGATGAGCGAGGCCCGCAACATCGAGCTGGCCCCGGTGGCGCAGCGCCTCGGCGGTCTGGACCTGGTGCTGGTCAGCGCCAACGACCCGGCCGCGATGATCAGGCACTCCGGCGAGTGCCGGGACCGCGGCTACTCCTTCGTCGCCGACCCGTCGCAGCAGCTGGCCCGGATGGACGGCGAGGACGTGCTCGGCCTGATCGACGGTGCCGACTACCTGATGACCAACGAGTACGAGAAGTCGCTGCTCCAGAGCAAGGCCGGCCTTACCGACGAGCAGCTGCTGGACCGGGTCAAGGTGCGGGTCACCACGCTGGGCAAGCAGGGTGTGGAGATCGCCGGCCGGGAGATCGGCACGATCCGGGTGCCGATCGCGCGGGAGATGCAGGCGGTCGACCCGACCGGTGTCGGCGACGGCTTCCGGGCCGGTTTCTTCGCCGCGCTCGACTGGGGCGTCGGCCTGGAGCGGGCGGCCCAGGTCGGCTGCCTGCTGGCCACGCTCGTGCTGGAGAACTTCGGCGGCCAGGAGTACGAGGTCCGCCGCGACCTGTTCGTGAAGCGACTCGCCGAGTCGTACGGTGACGCGGCCGCCGAGGACGTCCGGCCGCACCTGCTGTGACCGGCCCGGCGGCCCCGGCCGGAGGGGTGGACCCGGAGGTCCGCCCCGGCGGCGGCGGTCCGGTGCTCGTCGCGTTCGCCGGGCTGCCGGGCGTGGGCAAGACCACGCTCGCCGCCCGGGTCGGCGCCGCCCTGCGCGCCCCGGTCCTGCCGGTCGACCCGGTCGAGCGCGCCCTGCACCGCTACGGCCTCACCGGCGACGTACCCGGCATGGCCGCCTACGGCGCGGTCGCCGGGCTGGCCGAGGTGCAGCTCGGCCTCGGGCTCAGCGTGGTGGTCGACGCGGTGAACCCGGTCGCCAGCGCCCGGGGCCTCTGGCACGACGTGGCCGAACGGGCCGGCGTGCCGCTGCGGGTGATCGAGGTGCACTGCGGCGACGAGGAGGAGCACCGCCGCCGGGTCGAGGCCCGCCCGCCCGAGGAACACGGCACCTGGGAGCAGACGCTGCGCCGCCGGGCCGAGTACGAGCCGCTGATCGGCCCGCGCCTGGTGGTCGACACCGCCGTGGCCGCCGACCCGCTGCCGGGCATCCTCGCGTACCTGCGCTGACGGCCGGTCGGCCGGCGTTAAGAAGGGCCCCTTCCTCTACCTGAGGCGTTAAGAAGGGGCCCTTCCTTACACCCGGACGTCGTAGGCGGGCCCCGGGCGCTCGGCGAGGAACTCGTGGCCGCGCATCCGGCACCACGCCGGGATGTCCACCGCCGCCGCCGGGTCGTCGGCCAGCACCCGTACCACCGCGCCGGCCGGCAGGCCGGGCACCAGCCGGGCGAGATTGATCACCGGTAGCGGGCAGCGCTGCCCCCGGCAGTCCAGCACCTCGTCCGGCTCGCTCACAGGTCCGTCACCCCCGCCTCCGCCCGCAGGTCCGCCACGATCCCGGGCAGCTCGGCCAGGAACCGCTCCACGTCCGCCTCGGTGGTCTCCCGGTGCAGCGACACCCGCACGTTGCCGTGCGACAGCACCCCCATCGCCTCCAGCACGTGTGACGGGCGCAACGTCGACGACGTGCACGACGAGCCGGAGGACACCGCGAACCCGCGCCGGTCCAGCGCGTGCAGCAACGCCTCACCGTCGACGTACAGGCAGGAGAACGTCACCAGGTGCGGCAACCGGTCCACCGGGTCGCCGACCACCTCCACGTCCGGCACCTCGGCCGGCACCCGCGCCCGGATCCGGTCGACAAGCGGACCCAGCCGGGCCGCCTCCGCCGCAGCGTCGGCCGCCGCCGCGCGCAGGCTCGCCGCCGCCGCGACCACCGCCGGCAGGTTCACCACCCCGGGGGTACGCCCCGACTCCCGCTCGTCGGCCGGGTACGGCGACTCCCACCGGGTGCCCTTGCGCACCACGAGCAGTCCGACACCGGGCGGCCCGCCCCACTTGTGCGCGCTGGCGGTCAGCACCGACCAGCCCGACGGCAGCGGCGCCCGGCCGGCCAGCTGCGCCGCGTCCACGTACAGCGGCACGCCCGCCTCGGCGCACAGCTCCGCCGCCGCGGGCACCGGCTGCACAGTGCCCACCTCGTGACTGGCCCCGATCAACGCCGCGAGGGCCACGCCGGGCGCGGCCACCGCCGCCGCCCAGGCGTCCAGGTCCACCCGGCCCGACCGGTCCACGGGTACGGACACCGCCGCGCCGCCACCTGCCGTGTGCCGCTCCGCGGCGTGCAGCACCGCCGAGTGCTCGATCGCCGAGTGCACCAGCGTCGCCCCGGCCCGCCGCCGCCCGGCCAGGCCTCCGAGTACGGCGGCGTGCGCTGCCGCCGTACCGCTGGGGGTGAAGGACAGCTCGTCGGCGCGGACGCCGAGCGTCTGCGCGGCGGCCTCGCGCGCGGCGTCGAGGAGCTGGCGGGCCCGGCGGGCCGCCGAGTAGAGCCGGGCCGGGTCCGCCCAGCCGTCGTCCAGTGCGGCCAGCATCGCCTGCCGCGCGACCGGATGCAGCGGCGCCGCGCTGGCGGCGTCCAGGTAGACCGGGGAGACGCTCATGAGGCTCCACGCTATCGCCCGGTTACGCCCAAGATCCCCCCGATGGGGGTGGACAGCGACCCCAAGACGGCCTGGCCGGTCATGGTCGAGTAATCTGCGACCGTCGGTGACGCCTTTGCCGTCGGTGTCAAGGAGAACAACCGCCGCGGCGCGCTAGGGAGGCAGGACCAGGTGGTCGCAAGGAGTTCGGAGGTACGGCGCTCGGCCGTACGGCACAGCGCTTCCCCGGGGGCCGGTGGACGCCGGCGGCGTGGTGCTGGTCGAATCGCCGGGCTCGGTCTCGGCGCGGCGGCGCTGCTGGTCTCGCTCACCGGCTGTGACGTCGGCAAGGCGTTCGGCGGGTTCGGCTGGCCGCAGGGCGGCATCACGCCCGAGTCGCACCGCATGTACGACCTGTGGATCGCGTCCTGCATCGCGGCGCTCGCCGTCGGCGTGTTCGTGTGGGGCCTGATCTTCTGGTGCGTGGTCCGCTACCGCAAGCGCGGCAACGAGCTGCCGGTGCAGACCCGCTACAACCTGCCGATGGAGTTCCTCTACACCATCGCGCCGATCCTCGTGGTCTCCGTGCTCTTCTACTACACGGCGGTCGTGCAGACCGACGTGAACAAGCAGTCGAAGAACCCGGACGTCACCGTCGAGGTCGTCGCGTTCAAGTGGAACTGGCAGTTCAACTACCGCGACGGCCAGGGCACCGAGGCCAACACCGTCGCCTCGGTGCTCGGCACCAGCGAGGTCATCCCGGTGCTGGTGCTGCCCAGCGGCCGCTCGATCCGCTTCGAGGAGACCAGCCGCGACGTCATCCACTCGTTCTGGGTGCCGGAGCTGCTGTTCAAGCGGGACGTCATGCCGGGCAACGTGCGCAACACGTTCGAGGTCTCCAGCATCGACCAGGAGGGCGCGTTCGTCGGCCGCTGCGCCGAGCTGTGCGGCAGCTACCACGCCTTCATGAATTTCGAGCTGCGGGTCGTCTCGCCGGAGAAGTACGACCAGTTCCTGGCGGCCAAGAAGGCCGGCAAGTCGACCCAGGAGGCGCTCGGCGCGATCGGTGAGGAAGAGTACGCCACCGAGACGAAGCCGTTCGACACCCGGCGCGACGTGAACAACTTCAACCCGTCCGACGCGACGGCCGGCGCGGGAAGCTGAGGGGTCCGGCATGAAGACCGAGTGGAAGATCTTCCTGACCATCGCCACGTTCCTCCTCGGCGCGACGATCCTCTACGGCGCCTGGACGTACGCCGACAGCGGCGGTCACGTCGAGTGGATCGGCACGGTGGCGCTGCTGCTGTCCTTCCTGCTCTGCGCGATGTGCGGCGGCTTCTTCTGGTTCGTCTCCCGCCGTATCGACCTGCGCCCCGAGGACCGGCCGGACGGCGAGATCGCCGACGGCGCCGGTGAGGTCGGCTTCTTCAGCCCTGGCAGCTACTGGCCGTTCGGGCTGGCGCTGGCCGCCGCGATCGCCGGTCTCGGCCTGGTGTTCTGGCAGTTCTGGCTGCTGGGACTGGGCCTGGTGGCGGTCGTCCTCGCCACCTGCGGGCTGCTGTTCGAGTACTACTCGGGCACCCGCCGTACCGCCGAGCACTGACAGACCCACCGCCGCAGGCCCGCCACCCCCCCCACCGGGGGAGGCGGGCCTGCCGCTTTCCCCCACCCTCCGCCTCCCGCCCTCCGCCCGTCCCCGTCGATCATGAAGTTGACGGCGCTGGCGGTCCTCTTTGTCCCCGCCAACCTCATGATCGCCGCCCGTGCGGTCGGCCTGGTGCCCGCTCCACCTCCGACACGCACCACCCGGGTTCTCGCTCACCGGGCCGTTCCATTCACCGGGAGCGCCGTTCCACTTGCCAGGACCACAGGAGATCTTGGAAGGAAAGCGCCCTCATAGGGGCCCTTTCCTTCCAAGATCTCGCTCACCACCGCTTGTCCGCGTTCAAGGCCGGGTGCCGTGACGAGTCAGGGCCGACACCTCACGCCCGAAGGCCCGACGCCCGCCCTCACGCCTTGCGCGCACCGCCGACCGCCCAGGCGAGCGCCGGCCACCGTGCGCTCCCGCGCCGGCCCGGCCTCGTTGATCAAGGAGTTTGAGGCACTTTCGCGCGCCGTCGATGACACAAACCCCTTGATCACCGGTTCGGCCGGGGAGAGCCCTCGCCACCCCGGCCACCAAGCGGTGATCAAGGAGTTTGGGTCCACCGGGGCGACCGTGGGGGACACAAACTCCTTGATCACGAGCGGCGGACGGTTGGGCTGGCGGGCGGGGTGGGGTGGGGCGGGGCGGAGTGGAGAAGGGTGGGCGGCCGCGCGCGGCACGGGGGCGCAAAGAGGCGCGAGGGCGCAAGAGGCGCGGACAGGCGCGGAGGCGCAAAGAGGCGCGGACAGGCGCGGGGGCGCAAAGAGGCGCGAGGGCGCAAGAGGCGCGGACAGGCGCGGGGGCGCAAAGAGGTGCGGACAGGCGCGGCGCGCGGACGGGCGGAAGGGCGGGAGGGCGGGATGGCCGGAGGGGAAGGAGCGGCGGTCAGGCGGCCCGGGGGTGGGACGGCCGGCGGGGTGTGCGGCGGCTCGCCAGGCGGGTCTCGCGGAACGTGAACGTGGCGATCACCACTGCCGCGCCGCAACCGGTGCAGATCAGCTCCGGGCAGTCGGCGCCGTGCCCGTCGCCGCACGGCGGCGCCTCGAACAGCACGACGCCCTCGCAGGTGTCACAGTGCAGCTCGCGGTCAGACACGGGAGGCTCCTCTCGCTCCGGGCACCGGCCCAGGCGGTGAGACGCCGGCCGGCGGACCAGAGACCGAAAACGGAAAGACCGAAAACGGAAAATAACTCCCGTGTAGTTTGGCACGCGGGTACGACAACACCCGCGCCAGCCGCCGTCAGGCGGCGCGCGCCACCTCGAGCCAGCGCTCCAGCGCGGCCGCGGCGGCGCCCGAGTCGACCGCCTCGGCGGCCCGGTCCAGGTTGGCCCGCAGCACCTCGTGCAGATCGCCGTCGAGCGGACCCTGGGTGGCAAGCGCGACAGCGGCGTTGACCAGCACCGCGTCCCGCACCGGGCCGGTCTCACCGGCGAGCAGGCGGCGGACGACGTCGGCGTTGTAGACCGCGTCCCCGCCGCGCAGGTCGGCCAGGGTGGCCCGGGGCACGCCGAGGTCCGTCGCGTCCAGCACGGCCTCGGTGACGCCGCCCTGCTGCGCCACCCAGACCCGGGTGGGGGCGCCGGTGCTGAACTCGTCCAGGCCGTCCTCGCCGCGTACCACGATCGCGGAGTCGCCACGGGCCGCGAAGACGGCGGCCATCACCGGGGCCATCCGCTTGTCGAAGCAGCCCACGGCGCCCGCGCGGGGCCGCGCCGGGTTGGTCAGCGGGCCGAGGAAGTTGAACGCGGTGGGTACGCCGATCTCGCGCCGGACCGGGCCGGTGTGGCGCATGCCGGGGTGGAAGCGGGCGGCGAAGCAGAAGCCGATGCCGGCCTCGGTGACGCAGCGGGCCACCTGCTCCGGTGCCAGGTCGAGGGGTACGCCGAGCTGCTCCAGCACGTCGGCGGTGCCACACGAGGAGGAGGCGGCCCGGTTGCCGTGCTTGACCACGCGGACCCCGGCCCCGGCGACCACCAGCGCCGCCATGGTGGAGATGTTCACCGTGTGCGCGAGGTCTCCGCCGGTGCCGACCACGTCCAGCGCGGTCGCGCGTACGTCCTCGGGCAGGTGCACCGGCACCGCGCGGGTCAGCATGGCCTCGACCAGGCCGCCCAGCTCGGCGGGGGTCTCACCCTTGGTGCGCAGCGCCACGGCGAACCCGGCGATCTGCGCCGGGGTGGCCGAGCCGGCCATGATCTCGCCCATCGCCCACGCGGTGTCGGCGGTGGAGAGCTCCTCGCCGCGCAGCAGCGCGTTGAGCAGAAGCGGCCAGGTCCGTTCGCCCATGGCGGGCCTCCCGAGCGGCGTGAGGAAAGCGGTTGGGGCGCGCCACGGCCGCGTCGCCGTGGCGCGCGAGGACCGGAGGGGTCAGGCCGCGGCGTGGGTGCGGCGCAGCAGCTCCGCCACGGTGCTGCCGGCGACCACCGGGTCCAGCGGGTGGGTCAGCGTGGCGTCGACCTCGGCGTACGCGGCCAGCCAGCGGTCGGCGGCGCGAGCCAGCACCACGCAGGTCGGCGGCGCGTCGTCCCGGTCGTCCTTGATCTGGCGGGCGATGCCGATGCCGCCGCCCGGGGTCGCCTCGCCGTCGAGCAGGAGCAGGTCGATCTCGTAGTCGTCGACCAGCCGGATGCAGGCGTTGTAGTCGTCGGCCTCGACGAACTCGATCTCGATCCCGGGCGCCGGCCGGGTGCCCACGGCGAGCCGCATCCGGTCGCGGACCTTCGGGTCGTCGCTGTAGAGCAGGACGGTGCAAAGACGATCGCTCATCGTGACGTGGCTCCCACCTCGTAGCTGCCCGCTGATCGTAGCGGTCGTCACATCCGGGCCGTCGCCCCGCCCGGCGGGCTCGGGGCGTACCCCGGAACGTGCCGTCAGGTGCTCGCCTCCGCGGCGCGCTGGCGGGCCTCCTGGCGGTCCAGCTCGCGGTCGAGCCGGCGGGCCTCGCGCTCGGACTGCTTGACCCACTGGACGACCAGGACGGCGAGCATGGTGACGCTGACGAACTCGCCGCCGGCCCACAGGATGCCGCCGGCGACCACCTGGTCGTTCCAGGGGTCGGACCAGGACAGGTTGAGCGACGGGTACCAGTCGCCGCCGAACAGCGTGGTGCTCTGCATGATGGTCAGGCCGAGGACGGTGTGGAACGGCACCGAGAGCAGCATGAGCAGCGCGCGCCCCGGGTACGGCCAGCGGCCGGGCAGCGGGTCCAGGCCGAGCAGCGGCCAGAAGAAGACGCAGCCGGTGGCGATGAAGTGGGCGTGCACCAGCTCGTGTGCCAGTTCGCTGCGCAGGGTGACCTCGTAGAGGCCGGTGAAGTACAGCGCGAACGGGTTCACCACGAAGATGGCGAACGCGACAAGCGGGAAGCTGTAGATCCGGGCCACCCGGCTGTGCACGATCGCGAGCAGCCGCTTGCGGGGCCGCACCGGCAGCGTGCGCAGCGCCAGCGTCACCGGCGCGCCGAGCGCCAGGAAGATCGGCGCGATCATGGACAGCACCATGTGCTGCACCATGTGCACCGAGAGCAGGGCGGTGTCGTACGCGCCGAGGCCGGTGAGCGTGACCAGGGCGATGCCGCCGAGGCCGGGGCCGAGGAACGACACGGTACGGACGACCGGCCAGCGGTCGCCGCGCAGCCGCAGCCGGTGCACCCCGTAGAGGTAGAGGCCGGCGGCCAGGACGATGCCCAGCGTGAGCCAGCTGTCCAGCCGGGTCTCGGTGAGGACCCGGGTCACGGTGAACGGCGGCGGGGCGCCCTCGCCTCCCGCCGCCAGTGTCGCCGGAACAGCCGAGGTGACGGCGCGGATCTGATCGACGTGCAGCACGCTTTTCAGGGTAGGTCAGGCGAAGCGGACCACCACGATCGGGCCACGGAAGGGACCGGTTTGGCACCCCGCTGATCGTCGGTCCCGGTCAGGGGCAATAATGACCGCGTGACTGCGGCCCCAGCCATTGACAAGAGCCGGATCCACTCCCTGACCCGACCCAACATGGTCAGCGTCGGGACGATCGTGTGGCTCTCCAGCGAACTCATGTTCTTCGCGGCGCTGTTCGCGATGTACTTCTCCATCCGCGCGGCGGCGCCGGAGCAGTGGGAGAAGCACACCGAGGTGCTGAACATCCCGTACGCGACCACGTTCACGGTGATCCTGGTGCTCTCCTCGATCACCTGCCAGATCGGCGTGTTCGCGGCCGAGCGCGGTGACGTCCACGCTCTGCGCCGGTGGTTCACGATCACCTTCGTGATGGGTCTGATCTTCGTGCTCGGTCAGCTGAACGAGTACCGGACCCTGGTGCACGAGGGTGTGAAGATCAACGAAGACGGTTACGGGTCGATGTTCTACCTCACCACCGGCTTCCACGGTCTGCACGTGACCGGCGGCCTCATCGCCTTCGTGATCTTCATGATCCGTACCACGATGGGCCGGTTCACCCCCGCCCAGGCGACCTCGGCGATCGTCGTGTCCTACTACTGGCACTTCGTGGACGTCGTGTGGATCGGGCTCTACGCCATGATCTACTGGCTCCAGTGATCTTGGCGCGTCACGAACCGCGCCGCTGCTCCGTCCCCTGAGACAAGGTCCAACCGGTTAAGGACACAGGTCATGACTTCTGACAACGACCGCCGACGCGGTCTGCTCGCGCGGCTGCGCGGGCGGCCCGTAGCGCGCAGCAGGGGCCGCCGCCGGCTGGGTGCCGCGGTCCGGCTGTTCGCCGCGCTGATGCTGGCCGGCGGTGCCTACACCGTCTTCGCCCCCGGCGTGCAGGCGCAGGACAACCCTCCGTTGACCGCCGCAGGCAACGAGGGTAAGGCGCTGTTCGACGTGAGCTGTGTGACCTGTCACGGTCGCAACGCCCAGGGCGTCGAGGGCCGCGGTCCGAGCCTGATCGGCGTCGGAGCGGCCTCGGTCGAGTTCCAGGTCAGCAGCGGTCGCATGCCGATGGCCCGGCAGGAGGCCCAGGCCATGCGCAAGCCGCCGCAGTTCACCGACGAGCAGGTGCGCCAGCTCGGGCAGTACATCCAGGAGCTCGGCGGCGGCCCGGAGGTCCCCAACGGCGACCTGCGTGAGGGCGCCAACCTGTCCACCGGTGGTGAGCTGTTCCGGATCAACTGCTCGCAGTGCCACGCCTTCAGCGGCGGCGGCGGCGCGCTGTCCTCCGGCAAGTACGCGCCGAGCCTGGCACCGGCCAGCGACCGGCAGATCTACGCCGCGATGCTGAGCGGCCCGCAGAACATGCCGGTGTTCGGCGACAACCAGATCACGCCCGAGGAGAAGGCGGACATCATCGCCTACATCCAGGAGACGCTGAAGCACGACGGCGATCCGGGCGGCTTCAACCTGGGCCGCTACGGCCCGTCGACCGAGGGTCTCGCGATCTTCCTGGTCGGCATCGTCGCGCTGGTCTTCGCGAGCCTGTGGATCGCGGGCAAGTCGTGACCGGACGGATCAATGCTTCCAGTGCTGTGGCGCCGACCCCCGGCGTCACCCGTAGCGAGGTGACGGCATGAGCACCCACACCGAGCACCAGGCCCAGCAGGGCCCGGAGCCGCTCGACGTGAACGACCCCCGGCTCTCCCGGTTCGACATCGTCCAGGAGGGCGCGCGGCGGGACGACATCGAGATCGTCCACTACGAGCCGCAGGTGGTTCCGGGCAGCAAGGCCGAGCGCCGGCTGACCCGCACGGTCGCCCTGATGTTCCTGCTGACCGGCGTCTTCGCGACCGCCTTCCTGGTGGTCTACATCTGGTGGCCGTGGCAGTGGGAGCCGGGTACCGGCGGCGACAAGCTCTACACGCCGCTGCTCGGCGTGACGCTGGGCTTGGCGCTGCTGGGCATCGGTTTCGGCATCCTGACCTGGGGCAAGAAGCTGCTGCCCAAGGAGGTCTCGATCCAGGACCGGCACGACCAGGCCGACGACCCGGAGGGTCGCAAGATCACCGGCGAGACCATGCTCTACCTGGCCGACGAGATGGGCGTCCGTCGCCGGCCGCTGCTCGGCATCTCGCTGCTCGCCGGCCTGGCGCCGGTGGGCGCGGTGGCCGCGGCCCCGCTGATCGGTGGCCTGATCGAGCAGCCGCACAAGAACAACCAGATGTTCACCACCGGCTTCCAGCCGGGCGAGGGCGGCAAGAAGATCCGGCTGATCCGTGAGGACGGCCGCCCGATCCGCCCGGCCGACGTCAGCGTCGGCGGCCAGCTCACCGTGTTCCCGGGCATCGACGGCGGCGTGAGCAACCTGCACGCCGACTCGCCGACCCTGCTCATCCACCTGCGGGAGGACGACGCGCAGAAGTCGCGCGCCGCGAACGAGCGCAAGGGCCACGGCGACTACATGTGGGGCAACTACGTCGCGTTCTCCAAGATCTGCACGCACGCCGGCTGCCCGGCCAGCCTCTACGAGCAGCAGACCAACCGCCTGCTCTGCCCCTGCCACCAGTCGCAGTTCCTCATCACCGACAACGCCAAGCCGATCTTCGGCCCGGCGAACCGGCCGCTGCCGCAGCTGCCGATCGAGGTGGACGAGGAGGGCTTCTTCGTGGCGAAGTCCGACTACACCGAGACCATCGGTCCCGACTTCTGGGAGCGGCCATGAAGCGCCGAAAGTTTGATGCAGCAGCGCTGCCGGCCAAGAGCGCGCGGGCGGTGGACGACCGCTTCCAGGTGGCCACGCCCCTGCGCAAGCTGCTGAACAAGGTCTTCCCCGACCACTGGTCGTTCCTGCTCGGCGAGATCGCGCTGTTCTCGTTCATCGTCCTGCTGCTCACCGGCGTCTTCCTGACGTTCTTCTTCGAGCCGGCGATGACCGAGGTCATCTACAACGGCAGCTACGCGCCGCTGCGGGGCACCCCGATGTCGGCCGCCTACGCCTCCAGCCTGGACATCTCGTTCGATGTCCGGGGTGGTCTGATCATGCGGCAGATGCACCACTGGTCGGCCTTGCTGTTCATGGCCGCCATCGTGGTCCACATGCTGCGGGTCTTCTTCACCGGCGCGTTCCGCAAGCCCCGTGAGACCAACTGGATCATCGGCTCGCTGCTGTTCTGGGTCGGCTTCCTGGCCGGCTTCACCGGCTACTCGCTGCCGGACGACGGCCTGTCCGGCACCGGTCTGCGGATCGCCTCCGCGATCATCCTGTCGATCCCGGTGATCGGCTCCTGGGTCAGCTCGTCGATCTTCGGCGGGGAGTTCCCCGGCACCATCATCATCAGCCGCTTCTTCATCGCCCACGTGCTGCTCGTCCCGGGTCTGCTGGTGGCGCTGATCAGCGTGCACCTCGGCCTGGTGTTCAAGCAGAAGCACACCCAGTGGCCCGGCCCCGGCCGGACCAACTCCAACGTGGTCGGCGAGCGGATGTTCCCGCGCTACGCGCTCAAGCAGGGCGGCTTCTTCATGGTCGTCTTCGGCGTGATCGCGCTGATGGGCGGCATGTTCCAGATCAACCCGATCTGGCTGTTCGGCCCGTACGAGGCGTGGGTGGTCTCGGCCGCCAGCCAGCCCGACTGGTACGTCATGTTCCTCGACGGCTCGACCCGCCTCATGCCGGGCTGGGAGATCCACATCCCGATCGGCAACGGGTATGTCATCCCACCGTTGTTCTGGCCGACTGTGGTGCTACCCGGAATCCTGGTCGGCCTGTCGACGATGTATCCGTTCCTGGAGGCGCGCCGCCTCAAGGACTACAAGCACCACAACCTGCTCCAGCGGCCCCGGGACGTTCCGGCCCGGACCGCCGTGGGCGCCATGGCGCTCGCCTTCTACGTCGTGCTGACCCTCTCCGGCGCCAACGACGTCATCGCGGACAAGTTCCACATCAGCCTGAACGCGATGACCTGGGGTGGCCGGATCGGCCTGCTGATCCTGCCGCCGATCGCGTACTACATCACGTACCGGATCTGCCTGGGTCTGCAGCAGCACGACCGGGAGGTGCTGGCCCACGGCGTGGAGACCGGCATCATCAAGCGGCTGCCCGACGGCCGGTTCGTCGAGGTCCACCAGCCGCTCACCTCGGCCGACGGCCACGACGGTCACCCGCCGGCGCTGGACTACGTCGGCTGGGTGGTGCCGAAGAAGATGAACCGGCTCGGTGCCCTCGGCCCGGCGATCCGGGGCTTCTTCTACCCGATCGAGAAGCCGGCCGAGGCGCCGGTCTCGCCGGGGCACCCGCCGGTCGAGGCCCGGCCGGAGCGGGAGGAGATCGGCAGCGGCGAGAGCCGTCGCTGACCCTCCCCGGTACGACTGACAGTGGCGCCCGCCGGATCTTCCGGCGGGCGCCACTGCCGTTTCCGCACCGGTCGTCCCGTTCCCTCCCGCGTACGGCGGGAGGCCGGTGCGCCGACGGCCGTCGCCCCCGACACGGACGGGTGGAATCGCAGGAATAACCCCGGTCAGCCGGGTATCCGTGCGGTCCGACGTCTCATGGGGGAGGAACGAATGTTGGGAATCAAACGCCTGGGCCTGCTGGCCGCGCTGGTGGTCGTGGGGCTGGCGCCCGCCGCCGCGGCGCAGGCGGCGGCACAGCCGTCGACGCAGGACACGCAGTACCTGCAGGCGGTTCACCAGGTCAACCTGTTCGAGATCACCGCCGGTAACCTGGCCCAGCAGAAGGGTCAGAACCAGCAGGTCAAGGACCTGGGCAAGATGTTCGTGACGGACCACACCCAGCTGGACCAGACGGTGCAGTCGACCGCGCAGCAGCTCAACGTGCAGTTGCCGGCCGACCCGACCGCCGACCAGCAGAAGGTCCTGGACAAGCTGAACAACCTCAGCGGGGCCGAGTTCGACAAGGCGTGGGTGACCGCGCAGCTCGCCGGCCACGTCCAGGCGATCCAGGCCACCCAGACCGAGATCTCGCAGGGCTCGGAGCAGTCGGTGGTGCAGATCGCGCAGGACGCGCTGCCGGTCCTCCAGGCGCACTACGACGCGCTTGTGGCCCTGGCCCAGACCCTGGGCGTCCCGGTTCCGCAGACCAGCGCCAGCGGCACGCCCAGCCCGGGCGGCACCACGTCCCCGGGTGGCACCGAGTCGCCGGCTCCGGGCGGCACCGAGACCGAGGAGCCCGCTCCGGGCACCACGGAGACCCCGGTGCCCAGCCAGAGCTGACGTACCGCACGGTCGACGGTGGCCGGTCCGCCCGCGAGGGCAGGCCGGTCACCGGCTCGTGTCAGTCGGCGTTCGCCAGCCCGATCGCGAACGCCTCCTCCAGGTCGTGCTGCGAGTAGGCGCGGAACGCGATGTGCGACTCGGTGTTGAGCACGCCCGGCACCTTCGAGATGCTGCCGGCGATGACCTGGGCGATCTGCTCGAACTCCCGGACCCGGACCATGGCGATCAGGTCGACGTGCCCGGCCACCGAGTAGACCTCGCTGACGCCGGGCAGGTTGGCCAGGGTCTCGGCCACCTCGGGGATGGAGTCGGTGGCGCAGTCGATCAGCACGATCGCGGTGATCACGGGACGGTTCTCCGTTCGTCGGCGACGAGGCCCATGCTAGAGCCCGCGCCCCTCATCGCGCCGCCGGGACGGTCAGGTCGTCCCCGGCCCGGATCACCTCGCGCAGGCGTTCCCCGGCCGCGACTGTCGCACCAGGCCACACCACCGACCGGTCCACGTCGCCGTGCACCCGCGCGCCCCCGCCGATCACCGAGCCGGTGACCCGGCCGTCCACCGTCGCGGCCGGGTCCACCAGTCCGTCCGGTCCGGCCGCGTGGAGGTTGGCGGCCAGGTAGTCGGCCGGGGTGCCGGTGTCGTAGAACGTCCCCCGGTAGGGCACGACTGTGAGCGCCCCGGCGGCCTCCGCGGGCCGCCACACCGCCCGGACCAGGTCGCCGAACGTGGGCGGCAGGTCGCGGACCAGCCGCCATGGCAGCAGCGAGAAACCCACGAACTCGTGGCCGTCGAAGGTCCCGGGGGCGTGCGGGTCGTCGGCGGGACGGCCGAGCAGGCGTACGCCGTGCCCGTCCCACCCGTCCAGCAGCGCGGCGATGTCCGGCCCGGGCGGGGCCTGCGGGTCGGCCAGGTACGCGTCGGCGTTGCCGACCAGCACGCCCCGGCCGCCGATCCAGTCCCGCAGCCGGCCCACACCTCCGGCGGTGCCCAGTGGAGCGTCCGGCTCGACCGACAGGTGAGCCCGTCCGCCCACCCGCGCGACCACCTGGTCGCCCAGGTAGCAGGCGTTCACCGCGACCTGCTCCGGGCCGGTCAGGCCGAGCCCGGCCAGCCGCGCCAGCGCCCGGTCCAGCAGCGGGACGTTTCCCACCGGGCAGAGCGCCTTCGGCACCCGCTCGGTGAGCGGGCGCAGCCGGGTGCCCTCGCCCGCGGCCAGCACCACCGCGCACACCTCGACCCCGGGTGCCGCAGTGCCTGCGTACGGGGTGCTCACGCGGCCGGTGGGTGCTCGCCGGCGCGCGGGCCGATGCCGTAGTAGCCGAGCAGGTTGGCGGTGGCGCGGCTGAGCCGGGGCAGGTCGTCGAGCGGATGGAAGGCGGCCTCGAACACCTCGGCGCCGTCCACCTTCAGCTCGGTGGTCGACGCCGGCACCTCCGCCTCGAAGACCACGTCGACCCAGCCCTTGGCGTGCACCACCGCGTTGGGCACCGCCGGGCGCAGCGCGTCGGGGGACAGACGGACGCCTGATTCCTCGTACAGCTCGCGGGCGGCGCCGACCACCGGGGCCTCGCCGCGTTGCAGCAGCCCGGCCGGCAGCGTCCAGCTGTAGCCGGGCGGCTGGCGCAGCAGCAGGATCCGGCCCGCGCCGGTGGCCTCCGTGTCCTTGACCAGCGTGACCGCGCCGACGATGTACTTCGGTACGGCCAGCCGGACCAGCCGCCGTCGCAGCGGGACCGGAAGCCGGTAGAAGATCTGGTAGCCGAGGGCCCGTCCGGTGGCACGCGCGCGGGGGATCATGCCGTCCAGGCTAGTGGTCCCGGCGCGGACCGGCTCCGTCTACTGCCTGTGGTCGACCAGATCGATCAACTGCTGGACCACGGTGTCCGGCTCGACGGTGCGGTCGAAGACCGCCACCAGCAGCGTCTCCAGGTCGGGGTAGCCCAGTTCCTCGGACAGCCGCAGCAGCGGCAGGTCGCTGGCCAGGCCCCGGCTGTGCTTGCGCAACGCCAGGCCGATCGAGGCCCGGCCGAGCCGGACCTTGTCGGCGATCGAGATGCCCGGCTCGGTGTGCTCGGCGAACCAGCGGTTGATCTGCATCTGGGCGTGCGGGGACTTCACGAAGCCCAGCCACTCCCGGCGCGGGCCGCGCGGGGCCACGTCCGCCTCGAAGCCGCTCTCCGCGTCGTTCTCGGTGAAGATCTCCACCACGTCGCCCTCTTCCAGTTCGGAGGACAGCGGCGCGAGCCGGCCGTTGATCCGGGCGGCCAGGCAGTGGTCGCCGCGCTCGGTGCCCAGCTCGTACGCGAGGTCGACAGGTGTCGCCCCGGCCGGCAGCACGACCTGCCGCCCGTCGGCCACCACCTGGATCTGCGCCTCGGACAGGTCGCAGCGCAGCGACTCCATGAACTGGGTCGGGTCGACCGTCTCCTGCTCCCAGTCGAGCACCCGGCGCAGCCAGGCCAGCTCGTCCGCCCGGTCGGCGCCCCGGCCCGCGGCCCGGGGGAAGCGGTAGTGGGCGGCCACGCCGTACTCCGCGGAGCGGTGCATCTCGGTGGTGCGGATCAGCACCTCGACCGTGCGGTCCTGCGGGCCGCAGACGCTCGTGTGCAACGACCGGTAGAGGTTGTTCTTCGGGGAGGCGATGAAGTCCTTGAACCGGCCCGGCACCGGCCGCCAGAGCCCGTGCACGGCGCCCAGCGCGGCGTAACAGTCGGTCGCCGGACCGTCCACCACGATCGCGATGCGGGGCAGGTCGAACGGGGCGGCGTGGTCGCCGGCGACCGTGTCCTTCCAGATCGAGTAGAGGTGCCGGGGGCGGGGGGAGACGTCGGCGTCGACCCGGTTGCGGCGCAACGCCGCCCGGGTGCGGGCCACCACGTCGGCCAGGTAGGCGTCCCAGCCGGGCCGGTCGTGCACGAACCGGGCGATCCGCGCGTGCTCCTCCGGCCGCAGGTGCAGCAGCACCACGTCGTCCAGCTCGCGTTTGAGCGTCTGGATGCCCAGCCGGTCGCAGAGCGGGACCAGCACCTCCTGGGTCTTGCGGGCGATCCGCTCCCGGGAGGCGGCCGAGCGGACGCCGAGCGTACGCATGTTGTGCAGCCGGTCCGCCAGCTTGATCACCAGCACCCGGACGTCCTTGCCGGCCGCCACGATCATCTTGCGGACGGTCTCCGCCTCGGCGGCCTTGCCGTAGAACGCCTTGTCGAACTTGGTCACGCCGTCGACCAGGTGGGCGACCTCGCGGCCGAAGTCCTCCTGGAGCGCCTGGAGCGTGTAGCGGGTGTCCTCCACCGTGTCGTGCAGCAGCGCGGCGACCAGGGTGATGGTGTCCATGCCGAGGTCGGCGCAGATCTGCGCCACCGCCAGCGGGTGGGTGATGTACGGCTCGCCGCTCTTGCGGAACTGGCCGCGGTGCATGTTCTCGGCGATCGTGTAGGCCCGGCGCAGCACCGAGGCGTCGGCGCTCGCGTGGATGCCACGGTGGGCGCGGACCAGTGTGGTGACCGGGTCGCCGTCGGCCGTCGGCCAGGTGAGCAGGGAACGCAGGCGGCGGGTGAGCGGTAGTTCGCCCTGGGTCGGGAGCGCGCCACCCAGGGCGGCGCCGTGTCCGGCGTCGACGTCCACCTGGGACACCTCCTCACCCCGGCCCTCGGCCACCGGGAACCGGCGACCGGGAGCAGAGCCCGCGAATCGGGCAGGTCTGCACTCCTTTAACAGACTAAGGGAGTCGAGGTAGTCCGATCGGTCAGTTGGTCATGAGCGTTCGGTCGAGAGTTTGGCGGATCCGCCGTTCTCCGCCTTCGTCAGCAGGTCGCGGAAACGCCCCGCACCGGCCACCGGCGAGGCCCACCCGTCTGTCGTCTCGACCAGCCGGGTCTCCGGTCGTTCCAACCAGGACAGGATCCGCTCGGTCTCCTCGGCGGTCGCGGCCGGCACCGGACCGTGCCCGGGCAGCACCGTCTCGGCGGTGGCGCGGATCGCCGCGATGGTGGGTCGCGGGTGGACACCCGGCGGGGACACGCCGGCCCCGGCGAGCCGGCCGTGCCGGATCAGCGCCAGCTCCCAGCCGCCCCGGGCGGCCGGACGGGCGGCGGCCAGCTCGGCGATACCGGTCAACGCGGCCAGCCGTTGCATCCGGACCGCCGCGCGCAGCACCGCCACCAGCCGGCCGCGGACCACAGCCGCCTCCTCGTACCGCTCGGCGGCCGACAGCACCTCGATGCGGGCGAGCAGCGCGTCCACCACCACTCCGGGGTCGTCGCTGGTGGCGGTGCGGAACGGCGTCGCCGCTGCCTCGTCGTACTCCTCGGGGGTGATCCGGTGCTCGCAGGGCGCCGGGCAGCGACCCAGCTCGGCCAGCGCGCAGGCCGGCATGGTGGTGCGCCGGGAGAGCCGGTGCGTGCACTGGCGCAGCGGCACCGCGTCGTGGAAGCCGGCGGCGGCCAGCTCCGCCGCCTGCCGGGACCGGAACGGCCCCAGGTAGGCCGTGTCGGTGGGCGCGATGTCGCGCACGATCGACAACCGGGGGTACGCCTCGTCGGTGAGCTTCAGCCACACCTGGCGCTCCGGATACTTCGACCTGCGGTTGTACGGCGGCGCGTGCGCCGCGATCAGCCGCAGCTCGCGGACCTCCGCCTCCAGCGAGTGCGCGCACTCGACCGCCTCGACGCGCTCGGCGGCGGCGAGCATCTCGGAGATCCGGGCCCGCTTCTCCGCGGCGGTGAAGTAGCTGCGGACCCGGGTGGCGATGTCGCCGGACGTGCCCACGTAGAGCGGCCGGTCGTCGGCGGCCCGGAAGATGTAGACGCCCGGCACCTTCGGCAGCCCGTCGGCGAGGTGCCGCTTGCGGCGCTGGGTGGGGGTGACCGCGCGGGCGAACTCGATCGCCTCGCCGACCGTGCCGACCCGGTGCCCGCCGAGGCGGCCGATCAGCCCGTGCAGCACGTCGACTGTGGCCTTCGCATCGTCGAGCGCGCGGTGGGTGGGCTGGGTCGCGGTGCGGAAGTAGGCGGCGAGCGTGCCCAGCTTGCGGTTGGGCACCTCGTCGCGGGTGAGCACCCGCCGGGCCAGCGCGGCCGTGTCCAGCACCCGGGGGTTGGGCCAGCGGTAGCCGTGCTTCGCGCAGGCCGCCTTGAGGAAACCCACGTCGTACGGCGCGTTGTGGGCGACGAGCACGGCGTCGCTGACGAACTCCAGGAAGCTCGGCAGCACCTGCTCGATCGGCGGGGCGGGCAGCAGCATGGCCTGGGTGATGCCGGTGAGCACGGTGATGAACGGCGGGATCGGCACGCCCGGGTTGACGAGCGTGGCGAGCACGCCCAGCTCCTCGCCACCGCGCACCTTCACCGCGCCGATCTCGGTGATCCCGCCGCCGTCGGGAGCGCCGCCGGTGGTCTCCAGGTCGACCACCACGAAGGTGGTCGCGTAGAGCGGCAGCGCCGGGTCGACACCGCTGCCCGCCGGGTCCAGGCCGGCCAGCGACTCCTGGACGTACTCCGCTCGTGTCACCCGCGGGACGCTAGCGGCACGGTCCGACACTCCTGTCACTGCCGCCCCAGGAGATACCACGGGGGTACGATGAGAGATCGGCTCACTCACCGGGCGGTGGGCCCGTTCGGGGTGGGAGACTTGCCTCATGCCCCTCACCGAGCCGTACGACGACCACTCCTCCGTGGAGGAGCCGGTGGTCGGCGTGCCCGCCGATGAGGACGCGCCACCCGCGATCGAGCCCGAGCCCGTGCTGCCCGAGCCGGTCCGGCAGCGGATCGTCACGCTGACCGCCGCCGTGCTGCCCGGCCTGCCCGCCGACGAGGTGCCGGTGCCGCTGCGGCGGGTCGCCAAGTTCGCCCCCAACCGCCGCGCCCGCCTCGGCGCGCCCGCGATCGCCGCGCAGCTCACCGCCGACCCGCTGTTCCGGCAGCGGATCACCGCCCGGGTCCTCGCCGACGCCGGTGACCTGGGCGCGGCTGTGGTCGAGGGCACCGCACCGGCCGCCGCCGACCCGGTCGAGGTGGCCGCCCTGGCCTACCTGGCCCGGCCCCGCGGCTGGCGGGAACTCATCGACGCCAGCGGCGAGGCGGTACGCGCCGAGGCCGACAGCGCGGTAGTGGCCGAACTGGTCCGCGAGGCCGAGCAGCGGGCCGCCCGCGCCGAGCACGACCGTGCGGTGGCCCGGGTCGAGGCGGAGAAGCTGCGCGACGAGCTGGCCCGGGTCCGGGAGGAGCTGGGGCAGCTCCGCGAGGAGGCCCGCCAGCTGACCCGTACCCTGCGGGAGACCCAGGCCCGGGAGCGCAAGGCCACCGAGATGCTCGCCACCGAGCGGGGGCGGGCAGCCCGCGCCGCCGCCGACGCGGACGCCGAGCTGCGCCGCGCCCGGGCCCGGCTGGCCGAGGCGGAGGCCGCCGCCGGAGTGGCCCGGGCCAGCGCCAAGGAGGCCCGCTCGGTCGACGACGCGCGGCTGTGGCTGCTGCTGGAGACGATCGGCCAGGCCGCCGTGGGGCTGCGCCGCGAGCTGGCGCTCGACCCGGTGGACAAGCTCCCGGCCGACTTCGTCGCCGACGCGTTCGCCGAGCAGCCGGGCGCCGCACCGGCCGGCCCGTCGACGCGGGCCCGCGACACCGACGACCCGGCCCGCCTCGACCAGTTGCTCGCGCTGCCGCGGGCGCACCTGGTGGTGGACGGCTACAACGTGACCAAGCGCGGCTTCGGCGAGATGTCGCTGGAGCAGCAGCGCAAGCGGCTCATCACCGGGCTGGGCGGGATCGCCGCGCAGACCGGGGACGAGGTCACGGTCGTCTTCGACGGCGCCGAGCGGATCCACGGCCTGCCACCGGCGCCACGCGGCGTGCGGGTGCTGTTCTCCCGCAAGGGGGAAACCGCCGACGAGTTGATCCGCCGGCTGGTCCGCGCCGAGCCGGCCGGGCGGCCGGTGGTCGTGGTCTCCTCGGACCGCGAGGTCGCCGACGGGGTACGCCGGCACGGCGCGTACCCGCTGGGCGCGGACTCGCTGCTGCGGCGCCTGGCGCGTTCCTGAGCCCGTCCTTTCTGCCGCTTGATCGACTCCAGTTCGGGGACGTGGCGGGGTCGCGCGCGTGCTGATCGCGCCACTTCGGCGTACTGGTTCGGGTTCGCGACGGCTGCTGCCTCGATGTCCGGTTCTGTCGTACCCGAGCGTTAGCGTCGTGGTGACCGACGGTGGTGGCTCCTTCCCCGGCCGCCGCCGGCGACCCGTCAGGAGGCGTTGATGCTGATCGACTGCGACACCTGCGGCAACCGTGGTGCCGGCTGCTCCGGCTGCCTGGTGACCGCCCTGTTCGACTCCGGCCCGGCCGATCTCGGCCCGGCCGAGCACCGGGCGATCGAGGTGTTCGCGCGGGCCGGATTCGACGTGGAGGTGCTGCCGTCCCCACCGGCTGAGACACGGGCACCGGCGCCCCGCCGTGGCGGCCGTCGCCGAATCGCCTGACACTGCCTGCCTGCCCGGGCTCTGTCGGCCGTTCGCTGCCCGGCCCTCGGCCCCGGCCCTCGGCCCCGGCCCTCGGCCCCGGCCCTCGGCCCCGGCCCTCGGCCCCGGCCCTCGGCCCCGGCCCTCGGCCCCGGCCCGGCTCCGGCCCCGGTGCCGTGCCTGAGCCCTGCCCGACTGATGCCGGGCCACGCTGTCGGGTCGCGCGTCGGGCACGGCGGTCCCGGTCGAGGGCCGGGCAATAGGATGGGCGGTCACGGCGGGAGGGGAGCGGCATGACGCGGACGGGGCACGACGGCGGGGTGGGTCGGTGACCCCGCGCGCCTGGGCGCTGCTGACCCTGGGCGGCCTGGTGGTCGCGCTGCTCGTGGCGGTGGCGCTGCTGGTGCCGTGGAGCCGCCCGCCGGCGCCTCGCGCCGACCAGCTCGCGGCACTGCGAGACCTCCCGGCCGAGCAGGTGACCCGGGGCCGGGCGTTCCACGGCGCGCTGCGCCCGGCGGCCTGGTCGGCGCTCGCAGTAGGGCTGGTGGTGGCGCTGCTGCTCGGGCTGACCCCGCTGGGCGGGCGCCTTGTCGAACTGGTCGGCCGGCCCTTCGGCGGGCACTGGATCGCGCAGGCCGTGCTCGGCGGGCTCGCCGTCATGTTCCTCGCCGACCTGCTCACGCTGCCGTTCGCGGCCTGGCGCCGGACCGTGCTGGTCCGCTACGGGCTGAGCACCCAGACCTGGGGCGGCTGGGCGGTCGACCTGCTCAAGTCGTACGCGGTCAGCGCGGTGATCGGCGCGCTGGTCCTGCTCGGCTTCTACACAGTGGTACGGCTCGCCCCGCGCTGGTGGTGGGCGTTCGGCGCGGCCGGCGCGGCGGTCCTGGTGGTGGTGCTGTCGTTCGTGCTGCCGGTACTGGTCGAGCCGGTGTTCAACCGGTTCACCCCGATGGAGCCGGGCCCGCTGCGCAGCGAGCTGACCGCGATGGCCGCCCGGGACGGCGTACCGGTGCGCGACGTGCTCGTCGCCGACGCGTCCCGGCGCACCAGTGCGGTGAACGCGTACGTCTCCGGGCTCGGCCCGACCCGGCGGGTGGTCGTCTACGACACGCTGCTGCGCGAGGCGGAACCGGCCGAGGTGACAAGCGTGGTCGCCCACGAGCTGGGGCACGCGAAGGACCGGGACGTGTGGACCGGCACGGTGCTCGGCGCGCTCGGCGCCGCCGCCGCGGTGGTGGCGCTCTACCTGATCGGCTCGTGGACGCCGCTGCTGCGGCTCGCCGGCGTCGACTCGATCGCCCAGCCGCGGGCGTTCCCGCTGCTGATCGTGCTGGTCACGGTCGCCGGCCTGCTCTCCACCCCGGTGCAGGCGCTCGTCTCCCGCCGGATCGAGGCCCGCGCCGACGCCCACGCGCTGGCGCTCACCGGCGACCCGGCGACGTTCGAGGCGATGCAGCGGCGACTGGCCGGGGTCAACCTGGCCGACCCCGATCCGCCGCGCTGGGAGCGCCTCTGGTCGGCGACCCACCCGTCCACCGTGGAGCGGATGGCCGCCGCCCGCGCCTACGCCAGGGAGTCCGGCCGATGAGCCGTACCTTGCTGATCACCAACGACTTCCCGCCGCGCCCCGGCGGCATCCAGTCGTTCGTGCACAACCTCGCGGTACGCCAGCAGCCCGGCTCGGTGGTGGTGTACGCGTCGAGCTGGCGCGGGGCGGAGAAGTTCGACGCCGACCAGCCGTTCGAGGTGGTCCGGGAGCGGACCCGGGTGCTGCTGCCCACCCCGCTGATCGCCCGGCGGGCGGCGCGGCTGGCGCGCGCGTACGACTGCGACACCGTGTGGTTCGGCGCGGCGGCCCCGCTGGGGCTGCTCGCCGCGGGCCTGCGGCGGCGGGCCGGGATCCGCCGGGCGGTGGCGCTGACCCACGGCCACGAGGTCGGCTGGGCGGCGCTCCCAGGCGCCCGGTCGGCGTTGCGCCGGATCGGGCGGGGCGTGGACGTGACCACCTACCTCGGCGAGTACACCCGGGCGCGGCTGGCCCGCGTGCTGGACGGGCTCACCGAGCTGCGGCGGCTCGCGCCCGGCGTGGACGTGGACACCTACCACCCGGACGTCGACGGCGGGCGGGTCCGGTCACGGCTCGGGCTGGCCGACCGGCCGGTGGTGGTGTGCGTGTCGCGGCTGGTGCCCCGCAAGGGCCAGGACATGCTGATCCGCGCGCTGCCGGAGATCCGCCGCCGGGTGCCGGACGCCGCGCTGCTCGTGGTCGGCGGCGGCCCGTACCGGTCGACGCTGGAGAAGCTGGCCCGGCAGGCCGGGCTGGAACGCGACGTGGTCTTCACCGGCTCGGTGCCCTCGGCCGAGCTGCCCGCCCACTACGCGGCCGGCGACGTCTACGCGATGCCGTGCCGTACCCGCAACCGCGGGCTGGACGTGGAGGGCCTCGGGATCGTCTACCTGGAGGCGAGCGCGACCGGGCTGCCGGTGGTGGCCGGAGACTCCGGCGGCGCGCCGGACGCGGTCCGCGAGGGGGAGACCGGGTACGTGGTCGGGGGCCGGGACGTGGCACAGCTCGCCGACCGGGTGGCCACGCTGCTCGCCGACCGGGATCTGGCCCGGCAGTTCGGCGCCGCCGGGCGCGCCTGGGTGGAGCGGGAGTGGCGCTGGGAGACGCAGGCGCAACGGATGGCCGCCCTGCTGGCCGGCTGACCTCGCACGGGCCGGGCCGCCAGGCCGCGTGCCGGCCGGATCAGGGCAACTGCGGGCCGGCCGGGTCAGGCGGCGGCGGGGTCAGGGCGGCGGCCGGGTCAGGGCGACGGCCGCGTCAGGAGGCCGCGTCGACGTGGGCGGGCACCCGGCCCAGGTGCGGCGCGGCCGGGCCGGGACGGCCGAAGTGCCAGCCCTGCCCGGCGTCGCAGCCGATCGCGCGCAGCCGGTCGGCCTGGTCGGCCGTCTCCACGCCCTCGGCGGTGACTGTGAGGTCCAGCGCGTGCGCCAGCGAGACGAGCGAGGCGAGGATCCGCTCGTCGGTGCCGCTGCCCGGCGCGCGCAGGCCGGTCACGAACTCGCCCGCCACCTTCAGCTCGTCGACCGGCAGGTCCCGCAGGTACGCGAGGTTGCAGTAGCCGGTTCCGAAGTCGTCGATGGCGACCCGGACACCGAGGTCGCCGAGCACCCGCAGGGCCCGCACCGGCTCGACCACTGTGCTCATCATGGTGCTCTCGGTGATCTCCAGTTGCAGCCGGTGCGGCGGCAGGCCGGTGCGCCCGAGCACGCCGCGTACCTCGGTCACCAGGTCGGTGCGGTGCAACTGCCGGACGGCGAGGTTGACGCTGACGAACGGCGCGTCGCCCTCCGCGTCCGGCCAGGTGCCCGCCTCGCGGCACGCCTCGGCCAGCACCCAGCTGCCGAGCCGGACGATCAACCCGGTCTCCTCGGCCAGCGGGATGAAGCTGTCCGGCCGCAGCACACCCAGCTCCGGGTGACGCCAGCGCACCAGCGCCTCCATGCCGAGCACCCGCCCGTCGCGCAACGACGTCAGCGGCTGGTAGTCGAGGTAGAACTCGCCCCGGTCCAGCGCGGCGGGGATCGCCGCGGACAGCGCGTACCGGGCCAGGTCGCGGCGGTTGCGGTCGGCGTCGAACAGCGACCAGCGGGCCCCGCCGGCGGCCTTGGCCCAGTGCAGCGTGCTGTCGGCCGCGCGCATCAGGTCCATCGGCGAGGTGCCCGCGACCGGGCGCTCCACGATGCCGATGCTGGCGGAGACGGTCAGCTCGTGGCCGTCGACGAGCGCCGGTTCGCGTACCGCGGCGAGGGCCGCCTCGGCGACCTTCACCGCGTCGTCGGTGCCGGCGGTGCGTTCGACCAGGATCACGAACTCGTCGCCGCCGAGCCGGGCCACCAGGTGCTCGCCGAGCGCCCGGTGCAGGCGCTGCGCCACCGTCACCAGCAGCGAGTCGCCGATCTGGTGGCCGAGGGAGTCGTTGACGACCTTGAACCGGTCCAGGTCGAGGAAGCAGACACCGACCCGGTCGGCGCCCCGCCCCGGCGCGGTGATCGCGGCGGTCAGCCGTTCGGTGAACAGCGTGCGGTTCGGCAGGCCGGTGAGCGGGTCGTGAGTGGCCTGGTGCCGGAACCGGGCCTCGCTGTCGCGCAGCGCCCGTTCCGCCTGCGCACGGGCCATCATGGCGGCCCGGCGGATGGACTCCTGCTCGTCCAGCGTGCGGTCGCGCAGGGCGCGGGCGTACCCGGTGGCGACCGTGGCGAGCAGCCGGGCCATCCGGTCCTCGACGTCGTCGACGACCAGGTCGAGGTCGCGAACCAGGCGCAGCTGGATCACCTCGACGGTGCGGCCCAGCCCTTCCGCGGAGGCGATGTGCGCCTGCACCAGCTCCGCGCCGACCTGCTGGCCGATCCGCAGGTCGAACGGTTCGGCGCGCAGCGCCTGGGCCAGCCGGTCGGTGAGCCGTTGCAGCATCTCCTCCAGCTGCGACTGGGTCATCGGCAGGTAGCTGGTGCCGGACACCGCCTTGGCCCAGGCCCGGGCGAAGACGCCGGGCCTGCTGCGGGCCGCGTCGTCACCCACCGAGCCGCCCGACCCCGCCCATGAAGACGGCCCGCTCGGCGTTCTCCGCCTGGTCGGGGGAGTCCGGCCGCCACTGCGGCACCCACACCACGCCCGGGTCGACCAGCTCGAAGCCGTCGAACAGCGCGGTCATCTCGGCCCGGCTGCGGATCCAGAGCTGGCTGTCGGTACGCCGGTAGACCCGCTCCGCCTCGGCCCGTTCGCCGGTGCCGGCACGGCCGTCCTCGCTGGCCTGGGAGAGCACCAGGTGACTGCCGGGCGCCAGCGCCCCGCGCAGCGTCCGCAGGATCTCCTCCGGGTGGTCGGCGTCCGGGATGAAGTGCAGCACCGCCACGACCATCACGGCGACCGGCCGGGTGAAGTCCAGCAGCCGGGTGACCTCCGGGTGAGCGAGGATCGCCTCCGGGTTGCGCAGGTCCTCCTGGAGCACCGCGGCGTGCTCGTTGCCAGCCAGGATCTCCTGGCTGTGCGCCACCGCCACCGGGTCCACGTCGACGTAGACCACGCGCGACTCCGGGTCGATCCGCTGCGCGATCTCGTGCACGTTGCCGACGGTCGGGATGCCGGAGCCGATGTCGAGGAACTGGCGGATGCCGGCCTGGGCGAGGTACTGCACCGCCCGGCGCAGGAACGCGCGGTTGGCCTGCGCCATCAGCGGCGCCTCCGGCACCGCCTCCACCATCGCGCGGGCGGCCGCCCGGTCGGCGGCGAAGTTGTGCGAGCCGCCGAGGTAGTAGTCGTACATGCGGGCGACGCTGGGGCGCTCGATGTCGATCGTCTCGGGTGCCCAGTCCGGCCGCTGCATGTCCTGCCCCTCGGGTGTCGGCGACACGCGGTCGTCACCGCCGCGCGGATCACCCGGGTATTCTGCCCCTCCGCCGTCGCGGTGCAAAGACCGCCGTCGCTACGCGTCCGGCTGCTCACCGTACGCGACCACACGTGGCCGGGAACGCCGAGAGGCCCGCGTCCGTGGTGGACGGGGCCTCTTCCGGCGGTACGCCTCAGAACTTCGGGGCGTCCGGGGCCTCCAGCAGCCCCAGCCGCAGCGCGGTCATCAGCGCCTGCGCCCGGTTGGCGGCACCCAGCTTCTCGTAGAGCTTGGAGATGTGGGTCTTGGCGGTCGACTCGCTGACGAACAGCTGCTTGGCGATGCCGGCCACGCTCATGCCGTCGGCGAGCAGCCGCAGCACCTGGCCCTCACGGGGGGACAGCTGCGGGCCGGACGGCGCCAGCCGGCGCTTCATCGCCTCGGCCAGGTCGGCGGCGGTGAACGCGCTGGGGGAGGAGGCGGCGTGCCGGGCGGCGGCCACCACCTCGTCGGCCGGGGCGGTCTTCGGCACGAACGCGCTCGCACCCGCCTCCAGGGCGCCGAAGAGCTGGTCGTCACCGGCGTACATGGTGAGCACGACGATGCCCATGGACGCACTGGACTTGCGCAGGGCGCGGGTGGCCTCCAGGCCGCTGCCGTCGGGCAGGCGGAGGTCCATGATCACCACGTCGGGCTGGAGCGCGCCGGCCTGGCGCACGCCCTCCGCAGCGGTGGCCGCCTCGCCCACGACCTCGAACTGACGGTCGCGCTCGAACGCGTGACGCAGCCCCTTGCGGATGAGGTCGTGGTCGTCGACCAGGAGAACCTTGGTACGGGTGGCCGGTGTCGGACTGCTGGTCATCCTCGGGTTACTCCCCTTCTGCTGCTGCGGCGCTGCCGCGCACCTTATCGCGCCGGGGCGACGAACCGAGCACCACCGCCACAGTCGTCCCACTCGGCTGCCGCGGCCTGATCTCCAACCGGCCTCGGATACGTTCCGCCCTCTCGGCCATGATCGCAAGGCCATAGTGCCCGTCCGGGCGCTGGTCACCGATGCCGTGACCGTCATCCGACACTTCGATTCGGGTGTACGGGGGATCCACCTCGCACGTGACCCACAGGTTCGACGCGCCGGCGTGCTTGCGCGCGTTCGTCACCGCCTCCTGCGCGATGCGCAGCAACTCGGCCTCGGTGGCGGCCGGCAGCCGGGCGGTGGACTCGTCCAGCGACAGGTGCACCCGCAGGCCGCCGGACGCGCCGACGGTGCGGGCGTACTCGGCGATGGCGGCGGCCAGGCCACCGTGCCGGTCCACCTCGCTGCGCAGCTCGAACAGGCTCAGCCGCAGCTCGGTGATCACCCGGGTGACCTCCTGGCGCAGCGTGCGCAGCGAGTCGGCGGTTTCCTCCGCGTCCTCGTGCACGGTGGCGAGCGCGTTGTCGATGCCGTACCCGACCATGACCAGCTCCTGGGCGACCCCGTCGTGGATCTCCCGGGCCAGCCGCTGCCGCTCCTCGTTGGTCGCCAGCGAGCGCACCTCGTCGAAGAGCAGCGCGGCTTCGAGCCGCAGCGCCGCCGGGCCGGTCAGCGCCGTCACCCGGGACACCACGGGCGGCGGGTACGCGGCGGCGGTGTCCGCCTCGATCACCACCAGGCCGACAGTGCGTACGCCCGCCACCAGCGGGACGATCAGCGCGGAGACCTCGCCGGAGCGCCGGGACCGGGCCTGCGAGCGGGCCGAGACGGTCGGCTGCTGGCTGGCCCAGGCGTCGGCGATGGCGGAGTCGGCGTCGAGCGTGGTCTCCCAGTCGACCCGGTCCGCGCCGATCTGCGCGAGCACCACGAGCCGGCCGCCGCCGCTGGCGGACAGCACCGCGCCCCGGTCGGTCTTGGCCACCACCCGCAGCTCCTCCAGCAGGTGCTCGGAGATGCCGCCCGGGTCGAGGGTGGCGCCGGGCAGCTGGCGGGCGACCGTACGGAGCTGGGTGAGCAGGCGGGTCGCCTCGGCGTACGGCTGGGGTTTGCCCTCGCCGCGCACCCGCATGACGCGCTGGAGCGTGCCGGCGGTGTAGAGGCCGAGCCCGGCGAGGATCAGCCACTGGGCGCAGACCGCGAGGTAGCCGACCTGGCCGAGCTGCGGCCCGCCGTCGACCTGCGTGAACGCGGCGCTGGCCAGCAGCGTCGCCGCCGCCACGGCGAGCAGCGCGGCGCCCTCGCGGAACCGGCGGCTCAGCGCGGTCACGGTGACCGGCACGGCGAGGTACGGCAGTACCGCCGAGGCGCCCACCCCGCCGGTCACGCCGGACAGATGGGTGTCGGCGGCGACCTGGCTGGCGGCCAGCCCGAGCACCACCACCTCGGCGAAGCGGCTGATCGGGGCGAGCAGCCGGTGTTGGGGGGCGAGCACGGCGGGCAGGCCGGCGACGCCCAGCAGCGCGATCCACCAGAGCTGGGTGGCGTCGCGGGTGGCGAACAGGGTCAGGGCGGCGACCAGCGCGAGGAGGACCGCGCGAGCCGCCGCCGCGAGGGGCTGCGTCGACGGCTGGCGGGATGTGGAGGCGGGCACGTGACGGATGGTAGTCAGCCCCGGTAGATCTCGGCGATCTCCGAGGCGTACGTCTTGTGCACGACCTGACGCTTGACCTTCAGCGACGGGGTCAGCTCGCCGGTGGTCTCGGTGAAGTCATGCGGCAGGATCCGGAACACCTTGATCGCCTCGGCCTTGGAGACCGCCTGGTTGGCCTGGTCGATCGCGGACTGCACCTCGGCACGCAGCGCCGCGTCGTCGCGCAGCTCGGCCATGCTCGTGGTCTCCGGACGCCCCTGCCCGGCCAGCCACTTCGGCAGCGCCTCCTCGTCGATGGTGACCAGCGCGGCGATGAACGGCTGCCGGTCGCCGACCACCACACACTGGCTGATCAGCGGGTGCGCCCGCACCTGGTCCTCCAGCACCGCCGGGGCGACGTTCTTGCCACCGGCGGTCACGATGATCTCCTTCTTGCGGCCGGTGATGCTCAGGTAGCCGTCGTCGTCCAGGTGCCCGAGGTCGCCGGTGCGGAACCAGCCGTCGGTGCTGATCGCCTCGGCGGTGGCCGCGTCGTTGTGCCAGTAGCCCTGGAAGACGATGTCGCCGGCGATCAGAACCTCGCCGTCGTCGTCGATCCGGATGGTCACGCCGGGCAGCGGTCGGCCGACGGTGCCGATCCGGGTGCCGGTGGGCAGGTTGGCGGCGGCGGCCGGCGAGGTCTCGGTGAGGCCGTACCCCTCGCAGATGGTCACCCCGACGCCGCGGAAGAAGTGCCCGAGCCGCGCGCCCAGCGGCGCGCCGCCGGAGATGGCGTCGCGGCACAGGCCGCCCATCGCCGCCCGCAGCTTGCGGTAGACCAGCTTGTCGAAGAGGGCGTGCTGCGCGCGCAGCCCGAGGCCGGGACCGCCCGGCAGCTCCTGGGCCTCGCTCCACGCGATGGCGACCTTCTCCGCGCGGTCGAAGATCTTGCCCTTCCCCTCGGACTCGGCCTTCTGCCGCGCGCCGTTGTAGACCTTCTCGAAGACCCGGGGTACGGAGAGCACGAACGTCGGCTTGAAGTCCTGGAGCTCGGCGACCAGGTTCTTGGTGTCCGCGCAGTGCGCCATGGTGGCCCGCGCGTGCACGACGCCGACCTGGATGAGCCGGGCGAAGGCGTGCGCGAGCGGCAGGAACAGCAGGGTGGAGGCGCCCTGGCGGAACAGGTTCGGCAGCACCGGCACCGCGTTGGCGATGTCGGAGTAGATGTTGCGGTGGGTCAGCACGCAGCCCTTGGGCCGGCCGGTGGTGCCGCTGGTGTAGATGATCGTGGCGACGTCGTCGGCCTTGAGCAGCGAGCGGCGGGTCTCCACCTCGGCCCGGTCCACCGACGCACCGGCGGCGACCAGGTCGTCGACGGCGCCCAGGTCGATCTGCCACACCTCGCGCAGCTCGGGCAGCCGGTCCCGGACGCCGGCGACCATGGTGGCGTGCGCGGTGCTCTCCACCACCACCGCCACGGCGCCGGAGTCGCCGAGGATCCAGGCGGCCTGCTCGGCGCTGGAGGTCTCGTAGATCGGCACGGTCACCGCGCCGGCCGCCCAGATCGCGTAGTCGAACAGGGTCCACTCGTAGCGGGTGCGGCTCATCAGGCCGACCCGGTCGCCGGGGGAGACGCCTGCGGCGATCAGGCCCTGCGCCACCGCAACCACCTCGTCGCGGAACTGGCGGCAGGTGACATCCTCGCGCGCGTCCGTTCCCGCGCCGGGGCGGACGAACTGCACGGTGTCCGGGGCGACCTCGGCGTTTTCCCAGACCGGGTCGGTCAGGTTGGCCGCGTCGCCGACGGTGACGATCGGCGGGACGGAGAACTCGCGCACCTGCACTCCCTCGTGCTCTACCGGCGGGGGCCGGCCTGGTCGGCTCTGTCGAAACCTACCCGCACACCCCGGGGGGTCTGCCAGGGAGGTTGCCCGCCCGGCTGGTGGGACGCCGTCCGGCGGGTGGAGCGGGACCGGCCGGGAGGCGGCCGGGTAGCCTCCCCACATGGCGGACTCCTCCACCCAGTCGATCATCGTCGGCGCGTCACCGGACCGGGTGGCGGCCGTCATCTGCGACTTCCCGAGTTATCCCGAGTGGGCCGAGGCGGTACGCCGGGCCGAGGTGATCGAGGAGTACGAGGACGGCTACGCCAGCCAGGTCCGGTTCACCCTCGACGCGGGCGTGATGGCCGACGAGTACGTGCTGGCCTACGAGTACGCCGAGGACATCTCCCGGATCGAGTGGCACCTGGTCGCCCCGTCGAAGATGCAGCGCTCCCAGCGCGGGTCGTACGACCTGGTGGGCAACCCGGACGGGACGACCACGGTGACGTACACCCTTGAGGTGGAGCTGTCCGTGGCGATGCTCGGCATGTTCCGCCGCAAGGCCGAGAAAATGATCATGGACGCGGCGTTGAAGCAGCTCAAGCGCCGGGTAGAAGCACCCGGTGCGGCGCAATGACCCGACCGTCGTCCCGGTAGTCATGCTGGAGGAGCCGAACCATGGGCACCACTGATCCGGGTTCGGCCCGGGAAGAGGCCGAGCGCCTCGTCGCCACACTGCTCGCCGGCGCGAAGATGGCCGCCGCCGCACCCGGCTCCGGCGCCTGGGGTCCGCTCGGTGGGATCCTCTCCGGTGTCCTCGGTCACACCCCGCCCGGCGCCGGCCCCGCTCCGGAGACGCCCGCGCTCGCCGGTTTCGCCACCGGCTCGCCGGAATGCTGTGTCTGCCCCGTCTGTCGCGGTATCGCCGCGTTGCGGGATCCAAGTCCCGAGTTCGCCGAGCGGCTTGCCACCGGCGCCGGGGACCTGGCGGCCGGGGTGGCCAGCCTGCTGCGCGCGTTCACCCCGGCCGAGCCGGAGCGAACCGCCGACGCCGGCACCGCCGCACCGGCCGGATCCGGGGACCACGTGTGGCGCGAGGCGACCCGTACCGGGCATGATTCTCAGCCGGCACCCGAGCAGGACGTGTGGTCCGCCGCCACCCGGGGGGAGGGCGCGGCCGATTCGGGTGCCACCGCCGACGCCGCCGGGCCGCCGGAGCCGGACACGAGCCGGACACCGGCCGGCCGTCCCGTGGTGCCCGCCTCGCGGGCGTCCGGAGAGGTGGGCGCGGACGCACCAGGCGACGGGGCCTGACCACCGGACATCCCGGGACCGTACGGCCGGTTCGGCCGGTCCCCGGGCAGCACAGCAGAGGGGAGTGGCAGCGGTGACGCTGACCATCGGAGTCGACGTCGGTGGCACGAAGGTGGCCGGCGGTGTCGTGGACGACGCCGGCACGGTACTCGTGCAGACGCGACGGGACACCCCCGCCGACGACGTGGCCAAGACCCGCGACGTCATCATCGAGGTGGTCACCGAACTGGCCGCCGGTCACGCCGTGGAGGCGGTCGGCATCGGCGCCGCGGGCTGGATCGACGCCTCCCGCTCCACCGTGCTGTTCGCCCCGAACCTGGCCTGGCGGGACGAGCCGCTGCGCACGTACGTCGGCGACGCCACCGGTCTGCCGGTGATCGTGGAGAACGACGGGAACGTGGCCGCCTGGGCGGAGTTCCGCTACGGCGCGGCCCGCGACGCCGACGACTCGATGGTCATGTTCACCATCGGCACCGGTGTCGGCGGCGGCATCGTGCTCGGCGGTGGCCTGGTCCGCGGCGCCAACGGCATCGCCGCCGAGCTGGGCCACATGCTCACCGTGCCGGACGGCCACCAGTGCGGCTGCGGCCGGCTGGGCTGCATCGAGCAGTACGCGAGCGGCAGCGCGCTGGTCCGCTTCGCCCGCGCCGCCGCCCGGCAGGAGCCGCACCGGGCGGCCGCGTTGCTGGAGCTGGCCGGGGGCGAGGCCGAGACGATCACCGGTCCGATGGTGACCGCCGCCGCGAAGGGCGGCGACCCGGTATCCACCGAGGCGTTCGCCCAGGTCGGCCGCTGGCTCGGCACCAGCCTCGCCGACATGGCGCAGATCCTCGACCCGCAGGTGCTGGTGGTGGGCGGCGGCGTGATCGACGCCGGTGACCTGCTGCTCGGCCCGACCCGGCGGTCGTTCGCCGACGCGCTGGCCCAGCGCAGCCGCCTGCCCGTCGCCGAGGTGCGCCCGGCCGAGCTGGGCAACACCGCCGGTGTGATCGGTGCCGCCGACCTGGCCCGGCGGATCTGACATGACTGATGCGGGTGTGCCGCTGCGGGTCGTGTCGTACAACATCCACAGCCAGCGCGACGACACGGCCGCGCTGGCCGAGGTGGTCCGGACGGCAGCCCCGGACGTGGTGATCGTCCAGGAGGGACCGCGCCGGTTCCGGTGGCGGCAGAAGACCGCCGCGCTGGCCGAGTCGTTCGGCATGGTCGTGGCGGCCGGTGGCCTGCCGTCGCTGGGCAACGTGCTGCTGACCAGCCTGCGGCTGCGGGTCGTCGACACCAGCTGCCAGCGGTACCCGCTGACGCCGGGACGGCACATGCGCGGCGCCGCGTATGCGCACTGCCGGGTCGGCGGCGTCGACGTGCTGCTGGCCGGCTCGCACCTGTCCACCGACCCGGCCGAGCGGCCCGCCCAGGCGGCGGCGTTCAAGCGTGAGCTGGCCGCGTCCACGCTGCCCGTGGTGGCCGGCGCGGACATCAACGAGGGCCCGGACGGGCCGGCCTGGCAGACGCTCGCCGAAGGGCTCACCGACACGGCGCTCGCCGCCGACCGGGCCGACCGGCACACGTTCTCCTGCGCCGACCCGCGCCGCCGCATCGACGCGCTGTTCGTCGACCCCCGGATCACGGTGGTCGACTACGACGTGGTGGACACGCCGGCGGCCCGCCGGGCCAGCGACCACTTCCCGGTCCTGGTCGACCTGCTGCTGCCCACCGCCTGACCGGCGAGGACCGCCGGGCCGCACCTCGTCCGGCGGTCCACCCGCGTCGAACGCCTGTCCGCGCCCACGCCGCGCGCCCGCCTGCGCCGCGCGTCCGCCCGCGCTTGCGCAGCGGCGGACCGCCGGGCCGTGACGCACGGTCAGGTGCCCGGCGGTCGGCAGGACAACCGCTTCGCCGCCTTTGCTCTGCCGCCATATGCGCACCAGCTACCCACCGTGACCGGCGGGCCGCGTCCCGGCCGGACGGCCGCGAGACATCGGCGCAGCTCCCGGCGGTGCTGCGTCCGTGGCTGCAGAGCAAAGGGCGAAACAGGGTGCGCCTCCCGCGCCGCCGGTCCACTCACGCTCGGTGACCGGCTCTGCGGTGACGCTGAGTCAGGGGAGCCGGGCGGGGCCGGGTGCCGGATCCGGTGGCTGGACAACGGCGGGCATTCTCGGCAGGATTTCGCTCCGACCCGGCACGCGTGCCGCACAAAGGAGAATTCGCGGTGTCCTCCTCCACCGACCCCGGCCGCCCCGATCCGGACCGGACGGACGTCCCGGTCCGCGACGACCGCCCGGTCTCCGACCGGGGCGACACGGTCTGCGTGATCGGCGCCGGCGCCAGCGGCCTGACCGCCGTGAAGAACCTGCGCGAGGCCGGCTTCGGCGTGGACTGCTACGAGCGGGAGACCGGCGTCGGCGGCGCCTGGAACTGGCGGCACGACCGCAGCCCGGTGTACGCCAGCACCCACCTGATCTCGTCCCGGCCGTTCACCCAGTTCCCCGACTTCCCGATGCCCGACGACTGGCCGGACTACCCGCACCACAGCCAGCTGGTGTCCTACTTCGAGCGGTACGCCGACCACTTCGACCTGCGCCAGCACGTCTGGTTCGGCACCGAGGTGGTTCGCGTCGAGCCGGTCGAGGGGGACCGCTGGGACGTGACCACGCGCAGCACCGGCGGCTACGGCCCCGAGCGCACCTCCCGGTACGCCGCCGTGGTGCTCGCCAACGGCCACAACTGGTCGCCCAAGCTGCCCCGCTACGAGGGGCTGGAGGAGTTCCGCGGCGAGGTCATGCACGCCTCGTCCTACAAGGACCCGGCGCAGTTGCGCGGCAAGCGGGTGCTCGTGGTCGGCGCCGGCAACACCGGCTGCGACATCGCGGTGGAGGCGGCCCAGCAGGCGTCACACTGCTGGCACTCCACCCGCCGCGGCTACTGGTACGCCCCCAAGTACGTCCTCGGCCGCCCCGCCGACCAGGTGAACGACACGCTGCTGGCGCTGCGGGTGCCGTTGCGCGTACGGCAGTGGCTCTACCACTGGACGCTGCGGCTGACCGTCGGCGACCTGACCCGGTTCGGCATGCCCAAGCCCGACCACCGGGTCTACGAGACGCACCCGATCGCCAACAGCCAGCTCGTCTACTACGTCGGCCACGGCGAGGTCACCCCGGTGCCGGACGTGGCCCGGTTCGACGACCGCGCGGTGGAGCTGACCGACGGCCGCCGGATCGACCCGGAACTGGTCGTCTTCGCCACCGGCTACCTGCCGCGCTTCGAGTTCCTCAAGGGCCGGGTGCTCGGCGACGAGGACGGCTCCGGGCGGCCCCGGCTGTGGCTCAACGCGTTCACCGCCGGTCACCCCACGCTCGCGGTGGTCGGCCTGGTGCAGCCGGACTCCGGCATCTTCCCGATCTCGCACTGGCAGAGCGTGCTGTTCGCCCGGCTGCTCACGCTGCGCGCCACCCGGCCGGAGCGGGCCGCCGCGTTCGACCGCAAGGTCCGGGCCGGCCTGGGCGAGCGGTACTCGGCGAAGGTCAAGGACAGCACCCGGCACTGGTTCGAGGTCGGGCACGCCGACTACCTGCGCGCGCTCCAGCGGGCGCTGCACGAGCTGGAGGAGGGTAAATGACGGCGGCCGAGCAGGTGCGGGTGGTCCGGTCCTGGGAGTGGGCCCGGCCGGAGCGGCCCGCCCGCCGCGAGGTGCTCGCCGCCCTGCCGGAGCGGGAGGAGGCGAAGCCGCCGCTGCTGTTCGTGCCCGGGTTCGGGCACGGGGCGTGGGCGTTCGCCGAGCACTGGCTGGGGCACGCCGCCGGTCGCGGCTTCCCGGCGTACGCGCTGAGTCTGCGCGGGCACGGCGGCAGCGAGCCGGCGCCGGAGGCGACGCTGCGGTCGTACACCCATGACGTGACGCAGGTGGCGGCGAGCCTGCCGCGGCAGGCGGTGCTGGTGGGGCACGGCGCCGGCGCCCGGGTCGTGGCGCACGCGATGGCCCGCTACCCGGCGCGGGCCGCGGTGCTGGTGGCGCCGGTGCTCGGCGGCTGGGGGACGTTCGGGACGGCGTTGCGGCGCAACCCGGTCGGCACGGTGCCTGCGGTCTTCGGCGCCGGACTGCGACTCAACCGGCGGCAGTTGTTCAGCCGGGAGCTGCCGGACGCCGACGCGCGGCGGCACCTGGCCCGGCTGGGCCGGGCCGGGCGGCGGGCGCAGTGGCAGCTGCTGACCGGCCGGTCGCCGGAGCCTGCGGTGGGCCGCCCGCCGGTGCTGGTGCTCGGCAGCCCGGACGACCGGGTGCTGCCGGCCACGGCGCTGACCAGGGCCGCCCGGCGATACGCCTCGGCGCCGCTGCTGTTCCCCGGCATGGGGCACGACCTGATGCTCGACGCCCGCTGGCGCGAGCCGATCGACGCGATCCTGGACTGGCTGGACAAGGACCCGGCGCCCGCCCAGGGGTGAGCGCCGGGGCTCGGGTCACCGGGTGGCGGGGCGGCGGCCGACGAGCGTTCCGCTCTCCTCCAGTGCGCTGAGGTAGGACGCCGCCCAGGCGTGGATGTCGTTGTGGGCCAGGTGTTCGCGCATCGCGCGCATCCGGGCCGCGACGTCCTCCGGGCCGGCGCGCAGCGCGGCCAGCAGCCCCTGCTTCAGGCCGTCGAGGTCGTGCGGGTTGACCAGGTACGCCTGCTCCAGTTCGGAGGCGGCGCCGGCGAACTCGCTCAGCAGCAGCGCGCCGGTGCCGTCGACCCGGGCCGCCACGTACTCCTTCGCGACCAGATTCATGCCGTCGCGCAGCGGCGTCACCGCCATCACGTCCGCGACCCGGTAGAGCGCCACCAGCTCGGCGCGGTCGAACGGCTGGGTGAGGTAGTGGATCGCCGGCTCGCCGACCCGGCCGAACTCACCGTTGATCCGGCCGACCTGGTGCTCCACCCGGTCGCGGAGGATCTGGTACTGCGCCACCCGGTCGCGGCTGGGCACCGCCACCTGGACCAGCACCGTGTCGCGGACCTTGATGTCGCCGTTGGCGAGCAGCTCCCGGTACGCCTTGAGGCGTTGCTCGATGCCCTTCGTGTAGTCCATCCGGTCGACGCTGAGGATCACCTGCTCGGGCCGGCCGAGGTCCTGCCGCAGCCGGCGGGCCCGCTCGGCGACCTCGGGGCGGGCGGCGAGCGCGGACATCTCGGCGGTGTCGATGGCGACCGGGAAGGCGCCGATGCGCACCACCCGGCCGTCCACACCGATCCGCCGGTCGGTGGCGGGCAGGCCGAGCACCTTGGCGGCGAGCTGGGCGAAGTTGTGCGCGGCCTGGGCCCGCTGGAAGCCGACCAGGTCGGCGCCGAGCATGCCGCGCAGCAGTTCGGCCCGGCGGGGCAGCTGCATGAACAGTTCCGGCGGCGGGAACGGCACGTGCAGGAAGAACCCGATCCGCAGGTCGGGGCGCAGCTCGCGGAGCAGACCCGGCACCAGCTGGAGGTGGTAGTCCTGCACCCAGACCAGACCGCCCGGCTCGGCCACCCGGGCCGCGGCCTCGGCGAACCGCTGGTTGACCCGCTGGTACGCCTCCCACCAGCGGCGGTGGTACTCCGGCTGCTCGACGGCGTCGTGGTAGAGCGGCCAGAGGGTGGCGTTGGCGAAGCCCTCGTAGTGGTCGCGGAAGTCCTCGGCGCTCAGCGGCACGGTGTGCATCCGGACGCCGTCCACGTCCGGCAGGTCGGGCGCGGGACCGGTGCCGCCGGCCCAGCCCACCCAGGTGGCGGGTGTGTGCCGCAGCAGCGGGTGCAGGGCGCTCACCAGGCCGCCGGGGCTGCGGCGCCACTCGAAGGCGCCGTCGGGCGCCACGCTGTCGTCGATGGGGAGGCGGTTGGCCACCACCACGAGGGGGCTCTGTCGCATCTCGGGCATTCCGCTCAGCAGGGGACCGGCAACCCGGAGGAGTCGCAAGCCGGACAGCCGGTGCGGGACGTGACGTTCGGCCTATTCCTACTGACTGTAAGTTACACGCTTGTTACGCCCCCGCCCAGGGCGGGCGGCGTCCCGCCATCCGGGCAGCGTCCGGTGCGCCGTCAGACGACCGCGCCGTCGTCCGGGTCGTGGTCGTCCCGGTCGCCCGGGCGCAGCCGCCAGATCAGCATGACGAAGCCGGCCAGGATGCCGGTGAAGCCGAGCAGCGTGACCACCGACGGGTCGACCAGCGACACCACGGTGGGGGACAGGAACAGCAGGAAGCCGAGCACGATGCAGGCCACGCCGAGCACCGCGTACTTGGAGAAGCGGGGCAGCGGGGGCGGCGGGGGCGGGGTGTAGTGCTCCTCGTCCGACGCCTCGTCGGGCAGGTTCGCGCCGAACGTGTCCAGGCCGTCGAGCAGCGAGGGCTCGTCGTGCCGGTCCCGGCTGAGCGAGACACCGGAGACGTCGGCGGCGTACGGCAGCCGGCGCACGTCGGTGGCGGTCGGGCCGGCGGGCTCCTCGGCCCGGCCGCCGGCGGCGGTGCCCGGCGCGGGCGGGTCGTCCACGTCCTCGGCGGCGGGCCAGGGGTGGCTGCCGGCGCTCGGCGCGGTGTGGAAACCGGCGACGATCTTCGCCCACTCGGCCTCGATGTCCGGCTCGTCGGCGCGCGGCGGGTCGCCCCCGCCCTCGTCGGCGAGCTGGGTCAGGTAGTCGCGGGCGGTGGTCAGGTGCGACCTGTCGACGTAGAGCCGGTCGACCGGGCGGGCCGGGACGGTGGTGGTGCGGGTCACCGGGTTCAGGTCGGCCGAGGGCTGGAGGTAGGCCGCGATGCCACCGGCGGCGAGCACGTCGAGCAGGTGCTCGCCGACGCGTGGATCGACGTCGCCCGCGATCGCGTACTCGGCCGCGTCGAGCCCGTTGTCCCGTCGTCCCCGACGGGGCCCGCCCCCTGACACCGGACACCCCCTTCGCCGATCCCTGCCCGTGCCCTGAATCGTGACACGTCGGCACCCGGTTCCGGGAGTGCGTTGTGGCGTGCCGCTCGTCGTTCGTACCCTCTTCCCGGACTCCCGTGGGCGCCGCCGGCGCCTCCGGGGCCACGCGGCGACCCGTCCGCCGCCACCGACACGGGAAGGACGCCGGTGCTGTACTGGCTGCTGAAGTACGTCGTTCTCGGCCCACTGCTGAGGTTGATCTTCCGCCCGCAGGTCGAAGGGCTGGAGCACGTTCCGGAGACCGGGCCGGTGATCCTGGCCAGCAACCACCTCTCCTTCTCGGATTCGATCTTCACACCGCTGATCGTCAAGCGAAAAGTTACATTCATCGCGAAAGCCGAATACTTCACCGGTAAGGGCCTCAAGGGCCGGCTCACCAAGATGTTCTTCGTCGGCTCCGGCACCATCCCGGTCGACCGCTCCGGCGGACGGGCAGCCCGGGCCGCCCTCGACACCCAGCTCTCCGTGCTGCGCGCCGGTGGCATCGCCGGGATCTACCCGGAGGGCACCCGGTCGCCCGACGGCCGGCTCTACCGGGGCAAGACCGGCGTGGCGCGGCTGGCGCTGGAGAGCGGCGCCCCGGTCGTCCCGATGGCCATGCTCAACTCCGACGCGATCCAGCCCACCGGCCAGATCGTCCCGAACCTGGGCCGGGTGCGGATCCGCTTCGGCCCGCCGCTGGACTTCTCCCGCTACGCCGGGATGGCCGGCGACCGGTTCGTCGAGCGGGCGGTCACCGACGAGATCATGTACGAGCTGATGGAGCTGTCCGGCCGCGAGTACGTCGACACGTACGCCCAGAAGGCCAAGAGCGCCGCGGTGGGGCAGCCGGTCCCGGCCTGACCTCAGCCCGCCCCGGCGATCCGGAGCAGCCCGGTGGCGGCGTGCCGGCCGGCGAACGCGCGTACCCGGGCCAGCGTCGCCGCCGCGGCCGGCGGGTCCGCCTCGGTCAGCGGCCCGACCGCCAGCGCGGACGCGATCATCTGGTCGGTGACGTCGGTCATCTCCGCGTACCCCTCGGCGGCGGAGGTGAGCAGCCGGCCCGCCCGCGCGGCGTCCCCGTCGCCCCGGGCCAGCGCCGCCTCGGCCGACCGCCCGGCCTCCCGTGCCCAGCGGGTCACCCGTGGCGCGTGGGCCAGCAGGTCGCGCACCAGCACCGCGGCGTCGCCGCCGAGCAGCGCGGCGACGTGACCGACCGCCGGCACCCACTCGGCGAACGGGATCATCTTGGTCTGCCGCCAGTCCTCGTCCAGCTCGGTCAGCAGCGCCATCGTCTCGTCCCGGCGGCCCTGCACCGCGCGGCAGAGCGCGGCGTGCGCCAGCGTGGAGCGCAGCACGCGCTGGAAGCCGCTGCGCCGGGCCGCGACGAGCGCCTGGTCCACCAGGTCCTCGCCGGTGCCCGGCCCGGCCGGGTCGTCGCCGAGCGCCCGGATCCAGCCGGACACGGCCACGATGTGCAGGTCCCACTCGTCGGTCGGGCGCCGCGTCGACCCCTCGGCCATCCGCAGCGCCGACGTCCAGTCCCCGCTGTAGTACGACCGGGCCCACTGGTCGCTGAAGCTCACCGTGAGGGCGTGCTCGCCGGCCAGGTCCAGCGAGCGCTGCTCGTCGACCAGCCGGGCCGAGCCGGTCAGGTCGCCCTCCTCCTGGAGCACCCAGGCCAGGTTGTGCACCGCGCGGCGGCGGCTGGTCAGCCGCTCCACCCGGCACTCCTCGGTCACGTCGGCCAGCTCGGCGTACGCCTCCTCGGCGCCGGCCTGGTAACGGACCACCGCCAGCGTGATGCGCGCGTTCGCCCGGGCCTCGCGCAGCTCCAGCCGCTCGGCCAGCTCGGCGGCGGTGCGCGCGGCCACGCACGCCGGCTCGGTCTCCGCGTCGAGCATGTGCGCCCGCGCCAGCTCCAGCAGCACGCCCACCTTGTCCTCGCTGTCCGGCAGCGTGGCGTGCAGCCCGATCGCCCGGTCCAGGCAGCGCATCAACTCCGAGCGGTCGGCCCGCGCGAAGGCGGCAGTGGCCAGCAGCCGCCACGCCTTCGCCGCACCGGGCCGGTCACCCGCGCCGGCCAGCCGGCCGGCCAGGGTGGTGAGCAGCGCCGTCCCGCCGCCGTCGAGGAAGCCGTCCCGGTCCCGGTAGAACGCCAGCTCGGCCTGGAACAGCTCGAGCGCCGGGTCCGGACCGCACTCCACACTCAACGCGCGGTCCACCAGCGTGGCCGCGGTCTCCAGCGCGTGCAGGTCGTACGCCCGGCGTGCGGCCCGGTGCAGCGCGGACCGGGTCGCGGCGGCGTGCGGGGTCTGGTCCAGCCCGACCGTACGGGCGATCTCGTGCGCCGCCCACCTGTGGTTGGCCAGCACCTCGGCCAGGTCGTGCTGCCGGCCGTCGGCGAGCTGCTCCAGCCAGTCGGCGGTGCGCTGGTGCCGGGCGACCCGCTCGGCCCGGGGCAGCCGCTGATAGCAGACGTCCCGGACCAGCACGTGCCGGAACCGGTACTCCGCCTGTCCGGGCATTGTCGACACGGGCAGCTCGTAGACGAGGTCACGGCGCTGAAGGTGGTGCAGCGCGCGTTCGACCCACTCCGCCGGGCGGCCGAGCGCCAGCGCCACCGGCGCGGCCCAGAACTGCACGCCGACGACGGAGGCGGCCTGGAGCACCGCGCGGTCGGCCGGGTCGAGCAGGTCCAGCCGGTTGGCGATGACCGCCTGCACAGTACGCGGCATCCCGGCGCCCCCGGCCGGGTCGACGAGCGCCAGCCCGGCGGTCCGCTCGGCCAGCCCGCCGTCGAGCAGCATCCGCGCGTACTCCTGGGCGTAGAGCGGGTTGCCGTCGGCGAACTCGATCAGCGGCGCCCGTGCGTCCTGCGGCAGCGTGGCCTGGCCGAGCAGCAGCGAGTAGAGCGTGTCGATGTCCCCGTCGTGCATCGGCGGCACCGAGATGGACATCGCCCCGCTGATCGTGCCGGTCCAGGCCGGGTGCCGCTCGCGCAGTTCCGGCCGGGCGGTCGCGACGACCAGCAGCGGCACGTTGCGGGCCGCCGCGCCGAGCTGCTCGACGAAGGACAGCATCGCCTCGTCGGCCCAGTGCATGTCCTCGAAGACGAGCACCGTGGGGCCGGTCGCGGCCAGGGTGAGCAGGAAGCGCCGCCACGCCGCCTCGGTCTCCGCCGAGGTGAGCCGTTCGCCGGAGACGCCGACGAGCGGGCCCAGCGCCTCGGCCAGCCGTATCGCGTGCGGGTCGGCGAGGTGGCCCAGTCGCTCGCGCAGCCGGTCCCGGATGGTGGCCGGGTCGTCGGCGCCGGTCAGCCCGGCCCAGCTCCGGACGATGTCGGCCAGCGCCGCGTAGGTGACGTTCTCGCCGAACGGCGGGCACTGGCCGGTCAGCCAGGTGACCCGGGTGCCGGGCAGGCTGGCGGCGTGCCGGGCCAGCTCGCGCAGCAGCCGGCTCTTGCCCACCCCGGCCGGGCCGAAGACGGTGAGCAGCTGCGAGGTGCGCTCGGTCAGCGTGCGGTGCAACGCGCTGACCAGCAGGCCCCGCTCGTGGTCCCGGTCGACCATCGGGGTCAGCTCGGCGGTCTGCCCGTCGCGCCGGGGCCGGGCCCGTACGGCCAGCCAGATCCGGCTCACCGACGACCGGCCGCGCAACGTCACCGGTGGCTGGTCGTCGTACTCCATCTCGCGCCGGGTGGCCGCCCAGGTGCTCTCGTCGACCACCACGCCGCCGACCGGGGCGAGCCCCTGCAACCGGCTGGCGGTGTTCACCACGTCGCCGGTGACGAACGCCTGGCCGCCGTCGCGCGCCGCGGCCAGGTCGACCAGGGCCTCGCCGGTGGCGATGCCGACCCGGAACCCGAGCGGCGGGTGTGGTCCGGCCGGCTGCCGGGCCAGGCTGCGTTGCAGCTCCAGCCCGGCGCGTACGCAGCGCAGCGCGTCGTTGTCGGTGGCCACCGGCGCGCCGAACAACGCCATGACCGCGTCGCCGATGTACTTCTCCACCACGCCGCCGTACTGGTGCACCAGCCGGCGCACCGTGGCGAAGTAGACCTGTTGCAGGCTGCGGGCCTGTTCCGGGTCGGCCCGCTCGGCGTATGTCGTGAAGTCGACGATGTCGATGAAGAGCACGCTGACCTGGCGGCGGTCCTCCTGCACCGTGACCGCGTGGTCGCGCAGCGGCTGACCGCAGTTGGTGCAGAAGTTGGCGCCGGTGTCGTTGGCGTGGCCGCAGCCTGGGCAGGCCGCGGCCAGCGGACGGCCGCACCCACCGCAGAAACGGTCGTCCGGCCCGGCGGTCCGGGCGCAGTGTCCACAGGTGAGGTCGATGTCCGGCTCCGTACGCGTGAGGTCCCCAGTGTCCCGCGCGGCCGCGCAGTCGGGTACCCGACGGGTCGGCGGGACGTCACGGCTGTTCGGCCGGGTCTAGTCTCCCCTAGCAGGAAGTCCCGTCGACAGGGAGATTGCCGTGCACGTCCGGCTGTCCGCCTCATGGACCGATCCACGGGGGACGGTGTGGGCCGTCGGTGACACGGTCGACGTGGACGCTGTCACCCTCGCCGAACTGGAGGAAAAAGGCATGGTGGAGCAGCCCGCGGGTAGCGGATCGACCGAGACCACGACCACCACGACGACCCCGCCGAAGAAGACCGACCCGTCGAAGATCGGCCCGGGGCCGAGCTCGCCCCCGGCCGACACCACGAACGACTGACCGGGCGTACGACTAACGGGCGTACGACGAACGCGGCGGGGGCCGGCGGGACGACCGCCGGCCCCCGCCGTCGTCGTGTCAGCGGTCGTTCATGCCGGCCCGGCGGCGCAGCGCGGCCACGTCGGTGACCACGATGCGGCGTCCCTCGGTCCGCAGCCAGCCCCGGCTGGCGAACGAGCCGATGGCCTGGTTGACGCTCTGCCGGGAACCGCCGGCCATCTCGGCGAGCTGGCTCTGGTTCAGCTCGATCGTGATCATCGGGGCCTGGCTCTCGCCGGCCAGCCGGACCAGCGTCTTTGCGACCCGGCCGGGCAGGTCGAGGAAGACGTGGTCGGCGTTCTGCTCGGTGAGCCGGCGGATCAGCTGGCCCAGCGAGCGCATCACCGCGTCCAGGATGCGCGGGTTGGAGTGCACCAGCTCCATGAACGCGGGCCGCGACAGCGCGAGCGCGGCGCAGTCCTCGATCGCCTCGGCCGACGCCGAGCGGGTGGAGGCGTCCAACAGGGACACCTCGCCGAGCACGTCCGGGGGTCGGATCACCGACAGCACCGCGCGCTCGCCGGTCGGGGCGGTGCGGAACACCGCCACCGCGCCGCGGCGCAGCACGATCAGCGACTCGCCGGGGTCGTTCTCGACGAAGAGCAGCTGGCCCTTGCGGTAGGTGCGCGGTACGGCCGCGGCGATGACACGCTGCCGCACCTCCGGCTCAAGCCCGGCGAACATCTCCACACCCGTGAGCGCGTCACCCGGCTCCGGCAGGCGAGACTCCACGGCTCAACCCCTCCCCGGTCAGAAGTCACGACTCGCACACCGGGTGAAGCTGTCAGTCCCGGTACGAGGCAGCTCAACCGGTTCGGCGCCCGACGGCGGTACACATCAGATCATGACGCTCTCGTCGCGTGCTGTACACCCCCGGAAACACTTCCGTGACCATGCCCGGCCGCCGACGGCACGCCCGCCGACCTCGGCGGACGCCCCGGCGACCGGCGCGTGCCGGTGATGGGCGAGGATGAGGGCGATGGTCTACCGCTATTTCTACGACTGCGAATTCATCGAGGACGGCCGCATCGTCGACCTGGTGTCGATCGGCGTCGTCGACGAGTACGGCCGCGAGTTCTACGCGGTCTCCACCGAGTTCGACGACTCCCGGGCGGTGCCCTGGGTGCGGCGCAACGTGCTGGACAAGCTCCCGTCGCCGGCCGACCGGGCCTGGCGCTCCCGCGCGCGCATCCGCGACGACCTGCACGAGTTCCTGCTGGAGCCGGTGCGGGACCGGCCGGGCGAGCAGCTGGAGCTGTGGGCCTGGTACGCCGCCTACGACCACGTCGTGCTGGCCCAGCTCTGGGGCGCGATGCCGGCGCTGCCGCGGGAGATCCCCCGCTTCACCAAGGAGCTGCGTCAGCTCTGGGACGACCGGGGACGCCCCCGGCTGCCGGACGCCGAGGCCGACCGGCACGACGCGCTGGTCGACGCCCGGCACAACCTGGCGCGGTGGCGGGCGATGACGGCGCGGGAGGTTTGACCGGTTCCGCCCAGGGCACCGGAGCGGCATCTGCGCCGATCCGAGACAGGAGTGCCCCATGAGCAATGAGCCGACCAACGCCGCGGACGCCCGCCGCCGGGTCACCGAGCTGATCCGGGACGCCCGGATCTGCCTGCTCACCACCACCGGCGTGGACGGGCGTCTGGTCAGCCGTCCGATGGGGTTACAGGAGGCGGACTTCGAGGGCGACCTGTGGTTCTTCGCGTACGCCGACTCGGCGAAGGTCCGGCAGATCCGGGTGAACCCGCAGGTGAACGTCGGTTTCTCCGACCAGCGTCACCATGCCTGGGTGTCGGTGGCCGGCACCGCCACCGAGGAGTGGGACGCCGACCGGGCGAAGGAGCTGTGGAGCCCGCTGCTGAAGGCGTGGTTCCCGGACGGGCTGGACACGCCCGGGATCACCTTGATCAAGGTGCACGCCGGGTCGGCGGAGTACTGGGACTCGCCCGGCAGCACCGTGGTCAACCTGCTCGGCTTCGCCAAGGCGGCGGTGACCGGCAAGCCGCCGAAGGTGGGGGAGAACCACGAGGTCGGCTACTGACGGGTAGCCCGTCCGCCGTCCGGAACGGCCCGGGGTGCGGTGCCGGCGTACACCTGCGCCGACTACAGTGCGCAGTGACGGCCCGCCCCGGGCCGGCAACGGCGCCGATGGTCTGATCTGACACATATCCTGGGGCTTATCCGGGCTTCACCTGATGCTCCAGGAGGATGAGCAGATCATGCGTATCGGCGTGCTCACCGGCGGCGGCGACTGCCCAGGTCTCAACGCGGTGATTCGGGCGGTGGTCCGCAAGGGCGTCGCCACCTACGGTCACGAGTTCGTGGGCTTCCGCGACGGCTGGAAGGGCCCGCTCGAGGGCCTGACCAAGCCGCTCGGCATCGCCGAGGTGCGCGGCATCCTGCCCCGTGGCGGCACCATCCTCGGCTCGTCCCGCACCAACCCGTTCAAGATCGAGAACGGCGTGGAGCGGATCAAGGACAACCTCGCCGCCCAGGGCGTGGACGCGCTGATCGCGATCGGCGGCGAGGACACGCTCGGCGTCGCGACCAAGCTGCACGAGCTGGGCGTCAACGTCATCGGCGTGCCGAAGACGATCGACAACGACCTCGGTGCGACCGACTACACGTTCGGCTTCGACACCGCCGTCAACATCGCCATGGAGGCGATCGACCGGCTGCACACCACGGCGGAGAGCCACCACCGCACGCTCGTGGTCGAGGTCATGGGCCGGCACGCCGGCTGGATCGCCCTGCACGCCGGTCTCGCCGGTGGCGCCAACGTGATCCTGCTGCCGGAGCGGCAGTTCGACGTCGAGCAGGTCGCCGGCTACGTCGAGAAGCGCTTCCAGCACCAGTACGCCCCGATCGTCGTGGTCGCCGAGGGCGCCCAGCCGCTCGACGGCCAGATGGTGCTGCACAACCAGGAGCTGGACGCGTTCGGTCACGTCCGTCTCGGCGGCATCGGCCAGTGGCTGGCCGAGCAGCTGGAGGCGAAGACCGGCAAGGAGGCCCGCACCGTGGTGCTCGGCCACATCCAGCGCGGTGGCACGCCGACCGCGTTCGACCGGGTGCTGGCCACCCGGCTCGGCCTGCACGCGATCGACGCCGCGCACGAGGGCGACTGGGGCAAGATGGTCGCGATGCAGAGCACGGACATCGTCCGCGTCCCGCTCGCCGACGCCACCCGCGAGCTGAAGACCGTGCCGCTGGAGCGGTACGCCGAGGCCGAGGTCTTCTTCGGCAGCTGATCGACGGCGCACGGGCGTGGCGGGCCGGTGACCCGGCCCGCCACGCCGTGCCCACGTGACCCGGGAAGGGGTACGGCTGATGGCACGCGAGGTGCACACGGTCGCGGTGATCGGCGCCGGCAAGATCGGTGAGCTGATGCTCTCCGGGCTGCTGCGTTCCGGCTGGCCGGTGGAGCGGCTGCTCGCCACCGCGCGGCGGCCGGCGCGGGCGCGGGAACTGGCCGACCGTTACGGCGTACGGGTGGTGGACAACCTCACCGCCGTGACCGAGGCCGAGGTGCTGGCCGTGTCGGTCAAGCCGCAGGACGCCGCCGCGCTGCTGGACGAGATCGGCCCGAAGGTGCCGGCCGACAAGCTGGTCATCTCGCTCTGCGCCGGTCTGCCGACCGCCTTCTTCAACCGCCGGCTGCCCGAGGGCACCCCTGTGGTCCGGGTCATGACGAACACCCCGGCGCTCGTCGACGAGGCGATGAGCGCGATCTCGGCGGGCGCGTACGCCACCGGCGAGCACCTGGCGCTGGCCGAGGAGATGTTCTCCCCGCTCGGCGCCACCGTCCGGGTGCCCGAGTCGCAGCAGGACGCGGTCACCGCGCTGTCCGGCTCCGGCCCGGCCTACTTCTACCTCCTGGTCGAGGCGATGATCGACGCGGGCATCCTGCTCGGCCTGCCGCGCCAGGTGGCGCACGAGCTGATCGTGCAAACCGCGATCGGCTCGGCGGTGATGCTGCGCGATTCCGGCGAGCACCCGGTGAAGCTGCGCGAGGCGGTCACCTCGCCCGCGGGCACCACCATCTCGGCGATCCGTGAGCTGGAGAACCACGGCGTACGCGCGGCCATGCTGGCGGCGCTGGAGGCGGCCCGGGACCGGGCGCGGGAACTCGCCGCCCAGGCCGACTGACGCCCAGGCCGACTGACGCCCAGGCGGACTGACGCTCAGCCGGGCCGCGACGCCGGTCCTGGTCGCCGGTGCCGGCGCAGCAGCAGGATCAGCACGGCCAGCGCGAGCGTCCCCCACAGCGGCACCCAGCGGGGCCGGTGCTGGGCGAGTGTGCCGACCGCGCCGCCGACGCTGTAGCTGACCAGGGCGAGCAGTCCGAGCAGGGTGCCCCGCCGGGCCCGGCCCCGGCCCGCGGTGGGGCCGAGCAGCCAGCGGGCGGCCCGCTCACCGGTCTTCGTCGTGGTGTCCGACTGGTACGTGATCGGCGTCGCGATGCCCGCGGTCCGGCTCGCCAGGGTGGTGAGGCTGCCCATGGCTACCGCGCCCGCGGCGGCGAGCAGCACCCGGGACGCCGTGCCGTGCCGGCCGTACGCGAGCACCAGGTTGAGCACCGCCCAGACGATCATGGCGGCCTCGGTGACCGCGATGTCGACGAGCGGCGCCACCGTCGGCCGGGTTCGGCGGCGGAGCAGATTCACCAGCCCGGCGGCGGTGGCGAACGCGACGATCGAGGCCGCCGAGACGGGCCACGTGGGATGCCCGCCGGCCGGCCCCATGCCGAGGAAGATGGCGTTGCCGGACTGGTTGGCGACGAACGCGCCGTACCGCAGGAACGCGAAGGCGTCCAGCGCGCCGGCGGTGACGACGGCGAGCACGAGCGCTGCGAGCGGGTGCCGGAACTCGCGGTAGGAGTCCGCGGGGCCGTACGGCGCCGACCGGTTCACCCTTCCCCCGTCCGTGTGCAGGAGCGACCCCGGCAGCGTCATCGTTTCGCTGTCGGACCGCTGCGGCGAACATACTATATGTCGCATATGTAGGTTTTCGGCCGTTTCGGGGGGCGGTCGCCGGCGGACGGGGTGACATGGCGGCGAGCGGACGCGCGGCCGGCCGGCCGCCCCGTCACAACCTCGTGGCGATCGTGTCGATCGTCGTCCTGTCCGGCGCGTTCTTCGGCTACAACCAGGGCGTCATCAGCGGCGCCCTGCACGACATCCGGCACACGTTCGACGTGGACACCTTCGAGGTGGAGGTGGCGGCGAGCTGGGTGACGCTCGGCGCGCTGGCGGGCGCGCTCGCCGGTGGTCACCTCGCCGACCGGATCGGCCGGCGCGGCGCGCTGTGGGTCGCCGCCGGGGCGTACGTCGTCGGCACGATCGTGCAGGCCGCGGCGCCGACCATCGGCGCCCTGCTCGGCGCGCGGCTGCTGCTCGGCGTGGGCATCGGCGTGGCCTCGGTCGCCGGGCCGATGTTCGCGGCCGAGGCGGCGCCGGAACGGATCCGCGGCGGCCTGCTCGCGGTCTACCAGTTCTCGACCACCTTCGCGATCTTCATCGGCTACCTGGCGGACGAGCTGTTCACCGGCGGCGAGTCGTGGCGCTACCTGCTCGGCGCGGCGGTCGTGCTGGGCGTGGCGCTGATCCTGGTGACAGTGGTGGTGCCGGACTCGGCGGTCTGGTACCTCAAGCGGGGCGACCGGCGCCGCGCCCGGGAGTCGCTGTGCCGGACCGTTCCCGAGCAGCGGGTGGAGCAGCGCCTCGGCGAGATCGAGAAGAGTCTGCACGGCCGCACGGCGAGCTGGCGGGAGCTGCTGTCACCGCAGTGGCGGCGTCCGCTCGCGCTCGGCGTCGGGCTGGCGCTGTTCCAGCAGACGACAGGGATCAACGGCATCATCTACTACGCCGACTCGATCTTCTCGGCGGCCGGATTCCGTACCCCGGAGGCACAGCTCTCCGCGACCACCTGGGCGATCGGCGCGGTGGACGCGGCGTTCGCGCTCGTCGCGGTGGGCCTGCTCGACCGCGTCGGCCGCCGGCCGCTGCTGCTGGTCGGCCTGGCCGGGATGGCGGTCTCGCTCGCCGTGGTGAGCGTCAGCTTCCTGGGCGCGGGCACCGGGCGCGGCGACGGCCGGATCACCACCTCGGGCCTGTTCCTGCTGGTCGGCGTGGTCTTCTTCGTCGCGTTCTACGCGGTGTCGATCGGGCCGGGCGCGTGGACCGTGATCAACGAGATCTATCCCGGTCCGATCCGCGGCCGGTGCGTGGCGATCGCGTCCGCGACCCACTGGGGCACCGAGTACCTGATCACGCAGTTCTTCCTGAGCCTGCTCGACGCGCTGGGCCGGTCGGGCGTGTTCGCGCTCTTCGCCGGGCTGTGCGTGCTCGGCTTCCTGTTCGTCCGGCGCTACCTGCCGGAGACCAAGGGCCGGACGCTGGAGCAGATCCAGCAGATGTGGGTCGCCGACTACCACCGGCGCGAGCGGGCCCACACCGGTTCCTGAAATCTCCCTGAACGGGCTGCGGGCTGACCAAACCGCTCTTACCGTGACGCAATAGCTGAAACCGTACAGAAGGTGCGGACGAAGGGATCGCGAAGTGCATCTCACGCCGAAGGAATTCGACAAGCTGACGATCCACTCGTTGGCGATGGTGGCAAACGCCCGCAAGGCGCGCGGGGTCAAGCTCAACCACCCCGAGGCGGTGGCGGTCATCTGCGCCGCGGCGCTCGAAGGCGCGCGCGAGGGCAAGACCGTCGAGGAGGTCATGAACGACGCGAGCCACGTGCTCACCGCCGACGACGTGATCCCCGGCGTGGCGGACATGATCCCGATGCTCCAGGTCGAGGCGGTCTTCACCGACGGGTCACGGCTGATCACCGTCCACTCACCCATCCAGTAGAGCAGCGACCGGAGGCCACGGTCTCCGGCAGAGCGGGGGCGACATGGCGAAGCAACACCCGGGACCGAACTCCAAGCACCTTCGGCCCATCGGCGGCTACAAGCTCAGCGACCAACCTCTGGAACTCAACGCCGGGCGGCCGGTGACCGAGGTGGTCGTGCACAACACCGGTGACCGGCCCATCCAGGTCGGCTCCCACTTCCACTTCTTCGAGGCCAACCGCTTCCTGGAGTTCGACCGTCCGTCGGCGTTCGGCAAGCGGCTGAACATCCCGGCCACGACCTCGATCCGGTTCGAGCCCGGCGACCGCAAGACCGTCCAGCTCGTCCCGTACGGCGGCTCCCAGCGGGTGTACGGCTTCAACGGCCTGGTCCAGGGCTGGACCGGCGACGGGCCGATCCCCGGCTACCGGCCGGACCGGGCCGAGGCGCTCCACCAGGCCCAGACGCGCGGCTTCAAGACCACGTCGCAGCAGCAGGACCAGGGCAAGGGCCAGAGCAAGGGTCAGGGCAAGGGCCAGGACAAGAGCGGCAAGGGCGACAAGTAGCCGGCAATCCTTCGACGCGCCAGAGCTGGAGCGACAACGCATGAGTCAGATCTCACGGCAGGAATATGCCGGAATGTACGGCCCGACCACGGGCGACCAGATCCGTCTGGGTGACACCGACCTCTACATCGAGATCGAGAAGGACCTGCGGGTCCTCGGTGACGAGGTCATGTACGGCGGTGGCAAGACCCTGCGCGACGGCATGGGCAGTGCCAGCCAGGCCACGAGCGCCGAGGGCGTGGTGGACCTGGTGATCACCAACGTGACCGTCGTGGACGCGCTGCTCGGCGTGGTCAAGGCGGACGTGGGGATCAAGGACGGCAGGATCGCCGGGATCGGCAAGGCCGGCAACCCCAACATCATGGACGGGGTGACCCCGGGCCTGGTGACCGGTCCGGGCACCGACGCGATCTCCGGTGAGCACCTGATCCTGACCGCCGGCGGCATCGACGCGCACGTCCACCTGGTCACCCCGCAGCAGGTGTACGCCGCGCTCAGCAACGGCGTCACCACGCTCTGGGGCGGCGGCACCGGACCGACCGACAGCACCAACGGCGTCACCATCACGCCCGGTCCCTGGAACATCCACAACATGATGCGGTCGTTCGAGAACCTGCCGATCAACATCGGCCTGCTGGGCAAGGGCAACAGCAGTGGCCGAGCGCCGCTCGTCGAGCAGATCATGGCCGGGGTGCCCAGCTTCAAGATCCACGAGGACTGGGGCGCGCCGCCCGCGGTGATCCGGTCCTGCCTGGCCGTCGCCGACGAGTACGACGTCCAGATCAGCATCCACACCGACACGCTCAACGAGAGCGGCTACATCGAGGACAGCATCGCCGCCTTCGAGGGCCGGACCATCCACACCTTCCACACCGAGGGCGCCGGCGGCGGGCACGCGCCGGACATCATCAAGGTCGCCGGCCAGATGAACGTGCTGCCCGCCTCGACCACGCCGACGGTGCCGTACGGCATCAACAGCCAGTCCGAGCTGTACGACATGATCATGGTCTGCCACAACTTCAACCCGAAGGTGCCCTCGGACGTCGCCTTCGTGGAGAGCCGGATCCGCACCGAGACGATCGCCGCCGAGGACGTGCTCCTCGACGAGGGCGTCATCTCGATGATGCAGAGCGACTCGCAGGCCATGGGCCGGGTGGGCGAGACCTGGCTGCGCACCGTCCAGCTCGCCGGGCAGATGAAGAACGTCCGCGGCAAGCTGGCCGAGGACTCCGACGCCAACGACAACTTCCGCGTCCTGCGCTACGTCGCCAAGATGACCATCAACCCGGCGATCACCCAGGGCGTCTCGCACGTCATCGGCTCGGTCAGTCCCGGCAAGCTCGCCGACCTGGTGCTCTGGGAGCCCGCGTTCTTCGGCACGAAGCCGAAGATGGTGCTCAAGGGCGGCATGATCGCCTGGTCGATCATGGGCGACCCGAACGCGTCGCTGCCCACCCCGCAGCCGGTCTACTACCGGCCCATGTTCGGCGCCACCGGCTCCCAGGTCGCCAAGAACTGCGTGACGTTCGTGTCCCGGGCTGCGCACGAGTCGGGGGTGGCCGAACAGCTCGGTCTGCAACGGCAGGTCATGCCGGTCTACGGCTGCCGCAACCTGACCAAGCGCGACATGGTGCGCAACGACCGTACGCCGAAGCTCGAAGTCGACCCGGAGACCTTCGCCGTGAAGATGGACGGCGTGCACGCGACAGTGCCGGCGGCCAAGAACCTCCCCCTCAGCCAGCTCTACTTCTTCAGCTGACCCGGCACGGCGCCCGCCCCCGGCCGGGCCGGTGGCGGGGTCGCGTGAAAGGAGAACACATGCTCGTCGAAACGGTACTCGGCAACGTGAACGAGCCGGCCTGGACCGAGCGGCTCCGGGAGGCCAAGGTCGACGACCTGGTCCTCGACCAGTGGGACGCCCAGAAGAGCCGGCTGCGCCGGACCACAAGCCTCGGCACCGAACTGGCGCTGTCCCTGGCCCGCGGCGTACGGCTGCGCGACGGCGACGTGCTGGCCTGGGACGACGCCACCGCGACCGCGGTGGTGGCCCGGATCGCGCTCGGCGAGGTGATGGTCGTGCACCTCGACACGCTGCACGGGGAGTCGCTGGACATGGTGATCCGCTCGGCCGTCGAACTGGGCCACGCGATCGGCAACCAGCACTGGCCGGCGGTGGTGAAGGGCACCAAGATGTACGTCCCGCTGACTGTGGACCGCAAGGTCATGGACTCGGTGATGCGGACCCACGCGTTCACCGGTCTCACCCACGAGTTCATGCCCGGCACCGAGATCATCGCGTACCTGGCCCCGCACGAGTCGCGGCGGCTGTTCGGCGGGGCCGACTCGACCCCGCACACGCACCTGCCCGCCGACCTGAACTGAGGGGCCGGGGTGTCCACGGTGACCGAGGCACTGAAACTGCTCCAGTTCGGCGACTCGGTCTTCCCGGTCGGCGCCTTCTCCTTCTCCAACGGGCTGGAGACGGCGGTCGAGCAGGGGGCGGTGCACGACCGGACCACGTTGCAGGAGTTCGTGCGTACCGTCACGCGCGCCGCCGCCACCGGCGACGGGGTGGCGCTGCTCGTGGCGCACCGCGCCGCCCGCGCCGGTGACCTCGACCGGATCCGGGCGGCCGACGAGGCCGTACACCTGCGCAAGATCAACGAGGAGACGCGGACGATGACCGTCCGCATGGGGCGCAAGCTGGCCGAGGCCGCCGAACGGGTGGTGGGGGAGTCCCTGCTGCGCAAGCGCGTCGCGGAGAGCGGCGGCGGCGTCCCGGTCACCTACCCGGTCGCGCTCGGCGTGCTCTTCGCCGAACTCGGCGTGGGCGAGGCGGACGCGTTCGCCGCCCACCAGTACGGCGCGGCCTCCATGGTGCTCGGCGCGGCGGTCCGGCTCATGCGGGTGGACCACCTCGACACCCAGTCGATCCTCTTCGCGGTCAACGAGCGGGTCGGCGAGGACTACGAGGAGGTGCGCACCGCCGGGCTCGACGACATGCAGAGCTTCGCGCCGCACCTCGACGTGCTGGCCGGCGCGCACCAGCACGCACACGTACGGATGTTCATGAGCTGAGCGCTCACCCACCTGAAGGGCTTTCGGAAATGAAATCAGCGAGTCGGATCGGCGTCGGCGGCCCGGTGGGCAGCGGCAAGACGGCCATCATCGAGGCCGTCGTGCCCCGCCTGGTCGAACAGGGCCTGCGCATCCTGGTCATCACCAACGACGTGGTCACCACCGAGGACGCCAAGCACGTCCGCCGCGCCCTGACCGGCGTGCTGGTGGAGGAACGCATCGTCGGTGTGGAGACCGGCGCCTGCCCGCACACCGCTGTTCGCGAGGACCCCAGCATGAACCTCGCCGCGGTCGAGGACATGGAGGCGCGGTTCCCGGACAGCGACGTCGTGCTCATCGAGAGCGGCGGCGACAACCTCACGCTCACCTTCAGCCCCGCGCTGGTCGACTACTTCATCTACGTGATCGACGTGGCGGCCGGCGACAAGATCCCGCGCAAGAACGGCCCCGGTATCTCCAAGTCCGACATCCTCGTGATCAACAAGACCGACCTGGCCCCGTACGTCGACGCCGACCTGGACGTGATGGCCCGCGACGCCGAGCTGATGCGCGGCGGCAAGCCGTTCGTCTTCACCAACTGCAAGACCGGCGAGGGCATCGACGACCTGGTGGACCTGGTCCGCCGCAACGCGCTCTTCGACGCCGAAGTCCTCGCATGACCACTCTGGACTCCGTCCGGGAACTCGCGCCGTACCAGGATCAGCCGGCGCAGCTGCCGGCTGCCGCGAACGGCAAGGTGGGCATCCTCCGGCTGGGGTTCGAACGGCGCGAGGACCGGACCATCATGCGCGACGTCTTCCGGCAGTCCCCGCTGCTGGTGCAGCGCGCGCTGTACTGGGACGAGGAGATGCCGGGCCTGCCCTGCGTCATGATCCTCACCACCTCCGGCGGCGTGCTCCAGGGCGACCGGCTCCGGATGGACGTCGACCTGGGGCCGGGCGCGCAGGCGCACCTGGTCACCCAGGCCGCCACCAAGATCCAGGAGATGGACGCCAACTACGGCACCCAGGCCCAGAGCTTCACCCTGGCCGAGGACGCCTACCTGGAGTTCCTGCCCGAGCCGGTGATCCCGTTCCGGCGCAGCCGGTTCGTCTCCGACACCGTGGTCCGGCTGCCGGAGACCGCCACCATGCTGTACGCCGAGGTGCTCCAGCCCGGCCGCAAGTACTACCGCGACGGCGAGATCTTCGCGTACGACCTGTTCTCCACCACCCTGCGGGCGCAGCGGCCCGACGGGCGGCCGCTGTTCGTCGAGAAGTTCGTCATCACGCCCGGCCGGTTCCCGGTGTCGCGGATCGGGATGATGGACCGCTTCCACGTCTTCGGCAACGTCGTGCTGCTCACCGACCCGGACCGGGCGGCCCGGGTCTTCGAACGGACCGCGACGCCGGTGTGGGACGAGCAGACACCGCTGGCCACCGCGGTCAGCCGGCTGCCGAACGACGCCGGCCTGGTGTTCAAGGTGCTCGGTCAGGAGACCGAACCGGTCCGCGCCGCGGTACGCGCGTTCTGCACTGCCGCCCGCGAAGAGGTGACCGGCTGCACCTTCCCGCCGGTCTTCAGCTGGCGTTGAGGCGAGGAGGGCAGCGACATGGCCGACATCGGACGAGGCTGGCGCCACCTGGCCGACCGGAACCCGCTGGTCCGGTTCGTCGACGCCGGCCTGCGCGGCGCCGCGCAGGTGGTGCTCCAGAACAACCCGCTCAGCGGCCTGCTCATCCTGATCGCGCTCGCCTGGGGCGCGTTCGAGAACGGGACGCCCCGCGTGTTCGGCGGCGGCGTGCTCGGCCTGGTCGTGGGCACCGCGACCGCGCTGGCGCTGCGGGTCGACATGTCGAGCTGGCGCAAGGGCCTGTTCGGCTTCAGCCCGCTGCTGACCGGGCTCGCGGTGCCCACGTTCCTCGACCAGCGCCCGCTGATGTGGCTCTACCTCGTGCTCGGCGCGATCGGCACGGTGGTGGTCACGCTCGCCCTCAACGCCGTCTTCAAACGCTGGAACCTGACCGCCTACACGTTCCCGTTCGTGCTCACGACCTGGTTCCTGCTGATGGCGGCGTACCAGTTCGACAGGTTCACAGTGCTCACCAAGCTGACGCCGAAGTTCCCCGGTGAGGGATCGCTGACCGGCGGCACGTTCGACTGGGGCCTCATCCCGGTCTTCTTCAAGGGCGTGTCCCAGGTCTACCTGATCGAGAGCTGGGTCACCGGCCTGCTCATCCTCGTCGCCCTGCTGATCAACTCCCGGTGGTCGGCGCTGTTCGCGGTGATCGGCGCCGTCGGCGCGACACTGCTGGCGCTCTGGTTCGGCGCCGACGGCGCGTCCCTGGACAAGGGGCTGTTCGCCTTCAACGCGGTGCTGACCGCGATCGTGGTGGGCGCTGTCGCGAACCGCCCCGGCGCGCTGGTGACCGTCTACACGCTGTTCGGCATCGCGCTGACGCTGTTCGTGCAGATGGCGCTGACCACCATGCTCACGCCGCTCGGCATCCCGGTGCTGACCGGGCCGTTCAACATCGCCACCTGGCTGTTGCTGCTGCCGGACCGGCACTTCGCGCCGGTACCGAACCACGAGCGGGTGAAGGACACCGTGCTGCACACCGTCCGCGACTCCGTCAACCTGCGATAGAAGGAGGGAAACCGTGTCCGCTCCGAACGCGGGTGACACCGCCTGGGTGCTCGTCTGCGCCGGCCTCGTCCTGTTCATGACGCCGGGGCTCGCCGCGTTCTACGGCGGCATGGTCCGAACCCGCAACGTGCTGGCGATGCTGCAACAGAACATGATCGCGCTCGGCGTGGTCAGCCTGACCTGGGTGCTCGTCGGCTACACGATCGCCTTCGGCGACGACGCCGGCAGCGGGCTGTTCGGCAACCTGGAACTGTTCGGGCTCACCGACCTGAAGGTGCCGCCCGCACCCAACCTGCACGTGGTCGACGGCCGGATCACCATCCCGACGCTGGCGTTCGTGCTGTTCCAGATGATGTTCGCGGTGATCACACCCGCGCTCGTCACCGGCGCCACCGCGGGCCGGCTGCGCTTCGGCGGCTGGGTGCTGTTCCTCGCGGTCTGGTCGATAGTGGTCTACGCGCCGATCGCGCACTGGATCTGGCACCCCGGCGGGTGGCTGGCGAAGTTCGGCACCCAGGACTGGGCCGGCGGGCTGGTCGTGCACGCCAGCGCCGGCGCCGCCGTCCTCGCCGTCCTGCTCGTCGTCGGCCGACGCCGGGACTGGCCGCACACCGCCGCGCCGCCGAACTCGATCCCGCTGACCATCGTCGGCGCCGGCGTCCTCTGGTTCGGCTGGTTCGGCTTCAACGGCGGCGACGGCCTCCAGGCCAACGGCCTCGCCGCCCAGGCCGTCCTCAACACGCACCTCGCCGCCGCCGCGGCGATGCTCGTCTGGCTGGCGCTGGAACGCGTCACCGACGGACACAGCACCGTCGTGGGCGCGGTCTCCGGCGCGGTGGCGGGCCTGGCGACGGTCACCCCGACCGCCGGGTACGTCAACGCGGCCTCGGCCGTCGCGATCGGCGCGCTGGCCGGCCTGGTCTGCCACTTCGCGCTGAAGCTGAAGTACCTGCTACGCCTCGACGACGCGCTCGACGTGCTCGCCGTGCACTTCGTCGGCGGCATGCTCGGCACGCTCCTGCTCGGCCTGTTCGGCAACCGCGGGGTCAACCCGCTCGGCGCCGACGGGCTGTTCCTCGGCGGCGGAGGCGGCCTGCTGTGGCGCCAGCTCGTCGGCGTGGTGAGCGTGGTCGCGTTCTCGTTCGTCCTGACCTGGCTGATCGCCGCCGGGGTGCAGGCGCTCATCGGCCTGCGTGTGCCGCCGGCCGATCAGGAACGCCTGGACCAGGCGCAGCAGGGCGCCGACGCGTACCACCTTGGTGGCGTGACCAGCCTGACCGCGCCGGGCGCGCCCCGGCGCCGTAGCGCGGCGGCGCCGGCCGGCGAAGCGTCCGTGCCACCCGGTCAGCGGGTACGGGTGGTCACCGCGCTGCTGGAACCGGACCCGGCCGCGAACAGCGCCGACCTGCGCGACGCGCTGCTGCGCGCGGGCGCGATCTCGGTCATCGTCAGCGACGCCGCCGTGGCGACGACGACGCCACAGGCGAGCCTGCTGCCGCGCGGCTACTGGCAGGACCAGCCGTTGTCGGCCCGGCTGCGCGTCACAGTGCTGGTGGGTGCGGACGGGGTGGGTGCGGTGCTGGACGAACTGGACCGGATGGGGGCCCGGCGGAGCGATACCTTCGTGCAGGAGGCGGAACGCGTCCAACCCTGACAGGCGGGTGCCTGCCATCGATTCGAGTCTGGTAACCCGTCCCCTCACTCGGCAAGCACATCGAGACGTCTGATCCTTGAGTGTTGGAACGCGATGACGCAGGCTGTGCGTATGGGGCGACAGCATCTGCCGAACCTCGACCCGCCACCCGGATACGGCCCTCGCCGTGCGCTGGGATCGGACGGCTCGTGCTAACGAGCAATGGCCGACTCGACAGGTCAAGCCGTCGAGTCCCGCGGCGGGACATGATCATCCGCCCATTCCCCGTCTTGGCGGCGGACCAACCGCCTGAGGCCGTCCTGGATCGCTTGCGTGGGTGGGCGGAGGGGCAGGCCGAGGACGCGGTTGCCTGGTACCTGCGCGACAAGGCGGTGCGCCGCACGATTTCCCGCCTGCTGCGCGGCTGCGCCATCCTGCTGGGGATCGCCGGCGGAGTCGTACCCCTGGTTAGCGCGGCGAGCGCTGGGAGCGGCGCCAGCTGGGGATATGTCCTGCTCGCCATGGCCGGTGGCTGTCTGGCCTTCGATCACTTCTTCGGCCTGTCCTCGGCCTGGATGCGCGACATCGCTACCGCGCAGGCGCTTCAGCGGGCGCTCACCGAGTTCCGGCTGGACTGGGTGACCACGGAACTGCGCACCTCAGCCACTGAGGAAGCGGTGCTACGGCGGCGCGAGGAACTGATCCGCGTGCTCGTGCTGCGGACGGCCGAGTTGGTCGAGGCGGAGACCGGCGAGTGGCTGAGTGAGTTCCGGAGCAACATCGGCGACCTGAACCGGCGGAACGGATGGTCGCCCGCAACGGGTCACCCCTCTGTCGGAGCGGGTCAATCGGCCGGCCCTGACGGCAAGCAGGCCGATATCACTTGAGGCCGCCTCGGTTGCGATGCTGCACGGAATGTGTAGTGCTCGCGTAACTCGTGAAATGCGTCAAGCGTTACGTCCGGCTCGTATTGCGGCGGATCATCGCTCTTGGCTTCTGCTGCGGTGACGGCCGCGGGATCCCAATGGGACAGCGCGACCAAGCCGCGCCAGAGGTCGGAATCGTGGTGGGTGCCGTAGCGGGCCCAGGCGGCGAGCATCCCCGCTCGCTTGGCCATTGCCACGTCCTTGCTCAAGCTGTCGCCCACGTACAGACAGTGGGCGGCTGGAACGCCCAGCTGCTCGGCGATCTGACGGGCGATCTCCGGATTGGGCTTGCGTGCCGTCGGTGGCAGTACCCGAACCTCGATTGCGGCCGGAACAGACCGTCGATCGGCGCCCAAAGGGTGAGGCGGCCCGACGAACCGGGGCGCGTAGATCGCCTCCAACATCGCGTCCAACCCGAGCGACCTCGCTCGACTGCTGATGTTCACGTCCTTGGCCTCGGTGTGCCCCACAACGTGACAACCTGTGGCCTTGATAGTCTGGAGCGTGCTTTCCACGTCCGGGTAGAGGTGGAGGTGGCGTCGCCGGACCTCGTTGAAGGCGGCGAAGGCCGGAAGCAGGTGCTCGTGTCGTGCTCGTTGGCTCATCCCGGGCAGGCGTCGCTCGACGGCCGAGGTCTCGAGCAGCGCGAAGGGGTGCTCGGTATTGCCGTGGTTGCGGTGCACGGCCTGGAGGTCGCTCCGCAACTCGTCCTCGGACACGTCGAGGATCTCGGCGGCCACGGCCACCATCGCCCGCACTGCGGGCACAAAGTACGCCACCCAGTCGTACAGCGTGTTGTCCATGTCGAGGATGAGGGCGTGCACGACCTGGCGCCTGGTGGTCATGGGGAAACGACCTTCCAGGGAGCAATCTCGAGTCGGCCGTCTGCCCCGGTTACCAGCGGGGCCCGCCAGGTCATGAAGCGCTCGAATGAGCCCTGCTGTTGACTCCGGTACATTTCCAACTCCACGACGGGACCCGCCATCCGGATCAGGTTGAAGAAGTTACGCCGCCCGTCTGACGATCTCGAGCCGCTGCTCCCACCACCGACGATGTTGAAGCGTCCCAGGTCCCAGCGTTCGTTGCTGTATTCGGGGAGATGGTACGCCTCGGTACGCCAGACGAACGCGCGGTGTTTGTGCCCGTGCACCGCGAGGTGCACCCCGTCACGGGCGGCCAGGCGCTGGATCCTGGGTGCGTCGATGGCGATCCCGAAACCGGTCGCGTACTCGTCGGGCGATTCGAGGTCCTCGGTCAGCGCGAGATGATGATGCAGCGCGAGCACGCGCAGGGCTGATCCAGGGTTCGACCAGGCGAGCGCGCTGGTCACCTCGCGGTACGCGGACTCCTGCACCCGGCCCATGCCCGCCAGGAACGACTGCCCCTGTTCCAGTGAGCTGGAGTTGACCGCGGCGATGTCGACAAGGTTGCCGCCAGGGAAGATGAAACGGCGAGCCATCGAGAGGTGGGGCGAGGCCGGGTATCCGTAGAGCGCTCGAAAGAACTCCCGGTAGTTGGCCGTTGCCGCCGCCGGAGCCACCTCGACCGGTGCTCCATATTCGTACGAGTCACCGCGGGTCCAGGCGATGTCGTGATTGCCGGGTATGACGACGAGGTGCTCCATGCCCAGCCCGAGCAGCCCATTGGTGAGCTTGAAGAGGCCAGCCCGCGCCGCCGCGAACTCGTCGCGGTGGGCGACATAGGTGAGATCGCCTGTGACGAGGACCGCTCCGACCGACCGCTGGTCACGAGCCAGGGCATCGGAGATCGCGTCGACCATGGTCGGGCGGGTAGCGCCGTCCTCGGTCTCCAGCCGCCACTGATGCTCCGACCGAAACCGCCCCGCCGCATAGTGCGGATCGGTGAGGTGCAGCAGCCACGGCCCCGGGCAGGCGATCGGCTCGGGAGACAGCGCGCCGTCCTGGCGTGGCGACGCTGTCAGGAACCGCTCGCTGGAGTCAGCCGGCTGGGCCGGCCGGATCTCCCAGATGGTGGTGTCCATCGCGCGCAGCTCGTCAGCGTCCAGGATCCGCTTACCCACCAGCCGCTCCAGTTGGCTCCGTGGATGATGGGGCAACGGCGGTGCGGAGGCGAAGGAGAACCTCCCGAAGAATTCCATCGGCTCCTCGGCCAGGGCCACCAGCCGTAGCCAGCCCCGGCTGTGCCGACTCGCCCGATAATAGGGTGGAACGCCGTCCCGTTCGGCGTCGGGCGGACTGAGCGAGGTGAAGGCCCCGAGTTCGTCCGGCTGCGGCAGGATCACGCGTTCGACGATGGCGGGATGAACGAGGCCCGTCCCGGAGTGGAACAGCCCGATCGGCACCCGACGTCCCTCCAGCGTCTCGCGTTCGAGCGCCTTCCACACCTCCAGCCGGCCGGGTTCGTTGGGTCGTTTCCACCAGCCCCACCAGCACCAACCACGCTCCTGCAGGACGGCGCGATGCTCGGGCAGGGTGTCGGCGACCAGGTCCCGGTACCGGAACAGGTACCGCGGGTCCGGGGTGCTGGAGCTGGGCGAACGATCGCTCATGCCAGTGAGCCTCCGACGACGGGCGAGGGGCGTCCGGGCAAGCCGATGGCCGATCCGGGAGGAACCATCTGTATACCCGAGCGCGACCATGCCCGATACCCGGCGCCGGTTTGCGGCGGTGACGCCCAGGCCCCGGCGTTTGACGACGTGCATCGAGGTGCGGCGTGTGCCGTGTGGAAGCTTCCCTCTGGACGGTCGTGCCGCATACTGGCCCGGTGTTCACTCTCGCCCAGGCGCGTCACCTGGTGGCCACGCTGCGGCCGCGCGTCGACGAGCTGATCCGGCTGCGGGCCGACCTGGCCGAGTTGCGGGTCGACCTGGCCGACCACGGCGTCAGCGCGCTCGGCGGGCTCGCCGAGGTGAAGGCGCTGGAGGCGCGGCTGCACGTGGTGGTGGACGAGTTCCACCAGCATGAGATCGCGGTCAAGGGGATCGCCCCGGTGCTGCTCGACTTCCCCGGTGAGCGCGACGGCCGGGCGGTGCTCTGGTGCTGGCTGGAGGGCGACACCGACATCCGGTGGTATCACCGGGTCGAGTGCGGTTTCGCCGGCCGCCGTCCGGTCTGAGCGGGCCGCCGCCCGGTCTGAGTCGACCCGTCCGCGCCTGATCTGCGTCGATCTGCCCCCACTGGCGGAATCCTTCAGCCCGATCCGCGAAACCGGCAGCGATTTGTAGGCGTAAGTCGCTATACGCGCCGGACCGCAAATCGGTGATCTTCCATACCCTGTGATCTTGTTGATATCTATCTCTCACCACCACTTCACGCCCCCAGGAGTGCGACGTGCGGAGATCCCGTCTTGCCACCCTCGCCCTGACCCTGGCCGCCTCGGTCGGGGTCACTCTGTCTCTGGCCGCCCCCGCCCAGGCGGCCCCGTCCGACCGCTACGTCGCGCTCGGCGACTCGTACGCCTCCGGCGTCGGCGCCGACAGCTACACCTCCGAGAGCGGTAACTGTCTACGCAGCACGAACGCCTACCCGGCGCTCTACAACACCAACATCAAGCCCGCGTCGTACCGTTCGGTCGCCTGCTCCGGCGCCACCACGGCGGACGTCATCAACAGTCAGCTCTCCGCGCTCTCGTCGACCACCACGCTGGTCAGCGTCACTGTGGGCGGCAACGACGTCGGCTTCGCCAACATCATGAGCACCTGCGTGCTCCAGGGGGAGACCCAGTGCGTGGCGGCCGTGCAGTCCGCCATGAACGTGGCCCGTACCTCGATGCCGGGCCGGCTCGCCAACGTCTACAACGGCATCAAGAGCCGCTCGCCCTCGGCCCGCGTCGTGGTGGTCGGCTACCCGGTCTTCTACCAGCTCGGCACTCCCTGCGTCGGGCTCAGCGCGACGTCCCGGGCGAAGATCAACGAGGGCATCAACCTGCTCGACGACATCACCCGCACGGCCGCCGTCTCGGCCGGCTTCACCTTCGCCGACGTCCGCTCCATCTTCGTCGGCCACCAGCTGTGCAGCTACGGGACGAAGTGGCTGCACGCGCTCAACGTGCTGAGCCTGAGCAAGTCGTACCACCCGACGGCCGCCGGGCAGTCCGGCGGCTACTACCCGGTGTTCCGGGCCGCCGCCGGCTGACCCGATCCGCGGCAGCGGCACGCCTCCCCGGGGGGCGTGCCGCTTCGCCGTGCCCGGCGGCGGGTGCGCCGGTCAGGCCGGCAGGACCTTCTCGATCGCCGCGCGCAGCTCGGGATCCTCGGGTGTGACCTGCGGGCCGAACCGGGCGGCCACCGTGCCGTCCGGCGCGACGAGGAACTTCTCGAAGTTCCAGCGCACGTCGCCGGTGTGCCCCTCGGCGTCCGGCGTGGACACCAGCTCCGCGTAGAGCGGGTGCCGGTCCGGCCCGTTGACGTCGACCTTTTCCGTCAGCGGGAACGTCACGCCGTAGTTGACCTGGCAGAACTCCTCGATCTCGGCGGCGCTGCCCGGCTCCTGGCCGGCGAACTGGTTGCACGGCACCCCGAGCACCGTCAGCCCGCGTCCGGCGTACGTGTCGGCGAGTTCCTGAAGGCCCGCGTACTGCGGGGTGAGGCCGCAGCGGGAGGCCACGTTGACCACGAGCAGGGCGCGGCCGCGGTAGCGGCCGAGGTCGGCCGGGCCGCCGGTGAGGGCGTCGATCTGGACGTCGAAAACGGTCATGGGACGAGGCTACGGGCCCTCGCGCCCACCGTCCCGCGTCACCCGTGAAATCGATGCATCTACATCTTGACGAAGTGGTGACGGCGTGAGTAGCGTCTCAGCAATCAATTTGGAAGGTTTCCTAACTATTGGAGGGACGCCGTATGAAGAGATCGCTCCGCCGGGCCCTGTGGGCCACCGGCGCCGTGGTCGCGCTCGCGGTCGCCGCGGTGCCCATGACCACCGCGTCGGCCGCCGGCAGCGTCACCGCCACGTTCGCCAAGGTGCAGGACTGGGGGACCGGCCACGAGGGACGGGTGACCGTCACCAACGGCACCAGCTCCACCCTCAACGGCTGGCGCATCGAGTTCACGCTGCCCTCCGGCACCTCGATTAGCAGCTCCTGGGACGCCGACATCACCCGCAGCGGTGACCGCTACGTGGCGGTCAACAAGAGCTGGGCCGCGACGCTCGCCCCGGGCGCCAGCTTCAGCTGGGGCTACAACGGCACCGGCGCGTACAAGGCGCCGGTGAGCTGCACGATCAACGGCGGCTCCTGCACCGGCGGCGGCACGCCGACGACCACCGCGCCGACCACGGCGCCGCCCACCACGGCACCGCCGACGACCGCGCCGCCGACGACCGCCCCGCCGACCACGCAGCCGCCCACCACGCCGCCGCCGGGCGGCAAGAAGATCGTCGGCTACTTCGCCGAGTGGGGCGTCTACGCCCGCAACTACCACGTCAAGAACATCCACACGAGCGGCTCGGCCGCGAAGCTGACCCACATCCTGTACGCCTTCGGCAACACCACGGGCGGCCGGTGCAGCATCGGGGACAGCTACGCCGACTACGAGAAGGCGTACACCGCCGCGGACAGCGTCGACGGCGTCGCCGACACCTGGGACCAGCCGCTGCGCGGCAGCTTCAACCAGCTGCGCAAGCTGAAGAAGATGTACCCGAACCTGAAGGTGCTCTGGTCCTTCGGCGGCTGGACCTGGTCCGGCGGCTTCACCCAGGCCGCGCAGAACCCGGCCGCGTTCGCCGACTCCTGCTACTCCCTGGTCAAGGACCCGCGCTGGGCGGACGTCTTCGACGGCATCGACATCGACTGGGAGTACCCGAACGCCTGCGGCCTCCAGTGCGACAGCAGCGGCCCGAACGCGTTCAAGAACGTGGTCTCGGCGCTGCGGAGCAAGTTCGGCTCCAGCTTCCTGGTCACCGCGGCGATCACCGCCGACGGCAGCAACGGCGGCAAGATCGACGCCACCGACTACGCCGGCGCCGCGAACAACCTCAACTGGCTGATGCCGATGACGTACGACTACTTCGGCGCCTTCAACGCCCAGGGACCGACCGCGCCGCACTCGCCGCTCTACTCCTACGCGGGCATCCCGCAGCAGGGCTTCTGGTCGGACGCGGCGATCCAGAAACTCAAGTCCAAGGGCGTACCGTCCAGCAAGCTGCTGCTCGGCGTCGGCTTCTACGGACGCGGCTGGACCGGCGTGACCCAGGCCGCACCCGGCGGCAGCGCCACCGGCGCGGCCCCGGGCACCTACGAGGCGGGCATCGAGGACTACAAGGTGCTCAAGAACAGCTGCCCGGCCACCGGCACCGTCGCCGGCACGGCGTACGCCAAGTGCGGCAGCAACTGGTGGAGCTACGACACCCCGTCGACCATCGGCGGGAAGATGAGCTACGCCAACAGCCAGGGCCTCGGTGGCGCGTTCTTCTGGGAGCTCTCCGGTGACACCAGCAACGGTGAGCTGATCGGCGCCATCAAGGGCGGTCTCGGCTGAGCCGAGGGCCGACGCACCACCCACCCGGCGGGGAGGGGCCGCACCGGCCCCTCCCCGCCCGCGTGCCGTCCTGGCCGAGCGCGCCGATCCGGGTCAGGATGGGGAGTCAACCGGCCGCTCGGGCCGGATGTGGCACACTCGCCGCTCGACGAGTCCACGCGACGGGAGGACAGATGGGTCGCAGCCACCGGGGCCGGTTCACCGGGCTCGCGCTCCTCGCGCTCCTCGCGCTCCTGCCGGCGGCCCTGGCCGCCTGCGGCTCGGGCGGCCAGAGCGGCGACACCCCGCCCACCGGGAAGGCTCCGGCCGAGGAGGCGGCGGCCAAGAGCCGGGAACGGGTGCAGGCGTACCTGGACGCGCTGACCGCCCGCGACGCCGCCGCCGGCCGCAGCCAGCTCTGCGCGCCCATGCACGCCGCCTTCGACTCCGCCGCCACCGGCCCGAACGGCGACTTCGCCGACCACTTCACGGTGCCCGAGGCGACGATCACCGAGGTCCGCTCCGGCCCGAACGGTCAGGAGGTCAGCGCCTCGATCACTGTTGCCGCCGGCTCGCGCAAGGCCGCCCGGTCGCTGCTGTTCACCGTCACCCGTAACGGGGCGGACTGGTGCATCTCCGGCGAGGCGCCCGGTAAGCGCGCGGTCGAGCCGACGGCCGACCCGGCGGGGCCGCCGCCGCCGGCGATGGCGCCCTCGCCGGTGTCCTCCCAGTGACCGGAACCATCCCCCTCGGCGGTGAGTGATCGCGACGGTCGCCGTACGCTTTCCTTCATGCGCCATGAGTGGCATCAGCTGAGTCACCCCGCCGTGGGCAGCCCTGGTCTGCAGACCAGCCGCCCGACCGCCGACTCCGCCGAGGACGCGGCCCTCGGCCTCGACCGATGGCGGGAGCTGCCGCGCGCGCAGACCCCACCCTGGGACGACCCGGCCCAGGTCGCCGAGGTCTGCCGGGTGCTGGACACGGTGCCCTCGGTGGTCGCGCCCTACGAGGTCGACCAGTTGCGGCAGCGGCTCGCGCTGGTCTGCGAGGGCAAGGCGTTCCTGCTCCAGGGCGGTGACTGCGCGGAGACCTTCGCCGACAACACCGAGAGTCACCTGCTCGCCAACGCCCGCACGCTGCTCCAGATGGCCATCGTGCTCACCTACGGCGCGTCGCTGCCGGTGGTCAAGGTCGCCCGGGTCGCCGGCCAGTACACCAAGCCCCGGTCGCTGCCGACCGACGCCCGGGGCCTGCCGGCCTACCGCGGCGACATGATCAATTCCCTGGAGGCCACGCCGGAGGCGCGGGTCGCCGACCCGCAGCGCATGATCCGGGCGTACGCGAACTCGGCCGCCGCGATGAACATGCTCCGGGCGTACCTGGCCGGTGGGCTGGCCGACCTGCACGCCGTGCACGACTGGAACAAGGACTTCGTCCGGCGGTCCCCGGCCGGCGAGCGCTACGACGCGATCGCCCGCGAGATCGACCGGGCGCTGGCCTTCATCCGCGCCTGCGGCATGACCGACGACGAGGCGCTGCGCACCGTCACGCTGCACTGCTCGCACGAGGCGCTGGCGCTGGAGTACGACAGGGCGCTGACCCGGATCTCCAACGGCAAGGCGTACGGGCTGTCCGGGCACTTCCTCTGGATCGGTGAGCGGACCCGGCAGATCGACGGGGCGCACATCGACTTCATCTCCCGCATCGCCAACCCGATCGGCGTCAAGCTCGGCCCGACGACCACCCCGGACGAGGCGATCGAGCTCTGCGAGAAGCTCAACCCGGACAACATCCCCGGCCGGCTCACGCTGATCAGCCGGATGGGCAACCACCGGGTCCGGGACGCGCTGCCGCCGATCGTCGCCAAGGTCACCGCCGCCGGGGCGAAGGTCGTCTGGCAGTGCGACCCGATGCACGGCAACACGCACGAGTCCTCGAACGGCTACAAGACCCGGCACTTCGACCGGATCGTCGACGAGGTGCTCGGCTACTTCGAGGTGCACCGGGGCCTGGACACCCACCCGGGCGGCCTGCACGTCGAGCTGACCGGCGAGGACGTCACCGAGTGCCTCGGCGGTGCCCAGGGCATCGAGGATCTCGACCTGCCCGACCGGTACGAGACCGCCTGCGACCCCCGGCTGAACACCCAGCAGTCGCTGGAGTTGGCGTTCCTGGTGGCGGAGATGCTCCGTGGCTGACGCGAGGAGTGAGCTTGCGAGCCCCGAACTGATCGATCTGCGGACGGACACCGTGACCCGGCCGACGCCGGGGATGCGGGAGGCGATGGCCGCCGCCGAGGTGGGCGACGACGTCTACGGCGAGGACCCGACGGTCACCGCGCTGGAGGCCGAGGTGGCCGCGCTGTTCGGCCACGAGGCGGCGCTGTTCGCCCCGAGCGGCTCGATGGCCAACCAGATCGCGCTCCAGCTGCACGTACCACCCGGCGACGAGCTGCTCTGCGACGCCGACGCGCACGTCGTCACGTACGAGGTCGGCGCCGCCGCCGCGTACGGCGGGATCTCCTCGCGGACCTGGCCCGCGGTGGGCGCGGAGCTGGACCCCGACGTGGTCGCCGGGATGATCCGGCCGGACGGCTACTTCGCGGTGCCCACGCGCGCGATCGCCGTGGAGCAGACCCACAACCGGGGCGGCGGTGGGGTGATCCCGCTGCCGACGCTGCGCCGGATGCGTGAGGTCGCCGACGAGCACGGGGTGGCCCTGCACTGCGACGGCGCGCGGATCTGGCACGCGCACGTGGCCGACGGGGTGCCGCTGGCCGAGTACGGCGTGCTGTTCGACACGCTCTCGGTGTGCCTCTCCAAGGGCCTCGGCGCGCCGGTCGGCTCGCTTGTGGTGGGCAGTGCCGAGAAGATCGCCCGGGCGCGGTTCCTGCGCAAGCGGATGGGCGGCGGCATGCGGCAGGTCGGCATCCTCGCCGCCGCCGGCCGGTACGCGCTGGCGCACCACGTCGAGCGGCTCGCCGACGACCACGTGAAGGCGGCCCGGCTGGCCGAGGCGGTCGCCCCGCACGGCGTGCTCGCGTCGGTGGTGCGGACCAACATCGTGCCGCTGGACCTGACCAAGCACCCGTTGGACGCGCACGCGCTGGCGGCTGCCGCGCGGGCGGAGGGGTTGCTGATCTCGGTGCTCGGCCCGCGTACCGCCCGGCTGGTCACCCACCTGGACGTCACCGACGCGCAGATCGACCGCGCCGCCACCATCCTGAACACCGCCCTGCGCGCCTGACCCCCGGCCCCACTGCGCCCCGCGCTCCCCGCGAGGGGGGAGGGAGCGGGCGGACCCGTCAGGGGTGGAGGCGCTTGAGGGCGGCTATGTCGGCGGCGTGGCCGATGTGCTTCTCCGTGGGGGTCTCCACCAGCACGGGCACCCCGGCGGTCGCCGGGTGGTGCATCAGCTCGGCGAACGCCGGCTCGCCGATGGTGCCCTTGCCGATGTTCTCGTGCCGGTCCCGGGTGGAGCCGCACAGGTCCTTCGAGTCGTTCGCGTGCACCAGCCGCAGCCGGTCCGCGCCCACCGTGGCGACCAGCGTGTCGAGCGTGGCGGTCATGCCGCCCTCGGCGGCCAGGTCGTGACCGGCCGCCCAGGCGTGACAGGTGTCGAAGCAGACCCCGAGCATCGGGTGCCGGTCGACCGCGTCCAGGTAGGGGCCGAGGTGCTCGACCCGGGACGCCAGTGACCGGCCGCCCCCGGCGCTCGGCTCGACCAGCAGCATCGGCCCGCCGGTGGCGGCGATCTCGTCGAGCAGCGGGAGCAGCGCCGCGCGGACCTGCCGCAGGGCCGCCTCGGCGTGACCGGCGTCGACAGCGCTGCCGGCGTGGAACACCACGCCCTCGGCACCGATCGCCCGGCCCCGCCGCAGCGCGTGCGCCAGCGTCTCCGCCGACCGGGTCACGGTCGCCGGGGTGGGGGAGCCGAGGTTGACCAGCAGCGAGGCGTGGATGAACACGGGCAGCCCGCGCTCGCCGCACCCGTCGCGGAACAACGCGTCCTGCGCCGGGTCGCCGGCCGGCAGCGCCCAGCCGCGCGAGTTCGAGACGTAGACCTGCACCACCTCGGACTCGGCCGCGTCCGCGTACGGCAGGGCCGCCCGGGCCAGACCGCCGGAGGTGGGGGTGTGCGACCCCACCCGCCGGCGTCCGTCACATCCGCTCACAGGCACGTCACAGTGATCGTCGTACCCGGCGGCACCGGCGTGTTCTCGACCGGGTTCTGGATCCGGACGATGCCGTTCGGGTTGAGCTGGACGTTGACCGGGAAGCCCTGGCTCTCCAGCGTCTGCTTGGCCTGCTGGCAGGGCATGTCGACCACCCGGGGGACGGCCACCTGCGGCGGGCCCTTGCTGATCTCCAGCTTGACCTGGGCGCCCTTCTCCACGCCGGTGCCGTCGGCCGGACTCTGGCCGAGGATCTCGTCCTTCGGCTTGTCGGAGTCCTTGACGTTCTCCACCGGCTTCAGCCCGAGCTGCGCGAGGATGGTGCGCGCCTCGGCGAGGCTCTTGCCGACCAGGTTGGGCACCGTCACCGGCGCGCGACCCTTGCTGAGGATCACCGTCACCTTCGCCCCGGGCTTGACCACCGTGCCCACCTTCGGGTCGGTGGCCAGCACCACACCCGCGGGCAGCGTGTCGTCGTACCGGGAGGAGCCCTTGGCCACAACCAGGTTGGCGCCCTCCAGCTCGGCCTGGGCCAGCGCGTAGTCCTTGCCCACCACGTCCGGCACCGGCAGCCGCTCCGGACCGAGCGACAGGGTCAGCGTGATCGTGCCGCCCTTGACGATCCGCGCGGCCGAGCCGGGGGACTGCCCGAGCACCGTGTCCTTGGGGACGTTCTCGTCGTGGCGCGGGGTGGCGTACTTCAGCGTGAAGCCGCCGCGCTGGGCCTGCGCCTCCGCGTCGGCCTTGGTCAGGCTGACCATCTGCGGCGCCACCGTGTAGCGGCCCACGCCGAACCACCAGCCACCCACCGCGGCGACCAGGCCGAGCACCACGACCGCCGCGGCGACGGCCAGCCGTCCGCGCGGCGAGCCCATGATCCGGGTACGCAGGGCGGCGAACCCGGTCCCCGGGCCGTCCTCCTCGACGGCGCGGCGCCGGTGCGGGCGCTGCGCGGCGCCGCTCTCGGGCAGCCGTGCCCACGCCGGGCGCTCGACCGGCTGGAGCGCGGCCACCACCTGGGTCGGCTGGCTCAGGACCGCCGTGTCGTCGCTGAGCTGCCGCAGCACAGTGGTGTGCGCGTGCGGGTTGCCCAACTCCTCGCGGGCCGCCTGCACCTCGCTCAGCAGCGCCGCGGCGTCGGCCGGGCGGCCGGCCGGATCGCGCCGCGTGGCCCGGGCGACGAGCGCGTCGAGAGCCGGCGGCAGCGTCGGCACCAGCGTCGACGGCGCCGGTACGTCCCGGTCGACGTGCTGCCACGCGACCTCCACGGGACGGTCGCCGTCGTAGGGCACCCGGCCGGTGAGCATCTCGAACAGCACGATGCCGGCCGAGTAGACGTCGGTGCGAGGGTCCGCGTGGCCCTGGGTGACCAGTTCCGGCGCCACGTACGCCACCGTCGCCATGAGCTGGTTGCCGTTCTCGTCCTCGGCGCTGGCCTCGACGGCCCGGGCCAGCCCGAAGTCGGCCACCTTGACCACGCTGTCGACGAGGTTGCGGCTCCCGCCGGTGGGCACCTCGGCGACGAGCACGTTCTCCGGCTTGACGTCGCGGTGCACCAGGCCGGCCCGGTGCGCGGCGGCGAGCGCGGCGAGCATCTGCTCGGTGATCGCGAGCGCCTCGTCCGGGTTGAGCCGGCGGCGCTCGGCGAGCACGTCGCGCAGTGTGCGGCCGCGGACGTACTCCATCACCAGGTACGGCAGGCCGGCGTGGATGCCCTGGTCGTAGACCGCCACCACGTTCGGGTGGGTGAGCCGGGCGATCGTCTTCGCCTCGTCGGTGAAGCGTTCGACGAAGCCGGCCATCCGGGCCTTGGCCTGCGGCGCCTGGGTCGGGTGAATGATCTTGACCGCCACGGTGCGCTCCAGGCGCTCGTCGGTGGCGGTGTACACGGTCGCCATGCCGCCACGGGCGACGCGCCCGCGAATGCGGTAGCGCCCCTCGATCAGCGAGCCCAGCAACGTGTCGGCGACCTGTGTGTCCATCGGCAGGCAGTCTATGTGTCGGAGGGATGAAGGTAGAACAGGATGCTACCGCCGGGTTGCGACAAGGGGGGACCGCCGCGCTCCCGGCGGCGGTGCGGGGTGCCGTGCACCGGGTCCGGCGGGCACGTGGCAGGGTGGTCGGGTGACCGATTCCGTACCCGCCGAGACCGGCCCCGAGCTGGCCGGACCGGCCGACCCGGCCGGATGGCTGACGCTGCCCGACGTGGCCGAGCGCCTGGACCTGTCGATCAGCAAGGTGCACCAGATGATCCGCGACCGTGAGCTGATCGCGGTGCGCCGCGACGGCGTCCGCCGGATCCCGGCCGACCTGGTGGCCAACCGCACCGTGCTCAAGCACCTGCCCGGAGTGCTCAACCTGCTCGCCGACGCCGGTTACGACGACGAGGAGGCGCTGCGCTGGCTCTACCGGGAGGACCCCACTCTTCCCGGCACCCCCGCCGTAGCCCTCGGCGGCGACCTGGCCCGAGAGGTGAAACGCCGAGCCCAGGCAGTCGCCTTCTAACCCCGAGGACCGCCTCACCGTTCTCGTTGATCATGAAGTTGGCGGCGGAGTCGATCTCCGAAAATGCCGCCAACTTCATGATCGACCGCTTCGGGGGCGGGTGTGGGGGCGGGTGGGCGGGTGGGCGAGGGGGCGGTCAGGCGGGGCGGCGGGTGGCGGCGATGGCCAGGTCGACCAGGGCCTGGCGGGCCTCGGTGTCCAGGTCGACAGCGGTGAGCGCGGCCAGGGCGCTCTCGGTGAGCGCGGTGATGTGCCGCTCGGCCCGATCCAGCGCGCCGCTCGTCGTGATCAGCTCACGCAGCCGGTCCACCCCGGCCGCGTCCAGGTCCGGTACGCCGAGACCGGCCAGCAGTGCCTCCCGGCCGGCCGGGTCGAGCGCCTCCAGTGCGGCCGCCACCAGGTACGTCCGCTTGCCCTCGCGCAGGTCGTCGCCGGCCGGCTTGCCGGTGCGCTCCGGGTCGCCGAACACCCCCAGCACGTCGTCGCGGAGCTGGAACGCCTCACCCAGCGGCAGCCCGTACGCCGAGTACGCGGCGTGCACCTCGGGCGGCGCGCCGGCCAGCGCGGCACCGAGCAGCAGCGGACGCTCGACCGTGTACTTCGCCGACTTGTACCGGGCCACCTTGGCGGCCCGGTCCAGCGAGGTGTCCCCGGTGGCCTGGGTCAGCACGTCCAGGTACTGCCCGACGGTCACCTCGGTACGCATCTCGTCGAAGACCGGCCGGGCCCGGGCCACGGTGGCCGGCGGCAGGCCGGAGGAGTGCAGCAGCTCGTCGGACCAGACCAGGCACAGGTCGCCCAGCAGGATCGCCGCGGCGTCGCCGAAGGAGTCCGCGTCGCCGCCCCAGCCGGCCGTGCGGTGCCGGGCGGCGAACCGCCTGTGCATCGCAGGCTCGCCGCGCCGGGTGTCCGACCGGTCCATCAGGTCATCGTGGATCAGCGCGCTGGCCTGCACGAACTCCAGTGCGGCAAGGGTGGCGACGACCTGGTCGGAGTCGACCCCGCCGGCGCCCCGGTAACCCCAGTAGCCGAACGCCGGACGCAGCCGCTTGCCGCCGCCCAGCACGAACGCCTCGATCGCCTCGGCGACGGGCAGCAGGCCGTCGTCGACGGCGGTCAGCCAGCCGCGCTGGCCGGCGAGGAACTCGGTGAGCGCCTTGTCGATCCGCTGGCGCAGGCCGGCACGGTCGACGGGGGATACGGGAGCAGCGTGGGTCACGCCACGACGCTAGCGGTTCGCACCCGTTCCCGCCGCGCCCCCGCCCCGGCGTGCCTCGTGGCTCACCGGCGCGGACTGTCGCGCAGGTGGCGCGGCACGCCGGACGGCAGGTAGGGGCGGGCCGCGGTGACCAGTCGCGCGTACCCCCGGGTGGCCGGACCGGGCGGCGCGTGCGCCAGGCCGCGACGGAACGTGGTGAGCTGGCCGACGGCCCGCGGGGATCCGGACCGGACCGCGTCGAGCAGCGCCTCGCCGGCCACCGCGCACGCCTCGGGCACCGCGCCCAGGCCCAGGTGCCCGCGGGCCAGCCAGCCGCCGTACACGGCCGACCGGCGCGGGCGGCCCCGCGCGCCCACCACCGGCGTCAGCAGCGGCACTGCGGCGGCGTGACGGCCCAGCGCGACGAGCGTGCGCCCGGTCATCGCCGCCAGTTCGGCCGCGTCGAGCCAGTAGAGCCAGGGCGGCTCCCGGCCGGGCTCCGGCGTGCCGACCCGATCGGCACCGGCCAGCGCCTGCCCGGCCGCGCGGGGACGCCCGGCGAGCGCGGCGGCGAGCGCCACCCGGTGCAGCAGCAGCGCCCGCAGGCCGGGCGAGGCGGTGGCACGGCCGGCGGCGTACCCGATCCGGGCCAGGACCAGCGCGCCGGCCGGGTCGCCGGCGTCGGCCAGCAGGTGACTGGCCGACGCGAGCACGTGCCCGGCCAGCGGCGCCTGCCCGGCGGCCACCGCCGCCCGCAGCGCCAGCCGGTACGCGACCAGGCCCCCGCCGAGGTCGCCCGCGTCGGCGGCCAGCCACCCGGCGAGCTGCGCCGACTCGGCGAGCGCGGGCAGCATCGCGCGACGGCCGGCGGGCCCGGCGCGCCGGTAGCCGCGGACCGCCTGCCGCAGCCGGCGGGCGCCGTGCCCGGCGAGGTCGCCGCCGCCGAGCATGTCGTCCCAGCGCCGCAGCGTGGCGAGCGTCACCCCGTCCGCCGGGTGACCACGACCGGAACCGGTGGGCTCGTCGTCCGGCCCGCGCAGGACGTGGACGCCGAGCGGCCCGGACTCGTCCGCGACGGACATGCGCGGGGCGGGACGGCCGGTCCGGTGCTCGTCGTCCCGTCCGGGACGGCCGGGCAGCGGCGTTGGCGCGGCGGCGAACGGACCGGCCGGCGTGCGGCCGCCCGGGTCGGCCGCCCAGCGGTACGCGAGCGTGAGCAGGGCCAGCCGGGCCCGGGACCCGGCCGGGTCGACCACCGCAGGCGCCACGCCCAGCCGGCGGCTGCGCGCGGCGGCCCCGGCCAGCACCTCGCCCGGCACCCCCAGGACCGTCGCCAGCCAGGCGGACCAGAAGTCGCCGGGAAGCCGCAGCTGGCGCTCCCAGCGGGACACCTCGTTGCGGGTCAGCGTGGGCACGCCGGAGGCGGCGCACAGCTCGGCGGCCAGCCGCTGCTGGCTCCAGCCACGGGCGGCCCGCAACTCGGCCAGCAGCGGCCCGAGCAGGCGCGGGCCCGGCGGCGGGGACGGGATCATCGGAACCTCCGGGGCGACGGCGCGGATGGCGACGCGGACGCCCGGCCAGTGGTGGCGCCGGCGCGTCGCCGTCGTGGCGACCCCCGCGCGGGCCCCCGGAACGGCCGTCGGCCGCCCCACCGCGCTGCCGCATTTCTACCCCCGGGGTACGACGTCGCGCCGGGACAGGTGTTCGCGGGCTGGGAAGATTCCCGATGCGGCGTGCCGTCCCGGTTACAGTCGGTCTGTGGCGCTCGGTCTTCCCTCGGTCCTTCCCAATCCCCAGCCGGCCATCGGGGAGCTGATCCGTGACGGCCGCCCCACGTTCTCCTTCGAGTTCTTCCCGCCGAAGACCCCGGCCGGGGAGAAACTGCTCTGGCAGGCCATCCGCGAGCTGGAGTCGCTGCGGCCCTCGTTCGTGTCGATCACCTACGGCGCGGGCGGCTCGACCCGCGACACCACTGTCGCGGTGACCGAGCGGATCGCCACCGAGACGACGCTGCTGCCGATGGCGCACCTGACCGCGGTGAACCACTCGGTGGCCGAGCTGCGGCACGTGATCGGCCGGCTGGCCTCGGTCGGGGTGCGCAACGTGCTGGCCGTGCGGGGTGACCCGCCGGGCGACCCGGGCGGCGAGTGGATCGCCCACCCCGAGGGCGTCCGGTACGCCGAGGGCCTGGTCCGGCTGGTCCGCGACAGCGGCGACTTCAGCGTCGGCGTGGCCGCGTTCCCGTACAAGCACCCGCGCTCGCCGGACGTGGACAGCGACACCGCGCACTTCGTCCGCAAGTGCCGGGCCGGCGCGGAGTTCGCGATCACCCAGATGTTCTTCGACGCCGACGACTACCTGCGCCTGCGCGACCGGGTCGCAGCCGCTGGCTGCGACACCCCGATCCTGGCCGGGGTGATGCCGGTGACCCAGATCGGCACCATCGAACGCTCGGTGCAGCTGTCCGGCGCGCCGTTCCCGCCGGCGCTGGCCGAGCGGTTCGAGCAGGTGGCCGACGACCCGGAGGCGGTCCGCCGCCTCGGCGTCGAGCAGGCGAGCGAGATGTGCGAGAAGCTGCTCGACGAGGGCGTGCCGGGGATCCACTTCATCACGCTCAACCGGTCCACTGCGACCCGGGAGGTGTGGCAGCGGCTGCGCGCCGCCGCACGGGTGTGACCACCCGCCACACGACACCCGCGCCGTGCTTCTACGGTTGATCCGTGGTGGGCACACAGCTGAACTGGGACCAGTACGCGACCGCGTGGGCGCGGCTGCACGGCGGCTTCGATCCGCGTACCGCCGCGCCGGTGGTGCGCGCCTGGCTGCGCTTCGCCTACCACGTGGGCTACGTGCTGGGCCGGCTGCGCGTCGGCCCGACCCCGGTGACCGTGTTCGGGGTGCTGCTCTGCTTCTGCGTACCCCTGTTCGTGGAGCGGCCGGGCAACGGGCCGTTCCTGGGCGCGTTGTTCGTGCTGCTGGCGGCCGTGGCCGACAGCGTCGACGGCGCGGTGGCGGTGGCGACCGGCCGCACCACCCGGCTGGGCTACGTGTACGACTCGGTCGCCGACCGGCTCGGCGAGGTGGCCTGGCTGGTCGCGTTCTGGCTGCTCGGCGCGCCGGGCGCGCTGGTCGCGGCGGCCGGTGGGCTGTCCTGGCTGCACGAGTACGTGCGGGCGCGCGCGGTCTCGGCCGGGATGCGGGAGATCGGCGCGGTGACTGTGGGGGAGCGGCCGACCCGGGTCTGCGTCGCGCTGGTCGGGCTGCTGGTCGCCGGGCTCACCGGGCTGATCGACGCCGACCTGACCGCCGGCACCATCACCATGGCCACCACGGTCTGGGTGCTGCTCGCCGGGTTCGGCCTGGGACAGTTGCTCTCCGCCGTCCGCCGCGCCCTGGTCGACGCCGGCTGACCGCCGCGCCCGCGCCCGCGTAGCCGGGGAGCGGGCGCGGCGGTCAGCCCGTGTTAAGAAGGGGCCCTTCCTCTACCGGAGGCGTTAAGAAGGGCCCCCTCCTTACACCCTCACCAGGCCGGGCCGACCGCCTCGGCGACGATCTCCGCGGACAACGTGACCATGGGCAGCCCGCCGCCCGGGTGGCTGGAGCCGCCGACCAGCCAGAGCCCGGCCGCCGGACCCCGGTTGGCCGGGCGCAGCAGCCCGCCCGCGGTGCCGTAGATCGCTCCGCCCGGCGCGCCGGTGGCCGCGTCCAGGTCGGCCGGGGTGCGGATCTCCCGGAACACCAGCCGGTCCCGCACGTCGGCACCGCGTTCGGCCAGCACGTCGAGGATCCGGTCCGCGTACGCCTCGGCCAGGCCGGGCCGCCGCCAGTTCACGGCGCTCGCGGCGGTGCCGTGCCGGGGCGCGTTGACCAGCACGAACCACGCCTCGTGGCCGTCCGGGCGGACCGCCGGGTCGTCGGCGGCGGTGACGAACACGGTCGGGTCGGGCGCCGGGCGGGCACGCACCCCGCGACCCGGGTCACCGAACACGGCGTCGAACTCGGCGTCGTAGTCGCGGGGGAAGAAGACGGTGTGGTGGGCCAGCCCGGAGTCGCCGCGTACGCCCAGCAGCAGCACGAACCCGGCCAGGCTGCGGTCGGTGAGCGCGGCCAGGCGGCGCGGGTCGGGCAGCAGGTCCCGGTAGACGGTGAGCGCGTCCACGTTCGCCACCACCACGTCGGCCGGGATCGGTGCGGCCGCCCCGGCCACGCGTACCCCGTGCACCCGCCCGCCCGCGGCGTCGATCCGGGTGACGGTGGCGTCGGTGCGCACCACCACGCCCAGGTCCAGGCAGCGCGACAGCAGCGCGTCGGCGAGCGTGCCCAGTCCGCCGCGCAGGTACCAGCCGCCGTACGCCAGCTCGGCGTAGGGGACGGCGACGAGCGCGGCCGGGGCGCGGCGCGGGTCGGCGCCGGTGTACGTGGCGTACCGGTCCAGCAGCATCCGCATCCGCGGGTCGGACAGGTGCCGGCGGCCCAGCCCGCGCAGGCTGCGGCCGGGGCCGATGGCGGCCAGGTCGCCCAGCCGCCAGGCCAGCGCCGCCAGGTCGCGGGGCGAGTCGACGGTACGGCGCAGGATGTCCCGGTGCGAGGCCGCCCACACCCGGTCGGCGCGCCGCCACAGCCCGCGCCAGTCGGCGGCGGACCGGTCCCCGAACGCGGCGCCGATCCGGGCGGCGAACTCGTCCGGGTCGGCGCAGGAGTCGAGCGCCTGCCCGCCGCCGGGGAAGACGTGCCGCACGATCGGGTCCAGCGGGACCAGGTCGAGGTATTCGTCGAGCTTCGCCCCGGTCGCCTCGAACAGGTCGTGGAAGACCTGCGGCAGGGTGAACAGGCTCGGCCCGGTGTCGAAGTGCCACACCCCCTCCGGGGTGTGGTGGGCGTACCGGCCGAGCTTGCCCCCGACCGTGCCGGCCCGTTCGAGGACGGTGACCTCGTGCCCGGTGACCGCGAGCCGGGCGGCGGTGGCGAGCCCGCCCACCCCGGCGCCGATGACCACGATGCGCGCCATGGCGTGCCCCTCCTAGGTGACCGGGCGACCCCGCCAGGTGAGCCGGCGTCGCTTCCGCAGATGGTACGACCGGACGGTCAGCCAACCGAGGACCACGACCGACACGGGGTGGCCCAGCGCGTCGGGCCACGCCCGCCCGCCGGTGGCGCGGGCGCTGACCACCCGCCCGGCGACGCCGGCCAGGTAGGCCAGGAACGCCACGGCGGCCACCGCCGGCGCGCCGGCGATCAGCGCCCCGGCGGCCAGCAGCGGCGGCGCGACGTAGAGCGCGACCAGCAGCGCCAGCACGGCCGCCGCCGCCGTGGGGTGCCCGAACGTCGCCCACAGCGACTTGGTGTAGCCGTCGCGCAGCTGCGGCCAGGTGTCGTACATCCGGCAGGACGCCAGCCGGGAGCCGTCAGCCAGCGCGATCCGCCCGCCGGCCCGCTTCACCGCCCGGGCCAGCTCGATGTCCTCCAGCACCTTGTCGGCCACCGCCGCGTGCCCGCCGGCCCGCAGGTAGCCGGCCCGGTCCACGACCAGGAACTGCCCGCCCGCCGCCGCGAGGGAGGGCCGCCGCGAGCGTTCCATCGCGCGCAGCGGCAGGAACGTGAGCCACAACCACTGCAACAGCGGCTGCACCAGCCGGTCGCCCACCGTCCGCACCACGATCCGGGGATACGGCGACAGCAGCGCCGCGTCAGCCGCGCGCAACTCGGTCACGGCCGCCGCCACCGCGTACGGGGTGAGCACCACGTCGGCGTCGACGAAGGCCAGCACTGCCGGTTCCGGGCCGGTACGGGTGGCGAGCTGCCAGCAGGCGTGCGGCTTGCCCAGCCAGCCCGGCGGCGGGGCGACGCCGGTGAGCAGCGTGACCCGGGGATCGTCACCGGCCACCGCGCGGACCACGTCGGCGGTGCCGTCGGTCGATCCGTCGTCGAGCACCACGATCCGCAGGTCCGGTACGCCGCGCTGGGCCAGCAGCGCGCGCAGGCACGGGGTGACCCGTTCGGCCTCGTCGCGCAGCGGCAGCAGCACCGCCACCGGCTCGTCCACCTCGGCCGGGCCGGTGGCCGGGCGGCGCAGCCAGGCGAGCGCGTTGACGAGCGTGTGCCCGGTGAGCGCGGCGACCGCCACGGCCAGCGCGAGGGCGGCGATCATGCCGGGGCGTCGACGCGCGACGCCGGCTCCGGCGCGCCGGCCCGGTCCCGCTGGCGGGCCCGCCACAGCGTCACCGCCAGCGGCACCGCCGCCACCGCCATCCCGGCCGCGCCCCACAGGGCCGACGCGGGCAGCCGCAGGAACACCGCGTGCGCCAGCACGCTGGAGGCGTACGTCCAGAGGTAGAGCGCGAACATCGGGGCGTCCCGGCCGTCGACCCGGTCCGCCGACGGCCCGGCGAGCGGGCGCAGCGCGACTGCGAGCAGCACCGCGAAGCCCAGCCAGCCGAGGTAGTTGCTGACCGGGATGCCGGGTAGCCCGGGCAGCGCCGGGGTGGCGTCGAGCCAGGTCCAGTAGCCCTCGGCCACCATCTGCGGGTCGAGGAACAGGTCCCAGGCGGCCAGTCCGACCGCCGAGAGCGCGATCCGCGCGATGCGGGAACGGACCAGCCGGACCGCGGTGAGCCAGGCCGGCCAGGCCATCCAGGTCCAGGCGAGCGGGATGATCAGCGGCACCCCGGCCAGCTTCGGGCCCAGCTCCCCGGAGTAGTCGTAGCTGCCGAACGGGAACCCGGTGGCCACGCCGATCGCCTCCACCGCGAACCCGCCGCCGGTGACGACCGCGACCAGCGCGACGGCGGTACGGACGCCGCGGGTGAGCAGCGCGTGGCCGACCGAGAGCAGCCAGCCGAGGACCACGGTGGCCACCGTGAGCCCGGCCCGGGTCGCGCCGCCGGTGAGCGGGTAGCAGATCTGGGCGAGCACCAGCACGGCCAGCAGCGCCCAGGGCAGCCGGGCGGCTTTCACTGTGCCGCCTTTCGTTCGCGACTGCGGGGCTCGCAAACCCGGCTCACTCCTCGCGCTCACGGTGTCGCCCTTTCGTTCGCGACTGCGGGGCTCGCAAACCCGGCTCACTCCTCGCGCTCACGGGGCATCCGGTGGGGGCAGCGGCAGGTCCCGGCCGAGCACGCCGAACGGCCGCTCGTCGCCGGGGAAGTGGAAGTGGCGCAGGACGTCGACGAAGCCGAACCGGCGGTACAGCCGCCAGGCCCGGGACTTCTCCTCGTCGGCCTCCGGCGTGGACAGCAGCGTGGTGTCGCCCTCGGCCACGGCGAGCAGCGCGCGCAACTGGCGGGCGCCCAGGCCGTGCCCCTGCGCGGGCGGGCGGACGTGCAGCTCCACCACCTCGAACGGGTGGGCCAGCCAGCGCTGCCGGGCCTGCGCGTTCAGCGCCCGGTGCACCTGGTCGTGCCACCACTGCCCGGTGGCGCCCCGGTAGCCGTACCCGAAACCGGCCAGGTGTCCCTCGTTGGTCAGGCTGGCGACGGCGCGGAAGCCGGGCCGGCGGACGTGGGTGGCGATGTAGCCGCGGCGGGCCTCCAGCAGGTCGGGCCGGTAGCCCATCGCCTCGCCGTAGACGGCCACCACGTCGTCCAGCCGCCGGACCAGGTCTTCCGGTGTCCACCGCACCAGCCTCATGCGTGCCCTCTCGCCGTCTCCGGGGCGCCCTCGGCGGCCCAGCCCAGCACCGTACGGTCGCCGACCACGTCGCCCACCGCGAACCGCGCGAACAGTTCCTCCGCGTACCAGCCCTCGGTGGGGGTACGGGTGATCGCGGCGCGGTGCTCCGGGGAACGGTACGCGAACGCGACCAGGTCCGCCGGGTCGCGCCACACGCTCACAGTGCCCTGCCAGCCCAGCGGCGCCTCGCCGACGCCGAACCGGGCGAGCAGGCCGGATGCGGCGTGCAGGGCGCCGGCGACCGGCGGGATCGCCCGCCAGAACGTGGCCGCGCGGCGGGCCCGCAGCCGGGCCCGGGTCAGCGCCAGCACCGGCCCGGTGACCCGTCCGCCGGACGGCGTGCCGAACGGCTCGCGGCCGGACCACCGGCCGCGGCTGGTCAGCGGGCGCAGGTCCACCCGTACCGCGGCGCGGGCGATCCGGGCCCAGGAGCGGGCGACCGGGGAGGCGTCGAAGCCGGCCGCGTCGGCGGGGGAGTCCCAGACCACGAGTGCGGCCCACCGGGTCAGGTCGGCGTCGCCGGGGCCGAAGCCGGTGCCGGTCCCGGTGCCGAGCAGTTTGGCGAAGCGGACGCCCGGCAGCCGGCGCAGCCGTGCCGGGTGGGTGGCCATCCGGCCCAGCACACCGGGTACGGCCCGGCGGGGCACACGCCACACGTGCAGCGTGACGAGTCCGGGGTTCACGCCACCTCGGCCGGGGTGCCGGCGGTGATCCGCAGCAGTTCCGCGTACGTGGTGGGGAACACCGCCCGGGGTACGCCGCCTGCGGCCCACACCTCGTCGTACCCGGCCAGTGCGGTGTCCACGACGGTGCGCAGCGGAGCGGGGTGGCCGACCGGTGCGACGCCGCCGATCACCTGCCCGGTGTGCTGCTTGACGAACTCCGGGGTGGCCCGGCGCAGGTGGGTCACGCCCAGCGTGGCGGCCAGCCCGGCGGTGTCCACCCGGTGCGCGCCGGAGGTGAGCACCAGCAGCGGCGCGTCGTCCGCGTCGAAGATCAGCGAGTTGGCGATGGCGCCGACGGCGACACCGAGCGCCTCGGCCGCCGCGGCGGCGGTGTGCACCGCGTCGGGCAGCAGTCGGACGAGGCTGGCCTCGCCCGATCCGTTCCGCGCGCCCGCGTCGTCGAGCGCGCGCTGCACCGCCTGCACGTTCGGGTGTGGCTGCATGTACCCATTCTTCCCCCACCCCGGGACGGCCCCGCCCGGGGGCCGTCGCCCTCCCGTGCGTCCCCGGCGCGTCACACGTTGCGTTTTCGTCGGTGGGGAGGTGTACTGTCAGGGTAGTTAGAACGAGTGTTCGATTCCGGCTCGAAGTCAGGTTCGCTCGACGTTCGGTTCGACCCGAACGGCAAGCGGCTCAGCTCCCCGGCTGGCCCGGCCTGATCCGAGCCGGTCGCGCACTCGTCGAACGCTCCGGAAGCGGTGTTTCGCGGCACCGGCTTCCGGGAGGTGCGGCACCGCGGGCCGCACCGGGTCTCGGACAGTCGCGAGTCCGGGCCCGTCAGGCAGGTCGTCGCCCGCCGCCCACGACCCCCGGGCGGCGGGCGACGGACCCGCCGGCACGCCGGCCGGGTGTGGGTGTGGGGAAGCGTCCACATCCGGCCGGCCGCCACCTGAAAGGTGCGTCTTCCTCCGCACCGACCGCTCCGGGCGACCGGGCGACGTTCCCCGTCGCGCGACCGCCCGCCCCGGCCACACGCGGAGGAGAGACCCATGCCGACCAGTCCGGCCCAGGCGCCCACGGTGCCCGCGCACGTGCTGCCGCACCGCACCCCCGCCCAGTTGCTCGCGGTGGCCCGCGACGGGCTGGCCGAGGCCGCCCGCACCCGCCCCGACGGCCTCCGGTACGCCGCCGCCCACCTGGCGGCGCTGCGCGCCGCCGCCGCCGTGCTCGCCGCCCGGGCCCGTCCCGCGCCCACCCGCCGGCACCGGATCACCAGCGTCTGGGTGCTGCTCGCCACCGTCGCCCCCGAGCTGGACGAGTGGGCCGCCTACTTCGCCGCCGGCGCGAGCAAGCGGGCCGCCGCCGAGGCCGGCATCCCCCGCGTGGTCACCGCCCGGGAGGCCGACGACCTGCTGCGCGCCGCCGAGGAGTTCGTGACGGTGGTGGAGACCGCCCTCGGCCTGGCGCACCAGCCGGCACTCGACGGCCTGCCCCGCCCGCTGCGGCTCGGCGCCTCCGACTCACCGCCCCGCCCCGGAGCAGCCGCCGCCTGATTCGTGGCGCCCGGCCACCACCGGCGGGACCCCGGGTGGCCGGGCGCCGCACCCACGGCACACGCGTGCCGCGCACGACACGATCCACAGCACCATCCACGGGCGAGGCCCGTGGCGAAACACGACGGGGGGTTGGTCCGATGGCGGGCCGCATGGTGGTCGGTTCCGCCGCCCTGGCCGATCTGGTCCGTCCGGCGAGCGCGCCCGACCCGGCCGGCGGTCACCGGGTGCTGCCCGTCCGGGCCGAGCTGACCGGGCTGCTGCCCAACCGCGGTCTGCGGCGTGGCAGCACCGTGGCGGTCGGCGCCGGCCAGCCCCGGCGCAGCGGCGCCACCTCGCTGATCCTCGCGCTGCTCGCCGAGGCGTCCCGGGCCGGCTCGTGGTGCGCGGTGGTCGGCGTACCCACATTCGGGGCGGGCGCCGCGGCCGAGGCGGGCATCGCCCTGGACCGGCTGGCCCTGGTGCCCGACCCCGGCCCGGAGTGGCCCACGGTGGTCGCCGCGCTCATCGACGGGGTCGACGTGGTGGTCACCGCCGTGCCGGCCACCGTCTCCGCCTCGGTCGCCACCCGGCTGGCCGCCCGCGCCCGGCAGCGCGGAAGCGTGCTCGTCCCGTACGGACGGTGGGACGGCGCGGACGTCACACTCCAGGTGGTCCGGGGCGTCTGGCAGGGGCTCGGCGCCGGTCGCGGGCGGCTGCGCCGCCGCGAGGTGACCGTCTCGGCCCGGGGCCGGGGCGCCGCCGCCCGTCCCAAGGAGATCAAGGTGTGGCTGCCCGGCGACGAGCTGACCCGGGTGATCCCCCGCTCGGCCGGGCTCGGCGCCCCGTCCGCCGCGCCGTCGCGCCGGCTGCGCGTGGTCGCCCCACCCGCCCGTACGCTCGCCGCGGCCGGTCCGGCGTGAGCGGCGAACCGCAGCGGACGCTGCTGCTCTGGTGCCCGGACTGGCCGGTCCTCGCCGCCGAGATCGTCGACGGGGTGCCCGCCACCGACCCGGTCGTGGTGCTGCACGCCAACCGGGTGATCGCCTGCTCCGAGCGGGCTCGCGCCGAGGGGATCCGGCGCGGGCTGCGCCGCCGCGAGGCGCAGGGGCGCTGCCCGCACCTCACCGTGGTCGACCACGACCCCGGCCGGGACGTGCGGGCGTTCGAGCCGGTGGTGGCCGCCGTGGAGGAGGTGGTCGCCGGCGTCGAGGTGATCCGGCCCGGCGCCTGCGCCACGGCGGCCCGGGGGCCGAGCCGCTACCTCGGCGGCGAGGAGGCGGCGGCCGAGCGGATCGTGGAGCACGTCGCGCAGAGTTGCGCGGTGGAGAGCCAGGTCGGCATCGCCGACGGGGTGTTCGCGGCCGGGCTGGCCGCCCGGGAGGGCCGGATCGTGACCCCCGGCGGCACCCGCGAGTTCCTGGCCGCCCGGCCGGTCGAGGCGCTCGGCCGGCCCGCGCTGGCCGACCTGCTGCGCCGGCTCGGCGTCCGTACCCTCGGCGAGTTCGCGGCGCTGCCGGCCGGGGACGTGCTGGCCCGGTTCGGTTTCGACGGGGCGCTGGCGCACCGGCTCGCCGGTGGCCGGGACGACCGTCCGCTGGCGGTCCGGCAGCCGCCCGCCGACCTGACCGTCACCGCCGACTACGACGAGCCGGTCGACCGGGTCGACGCCGCCGCGTTCGCCGCCCGCATGCTCGCCGAGCGGCTGCACGAACGGCTGGCCGGGTACGGGCTGGCCTGCACCCGCCTCGGCATCGAGGCGGTCACCGCCCACGGCCAGGAGCTGCACCGGGTCTGGCGGCACGACGGCCTGCTCACCGCCGCGGCCATCGCCGACCGGGTCCGCTGGCAGCTCGACGGCTGGCTCTCCGGCAGCAACGGCCGGGGCGGGACGCGTCCGGCCCGGCCCACCGCCGGGATCGTCCGGTTGCGACTGGTGCCGGACGGGGTGCTCGCCCAGGCGGGGCTGCAACCCGGGCTGTGGGGGGAGACCGGTGAGGAGCGGGAGCGGGCGCACCGGGCGCTCAGCCGGGTGCAGGGCATCCTCGGCCCCGAGGCGGTGGTCACCGCCGTGCTCGGCGGCGGGCGGTCCCCGGCCGACCAGGTGCGCCTGGTCCCGTGGGGCGACGAGCGGGCGCCCGCACGTCCCGGCCCGCCACCCCTGCCGCCCGCCGGGGCCGCTCCGGGTGCCGTGTCCGCCCCTGTCGTCGTACCCGCCGGGGGTGGTGCGGGGCGACGGGCCGGGCGGGGCCGGGCGGTGGCCGAGCCGCCGTGGCCGGGGCGGATTCCGCCACCGTCGCCGGCCGTGGTGCTGCCCACCCCGTTGCCGGCCGACGTGCGTGACGCCGCCGGGGAGCCGGTCGTGGTGAGCGCCCGGCTGGCGGTCAGCGCGGCGCCGGCCCGGCTCACAGTCGGCGACGGCCGCCCGGCCGAGATCACCGGGTGGGCCGGCCCGTGGCCGGTGGACGAACGCTGGTGGGCGCCGGCCGAGGCGCGCCGCCGGGCCCGGTTCCAGGTGAGCCTGGCCGACGGCGCCGCCCTGCTGCTCGCGGTCGAGGGCGGGCAGTGGCTGGTGGAGGCGATCTATGACTGAGCGCCGGGGGAGCGCGGGGTGAGCTTCCACAACCCGAAGATGCCCTGGTCGAAGCTGGAGCAGGTGCTCTCCGGCCGGGCCGGGGGCGAGCGGCACCTGCACGTGGTCGACCCGCTCGCGGTCGACGCCGACGGCGGCGACTCACCGGCCTGGAGCCGCAAGCGCCAGGAGTACCGGCCGCCGGAGCTGGCCCGCCCGGACGGCGTGGTGCCCTACGCGGAGCTGCACGCGCACTCCAACTTCAGCTTCCTCGACGGGGCCAGCCACCCGGAGGAACTGGCCGAGGAGGCGGCCCGGCTCGGGCTCACCGCGCTCGCCGTCACCGACCACGACGGCTTCTACGGCGTGGTGCGCTTCGCCGAGGCGGCCCGCGCGCTGCGGCTGCCGACGATCTTCGGCGCGGAGCTGTCCCTCGGGCTGCCCGGCCCGCAGAACGGCGAACCCGACCCGCTCGGCCGGCACCTGCTGGTGCTCGCGCACGGCCACGAGGGGTACGCGCGCCTGGCCGCCACCATCTCCCGGGCCCAGCTGCGCGGCGGGGAGAAGGGCCGCCCGGTCTACGGCGAGCTGGAGGAACTCGCCGCCGAGCTGCGCGACCACGTGCTGGTGCTCACCGGCTGCCGCAAGGGGCACGTGCCCGCGGCGCTGCTCACCGAGGGCGTCGACGCGGCGGCCCGGGAACTGGACCGGCTCACCGCGCTGTTCGGCGCGGAGACGGTGGCGGTGGAGCTGACCGACCACGGCCATCCGGTCGACGCCGACCGCAACGACGCGCTCGCCGACCTGGCCGCCGCGGCCGGGCTGCCCACCGTCGCCACGAACAACGTGCACTACGCCACCCCGGGACGGCGTCGGCTGGCCACCACCGTGGCGGCGGTCCGGGCCCGGCGCAGCCTCGACGAGATCGACGGCTGGCTGCCCGCCGCGGCCACCGCCCACCTGCGCAGCGGCGCGGAGATGGCGGCGCGGTTCGCCGCGTACCCGGGCGCTGTGGCGCGGGCCGCCGAGTACGGCGCGGAACTCGCCTTCGACCTTCAGCTCGTGGCGCCGAGGCTGCCGGCGTACCCGGTGCCGCCCGGGCACACCGAGATGAGCTGGCTGCGCCGGCTGACCATGGACGGCGCCCGCGAGCGCTACGGCCCGCCCGAGGCGCATCCGGAGGCGTACGCGCAGCTCGAACACGAGCTGCGGATGATCGAAGACCTCGGTTTCCCCGGCTACTTCCTGGTGGTCTACGACATCGTCGCGTTCTGCCGCGCGCAGGACATCTACTGCCAGGGCCGGGGCTCGGCGGCCAACTCGGCGGTCTGCTACGCGCTGCGCATCACCAACGTGGACGCGGTCCGGCACCGGCTGCTGTTCGAACGGTTCCTCGCCCCGGAACGCGACGGCCCGCCCGACATCGACGTGGACATCGAGTCCGACCGCCGGGAGGAGGTGATCCAGCACGTCTACGCCCGCTACGGCCGGGAACACACCGCCCAGGTCGCCAACGTCATCTCGTACCGGCCCCGGTCGGCGGTGCGGGACGTGGCGAAGGCGTTCGGCTTCTCACCCGGCCAGCAGGACGCCTGGAGCAAGCAGATCGACAGGTGGGGTTCGGTCGCCGCGGTCGACGTGGCGGACATCCCGGAGCAGGTGGTCGCGTACGCCAACGAGCTGCAGACGTTCCCCCGGCACCTGGGCATCCACTCCGGCGGCATGGTGATCTGCGACCGGCCGGTGATCGAGGTGTGCCCGGTGGAGTGGGGCCGGATGCCCGGCCGCAGCGTGCTCCAGTGGGACAAGGACGACTGCGCCGCCGTGGGCCTGGTCAAGTTCGACCTGCTCGGTCTCGGCATGCTCTCGGCGCTGCACTACGGCTACGATCTGATCGGTTCCCGCCTCGACCTGGGCGACATGACGCTGGACGACCCCGAGGTCTACGACATGCTCTGCCGGGCCGACTCGGTGGGCGTGTTCCAGGTGGAGAGCCGCGCCCAGATGGCCACGCTGCCCCGGCTCAAGCCGCGCGAGTTCTACGACCTGGTGGTCGAGGTGGCGCTGATCCGGCCCGGCCCGATCCAGGGCGGCTCGGTGCACCCGTACATCAGGCGCAAGAACGGCCAGGAACCGGTCACGTACGCGCACCCGCTGATGCGCAACGCGCTGGAGAAGACGCTCGGCGTACCGCTGTTCCAGGAGCAGCTCATGCAGCTCGCCATCGACCTGGCCGGGTTCGACGCGGCCGGCGCCGACCAGTTGCGCCGGGCCATGGGGGCGAAGCGGTCGGTGGAGCGGATGGCGCAGATCGCCGACCGGCTCTACGCCGGGATGGCCGAGCGGGGCATCACCGGCGAACTGGCCGACGACGTCTACCGCAAGCTCACCGCGTTCGCCAGCTACGGCTTCCCGGAGAGCCACGCGATGAGCTTCGCCTACCTGGTGTATGCCAGCTCGTGGCTTAAGCGCTACCACCCCGGCCCGTTCCTGGCCGCGCTGCTGAACGCCCAGCCGATGGGCTTCTACTCGCCGCAGACGCTCGCCGACGACGCCCGCCGGCACGGCGTCGAGGTACGCCGGCCGGACATCAACGCCAGCGGCGCCAAGGCGGTGCTGGAGTCCACGCCGGAGACCCGGTGGGGCAGCGTGCCGGGCGAGCCGCCGCACGCCTGGGGACTGGGCGGCCCGGCGGTACGGCTCGGGCTGGGCAGCGTCCGTACCCTCGGCGAGGACGTGGCCGAGCGGATCGAGGCGGAACGCGCCGCGCACGGGCCGTACCGGGACATGCCGGACCTGGCCCGCCGCGTCGGTCTCACCGCCGCGCAGCTGGAGGCGCTGGCCACCGCCGACGCGTTCGCCTGTTTCGGGCTGACCCGGCGGCAGGCCCTCTGGGCCGCCGGCGCGGCGGCTCAGGACCGGCCCGGCCGGCTGCCCGGCACGGTGACCGGCGCGGACCCGCCCACCCTGCCCGGCATGGCCGCGGTGGACCGCCTGGTCGCCGACGTCTGGGCCACCGGCCTGTCCCCGGAGAGCCACCCGGCCCGGTTCATCCGGGACCGCCTCGACGAACTGGGCGCGGTGCCGATCGCCCGCCTCGGCCAGGTGCCACCCGGACAGCGGATCCGGGTCGGCGGGATCGTCACCCACCGGCAGCGCCCGGCGACCGCCGGCGGCGTCACGTTCCTCAACCTGGAGGACGAGACCGGGATGCTCAATGTCACTTGCTCCCCGGGGTTGTGGCAGAGATACCGTCGAGTCGCCCGCACCAGCGGAGCACTTGTGGTGCGGGGCCGGCTGCAGCGGCACGAGGGCGTCACGAACCTCACCGCGGACCGGCTGGACGCGATCGAGCCCCCCGTCACACCGGCATCCAGGGATTTCCGTTGATGGAGTGATCCACATTACGGTTTCTCCGAGCCGGAGGCGGGAGACTCCCGACGCGGGTGGGCAGAGTGGCCCACCCGGGGTATGGGGGATGAACCGATGACCTTTCACCGTACGAACGCCGGTGGCGTGGCGAACGCCCGACGGACCCGCCTCGGCGCCGACTGGGCGCCCACCCACGAGGCCGAGCCGCGGGAATACCAGGTGACCGACGGCCCGGTGGCCAACCACCAGCGTTGCCGCGCCGAGGACGACCCCGCCGGCGGCGGCGAGTCCTGAACCCGGGCCGGGGGGTGACTAGGCTCGGCGCGTGGAGCAGATCCGAACCCTCACCCCCCGCACCGCCGTCATCTGGTCGGTGCTCCGGGCCGAGCTGGACCGGCGGGCCGGCGAACGACTCTCCGTGCTCGACGTCGGCGGCGGGACCGGCGGCTTCGCCGTCCCGCTCGCCGAGGCCGGTCACCGTGTCACAGTGGTCGACGCCAGCCCCGACGCGCTCGCCGCGCTGACCCGCCGGGCCGCCGAGGCCGGGGTCGCCGATCGGGTACGCGCGACGCAGGGCGACGCCGACGCGCTCACCGGACTCGTCGAGCCGGCCACCGTGGACCTGGTGCTCTGCCACTCCGTCCTCGAGGTGGTCGACGACCCGGAACCGGTGATGTCCGCGCTGGTCACCGCGTTGCGCCCGGATGGCGCGGCGAGTGTGCTGGTCGCCGGCCGGGCCGCCGCCGTGTTCGGCCGGGCGATGAACGGGCAACTGGACGCCGCCGCCGCGCTCGCCGCCGACCCGCACGGCACCACCGGCGGACGGGACACGCTGCGCCGCCGCTACGACGCCGCCGACGCGAGCGCGCTGCTCACCGCCGCCGGCCTCGTCGTGGAGGAGATCCACGGGGTACGGGTGCTCGCCGACCTGCTCCCGGCCGCGGTGGCCGACGGCCAGCAGGCCGCACTGGTGGAGCTGGAGCGTGCCCTCGCCGCCCGGTCCCCGTACCGCGATCTCGCCGCCCAGTTGCACCTGTTCGCCCGCCGCCCGGCATGACCGGCCCGGCTCCCGATCCGACGCCCGGTCCGACGCCCGGCCCGCTCGACCGGGTGGCACCGCGCTACGACGGCGGCAGCATGATCGACGTGCTGCCCAGCGCGCTGGCGCTGCTCGGCGTACCGGGCGCGACCGACCGGCTCGGCCTGGCCCCGCGCCTGGCCGGGGTACGCCGGATCGCGGTGCTGCTCGTCGACGGCCTCGGCTGGTACCAGATCCCCACCGCCGCTCCGTACGCCCCGACGCTCGCCGGCCTGGCCGCCACCGTCGGCCGGCCGCTCACCACCGGCTTCCCGTCCACCACCCCGACCAGCCTGGTCAGCCTCGGCACCGGCACCCCGTCGGGCGCGCACGGCGTGCTCGGCTTCACGGTCCGGGTGCCCGGCACCGATCGGGTGCTCAACCACGTCGACTGGACCGGCGACCCGGACCCGGCGAGCTGGCAGCCGGTGCCCACCTGGTACCAGCGGGCGCGCGCCGCCGGGGTCGCGGTGACTGTGGTCAGCCGTCCCGAGTTCGCCGGCAGCGGCCTGACGCTCGCCGCCAACCGGGGCGGCGACTACCGGGGTGCGGCAGGCGTGGACGCGCTCGCCGCCCGGATGCTGGCGGCGCTGGCCGCCGGGGACGGTCCCGCACTGGTCTCCGGCTACCACCCCGACCTGGACCGGCACGGGCACCTCAGCGGCGTCGACTCCGCGCCCTGGCGGACCGCCGCCGCCGAGGTGGACGTACTGCTGGCCCGGCTCGTCGACGGGCTGCCGCCGGACGCCGCGCTGCTGGTCACCGCCGACCACGGCCAGCTCGACGTGCCCGCCGGGCACCGGATCGACCTGGACACCGACCCCCGGCTGCGCGCCGGGGTACGGGTGGTCGCCGGTGAGCCCCGGGTCCGCTACCTGCACGTCGAGCCGGGCGCCGAGGCCGACGTGGTGGCCGCCTGGGCCGAGGTGCTGGGCCCGGCCGCGCAGGTGCTGACCCGGGCCGAGGCGGTGGCGACCGGCTGGTTCGGGCCGGTGCCCGAGGCACACCTGACCCGGATCGGCGACGTGGTGGTGGTCTGCCGGGACACGTACGCGGTGGTCGCCACCCGCTCCGAACCGCCGATGGCGTCGCGGCTGGTGGCGTATCACGGCGCGGACACCGCCGCCGAGATGACGGTCCCGCTGCTGGTGGTCCGGGGCTGATCCCGGTTCGTCCCTGCTGGTGGCCGCGGGTCCGGGTCGGCCCCGCCTCGTGCGGGGTCGGCGGGCGGTGGGGTTGTCGGACCGGCGGGCTAGCCTGCTGGCATGGGCCGCAGCCAGTCGTTGCCCCGAGGCGGTGACCCCCGCTTCGGGCCGGACGCCGACGACACCGGCTGCACCATCCTGCACGTCGACATGGACGCGTTCTACGCCTCCGTGGAGGTGCGCCGCCGTCCCGAGTTGCGCGGCCGGCCGGTGGTGGTGGGTGGCGTCGGCCCGCGCGGCGTGGTCAGCTCCGCCAGCTACGAGGCCCGGCGGTACGGCGTCCGCAGCGCGATGCCCACCGCCCGCGCCCGGGCGCTCTGCCCCGGCGCGGTCTACCTCCCGCCCGACTTCACCGCCTACACCGAGGCGTCCCGGGCGGTCATGCGGATCTTCCGGGACGTCACGCCGCTGGTCGAGCCGCTGTCTCTGGACGAGGCGTTCCTCGACGTGGCGGGCGCCCGACGGCTGTTCGGCCGGCCCGCCGACATCGCCGCGCTGATCCGCCGCCGGGTCGCCGAGGAACAGCGGCTGACCTGTTCGGTGGGCGTGGGGCCGAGCAAGTTCGTGGCGAAGCTCGGCTCCACCCGGGCCAAGCCCGACGGCCTGCTCGTGGTCCCGGCCGCCCGGGTGCTGGAGTTCCTGCACCCGCTGCCGGTGTCCGCGCTGTGGGGCGTGGGGGAGCGGTCCGCGGACGCGCTGCGCCGCCTCGGTCTGCGCACCGTGCGCGACCTCGCCGAGGCACCGGCCGGCCTGCTGCGCCGGGCGGTGGGCGAGGCGTCCGCCGCCCACCTGCACGAGCTGGCCTGGGGGCGTGACTCGCGCGGAGTCACGCCCGAGCAGGTGGAGAAGTCGATCGGCGCGGAGGTCACGTTCGACACCGACGTGAGCGACCCGGACGAGATCCGGCGGTCCCTGCTCGCGCTCGCCGACAAGGCCGGCGCTCGGCTGCGGGCGGCCGGGCAGGTGGGCCGTACCGTGTCGCTCAAGGTCCGTTTCGCCGACTTCCGGACGATCAGCCGCTCCCGCACGCTCGCCGTGCCCACCGACACCGCCCGGGAGATGTTCGACACGGCCTGGGCGCTGTGGGGCGCGCTGGCCCCCGGCGAGCCGGTTCGGCTGGTCGGGGTCCGGATGGAAGGTCTCGCCCCCGCAGGGGAGACCCCGCAGCAGCTCACCCTGGGTGCGCCCGAGCGAGGCTGGCGCGAGGCGGAGGCGGCGGCCGATGCGGCGGCTGCCCGATTCGGGCGGTCCGTCATAGGTCCGGCCAGTCTTCTCGGCCGTCGTGATACACGACAAGTCGAAAAACCGACCCGGCCGTAGGTCGTCCCGCTTTCCGACGCGCGGGGGCCCTCGTAGACTTGCGGGTAAGCAGCCGGTTGGCTGCCACGGTCTGTCGGCCCGCCCGGGCCGACCAACGTGACCGGGGAGGAGTGCCGTGCCGCTCTCGGAGCACGAGCAGCGGCTGTTCGAGCAGATCGAGCGGTCGCTTGCCGAGGACCCCAAGTTCGCCTCGGCCGTGCGCGCCAGCGACCCGCGTTTCCACGCGCGGCGTCGCGTGCTCGTCGCTGCCGGCGTGGTCGTCGCTGGTCTGGCCCTGTTGATCTACGGTGCCGTGATCAAGATTCCCGCGGTGGCCGTGGCGGGTTTCGTCGTCATGCTGGGCTCGTTGGGCTACGCGGTGCAGTCGCACCGCCGATCCCAGTCGCCCGACCTGCACGTGGTCGGCGGCACAACGAGCCGGCGTCGTCCCCGTGGCCGCAGTGGTGGTGGTCGCCGGGGCTCCTTCCTCGACCGGATGGAGGACCGCTGGCGGCAGCGCCCGGAGGGCCACCGCTGACCGCGTCCCGCCCCTGACCCGGGGCGGGGAACCGGCGGCGCCTCCGTAACAGGCCGGCAAGCGCCGCCGGGGTGACCTGCTGCCGGTCGCCGTGGCAACGCGGGCGAGAGCCCGCGCTCAGCCATGCCCGTAATCGGTCCCACCGTCCCGCCACTCGCCGTCCGGACCGCCGCTCGGCGCGCCCCCGGCGGTCCGCCTCCTCTGCACACCGCCGGCGCCTCCGTCAGCACATGGTGCCCGGATCGCCCCGCACGTGAGCGTGTGCACCGCGCCCGGGTCGCCCCGCCACGTCAGCATGTGCACCGCGCCCGGGTCGCGCCGCACGTGAGCGTGTGCACCGCGCCGGGTCGCCCCGCACGTGAGCATGTGCACCGCGCCCGGGTCGCGGCGGGGCAGCTCACCCCCTGTGCCCAAGCCTCCCCGCCTCAGCGCACGGCGAGCACCTCCCCGCCGCTCACCAGCAGGCGCACACCCGCCCTCACCCGCGATCTTGCACTTTCGGCCAGAGCGGTGCCCGGGATGTCCCGTTCACCTGGGCACAAACTGCAAGATCGCCGAGGCGGGGCGGGTGCCCAGCTCGCCTGATCAGCCATGCTCGCTCGGCAGGCGGGATGCGCTTCCCGTATCCCGGGAGCCGCCGTAGATCTTGGAAGGAAAGCGCCCCTATGGGGGCCATTTCGTACCAAGATCTCGTGCGCACCCGGCCCAGAAGCGGTGATCAAGGAGTTTGTGTCTTCAGCAGGGCTGGATTTGGACACAAACTCCTTGATCACCGCCGCGGGGGTGGGCGGGGCGGGACGGGGCGGGACGGGGAGGGCAGGGAGGGGCGGGCGGGGCGGTGGGCCAGGAGGCGGCGCGGGCTCCAGCGCGACATGCGCTGCCGGACCTGGCCGCTCGTGGTGACCACCCTCGCCGACCGCTCGGCCAGGCCGGTACGCCAACGCTGCAGCACCGACGGGGGCAGCAGCGCGGCCAGCAGCCGGGTACGGCGGTCCGCGCCCGCCGCCAGCGCGCCCCGGACCGTACGCAGCGCCGGCTGCAACTCCGTGTCGGTCAGCGGGTCACGGGCGTAACGGGCTCGTTCCTCGGCGCGGCCGAGCAGGCGTACCCCCGTTGCGGCGTCCCCCCTCTCGGCGAGCGCCTCCCGGGCCAGCCGCTCGGCGGTGGCCCGTGGGGTCTCTGTGCGGTCCACCCGGACGTGGAAGTCGACGAGCGTGTCGAGCAGCTCGTCCCAGGCGGCGTGCGCGTCGGCGCGGGCCGCCTCGGCGTCCACACCGACGACGACCTGCCGTGTTTCGCCGCGCTGGCCCGGCACCGGCAGCGCGGTGGCCGCGGGCGTGACCGCCCGGACGCGCCGGCGGCGGCGCAGGGCGGAGCGGCGCAGGGCCGGTACGGCGAGCAGCGCCAGCAGCGCCAGCGCGCCGGCCAGCCACCACGGCCAGACCGGGCTCTCCTCGGCCGGGCCGCCCTGGTTCAGCGTCAGGCCCTGGTCGGTGTCCTTGTCGAGCCGGTCCGCCTCGTTCGGCCCGGCCGACGGGCCGGCCGCGTCGGGAGCGCTGGTGCTGCCGGTCGAGGGGGTGACCTCCTCGGGGGCGTCGATGTCCGGCGCCCAGGCCGAGCGGACCGAGCCCGTCACGGCCGCCGCCGGGGTGGCGTCGAACGGCACCCAGCCGATCCCGCTGAAGTTGACCTCGGTCCAGGCGTGCAGGTTGCGGTTGGTCAGCACGTACGTGCCGCTGTCGGCCTTGCTGCCGTTGGTGAACCCGACGGCGACCCGGGCCGGGATGCCGGCGGCCCGGACCAGCCAGGCCATCGCCGCGGCGTACTGCTGGCAGTAGCCGACCTTGGTGGCGAGGAAGTCGGTGATGTCCTCGCCGCTGCTGCCGTTGCGGGTGGACAGCGCGTAGGTGAAGCCGTTCTCCACGGAGAAGTAGTCGTAGATCGCCCGGACCTTGTCGTAGTCGTTCGACTTGCCCTTGACCAGCTGCGCGACCAGTTCCTCGACGGCCGGGACGGACGGCCGCTCGGTCTGCTGCCGCATCACCGGGCTGTCCGAGGGCAGCGACGGGGCCGCGCGCAGCGCCGCCGGGCTGAATGTGGACCGTACGTAGTCGAACGAGTAGCTCTTGCCGCGGGCGTTGTCCCGGTTGGAGAAGACGACCTGCTGGTTCGGGTCGTACAGCCAGTTGCCGTTGAGGTCGTCGGTCTTGACCGGCTCGGCGTAGACCGGCATCAACGGCATGTTCAGGTTCTTCGTCACCTCGACCGTGGCGCGGTAGCGCTGCTGGTCGACGCCGCGCGGGGCGCGTTCCCCGGGGTCGGGCAGCGGGCGGGTGATCGGCCGCCCGGTCGGCACGCGTGCCTGGAAGCCACTGGGGCGCAGGTCGTCGACGACACCCAGGCGCAGGTAGAACGGCGTCGTCTCGTTGGTGCTGACCTTGACCAGATCGAGTTCCTCGCTCTGGTTGAGCTGGCCGCTGAGCGCCGCGAACAGGTCGACCCGGCCGGAGCTGCCGCCCTGGCCCGGCCGCCCGCTGCCGTCGCCGGGCCCGGCGCCGACGTTGTTCAGCAGCCCGCCGGTCATCCCGGGCACTGCGAGCGGCAGCGCCACCGCCACGATCACGCCGACCACTGCGAGCCGCCGTCCGGCCGCGGCCAGCGGGGACGCCTCCCAGACGTCCACGTCGCGGCCCTCGCCGGTGAACCGGCGGCCGAACCGGCGTACCCGGTCGACGTTGTCGGTGACCAGCAGCCAGAGGTAACCGGCGGCGCCCACCACGAACGGGGTGGCCGGGACGCTGTCCACGTAGACCGCGACCGGCACCGAGTAGATGGCGAGCATCGGCAGGCCGGCCAGCGCCGGACGGCGCAACCCGACCGCGAGCACGTCCACCACCACAGCGACCGCGCCGATGCCGAGCACCGCGAGGAACAGCAGCGAGTCGACGTCCGGCACCTTCACGCCGTACGAGCGCATGTCCTGCAACGACGTCTGGAGCAGGTCGCCGAAGTGGGCGAACGTGGCCGGGGTCGGTACGAACGCGAGCAGTTCGGTGCCGCCGGGGAAGACCCACGTCAGGCCCAGGGTGAGCCCGGCCAGCATGGCCAGCACCTGCCCCCACAGCGGCATCCGGCCCAGCCGGCTCAACGCGGCCGAGCCGGCCACCACGGCGACCACGACGGCGGCCTGGATCAGCCAGGTCCAGCGTTCGAAGATCGCCGACAGCGGGGCCGCCGCCAGCAGCGTCGCCGCCGCGGCGACGAACCCGATGTTGCGGTGCGGGGTCACAGGACCATCCCTCCGGTCATCGTCGTCCGCCGGCCACCGTCTCGGCCATGGCCGCCCGCAGCGCGAAGCCCTGCGAGCCCCGCCCGGCCTGCGGCCACAGCATCGGCAGGCGGGTGCCGTGCTCCACCCCGATGACCCGCCAGCCGCTCTGCAGCAGCGCGAGCGCGGCGGCGCCGTGCGCCCGCTCCGCCTCGGTCCGGGCGTTCGGGGGCAGGTTGAGCCAGGTGTTGCTGTCGAGCAGGAACGCCACGCAGGTGGCCCCGTTGCCGCGCAGCCCGGCCAGCAGTTCCGCCTCGGCGGTGCCGAGCGTGCCGAGCAGCGCGATGATCAGACCGCCGTCGGCCCGCTGCCGGACCTGCTGCACCAGCGTGGTGATCTCGCCGCGCCGGTCCAGGTGCACGTCGGCGAGGTGGTCGAGCAGCAGTCCCTCGCCGCCTGCCTCGGCGGCACCGACGTCGGCGCCGTTGCCGGTGACCAGCCGGAGCTTGTAGCCGGCCTCGCGCAGGTGCACGGCGATGCTGGCGGCGGCCGAGACCGCCCACTCGAAGCTGGCCGTCGGGCCCTCGCCCCGGTGCCCGGCGGCGCGGGTGTCCAGCACCACCGTCGCCCGGCTCTCCCACGGCTGCTCCTCGCGGCGCACCATCAGCTCACCGGTGCGGGCGGTGGACTTCCAGTGCACCCGGCGCAGGTCGTCGCCCATCCGGTACTCCCGGGTGGCGGCGTCGTCCTCGCCGTGCACCGCCACCGAGCGGGCCCGGCTGTCGCCGCTGCCGGCGTACTCACCGGGCAGCCGGACCGACGGCAGCGGGGTGACCTGCGGGATCACCGTGAGGTGGTCCGTGCTGGGGAACGACCGGGTCAGCTCGCACAGGCCGAACGGGTCGGTCAGCCGGATCACCAGCGGCCCCACCTCGTAGCGGCCGCGCACGTCCGCGCGGACCGTGTACGCCACCGAGCTGGCCTGGTGCGCGCCGAGCCGCTCCAGCACCACCCGGGGCCGGCTGCCCAGCGCGTACGGCAGGCGGTCCTCCAGCAGCAGCGTGCCGGTGGGCAGCCGGGACAGGTTCTGCAGCCGCAGCACCACCCGGGAGCTGGCGCCGACCGGCACCCGGTGCGGCTCCAGCGACCTGTTGCAGGCCAGCTTGTACCGGCTGCGCCCGACGTATGCGGCGGCCAGCAGCGGCAGCACGGCGAGCAGGACCGCCACCCGGAGCAGGTCCTTCTCGCCGAGGATGCCGGCGGAGATCGCGGCGGCCACCGCGGCCGCCAGGAAGGATCGGCCGCGGGTGGTCAGCCCACGCAGGCCGTCGCGCACGTCACGGCCTCCGCGGCTCGTACGGCCCGCGGCCGTTGTTGCCGCCGCCGGGGCGGGTGTCGTACGGCGACCGCTGCCGGTCGTGCGGCAGCGGCAGGCGGTGCACCAGCTCGGAGACGATCGCGTCGGTGGTGCGCCGGGCCAGCTGCGCGTCGGCGGTCGGGATGATCCGGTGCGCCAGCACCGGCACCGCGAGGACCTGGAGGTCGTCCGGCAGGACGTAGTCGCGGCCCTCCAGGGCGGCCACCGCGCGGGCGGTGCGCAGCAACTGGAGCGTGGCCCGGGGGGACGCGCCGAGGCGCAGGTCGGGCGCCTCCCGGGTGGCGGTGACCAGGTCGATCGCGTACTGCTTGACGGCGTCGGCGACGTGCACCTGCCGGACGTGGCCGATCAGCCGGCGGACGGTGGCCGCGTCGGAGACCGGCCGCAGCCCCGGCAGCGGGTCGGTGGCGCCGTGCCCGTCGAGCATGGCCAGCTCGGCGCGCGGGTCCGGGTAGCCCATGGCGATGCGGGCGGTGAACCGGTCGCGCTGCGCCTCGGGCAGCGGGTAGGTGCCCTCCATCTCGATCGGGTTCTGCGTCGCGATCACCATGAACGGCGTCTGCAACTGGTAGGTGACCCCGTCGACCGTGACCTGCCGCTCCTCCATGCACTCCAGCAGCGCCGACTGGGTCTTCGGCGAGGCCCGGTTGATCTCGTCGCCGACCACCAGGTTGGCGAAGACCGCGCCGGGGCGGAACTCGAAGTCGTGCGTCTCCTGGTTGTAGACGCTGACGCCGGTGACGTCGCTGGGAAGCAGGTCGGGGGTGAACTGGATCCGCCGGACCGAGCAGTCGATGGACCGGGCCATCGCCTTGGCGAGCTTGGTCTTGCCGACGCCGGGCACGTCCTCGATGAGCAGGTGACCCTCGGCCAGCAGCACCGCCAGGGCGAGCCGGACGGTGGCGGTCTTGCCCTCGATGACCTGCTCGATGTTGGCCACGATGGCCTCGCTGGCGGCGCGGAACTCGTCGTGCGGCAGCAGACCGCCCACCTCGTCCCAGGTCTGTTGTGTCACGGGCCTCCTCCTCGTCGCCTGGACGGCAGCTCTTTATAGAGCACCTGGACCCGCCGTTGGGTTCGCGACGCCGAGCCTCGTCTGCCGCAGAAATCTCATTGGTATCTCAGGCTAACCATGTTTGTCGTTACTGCCGACTCCCGCAGGTGGTCGGTCGGTTACGCCCGGAATATTCGCCGGACCGGGGGACCGGCCGCCGCGGGTGGAACGGGCGCGCCGTCGCCGAGGGGTGCGAGGTACACTGCCTGCATGGCCGGGTTCTTCCTGCTTCTTACCGAGCCGTGTTGATGCGCTGAACGCGCGACAGCACGGCCGCCCCTCCTGCGCGAGGGGCTTTTTTGTGCCCGCAGCAGACCGCCCACAATTTTTTCGAATCGATCCGCGCCGAGGAGACGCCATGAGTGAGGCAGCCGCACCGGCGACCGACATCCCCCCGTTCCGGTACACCGCCGCCCTGGCCGACGAGATCGAGCACCGCTGGCAGGACACCTGGGAGCGGGAGGGCACCTTCCATGCGCCGAACCCGGTCGGTCCGCTGGCCGACCCGGGCCACCCGCGGGCGGGCGCCGAGAAGCTGTACGTGCTGGACATGTTCCCGTACCCGTCCGGCGCCGGCCTGCACGTCGGGCACCCGCTGGGCTACATCGGCACCGACTGCTACGCCCGCTACCAGCGGATGGCCGGGCGCAACGTGCTGCACGCGATGGGCTTCGACGCGTTCGGCCTGCCCGCCGAGCAGTACGCGGTGCAGACCGGCACCCACCCCCGGACCACCACCGAGGCCAACATCGAGCGGTACCGGGAGCAGCTGCGCCGGCTGGGGCTGGGCCACGACGAGCGGCGGTCGGTGGCGACCATCGACACCGACTTCTACCGCTGGACGCAGTGGATCTTCCTGCAGGTCTTCAACTCCTGGTACGACGCCGAGGCGAAGAAGGCCCGGCCGATCGCCGAGCTGATCGCCGAGTTCGAGGGCGGCAACCGTGCCACCCCCGACGGGCGTCCGTGGGCCGAGCTGTCTGTGGGGGAGCGGCGGCGCGTCGTCGACGACCACCGGCTGGCGTACGTCTCGGAGGCGCCGGTCAACTGGTGCCCGGGGCTGGGCACCGTGCTGGCCAACGAGGAGGTCACCGCCGACGGCCGCTCCGAGCGCGGCAACTTCCCGGTCTTCAAGCGCAACCTGAAGCAGTGGATGATGCGGATCACCGCGTACGGGGACCGGCTGCTGGAGGATCTGGACACACTGGACTGGCCGGAGCCGATCAAGCTGCAGCAGCGCAACTGGATCGGCCGGTCGACCGGCGCGCACATCGACTTCCCGACCGCCGCCGCCCCGGTGCGGGTGTTCACCACCCGGCCGGACACCGTCTTCGGTGCCACCTACATGGTGCTGGCGCCCGAGCACGAGCTGGTCGACGTGCTGACGCCGGCCACCTGGCCGGAGGGGACGAAGGACGCCTGGACCGGCGGCCACGCCGGCCCGCGTGAGGCCGTCGAGGCGTACCGGAAGGCCGCCGCGGCCAAGACGGACGTGGAGCGGCAGGCGGACAGCAAGGAGAAGACCGGCGTCTTCGTCGGCGCCTACGCCACCAACCCGGTGACCGGCGGGCAGATCCCGATCTTCATCGCCGACTACGTGCTGGCCGGGTACGGCACCGGCGCGATCATGGCGGTGCCCGCCCAGGACGAGCGGGACTGGGACTTCGCCGAGGTCTTCGAGCTGCCGATCGTGCGGACCGTGCAGCCGCCGGAGGGCTTCGACGGCAAGGCGTACACCGGTGACGGCCCGGCGATCAACAGCGCCGCGCCGGAGCGCGGCATCGACCTGGACGGCCTGGGCGTCACCGACGCCAAGGCGCGGATCATCGAGTGGCTGGAGGCGAACGGGCACGGCGCCGGCGCGGTCACCTGGCGGCTGCGCGACTGGCTGTTCTCCCGGCAGCGCTACTGGGGCGAGCCGTTCCCGATCGTGTACGACGAGTCCGGTGCGCCGATCGCGCTGCCCGAGTCGATGCTGCCGGTCGAGCTGCCCGAGGTGGAGGACTTCTCGCCGAAGACGTTCGACGCCGACGACGCCGACAGCAACCCGGAGACCCCGCTGTCGCGGCGGCGCGACTGGGTGGAGGTGGAGCTGGACCTGGGTGACGGGCCCAAGCGCTACACCCGCGAGACCAACGTGATGCCGCAGTGGGCCGGTTCCTGCTGGTACGAGCTGCGCTACCTGGACCCGACCGACCCGCAGCGTTTCGCCGACCCGGAGAACGAGGCGTACTGGATGGGCCCGCGCCGCGACGGTGACTGCGGTGGCACGGACCTGTACGTCGGCGGTGCCGAGCACGCGGTGCTGCACCTGCTGTACGCGCGCTTCTGGCACAAGGTGCTGTACGACCTGGGCCACGTCTCGTCGTTCGAGCCGTTCCGCCGCCTGTTCAACCAGGGCATGATCCAGGCGTACGCGTTCGTCGACCCGCGCGGCGCCTACGTACCCGCCGAGGAGGTCGTCGAGGTCGACGGCCGCTGGTTCCACGGCGAGACCGAGGTCCGGCGCGAGTACGGAAAGATGGGCAAGTCGCTGAAGAACGTGGTCACCCCGGACGACATGTGCGCGGCGTACGGCGCCGACACGTTCCGGGTGTACGAGATGTCGATGGGCCCGCTGGAGGTGTCCCGCCCGTGGGAGACCCGGGCGGTGGTCGGCTCGTACCGGTTCCTGCAGCGGGTCTGGCGCACCGTCGTCGACGAGCAGACCGGTGAGCTGCGGGTCACCGACGAGCCGGCCGACGAGGCGACCCGGCGGCTGCTGCACAAGGCGATCGACGGGGTCCGCGCCGACATGGACGGGATCCGGTTCAACACCGCCATCGCCAAGCTGATCGAGCTGACCAACGGCCTGACCCGGCTGGCGCGTACGCCGCGCGAGGTGGCCGAGCCGCTGGTGCTGATGGTCGCCCCGTTCGCCCCGCACATGGCCGAGGAGCTGTGGCGCAAGCTGGGCCACGACACGTCGCTGGCGTACGCGGACTTCCCGGTCGCCGACCCGGCCCTGCTGGTGGCCGAGTCGGTCACCTACCCGGTGCAGGTGAACGGCAAGGTCCGGGGCCGGGTAGAGGTGCCCGCCGACGCGTCCGAGGACGTCGTCCGCGCGGCGGCGCTGGAGGCGGTCGCCGGCACGCTGGGCGGCAAGGAGCCGCGCAAGGTGATCGTGGTGAAGGGCCGGATGGTCTCGGTCGTCGCCTGACGCCCGCAGGTGGGCGTGTCCACTTCGGGGACACGCCCACCGACGGTCAGGGCGCGCGACGCCGTCGTTCGGCCCGCCACCAGCGGTGGATGATCAGCACGCTGGCGATCAGGCCGAGGCTCGCAGGCGCGGCCGCGTACCAGTTGATCGAACCGGGCGTGGTCACGGCCGCGCCGATCGCCGCGTAGCCGATGGCGGTGGGCGCGGAGGCGATCACGCTGCCGGCCAGGAACGGCATGACCCGGGCCGCGGTGGTGCCGTAGCCGTAGCTGACCAGCCCGAACCCGGCGATCGGCAGCAGCCGTACGGTGACCACGCCGAAGACGCTCTGCCGGGCGAACCAGCCGTCGAGGCGGGCCAGCCGGCCGCGTACCCGCTCGGCGACGAAGTCGCGGCCGAGCACCCGGCCGACCGTGAAGCCGATGGCCGCCGCGAGCAGCGCCGCGCCGAGCGCGTACGCGGCGCCCTGCACCGGCCCGAAGATCGCGCCCGCGGCCAGCGTGACGAACGTGCGGGGCACCAGCGCCACCAGCAGCAGCGCGCCGCCGACCACAGCCGCGGGCGGCCCGTAGCCACCCAGCGAGTCGGCGAGCCGGGGCAGGTCGGCCGGGTCCGGCCGGGGCACCAGCAGCAGCGTCACGCCGAACCCGGCGAGCAGCAGCAGGAGCAGCCCGAACCGGCGCGCCGAGGGCTGCCGCAGCAACCCGGCGAGCCGGCGGGCCACCGGTCGCCGCCCCGGCCGGGCGGCGTCGGTCACGGCCTCGGTGCGGCGGCCACCGCGGCGCGGCGCTCGGAGCGGAGGCGGTCGGCCCAGGTGTCGTCGAGCGGGGGGAGCTGGTGGATGCCGGTCGCCCAGCGCAGCAGCAGGTCGGCCAGGTCGGGGTTGCGCGCCAGCGCCGGGCCGTGCGAGTAGGTGCCGAGCAGCTTGCCCCGCCACGCGCCCTCGGTGGCCCCGTCGTTGCCGACCCCGGTGGTGACCCGGGCCAGCGGGGACACGCCCGGACCGAGGTGGGTGCGGCCGCCGTGGTTCTCGAACCCGGACAGGTGCGGGATGCCGAGCCGCGGGTCGACCTCGCCGGCCAGCTCGCCCACCGCCCGGGTGGGTCCGCGGTCGGAGGAGAGGTCGAGCAGCTCCAGCCCGGCGCACCGGGTGCCCTTGGCGAAGAACGAGGTGCCGAGAAGCTGGTAGCCGGCGCAGACGCCGAACACCACCGAACCCTGGGCCACCGCCCGGTGCAGGCCGCCGTCGGCGATCAGACGCTGGGCGCCGAGCGCCTGCGGGCCGTCCTCGCCGCCGCCGAGCAGGTAGATGTCGGCGGTGGCGGGCAGCCGCTGGTCGGAGCGGACCTCGAGCACCTCGACCGGCATGCCGCGCAGCTGGGCCCGGCGGGCCAGGATCAGCGCGTTGCCCCGGTCGCCGTATGTGGACAGCAGGTCGGGATAGATCCAGACGATGCGCAGGCTCTCAGTTGACACGGTCCAGCTCCGCTCGGATGTCCTGGAAGGCGGTGTAGTTGGCGATGGCCTCCAGCCGGCCCGGTGGCACGGCGCGGACGGCCTCGTCGAAGCTGCGGACGTGCTGGAACGGCACGCCGTTGACCTCCAGTCGCACCGCCAGGTCGTACGCCCGGTCGCCGGTGATCAGCACCTGCCGGCCGGTCAGCGGGGAGAAGTCCACGTCGAACAGCCACGAGGTGTCCAGCCCGTCGGGGTCACGGGCGTTGATGGACAGCAGTGTCGGCGCGACGTCGGCCATGTCGAACGCCTCCAGCCAGCTCGCCGGGTTCTTCGCCAGCAGCAGCCGGATGTTGCGCCCGTCGCGGTCCACCTGGGCGTAGCGGCCGGCCACCGAGGTGACGGTGCCGAGCCGGGAAACCGCGTCCACCGGGCGTACGCCGAACTCGGCGGCGACGGCCAGCGCGGTGGCCGCGTTGCCGAGGTTGACCTTGCCGGGGAGCTGGAGCTGGATCTTGTGCCAGGCGCCGGTGGGGTCGAGCACGCCGTCGTCCTCGACCGTCCAGTGCGGCTCGGGGCGACGCAGCGGGCAGCCGGTGCACCACCACTGCTCGCCGGAGCGCTGGATGGTGGAGCCGCACTCGGGGCAGACCCAGGAGTCGTCGTGCCAGCGCTGCCCGGCGCTGAACCAGGTGACGTGCGGCGGCACGTGGCCCTGGGCCGGGTCGGCCGGCGGGCAGGCGGCCCACACCACCATCGGGTCGTCGGCGTTGGCGACCACCCGTACCCGCGGGTGCCGGACCAGGGCGGCGCGCCAGAGCTGCGCCATCATGGCGACCTCCTTGGCGCGGTCGAGCTGGTCGCGGGAGAGGTTGAGCAGCGCCACCACGTGCGGCTCGGTCGCCTCCAGCACCTGGGCGAGGTAGTGCTCGTCCACCTCCAGCACCGCGTACGGCGTGCTGCCGGCCTTTGCGAGCGCCGAGGTGTGGCCGGTGGGCATGTTCGCGCCGAAGGAGTTGGTGGCGACCCGGCCCAGCACGCCGACCGCGGCGGTGGTGAGCCGGGTGGTGGTGGTCTTGCCGTTGGTGCCGGACACCAGGGCGATGGCGCGCCCGGCCGAGAGATGGGCGAGCAGGTCCGGGTCGATCTTGAGGCCGATCCAGCCGCCGATCACCGAGCCGTCGCCACGGCCCGCGGCCCGCGACAGCGCCGCGGCGGTGCGCGACACGGAGCTGGCCACCTTTGCCCGCAAGGGCATCTTCGCGTCCGTCACCCGAGCGAGGTTACCGGACCGCCACCTCCACCAGATCGCCGCCGACGGCGAACCGTTCGGCCGGGGACGGCCCGGCGGACGGGCGGAGCGCGCGGGGCCGGACGGCGGCGGTCGATGTCGGGTAGCGGACGGTGTGGGGCGCGCCCCACCCCCTCCACTCCGCCCCACCCGCGTTGACGTGCGGTTTTGCGCGCGGAAACGCCACGCCGCGCGGGCGATTCTGGTTGCAGGTGGAGGGAAGTGGAGTAGAGTGGGGCGCGATGGTGAGGCCGGGAGGGCCACACCGGCCCGGGGGGTCAGCGGCGCCGCGAACGCCGCTCAGGGCGAGGGGGTTGGGCCGATGTTCCTCGGCACCCACACTCCGCGCCTGGACGACAAAGGCCGGTTGATCCTGCCGGCGAAGTTCCGGGACGAACTGGCGGGGGGTGTCGTGATCACCAAAGGGCAGGAGCGCTGCCTCTACGTCTTCCCGATGCCCGAGTTCCAGCGGATCGCCGACCAGTTGCGCGCGCAGCCGATGACGAGCAAGGCGGCCCGGGCCTACAGCCGGGTCTTCTTCGCCAGCGCGCACGACGAGGTGCCGGACAAGCAGGGGCGGGTCACCATACCCGGCCACCTGCGGTCGTACGCGGCACTGGACCGGGATCTGGTCGTGATCGGAGCGAGCACCCGGGTGGAGATCTGGGACAAGGCGGCCTGGGAGGCCTACCTCGCGGAGAGCGAAGACGACTTCGCCGACATCGAGGAGGGGGTGCTGCCCGGCGGTCTGTAGGGCGTGACGGCGCCCGACGTACTGCGAGATCTCCAGCCGCTTTCGAGTTCCTGGCACCCCTTCCCCGGTGCCAGGCGCACGATCCGACACGGAGGGCCGCGGCCTCCGGCGGGCGGGAGCGGATGGGGATCTGGCGGTATGGCGAGGCGTCGTGGCGACGACGGACACGTGACGGAACGGTTGGCGAACGGGGTGGGGGTCGAGATGGGGGAGCTACGCGGCACGCACGTGCCGGTGCTGCTCGAGCGGTGTCTCGAGCTGCTGGCCCCCGCACTGGGCCGGCCCGGTCGCACCGTCCACGTCGACGCCACGCTCGGCCTGGCCGGGCACGCCGAGGCAGTGCTCTCGGCGCATCCGGACACGGTGCTGATCGGCCTGGACCGGGACACCGAGGCGCTCGCCCACGCGCGGGTCCGCCTGGCCCGGTTCGCCGACCGGATCCACCTGGAGCACGCCGTCTACGACGAGCTGCCCGAGGTGCTCGATCGGCTCGGTTACCCGGCGATCGACGGGGTGCTGTTCGACCTCGGCGTCTCGTCCCTGCAACTCGACGCGCCCGACCGCGGGTTCGCGTACGCGCAGGACGCGCCGCTGGACATGCGGATGGACCAGACCCGGGGGGTGACCGCCGAAGAGGTGGTCAACACGTACTCCCACCCGGACCTGGCCCGCCTGCTGCGGGTGTACGGCGAGGAGAAGTTCGCCGGGAAGATCGCCTCGGCGATCATCCGGGAACGGGAGCGCAACCGGATCACGTCCTCGGCCCGGCTGGCCGAGCTGGTCCGGGACGCCATTCCGGCACCGGCCCGACGAACCGGTGGACACCCGGCAAAGAGAACGTTTCAGGCTTTGCGGATCGAGGTAAACAGAGAACTGGCAGCGCTGGAGACGGCGCTGCCGGCTGCTCTGGACAAGCTCACAGTGGGCGGCCGCATGGTGGTCCTGTCCTACCACTCGCTGGAGGACCGGCTCACCAAGCAGGCGCTCGCCGACCGGGTCCGCAGTAAGGGCCCGGTCGACCTCCCGGTCGAACTGCCCGGGTCGGGCCCGACGTTCCGGCTGTTGAGCCGGGGCGCCGAGCTGCCCGGGGAGGCGGAGGTGGCCGCGAACCCGCGTGCCGCCTCGGTGCGGCTGCGGGCCGCGGAACGGCTCGACCCGGAGGCGGCCCGGCAGGGGCGTACCGACCGCGAACGGTACCGCCGCCGGGTGAAGGCGATGCACCAACCGGGGACGGGGTCACCGGGGTCCGGCAAGGACCCGCGGTCGGCCCCGGGGGACGCGAACGGGACGGACGAGGAGGGGGAGGGGACATGAACGTCGAGAAGCGCGACGGCCGGGGAGCCGTCGGGCAGCGCGCACCGCGGTCGGGGGGCCGGACCGCGGCGCAGCGCACCACGCGGGACACGACGGCGACCGACCGCCGGGAGGCAACTCGCGCCCGGGGGGCGCGCGAGTTCCCGACGCAGGGCAGTGCCGCCCTGCGGCCGGCCGAGCGTACCCGGGTCACCGGTGCGCCCGCGCCGCGCCTGCGGGTCGCCCCGCCGGCGCCGATCCGGGTGCCCCGGGCACCGTTCGTCGCGCTGATCCTGGTGCTGGTGGTCGGCGGGGTGCTGGGCATCCTGGCGGTCAACACCAAGATCAACGAGAACGCGTTCAAGCTGGAGAAGCTCCAGCAGCAGCAGGCCAAGCTGGACGTGGACGAGCAGGAGCTGAAGAAGGAGATCGCCAAGCAGGAGGCGCCCGGCAACCTGACCGCCAACGCCCGGCGGCTCGGCCTCGTCGAGTCCGAGGACCCGGCCTACATCCGGCTGCCGGACGGGCAGACCATCGGGGTGCCGCACCCCGCGCAGGGTGCCCCGTCGGTCACCAGCCAGCAGGGCAACGGAGGCTGAGCGATGCCGCCGAGATCGGATGATCCGCGCCGGGACGCCACGGGCTCCCGGCGCGGATCGTCGCGGGGGTCGGAGCCGCGCGAGCCGGGCCTCGGCGGGATCTCCGACGCCCGCGCGTACACGCCGCGCGGGCGGACCGTGCGCGAGGGCGGCGGCGCGGAGCAACGGCGTACCCCCCGCAGCAACCGGTCCGGCGACCCGTTCCGGCCCGCGTTGCAGGTGCTCGACGGCGGCCGGGCGGGGCGGGCCGGCACGCGCGAGCCCGCGACCGACGGCGCCCGGTCCGGCCGCCGGTCCACCGCCGCGGGCGGCCGGGCCGGCGTGGTGCGGACCGTCTCGTCCCGGCCGGTGCGGGAACCGTTCGACGACGACGACGAGGACGCGCCGCCGCGCCGCCGGTCCCAGCCGCGCCGCCCGGCCGCGCAGCCCCGCCGGCCGGTACGCAAGCCGCGCCGGCCGCCGCGACTCGGCGACCCGCGCCGGCGGCTGCGGCTCGGCACGGTGCTGGCGCTGGCGTTGTTCGCCAGCATCGGCGTGCGGCTGGTCTACCTCCAGACCGTGGACACCCCGGCGTACGCCGACGGCGGCCTGCCCAACCGGCTCGCCGTGGTCGAGCTGCCGGCCCCGCGCGGGGCGATCCTCGACCGCGGCGGCGAGCCGCTGGCGCACAGCGTCGAGGCCCGGTACGTGTTCGCCGACCCCACCCGGGTCAAGGACCGGTTCGCCACCGCGCGCCTGCTCTCCCCGCTGCTCGGCGTGCCCGTGTCCGACCTGGCCGAGAAGATGCGCAAGCGCACCCTGCCCGGGACCGACACCCCGTTGCAGTTCGTCTACCTGGCCCGCGGTGTGGAGATCGGCACCGCCAAGCGGATCATGGAACTCGACCTGGCCGGCATCAACGTGCACCGCGACGAGCGGCGCGAGGTGCCCGGCGGCGACCTGGCGGCGAACCTGATCGGCTTCGTCAGCCAGGACATGAACGGCCTGGAGGGGCTGGAGGCCAAGTACGACGACGTGCTGCGCGGACAGGCCGGCAAGCGGACCTACGAGGTGGGCCTCGGAGACCTGGCCGCGCCCATCCCCGGCGGCTACAGTCGCACCACCCAGCCGCAGCCGGGCAGCTCGCTGAAGCTCACCGTCGACCGGGACCTCCAGTTCATGACGCAGCGGATCCTGGCGAAGCAGACGGCCAAGGTGAAGGGCAGCGTCGGCGCCGCGGTGATCATCGAGGTGCCGAGCGGTGAGGTGCTGGCGCAGGCCAGCCAGCCGACGTACGACGCGGCCAACCCCACCAAGGTCGGTTCCCCGGCCGACCGGGACGACGCGGCCACCACGTTCGTGGTCGACCCCGGCTCGATCCACAAGGCGATCACGTACGGCGCGGCTCTCCAGGAGGGCGTGATCACGCCGGACACCGCGTTCCCGGTCGCCGACACGATCGTCCGGGGCGGCGTCACCTTCCGCGACACCCACCCGGTCGGCGGCCGCACCATGAGCATCCCCGGCATGCTCGCCTTCTCGTCGAACGTCGGCACCATCGAGATCGCCGAGAAGCTGGGCAAGGACCGGCTGTTCGATTACCAGAAGCGGTTCGGGCTGGGCCAGGCCACCGGTGAGGGCATGCCCGGCGAGGCGGCCGGCCGGCTGCTGCCGCCGGACCAGTGGAGCGGCTCGGCGTACGGGTCGGTGCCGATCGGGCACAGCGTGGACGCCACGCCGCTGCAGATGGCCGCTGCGTACGCCACCATCGCCAACAACGGCACGTACGTGCAGCCGCACCTGGTCAAGGAGACCATCGGCGCGGACGGCGAGCGCAGCCCCGCCGCGGCGCCCACCACCCGCTCGGTGCTCAGCCCGGCCAACGCGGCGGCGCTGCGCCGGATGATGGAGGCGGTCACCACGGTCGACGGCCCGGACGGCCGGGCGACCGGTCTGGCCGCCGCCGTACCCGGATACCGGGTGGCCGGCAAGACCGGCACCGGTCTGCGCTACGACGGCGGCAAACAGCAGCCCGGCGAGGTCGGCTCGTTCATCGGCATGGCCCCGGCGGAGAACCCCCGGTACGTGGTCGCGGTGTTCGTGTGGAGCCCCGGTGGCGGGGGCGGCGCGGTCGCCGCGCCGGCTTTCCGGGAGATGATGGGCTTCACTCTCCGCCACTACCGGGTGCCGCCGTCGCTCACCAACAAGTCCCCGAAGTTCGAGGTCTTTCCGCGCTGAGCGGGGACGGCGGGACATCATCGGTGAGTGGCGACGAACCACCGGGGCGGCTGTGCGGTCGGAACCGGACGACCGGGTAGGGTCTGACGCCGTGCCCGGCAATCCACGTCCCACAACCGTGCGTCCCGTACGGCTCGGCGACCTCGCCGACCGCGTGGCGGCGACCCCGCCGGAGGAGGCCGCCGACCTGGCCGTCACCGGCGTGACCCACGCCAGCCAGGAGGTACGCCCCGGCGACCTGTACGCCGCCCTGCCCGGTGCCCGGCGCCACGGCGCGGAGTTCGCCGCAGCGGCGGCGGAGGCGGGCGCGGTGGCCCTGCTGACCGACCCGGCCGGTGTGGCGCTGGCCGCCGGGACCGGCCTGCCCGTGCTCGTCGTCGCCGACCCGCGCGACGCGCTCGGCGAGGTGGCCGCGACCGTCTACGGCGACCCGACCGCCGGCCTGACCGTGATCGGGGTGACCGGCACCGCCGGCAAGACCTCCACCAGTTACCTGGTCGAGTCGGGGCTGCGGGCCGCCGGGCACGTCACCGGGCTGATCGGCACCGTGGAGACCCGCCTCGGCGACCTGGTGATCGACAGCGTCCGGACCACCCCGGAGGCCACCGACCTGCACGCCATGCTCGCGGTGGCCCGCGAGCACGGGGTGGACACGGTGGTCATGGAGGTGTCCAGCCACGCCCTCGCCATGGGCCGGGTCGGCGGCGTCCGGTTCGACGTCGGCGGCTACACCAACTTCGGCTCCGACCACCTGGACTTCCACGCCGACGAGGCGGACTACTTCGCGGCCAAGGCCAAGCTGTTCGACGGCCGCTGCCGGGTCGAGGTGCTCAACCACGACGACCCGGCGCTGCGTCCGCTGCACAAGCCGGGCACCGTCACCTACTCGGCGGCCGGCGACCCGGACGCGACCTGGTGGGCCGACGGGATCGACGGCGAGGGCTACGCGCAGCGCTTCACGCTGCACGGGCCGGACGGTCTGGCGCTGCCCACCGGCGTGGCGCTGCCCGGCCGGCACAACGTGGCGAACGCGCTGCTGGCGGTGGCGCTGCTGGTCGCCGTCGGGGTGGACCCGGAAACCGCGGCGCGCGGCGTGGCCGCCTGCGGTGGCGTGCCCGGCCGGCTGGAACTGGTCAGCGGCGACGCCCCGGTGCGCGGCGTGGTCGACTACGCGCACAAGGCCAACGCGATCGAGGCGGTGCTCACCGCGCTGCGCGGCCTGACCGAAGGCCGGCTGATCTGTGTGCTCGGCGCCGGCGGCGACCGGGACCGGGGCAAGCGGCCGGTGATGGGCGGCGTGGCCGCGCGCGGCGCCGACGTGGTGCTCGTGACCGACGACAACCCGCGGACGGAGGACCCGGCCGCGATCCGGGCCGAGGTGCTCGCCGGCGCGTACGCCGCCGCGACCCCGGCCCGCGTCATCGAGGTGCCCGGGCGGCGGGCGGCGATCGAGGAGGCGGTCCGGGTGGCCGAACCGGGTGACGTGGTGGCGGTGCTGGGCAAGGGCCAGGAACGCGGCCAGGAGATCGGCGGCGAGGTGCTGCCGTTCGACGACCGGGTGGAGCTGGCGGCGGCGCTGCGCGCCCGCTTCGGTGACCTGGTGGGTCAGCGGTGATCCCGCTGACGCTGGCCGAGGTGGCCGCCGCTGTCGACGGCCGGCTCGTCGGCGCCGACCCGGACGCCCGGGTCACCGGCACCGTGGAGTTCGACTCCCGCAAGGTGAACCGGGGCGGGCTGTTCGTCGCCTTCCCCGGCGAACGGGTGGACGGCCACGACTACGCGGCCGGCGCGATCTCCGCCGGCGCTGTCGCGGTGCTCGGCACCCGGGAGGTGCCGGGCGTGCCGATGGTGCTCGTCGGCGACGCGCTCGACGCGATGGGTCGGCTCGCCCGCGCGGTGGTGGACCGGCTGCCCGGACTGACGGTGATCGGGCTGACCGGCTCGTCCGGCAAGACCACCACCAAGGACCTGATCGCCCAGCTCGCGGTCCGGCTCGGCCCGACGGTGGCGCCGCCCGGCTCGTTCAACAACGAGCTGGGGCACCCGTACACGGCATTGCAGGCCACGCCGGAGACCCGCTACCTGGTGATGGAGAAGGGCGCCCGCGGGGTCGGGCACGTCCGCTACCTGTGCGACGTGGTGCCGCCGCGGATCTCCGTGGTGCTCAACGTGGGCGTGGCGCACCTGGGCGAGTTCGGCTCGGTGGAGACCATCGCGCTGGCCAAGGGCGAACTGGTCGAGGCGCTGCCCGACGATGGGCTGGCGGTGCTCAACGCCGACGACCCGCGGGTCGACGCGATGGCGTCGCGTACCCGGGCCCGGGTGGTCCGCTACGGCGAGTCGGAGCGCGCCGACGTGCGCGCCGTGGACGTGACAGTCGACGGCCGGGGACGGCCCTCGTACACCCTCGTCACCCCGGAGGGCAGCGCGCCCGTGCGGCTCGGGCTGACCGGCCGGCACCAGGTCTCCAACTCACTCGCCGCCGCGGCGGTCGGCCGGGAGCTGGGCCTGCCGCTGCCGGACCTGGCGGCGGCGCTGAACGAGCTGGGCCTGGTCTCGACCCGGCGGATGGACGTCTTCGAGCGTCCCGACGGGGTGACCGTGATCGACGACTCGTACAACGCCAACCCCGCCTCCACCGGCGTGGCGCTGCGGGCGTTGGCCAGCATGCGTGGCGAGGGGCGTACCGTCGCGGTGCTCGGCTACATGGCCGAGCTGGGTGACTTCGAACTTCAGGGGCATCAGCAGGTCGGCCGGCTCGCGGCCGAACTGGGAGTGGACCGGCTGCTCGTGGTGGGCGAGCCGGCGGCGCCGATCCACGAGGGCGCGACAGCGGTAGGTAATTGGGGAGGAGAGTCGGTGCTGCTCACCGATCAGGCGGCGGCCGTCGAGGTGCTGCGGAGCGAGCTGCGTCCGGGAGACGTGGTGCTGGTGAAGGGCTCCCGGTACCGGACCTGGGAGGTGGCCGACGCGCTGCGCGCGGACGCCCGGGAGGGTGCGACGGAGGGCGGCGCCGCATGAGGGCGGTCATCGTCGCCATCGGGGTCGCGTTCCTGATCTCGCTGTTCGGCACCCCGATCGCGATCAAGGTGTTCGCCCGGCTCAAGGCCGGCCAGCCGATCCGATCGAACCTCGGGCTCGCCAGCAACGAGGGCAAGAAGGGCACGCCGACCATGGGCGGCGTGGTCTTCATCCTGGCCACAGTCATCGCGTACGTGGCCGGGCACCTGGCTCTGACCACGCTGCCGGACGCGCAGATCGCCCAGGTCGAGCCGACCATCACGGCGCTGGTGCTGCTGGGGCTGATGGTGTTCTCCGGCGCGGTCGGCTTCATCGACGACTTCCTGAAGGTGCGCAAGCGCCACAGCGGCGGTCTCAACAAGCGGGGCAAGCTGGCCGGGCAGATCCTGGTCGGCGCGGTCTTCGGCGCGGTGGCGGTCTACTTCCCGTCCAGCATGACCGACGCCGGCGGCAACGCGACGAACACCGAGACCGTGGGCAGCACCACGCTGAGCTTCATCCGGGACATCCCGGCGCTGGAGATCGGCAAGATCGGCGCGGTGATCGTCATCATCATGGTGGTCATGGCGGCCACCAACGGCGTCAACCTCACCGACGGCCTGGACGGCCTGGCCACCGGCGCCTCGGTGATGGTGCTGGCGGCGTACGCGCTGATCGCGTTCTGGCAGTACCGGCACTGGTGCGCCGACCCGAACTACACCGAGTCGTACTGCTACACCGTGCGCGACCCGCTGGAGATCGCGTTGATCGCCGGCGCGGCGGCCGGCGCCTGCGTGGGCTTCCTGTGGTGGAACACGTCACCGGCGCGGATCTTCATGGGCGACACCGGCGCGCTCGGGCTGGGCGGCCTGATCGCCGGCATGGCGATGTCCACCCGCACCATCCTGCTGCTGCCGATCCTGGGCGGCCTCTTCGTGATCATCACGATGTCCGTGGTCATCCAGATCATCTCCTTCCGTACCACCGGCAAGCGCGTGTTCCGGATGTCGCCGTTGCAGCACCACTTCGAGCTGGCGGGCTGGAGCGAGGTCAACATCGTGGTCCGGTTCTGGATCATCGCCGGTATCGGCGTGGCCATCGCGCTGGGCCTGTTCTACAGCGAGTTCCTCGCCGCGGTCAGCTGACGCCTCGGGTGTAAGGAAGGGCCCCTTATTAACAGACGTCTGTTAATAAGGGGCCCTTCCTTCAGATCCGACACGCCGACCGGGCGGTTGCGCCACGGGCGGGCGGGTCGAGCGGCCATGATGGGCCTGTGGGGGAGGGACGAGACATCCAGGTGACCAGCGACCCGCCGGCCCGCCGTGCCCCGGCGGCGACGCCACCGGCCGACCCGCCCGCGGCGCGCTGGGATCCGGCCGGTGGCCTGGCCGCGCTGCGCGGCCTGCTGGCCCGGCCGCTGGCCTCGTACTACCTGCTGCTGTCCAGCGCCGGCCTGCTGCTGCTGATCGGCCTCACCATGGTCTTCTCCGCCACGAGCGTGAAGGACTTCGCCGAGGGCGGTGACGCGTCCGCGTCGCTGACCAAGCAGGCCGTGTTCGCGGTGATCGGCATCGGCGCGTTCTGGGCCTGCCAGCGGCTGCCCGCGCGCACGTTCCGGGCGGTGAGCCGCCCGGCGCTCGGCGTGGCGGTGGCGCTGCTGCTCACGCTCAACCTGTTCGTCGCGCTGAACTCGCTGTTCGGGGTGACGTCGATCGGGCCGCTGCGGGCCGAACTCCTCTCGCTCTCCCTGGGCCCGATCTCGCTGCAACCGGTCGAGGTGGCGAAGTTCGCGCTGGTGCTGTGGGCGGCGCACGTACTGGCCCGCAAGGGCGCCGCGCTGGGCTGGTGGAAGGAACTGGCGACACCGCTGTTCCCGGTGGTGGGCCTGCTGTTCGTGCTGGTCGGCTTCAACGACCTGGGCAGCATGCTCTGCCTGCTGGCGCTCGTGGTCGGGCTGCTCTGGGCGGCCGGCGTGCGGGGCCGGGTCTTCGCCGCGCTCTCCGCGATCGGCCTGGCCGGCATCGGCCTGCTGGTGGCCGCCGCCTCGCTCGGCGCCGGCTCCGGCTCCCGGGACGCGGACAACTACCGGCTCGGCCGTCTCACCATGTGGCTCGACCCGCCGGATCCGAAGACCTGCTTCGAGCAGAAGCTGGACTACTGCTACCAGCTCGTGCAGGCCCGCTACGCGATCGGCAACGGCGGCTGGTTCGGCGTCGGCCTGGGCCAGAGCTCGCTGAAGTGGAACTACCTGCCCGAGGCGCACAACGACTTCATCTTCGCCATCGTCGCCGAGGAACTGGGCGTGGTCGGCTGCACAGTGGTCCTGACGCTGTTCGCCGTGCTCGCGTACACCGGGATGCGGATCGCCCGCCGGGTCGAGGACCCGTTCCGCCGGCTCGCCGCCGCCGGCGTGACCGCCTGGCTGGTCGGCCAGGCCGTCATCAACATCGGTGGCGTCACCGGGCTGCTGCCGCTGACCGGCGTACCGCTGCCGTTCATCTCCGACGGCGGCAGCGCCCTGGTGGTGACGCTCGCCGCGATCGGCATGCTCGCCTCGTTCGCCCGCGCCGAGCCGGACGCGGCGCGAGCGCTGCATGCCCGTCCGCCCGCCCGATGGGTCCGACTAGTGTGGGCCCCGTTGCCGCCGCTTCCCGGCCGGCGCCGCAGACCGGCGCCGCCCCCGGCCGACCGAGGGTCCGTGCCCCGGTCCCGGCAGCGGCGGCAGGACGATCAGGCCGCGCCCCGCGGCGCCCGGTCCGACCGGGCGCGCACCGGCGCGGCGAGCGAGAGGAGACGCTGATGGGTCCGCTGCGTTCGGTGGTGCTCTGCGGAGGGGGTACGGGCGGGCACATCTACCCGCTGCTCGCCTTCGCCGACTGCCTGCGCCGACACGACCCGAGCGTCCGGATCACCTGTCTGGGCACACCCAAGGGGCTGGAGAACGAGCTGATCCCGCCGGCCGGCTACGACCTGCGGCAGATCCCGGCCTACCAGCTTCCCCGGTCGGTCAACATGAGCCTGGTGCGTACCCCGGACCGGATGTGGAAGGCGGCGCGCGCCGCGGGCAAGGTGATCGACGAGGTCCAGGCCGACGCCGTGGTCGGCTTCGGCGGGTACGTCTCGGTGCCCGGTTACCTGGCCGCGTGGCGGCGGGAGCTGCCGATCGTCATCCACGAGGTGAACGTGCCGCCAGGCGTGGCGAACCGGCTCGGGATGAAGTTCACCAAGAACGTCGCGGTGGGCTTCCCGCACCAGCCGGCCCAGGCCGAGGCGCTGCGCGACGCCCGCGTGGTCGGCGTGCCGCTGCGCCGGGGCATCGCCGGGCTGGACCGGGCCGCGCTGCGCGACGCCGCCCGCGCCCACTTCGGACTCCGTCCCGACCTGCCGGTGCTGTTCGTCGCCGGCGGCTCGCAGGGCGCCCGCTCGATCAACCTGGCCGTCTCCGGCGCGGCGAAGGAGCTGGCCCGCAACGGTGTGCAGGTGCTGCACGTCATCGGCGCCCGCAACGAGCCGGTCTCCGTGCCCACCGACCTGCCGGTGCCGTACGTCACGCTGCCGTACCTGTCCGAGATGGAGCTGGGTTACGCCGCCGCCGATCTGATGCTGGCCCGGGGCGGCGCGATGACCTGCGCCGAGGTGGCCGCGATCGGCCTGCCCACCATCTACGTGCCCTACCCGCACAGCAACCAGGAGCAGAAGCGCAACGCGCTGCCGGTGGTGGAGGCGGGCGGCGGTCTGCTGGTCGACGACGCCGAGATGACCCCGGCGTGGCTGGAGCGGACGGTGATCCCGCTGATCCGCGACCCGCAGCGTCTGTACGCGATGGGCGCCGCCGCAGCCGGGTACGGCCGCCGCGACGGCGACGTGGCGTTGCTGAACTTCGTCTACGAGGCGGTGGCCCGCTGATGTGCGGAACCGCGACGGGAAGGTACGTCTGATGAACACCGCGCAGTTCACGCCCGCCGGCACCATGACGGCGGAGGACCTGGGCCGGATCCACCTGATCGGGGTGGGCGGGGTCGGGATGGCCGGGCTGGCCCGGCTCTTCCTCACCCGGGGTCTGCCGGTCTCCGGCAGCGAGCTGCGGGAGTGGCCGTCGCTGGCCGGCCTGCGGGCGCTCGGCGGCACCATTCACTCCAGCCACGAGGCGTCGAACCTCGACGGGGTGGACACGGTGGTCTACTCCTCCGCCATCCCGCAGGACCACCTGGAGATGGTCGAGGCGCGTCGCCGGGGCCTGCGGGTGCTGCACCGCTCCGAGGCGCTCGCCGCCGCGATGACCGGGCGCCGCACGGTGGCGGTGGCCGGCACCCACGGCAAGACGTCCACCACGTCGATGGTCACCATGGTGCTCCAGCAGGCCGGCACCGACCCGTCGTTCGTGATCGGCGGCGAGATCTCCGAGGTGGGCTCGGGCGCGCACCACGGCACCGGCGAGCACTTCGTGGTCGAGGCGGACGAGAGCGACCGCTCCTTCCTCATCTACCGCCCGTTCGTGTCGATCATCACGAACATCGAGGCGGACCACCTCAACACCTACGGCGACCTGGCCACGCTGGAGGCGGCGTTCGCCGAGTTCGCCCGGCTCACCGACCCGGCCGGCTTCGTGATCATCTGCGCCGACGACGCGGGCGGGCGCCGGCTGGCCGAGACGCTGCGCGCTGAGGGCCGCCGGGTCTGGACGTACGGCGAGTCCGCCGACGCGGACCTGCGGATGAGCGAGGTCGTCTCGTCCGCGCACGGGGTGCGCTACCAGGCCGAGGTCGAGGGCCGGCCGCTGGGTGAGATCCGGCTGCCCGTACCGGGCCGACACATGGCGCTCAACAGCGCCGCCGCGGTGCTCGCCGCGTACCTGCTGGACCTGCCGGTGGCCGCGGCGGAGGCCGCGCTCGGCGCGTTCCCCGGCGTGCGGCGCCGCTTCGAGCGCAAGGGCGCGGCGGACGGTGTGCTGGTCTACGACGAGTACGCCTACCACCCGACCTCGATGACGCTGGCGTTGCAGACGCTGCGCGAGGTGGCCGGCGACGGCCGGCTGATCGTGGTGTTCCAGCCGTACCGGCTCTACCGCACCCGCGACAACCAGGCGGAGATCGCCGCCGCGCTCGGCATCGCCGACGAGGTGGTGCTGCTGGAGGTCTTCGGCCCCGGCGAGACGCGCCGTCCCGGCGAGGGTTCGGCCGCGCTGATCCAGGAGGTGCCGCTGCCGGCCGAGCGCAAGGTGTTCGTCGAGGCGTGGGACGACGTGCCGGGCGAGGTGGCCCGGCGGGCGCGGACCGGCGACGTGGTGGTGACGATGGGCGCGCCGCCGATCTCGCTGATGGGTGACCAGTTGCTCGACGCCCTGCTCGCCCGCTCCGCCGGGGGCACGGGGCTCGGCGCCGGCGTCGACCCGGACGGCGCGGCGACCCCCGCCGGATGAGTCCCGGTCCGGCCCGCGGCCGTACCCCCGGACCGGACGGCGGGGCGGGGCGGCGCAGCCCGGCCCGGCGCTGGCAGCTCGTGCGGGCGAACGCGGACGCCGTGCCGCCGTCGACCCGCCGGTTCATGGCCCGGGCCCGGCAACGGCGGATGCGGGCCGCGCTGCCCTGGGCGGTCGCCGCGGCGGTGCTCGCCGTCGCGGGCCTGGTCGCGTGGACGGTGCTGGGCACCGGCCTGTTCGGCGTCCGCGAGGTGCGGGTGGTCGGCGCGCAACTGGTCACCCCGGTGCAGATCCGCGACGCCGCGGCGGTGCCGGACAACGAGCCGCTGGCCCGGGTGGACCTGGACGCGACCGCGCGCAAGGTCGGCACGCTGCCGCCGGTGGCCCGCGCCACTGTGGAGCGCCAGTGGCCGGACACGCTGGTGATCCGGGTGCAGGAGCGCACCGCGGTGGCGGCTGTGCCGCAGGGCGACGGCTTCGTGGTCGTCGACGGCTCGGGTGTGGTCTTCCAGCGACTGGACCGGGCGCCGGACGGGTTGCCGCAGGTCCGGGTCGCCCGGCCCGGCCCCGACGACCCGGGTACGCGGGCCGGGCTGGCGGTGCTCGCCGCGCTGGGGGAGAAGCTGCGCGCGGAGCTGGTCGCGGTGGACGTGGCCGGCCTGGCCCGGATCACGCTGCTGCTGCGCGGCGAGCGTCAGGTCTTCTGGGGCGACGCCTCCCGCGGCACCGACAAGTCGACAGTGGCCACCTCGTTGCTGAGCCGCAAGGCGGACCGGATCGACGTCAGCGCGCCGGACGTGGTCACGTTCGAGTGACCCGTGGCTCAGCGAGCCCGCGCTGTGTCCCCTGTCGCTCGGTCGGCGACACGCCGGAACAGGTCCTTGGCTCCTGGCGCGGCGGCGCATACGTTGCCCCGAAGAGATCAGTGGTTGACATAACTCTAAGCCTCTAGTAGAGGGTGAGAGTTCAGCCGTCGGAGGCCACGGGGGAGTGCTCGACCGCTGATCCGGCCAAGCCGTGTGGGGTCGGCCCATGCCAATCTCGAAGGGAAAGGACCGGAGATGACACCTCCGCACAACTACCTGGCGGTCATCAAGGTCGTCGGCATCGGGGGCGGCGGCGTCAACGCCGTCAACCGGATGATCGAGGTTGGGCTCAAGGGCGTCGAGTTCATCGCGATCAACACCGACGCGCAGGCGTTGCTGATGAGCGACGCCGACGTCAAGCTCGACGTGGGCCGGGAGCTGACCCGGGGACTGGGCGCGGGCGCCAACCCGGACGTCGGCAAGAACGCCGCCGAGGACCACCGCGACGAGATCGAGGAGGTCCTCAAGGGCGCCGACATGGTGTTCGTGACCTGCGGCGAGGGCGGCGGCACCGGCACCGGCGGCGCGCCGGTCGTGGCGAACATCGCCCGCAAGCTCGGTGCGCTCACCATCGGTGTGGTCACCCGGCCGTTCTCGTTCGAGGGCAAGCGCCGGCAGGTCCAGGCCGAGGCGGGCATCGAGGAACTGCGCAACCAGTGCGACACGCTCATCGTGATCCCGAACGACCGGCTGCTCGCGCTCGGCGACCGCAACATCTCCATGATGGACGCGTTCCGCACCGCCGACCAGGTGCTCCTCTCCGGTGTCCAGGGCATCACCGACCTGATCACGACGCCGGGTCTGATCAACCTGGACTTCGCCGACGTGAAGAGCGTGATGAGCGGCGCCGGAAGCGCGCTCATGGGCATCGGCAGCGCGCGGGGCGAGAACCGCGCCGTCGAGGCGGCCGAGGCGGCGATCTCCAGCCCGCTGCTCGAGCAGAGCATGGACGGCGCGCGCGGCGTGCTGCTCTCCATCGCCGGCGGATCGGACCTCGGCCTGTTCGAGATCAACGATGCGGCGCAGCTGGTCACCGACGCGGCCCACCCGGACGCGAACATCATCTTCGGTGCGGTCATCGACGACGCGCTCGGCGACGAGGTGCGGGTCACCGTGATCGCGGCGGGCTTCGACGGGGGCACGCCGGCGTACAAGGCGGTGGAAGCGCCGCGCAAGAGCAACCAGAACCCGCCGGCCCAGCCGAACGCGCCGGTGAGCCCGCCGGCCACCATGCCGGCGCCGCAGCAGCCGTCGCGCCGGGTGCTCTTCGACGACGTCGACGTGCCCGACTTCCTGAAGAACGGATCCTGAGCCGCGCCGATGACGGAGTCACAGACGGCGGTGCGGCCCGAGCGGCGTGCCGAACTCGCGGCCGGCCTGGCCCGGGTCCGGGCCCGCATCGCCGACGCCTGCGCGGCGGCCGGGCGGCAGCGCGACGAGGTCACACTGGTCGCGGTGACCAAGACGTACCCGGCGGCGGACGTGGTCGCGCTGGCCGGGCTCGGCGTGAGCGACGTCGGGGAGAACCGCGACCAGGAGGCGGCGCCGAAGGCGGAGGCGGTGGCCGCCGCCGGGGCCGCGCCGCGCTGGCACTTCATCGGCCAGTTGCAGCGCAACAAGGCCCGCTCGGTGGTCCGGTACGCCGACGTGGTCCAGTCGGTGGACAGCGTCCGGCTGGCCGCCGCGCTGGACGCCGCCGCCGGCGCGGTCCGGGACCGGCCGCTGGACGTGCTGGTGCAGGTGAGCATCGACGGCGACCCGGCCCGGGGCGGGGCGCTGCCGGGCGCGGCCGATCCGCAGCGAGGGCTCGACCCGGTGGCCGCGGCGGTGGCCGGCGCCGACGGTCTGCGGCTGGCGGGCCTGATGGCGGTGGCGCCGCTGGGCTGGGAGCCGGACCGGGCGTTCGCCCGGCTGGCCGAGGTGGCGGCGGCACTGCGGGCCGATCATCCGGACGCGACGGTGCTGTCGGCGGGCATGAGCGGAGACCTGGAGAGCGCGATCGGGCACGGCGCGACACATGTCCGTGTCGGCAGCGCGTTGCTCGGAATGCGCCCTGCGCTGCGGTAGCCTCACCACGACGGAAGCAAATTACATCAGTGTTGTTCAGGACGGCGTTCCCGTAGCCGGGGGCCGTGACGGGCGGACCGCGAACCGCGCGTCAGGGGATTGCCGATCCGGTCCGGTGGGCATGATCGTCCACTCGTGATCAAGCGACACGGCACGGGGGCGCGTGCCGCACGGCGGACGGAAGGGCGCGGGGATGGGTGCACTGCGCAAGGCGGGGGTCTGGCTCGGTCTCGTCGAGGAGGACGACGAGCGGGCGTACGAGGACGGTGGCTACGACAAGGGTGGCTACCGGGAATCGTCGCGCTACCGGTCGAGCCGGTACGCCGAGGAGTTCGCCGACGAGGACGACGACGAGGCCGAGGAGCCGCCGACGACGCGCGGCCGGCTCGGCGACCGGGGCCGGCTGTCCGAGCGCGCCTCCAGCCGCGCGGTCGACGCCGACCGGGCCGAGGCCGAGCGCCCGGAGCGGGCCGAGCGGTCCAGCGTCCGGTCGATCACCCGGTCCTCCGCCGGTGACACCTCGGGCGCGCTGACCTACCACACCCGGGACAACCTCGCGCTCGCGCCGCAGGCCCAGCCGCGGGAGCGGGAGCGCGTGGCGCCGGAGGACGAGCAGCGCTACCAGATCACCACGCTGCACCCGACCACGTACCGCGAGGCGCGGACGATCGGCGAGCACTTCCGCGACGGCGTACCGGTGATCATCAATCTCACCGAGATGGACGAGGCGGACGCCCGCCGGCTCGTCGACTTCGCCGCCGGGCTCGCGTTCGGTCTGCGCGGTACGATCGAGCGCGTGACCAACCGGGTGTTCCTGCTCTCACCGGCCAACGTCCAGGTCACCGCGGAGGACAAGGCCAAGATCGCTGAGGGCGGCTTCTTCAGCCTGAGCTGAGCCGCACGACCGAGGGACGTCGCCTGCCGTGTTGTCGATCCTGTTCCAGGTGCTCTACCTGCTGCTGTACATCTTCCTAATTGTCCTTTTGGCGCGATTTGTTCTCGGGGCGGTGCTGGCCTATGGTCGCCGCTGGCAACCGGGGCGGGGAGCGTCGGCGGGACTGGAAGTCGTGTGGAGCGTCACTGATCCGCCCCTGCGAGCGTTGAGGCGTGTGATCCCGCCACTGCGAATTGGTACCGTGAGCATCGACCTGGCCTCCCTTGTGCTCCTGGTTATCCTGTTCGTGCTGATGGAGTTCGTGTTTAGGCGCCTGATCTTCGCGTTTGCCTGACCAGAGCGCTTTCGCGGCCGCAACTGACCCGAGGAGTTTCGATGCCGCTGACCCCGGCCGACGTTCACAACGTCGCCTTCAAAAAGCCGCCGATCGGCAAGCGGGGGTATGACGAGGAGGAGGTCGACGCCTTCCTGGACGAGGTCGAGCGCGAGCTGGCCCGTCTGATCGAGGAGAACAACGAGCTGCGCGCCCAGGTGGAGCGCGGCGGTCGGGGTGGCGCTCCCGCCGGCCCCGGCGGTGACGCCCGCCTCGCGGCGGAGCTCAACGACGTCAAGGCTCAGCTCGACCGGGTGCAGCGCGACAAGGCGGCCGCCGAGCAGGCGGCCCGCGCGATGCAGGCCGAGCTGGAGCAGGTGCGCACGCAGGGCGGCCCGGCCGGCGTGACCGGTGACGGCGAGCAGCAGGCGCTGCGGGTGCTCATGATGGCCCAGCGCACCGCCGACGACCACGTCTCCGACGCCCGTCGCGAGGCCGACCAGCTGCTCTCCGAGGCCCGTTCGAAGGCCGAGGAGGTCACCCGGGAGGCGCGCGCCAAGGCCGACGCCCTGGAGCGGGACGCCCGCCAGCGGCACCAGGAGGCCATGGGCGGCCTGGACGCCAAGCGCACCGCGCTGCAGAAGCACATCGAGGAGCTCAAGCAGTTCGAGCGCGAGTACCGCACCCGCCTCAAGGCGTACCTGGAGAGCCAGCTGCGTGACCTCGACGGTCGCGGCCAGGGCCTCGAGGTGGAGATGAACCGCGCCGAGGGCACCCGTGCCGCCGGCAGCAACGGTCTCGCCGCGGCCGGTCTCGCCGGCTCCTACGGCGGTGGCCGCGCGGGCTCGCTCGAGTCCGGCCGCTGATCCCGCGTCGGTGGCCGTCCCCGTGACGGCCACCGACCGCCCAGACCGACACGACGCGGCCGGGGGTGAGCCGTGGTAGCCGCCAGCATCCTGCTCATCCTCGTCGCGGTCGTGCTGCTGATCGCCGGCCTCGCCGGCGGATCCAGCCTCCTGCTCATCGTCTCGATCGCGGCCAGCCTGCTGTCCGCCGTCGCCTTCGTCGCGTTCGCCCGCCAGGCCGCCGCGGCGCGGGCCACGGCCGGCCGGGAGACCGGGCCGCGACTGCGGACCGCGCACACCGTCCCGTCCCCGGACGAGCCGGTGAGCCCGGTCCCGCACCACACGTCCACGTTCGGCACCGGCGGATCCGGGTGGCGGCAACCGCCCGGGTCGCCGGTGACCGAACCGGACGACGCCCCGCCGCCGGCCGCGTACTCGCCGCCGGCCGAGCCGTTCGCCGCCGGGCCGCACACGTCGGCGTTCGACGGCGAGCCCGCCGCCGGGCCGTACGCGGCGCCGGATCCGGTGGCCGCGGACGCGGCGCCCTACTCGCCGCCCGGCCCGCGCGTGCCGGAGACCGCACGGCCCACCTCGCCCGCACCGGGCGAGGCGTTCGACGGCGACCCGCCGGCCGAGTTCCTCTCCACCGGTGAGGTCGCCCGGCTGGTCCGGCTGCCCGACGAGGTCCTGGTGGTCGACGGCCATCCCCGCTTCCACCTGCCCGGCTGCCCGCACCTGGTGGGCCGGGAGGACGAACCGCTGCCGGTCGCCGAGGCGGTCGCGCTGGGCTTCACCCCGTGCGCGCACTGCGCCGCCGCCACCACCCTGCTCGCCGAGGCCCGGCCGCGCTGACCATGACGATCGCGGACACACTCACCGTCGCGGTGCGGGTGAAGCCCGGGGCGGCCCGCGCCCGGGTGGGCGGGCGGTTCGACGGGCCGTACGGTCCGGCGCTCGTCGTCGCGGTGCACGCGCCCGCGGTGGACGGCCGCGCCACCGAGGCGGCCCGGCGCGCGCTCGCCGACGCGCTCGGCATCCGGCCGGCGACCGTGTCGCTGCGGTCCGGCGCGGCCAGCCGGGACAAGCTGTTCCTGGTCGAGCGCCCGCACGACGGGCTGCCCGAGGTGCTGCGCCGGCTGCGCGACGGCAGCACGGCGTGAGGTCCGGTCCGGCCGGCCGGCGATGACCCCGGGGCTCGACGTCGCGCTGCTCGTGGGCGCTGCCGTGCTGCTGGTCGCGGTGGGCGCGGTGCGGTTCTCCACCCGGCTCGGCGTACCGAGCCTGCTGGTCTACCTGGCGCTGGGCGTGCTGCTCGGCGAGGCCGGCCTGGGCATCCGGTTCGACGACGTCGAACTGACCCGGGTGCTCGGCTTCTGCGCGCTCATCGTGATCATCGCGGAGGGCGGGCTGACCGCGCGGTGGAGCACGCTGCGGCCGGTGCTGGGCCTGGCCGCGGCGCTGTCCACGGTCGGCGTCGTGGTCAGCATCGTGGTCGTCGGCGTGGTGGTGCACCTGCTGCTCGGCCTGGACTGGCGGCTGTCGCTGCTCTACGGCGCGGTGCTCTCCTCCACCGACGCGGCGGCCGTGTTCGCCACGCTGCGCCGGTTGCGCCTGCCGCCCCGGCTGGTGGCCGCGCTGGAGGCCGAGTCCGGGGTGAACGACGCCCCGGTCGTGCTGCTGGTGCTGCTGCTGTCCCGCGCCGGGGTCGAGGCCGCCCACCCCTGGTGGTACGAGGTGCTGCTGCTCGGCTACGAGCTGAGCGCCGGCGCGGCGGTCGGTGTCGGCGCGGGCCTGGCCGGCCGGTACGCGCTGCGCCGGGCCGCGCTGCCGTCGGCCGGCCTGTACCCGATCGCGGTGGTCGGCTTCACCGTGCTGGCGTACGCGGCCGGCTCGGTGCTGCACGCCTCGGGCTTCCTCGCGGTGTACGTCGCGGGCGTGCTGCTCGGCAACTCGCGGCTGCCGCACCGCCAGGCCATCCTCGGTTTCGCCGACGGGCTGGCCTGGCTGGCCCAGATCGGCCTGTTCGTGCTGCTCGGCCTGCTGGTCTCGCCGAGCCGGCTGGACGCGGCGGTGCTGCCGGCCGTGATCACCGGGCTGGCCCTGCTGCTGCTCGCCCGGCCGCTGTCGGTGGCGGTCTCCGCGCTGCCGTTCCGGGTGAGCCTGCGCGAGCAGCTGTTCCTGTCCTGGGCCGGGCTGCGCGGCGCGGTGCCGGTCGTGCTGGCGACCATCCCGCTGTCGCTGCACGTGCCGGGCGCGGCCCGCCTGTTCGACGCCGTCTTCGTCCTGGTGGTGATCTTCACGTTGCTCCAGGCCGGGACGCTGGCGCCGGCGGCCCGCCGGCTGGGGGTGACCGCGCCGGCCGAGGCGAGCGAGATCCTGCTGGAGACCGCCCCGCTGGAACGGATGCGCGCCGACCTGCTCCAGATGGAGGTGCCGGCCGGGTCGCGGCTGGCCGGGGTGCACGTGGACGAGCTGCGGCTGCCGGTCGGCGCGGCGGTGACGCTCGTGCTGCGCGACGGTGCCGGTTTCGTGCCGGGCGCCGACACCCGGCTCAAGGTCGGGGACAGCCTGCTCATCGTCGCCACCGCGGGCGTACGGGACGAGACCGAGCGGCGGCTGCGGGCGGTGAGCCGCCGGGGCCGGCTGGCGAGGTGGTTCGGGGAGTACGGCGAGGAGCCGGCCCGCTGATCTGCTACCGTTCCTTTTGCCCCGATTGATGGCAGTCCGGGGCGGATACGTGGGACGACGGTGCGGCACGTTGTCGGACGCCTGTACGTTCCGTATTCTTGCCAACCTCCGGAGTGCACGGCGGGCCCGCTCGCCGTGCACCCTTCCGTACGCGGACGACGCCGACGACGGCGTCCCGCCCACGCACCGCTGACCGCCGCGCCACGCGGCTGAGGGAGCTGACGATGGCGAAGCCAGCCGACACCAGGACCGCCGGTCGCAAGCCGGTGGCGAAGGCCACCCGCAGCGCGGCGGAGACCGAGAAGATCCGGGCCGCCCTGGCGGCACGGCGGGACGAGCTCAACGCCGAGTACGATCAGACGCTGAGCGAGATCACCGAGCTGCAGCGCGACCGGCTGACCGACTCGGCCGGGGACGACCAGGCCGACACCGGCACCAAGACGTTCGAGCGGGAGCAGGAGATCTCTCTCGCCAACAGCATCAAGGAACGGATCACGCAGGTCGAGCGCGCGCTGGAGCGCCTCGACGAGGGTGGCTACGGCTGGTGCGAGCGGTGCGGCAACCCGATCCCGGTGGAGCGGCTCGCCGCGTTCCCGTCGGCCACCCTCTGCGTGACGTGCAAGCAGCTGGCGGAGCGGCGCTGATCACCGCTCCCCGGCGGCCGTACGGCAGACGGTGACCACGCCGTCGCAAGCGTCGATGGGGAGCAGATGACCGCAGCACCGCCCGCCGGGTCCGGCACCACCGAGACGGGCGCCGGCGCGCCCCGCCGTAAGGCCGTCGGCCTGCTGCTCGGCGTGTCCCTGTTCTCGCTGCTGGCGGACCTCGGCACGAAGCAGCTCGCGTTGGCCGAGCTGACCGGCCGGGAGCCGGTGTCGCTGCTCGGCGGCGCGGTCTACCTCAGCCTGACCCGCAACAGCGGCGCGGCCTGGAGCATCGGCTCCGACCACACCTGGATCTTCCCGATCATCACGTTCGTGGTGATCGGGTGGATCACCTGGATGGCGCTGCGGCTGCGCTCGCTGCCGTGGGCGGTGTCGCTGGGCCTGGTGCTGGGCGGCGCGCTCGGCAACCTGATCGACCGGATCTTCCGCGCTCCAGGGCACTTCGTCGGCCACGTGGTCGACATGATCAGCCTCTTCGACCCGTACGGCCAGGTCTGGCCGGTGTTCAACCTGGCCGACAGCTCACTGGTGTGCGGCGTGGTGCTCGCGGTCTTCCTGGAGCTGACCGGCCGGCAGCGCGACGGCTCCCGGCTGCGCGACGAGAAGCGCGACGACGCCGCCCCGGCCGAGCAGCGGGAGAGCGCGTGACCTCCGCGTTCGCCGCCGGCGGCGACACCCGTTCCCTGCCCGTGCCGGACGGCCTCGACGGCATGCGCCTGGACCAGGCCGTGTCCCGCCTGCTCGGGCTCTCCCGTACCGCCGCCGCCGGCCTGATCGACGCGGGCGACGCGCTCGTCGACGGCGTGGCCCGGCCCAACTCGTACAAGGTCAAGGCGGGTTCGTGGCTGGAGGTCACGCTGCCGGCGCCGGCCGCGCCGCCCGCCGTGGTGCCGCAGGCCGTGCCCGGCCTGACAGTGGTGTACGCCGACGACGACATCGTGGTGGTCGACAAGCCGGTCGGCGTGGCGGCGCACCCGAGCCCGGGCTGGACCGGCCCCACAGTGATCGGCGGGCTGGCCGGCATCGGCCACCGGATCTCCACGAGCGGCGCCGCGGAGCGGCAGGGTGTGGTGCACCGGCTCGACGTGGGCACCACCGGGATCATGGCGGTGGCCAAGAGCGAGCGCGCGTACACCGCGCTGAAGCGGGCGTTCAAGTACCGCGAGGTGGAGAAGCGCTACCACGCCGTGGTGCAGGGTCACCCGGATCCGCTGCGCGGCACCATCGACGCGCCGATCGACAGGCACCCGCACCACGACTACCGCTGGGCCGTGGTCTCCGGCGGCAAGCCGAGCATCACGCACTACGACACGCTCGAGGCGTTCCCCGCCGCCAGCCTGCTCGACGTGCGGCTGGAGACCGGGCGTACGCACCAGATCAGGGTGCACTTCTCCAGCATGCGGCACCCCTGCGTGGGCGACCTGACCTACGGCGCGGACCCGACGCTGTCGGCCCGGCTCGGGCTGTCCCGGCAGTGGCTGCACGCCCGCTCGCTGAGCTTCGCGCACCCGGGCACCGGCGACGAGGTGACGTTCGTCAGCGAGTACCCGGACGACCTGGCCCGGGCGCTGGAGATCCTGCGCGACTGACGTGAGTGACGACGCCGCGCGGCCCCGCCGGTCCCGGTCCGCCGCGCTGACCTGGCTCGCGCTGGCCTGCGCGCTGGTGGTGCTCGTGGTGGCGGTGGCACAGCGGCGGGACCGCCCGGTGAGCGACCGTACTGTGGGCGAGGTGACCCGGGTCGGTGTGATCGACGGCGCGAGCATCCCGGCGTACCTGCGCGCCGCCGGGGACGAACTGGCCCGCCTCGACGCGCCCGACGGCTACGCGCTGGTCTCGTTCGACGGTTACCTGACCCCGGCGCGGGCGGCCGCCACGCTGGACGGCACGCGGGTCTCGGCGGTGGTGGCACGGGTGCCGCTGCCCGGCCGGCAGACCGAGATCGTCCGGATCGCGGCGCTGACCCTGCCCCGGGACGTGGTGGCCGGGATGGCCGGCGTCGCGACGCGCAAGGACCGGGAGACCGCGGACTACCGGTCCCGCGCCGCCGCCACCGCCGATCCGGAACTGCGCCGGGTGTACGACAGCGGCGCCGAGGTCGCCGCCCGCGAGGCGGAGGCGTACCGGACGGGCTGCGCCTGCGTCTACGCCGCGGTCGTCAGTGCCCCGCCGGACGCCCTGCGCGGGCTGGCCGGTCGTCCGGGCGTGCGGGTGGTGGACCCGGCGCCGGAGGTGACACGTCTGGACCGGACCGTGTTCACCCCGCCGCTTCCCGAGCAGCGTGACGTGGTCCGGCCGCCGGCCGACACCGGGCCGGCCGAGGCAGGCGGAATGGGCGATTCGTCGGAAGCCGCACGGACGGTGAGCGGACCTTCACCCACCGCCCCCGGGTCCGTCACCGGCTCCGGGGCGCCCAATCCCGCTCCCACCTCCTGAGACATCGGGGCACACGGCGACCGGGCCGATCCCATGGTGCGGCGGGCCACCGGGCGATGTGCGGCGCGGGGAGTGGTCCGAATAGGGTTTCGTTCGTAGCCTGTCAGGCGGAGATCGATGGGCTGGGGGAGGGCGAATCCTTGGACGGCAGCGAGACCGGCTGGGGTCGGCAGGGCGAGCCGGCACCGCGGTGGCGGGCGCTGCTCGACCGGGCCCGGCTCGGCGGTCGCGGCGCGGAGCACGCCGACGCCGACCGGCACGTCGAGGAGCAACCGGCGCCGCCGCCCGACCCGCTGCCCCGCCGTGGCGCGGGCACCGGGTGGACCGGCCGCGCCACCGCCGTCGGCCGCGCCCCCGACGGGTCGTACGGCGCCGAGCCCGCTTACCGGGCCGAGGCCACGTTCCGGGTCGACCCGGCCTTCCGCGCCGATCCCCGGCACGACGGCGAGCCGGCCTACCAGGCCGAACCGGCGTACCGCAGCGACCCCGAACCGTCCTGGCGCGCCGGGCAGCCCTATCCGCCCGACCCGTCCTGGCGCGCCGACCCGTCGTTCGCGCCCGACCCGCGCCCCGAGCAGCCGTTCACCGCCGAGCCGCGCCCGGAACCGTCCTGGCGGCCCGACCCGGCCCGTCCGGAGCCGCGCGGCCGGGCCGAGGCGCCGGCCGAGTCCCGGTACTCCCTTCTCGACGGCGGCTACCGGCCCGCGCCGCCGCCGCCCGAGTCCCGCTACGCGCTGCTCGACCGGGGCCGCTACCGGCCGGACACGCCGCCCGCCCCGGAGCCGGTGGTGCCCGCGCCCCGCCGCCCGCTGGAGGGCCGCTCCGGCCGGGTCGACGCGGCCCAGGTGCAGTGGCGCGCCCCGGAGCCGGACCCGGAACTGGAACGGGCCACCAGCGTGCTGCGCCGCGAGCTGGGCACCCCGCGGGTGCTCGCCTTCGCCAACCCCAAGGGCGGGGTGCACAAGACCACAGCCACCGTGCTCGCCGCCGCGACGGTGGGCAGCGTCCGCGGGCGCGGCGTGCTCGCCTGGGACGACAACGAGCTGCGCGGCACGCTCGGTCTGCGGGCCGGCAGCGCCCGGCACGCCCGCACCATCCGCCACCTGATCCACGACCTGGCGCAGATCGAGATCCTCGAAGGCAACACGCTGCTGTCGCACCTCGACGACTACCTGCGGCATGCCTCCGACGGCTCGTACGACGTGCTGGCCGGCGAGGAGAGCCCGCGCTTCGCCCAGCGGCTCGACCAGTTCACCGTCAAGCGGGTGCTGGAGCTGCTGCGCCGCACCCACGAGGTGGTCTGCGTGGACACCGGCAACAACGTGGAGAGCCCGAACTGGCGCACCGTCATGCAGGCCGCCGACCAGCTCGTGGTGACCACCGTGCCGCGCGAGGACGCGGCGTTCAGCGCGGACTGGATGCTCGACCTGCTGCACGAGGTGGGCATGGGCGAGCTGGCCGACAACGCGGTCACGCTGATCTCCTGCCCCACGCCGGGGCGTACCTCGTTGCAGGACGACCTGGAACGGCACTTCGCCACCCGGACCCGGGCGGTCGCCGTGGTGCCCTACGACCCGGCGCTGGAGACCGGCTCCTCGATCGAGTACCACCAGCTCCAGGCCGAGACCCGCAACGCCTGGCTCAAGGCGGCAGCGGTGATGCTGGAACCGTTCGCGCGCTGAGCGCCGACCATCGCCCCGAGCCGTGCCCGGGCCTGAGAGGATCAACGGGTGAGTCCGGACACCCCTGAGCCCGAGCGGGCGCGCGAGCGCACCGACGGCACCGACGCGCGCACCGACGGCACCGACGCGCGTACCGGCGACGCGGCCCCGCTTCCCGGCGGCGCGTGGCCCGAGCGCGAGCAGCCGCCCGGCTGGCCCGGCGGCCTGCCGGTACCCGCCGGCACGCCGGTCACCGCGCCCGGCGCCGACCCGCTCGCCGGATACCCGGGCGTGGTGGCGGAGCTACCCGGCGCCGACGCCACCCGATCCGGCCGCCCGCTGCTCACCACGCTCGGCGTGGTCGCACTGCTCACCGCGCTCGGCGCGCCGCTGGGCCTGCTGTGGGCATGGGCGGCGCCCGCCACCCCGGTCCGGCAGACCCCCGCCGGCACGGTCTACGCGACCACGCAGCCGGAGCAGCCGATCGCCGCGGACGGCTGGTTCAGCCTCCTGACGCTCGGCTTCGGCGTGCTCGCCGCGATCGCCCTGTGGGTGCTGCTGCGCCGCCGGCGCGGCCCGGCCGGCCTGCTCGCGGTGACGCTCGGCGGTCTCGGCGCGGCGGTGGTGGCCTGGCAGGTCGGCCGCCGGATCGGGCTGTCGACGTTCCAGCGGCTGGTGGAGACCGCGCCGCCGGGCACCGCCTTCACCAAGCCCGTCGACCTGCGCGCCGGCGGCGTCGACTGGTACGGCCCGCTGCCGGTGCCGCACGGGAACCTGCTGCTCGCCGCGTTCGGCGCCGCCGTCACGTACACGCTGCTGGCGGGCTGGTCGCGGTGGCCGTCGCTGCGGCCGGAGCCGGAGCCCGACGCGGCCTGGCCGCCGCCCCCGCCCGGGTTCAGTTCGGCGCCGGGGGACCAGCCAGCTCGCTGAGCGGCACCGGCACCGCGCGCACCTGCCGCAGCAACGCCGTCTCCCGGTTGAGCAGGCGCAGCTCGGCGCGCAGCCGCCCGGCGGTGTCGTCGACGGCGAGCAGCCGCTGCCGGTCGGCGACGGTCAGCGCGGCGGTCGCGGCGACCAGGTGCGACAGGACCGTCGGATCCTCCGGCAGCTGCTCGGTGATCTCCTGCTGGTCCGGCCGGATCAGGCCCAGGTATTGCCGGAACACCGAGATCACCCGGGCCGCCAGCAGGTCGGAGACCTCGTCCGGGCCGTCCGGCTCCGGCAGCCACTCCACCTCGGCGGTCAGGTACGGCTCGGCGGAGGCGTCCACCTCGGCGACCCGGAACCGCCGCCGCCCGACGGTGACGATGTCGAAGCCGCCGTCGGCCAGCTCGGTGACCTGCCGCAGCTCGGCGGTGCAGCCCACCTCGTGCAGCGTGACGTCGCCGCCGGGCGGCCCGGAACGCCCCGGCGGCCCGGCCGGCGCGACCTCCCAGCCGGCCTGGATCGCCACCACGCCGAACTCGCGCGGCGCGCCCTCGGGCAGGCCCACGAGGTGGCGCACCAGCGCCTTGTAGCGCTCCTCGAAGATGTGCAGCGGAAGGACCAGCCCGGGGAAGAGGACGGTCCCGAGCGGGAACACCGGCAGCCGTGCGCTCACGTGATCGAGCGTATCGCCAACCCGCCCGCCCGCGCGTGTCCCGGCTCACCGTCCCGGCGTGCGGGCGGCCCCGGCCGGTGACACCGGCGGCGGCCTAGACTCGCAGGCGTGCTGAATCGGATCGACCTGCGCGGCGGGGCCCGTGACCCGCGCCGCCTGCTGCCCCGTGCCCAGCTCGACGTCTCCGTGGCGGTCGAGCGGATCCGCCCGCTCGTGGAGGCGGTCCGGGACCATGGGTACCCGGCGATCCGGGAGGCGAGCGAACGGTTCGACGGCGTCTCGCCGGAGCGGCTGCGGGTGCCGGTCGAGACGATCCGCGCCGCCGAGGACGAGCTGGACCCGCAGGTACGCGCCGCGTTGCTGGAGTCGATCACCCGGGCCCGCAAGGTCCACGCCGACCAGCGCCGCACCGACCACACCACGACTGTGGTGCCCGGCGGCACTGTGACCGAGCGGTGGGTGCCGGTCGACCGGGTCGGTCTCTACGTGCCCGGCGGCCTGGCCATGTACCCGTCGACGGTGGTGATGAACGTGGTCCCGGCCCAGGCGGCCGGGGTGCGCTCCCTGGTGGTGGTGAGCCCGCCGCAGAAGGACAACGACGGGCTGCCCGACCGGCGGGTCCTCGCCGCGTGCGCGCTGCTCGGCGTGGACGAGGTGTACGCGGTCGGCGGCGCCCAGGCGGTCGCCATGCTCGCGTACGGCGCGGGCGTCGACCCGGCCGGCGACGAGCGCTGCGAGCCGGTCGACATGATCACCGGTCCGGGCAACATCTGGGTCACCGCCGCGAAGCGGCTGCTGCGCGGCGTGGTCGGCATCGACGCCGAGGCCGGCCCGACCGAGATCGCGATCCTGGCCGACGACACCGCCGACCCGGCGCACGTCGCGGCCGACCTGATCAGCCAGGCCGAGCACGACCCCCTCGCGGCGAGCGTGCTGGTCACCCCGTCCACGGCGCTGGCCGACGCGGTCGACGCGGAGCTGGCCCGGCAGGCGCCGGCGGCCAAGCACGCCGAGCGGATCGGCACCGCGCTGCGCGGCGAGCAGAGCGGCGTGGTCCTGGTCGACGACCTGGAGGCAGGGCTGCGGGCGGTCGACGCGTACGCGGCCGAGCACCTGGAGATCCAGACCGAGAACGCCCGCGACTGGGCGCTGCGGGTCCGAAACGCCGGGGCGGTGTTCGTCGGCGCCTGGTCGCCGGTGTCGCTCGGCGACTACTGCGCGGGCTCCAACCACGTGCTGCCCACCGGCGGCTGCGCCCGGCACTCCTCCGGGCTGTCCGTGCAGTCGTTCCTGCGCGGCGTGCACCTGGTCGAATACACCCAGGACGCGCTGCGCGACGTGGCGCCGCACGTGGTCACGCTGGCGACCGTGGAGGACCTGCCCGCGCACGGCCAGGCGGTCAGCGTCCGGTTCCCCGGGGGCGGCCCGTCGTGACCACGCTCGACGACCTGCCGATCCGCGACGACCTGCGCGGACGGACGCCGTACGGGGCACCGCAGCTCGACGTGCCGGTGCGGCTGAACACCAACGAGAACTCCTACCCGGTGCCCGAGCCGGTGGTGGAGGCGATCGGCAAGGCGGTCGCCGCCGAGCTGCGCGACCTCAACCGCTACCCGGACCGGGACGCGGTGGCGCTGCGCGCCGACCTGGCCGCCTACCTCGGCCACGGGCTCACCGCCGACCACGTGTGGGCGGCGAACGGCTCCAACGAGATCCAGCAGCAGCTGCTCCAGGCGTTCGGCGGTCCGGGGCGCACCGCGCTCGGGTTCACCCCGGCGTACTCGATGCACCCGCTGCTGACGCTCGGCACCGGCACCCGGTGGGTGCCCGCCCGGCGCGGCGAGGACTTCGGGCTCACCGCCGGCGAGGCGGTGGCCCAGGTCCGCGAGCACCGGCCGGACGTGGTGTTCCTCTGCTCGCCGAACAACCCGACCGGCACCGCGCTCGACCCGGCGGTGGTCGCCGCCGTGCTGGACGAGGCACCAGGCATGGTGATCGTGGACGAGGCGTACGCCGAGTTCGCCCGTCCCGGCACGGTGAGCGCGCTCGCCGTGCTGCCCGGTCACCCGCGGCTGGTGGTGACCCGCACCATGAGCAAGGCGTTCGGGTTCGCCGGCGGCCGGCTCGGCTACCTGGCGGCCGACCCGGCGGTGGTGGACGCGGTGCAGCTGGTCCGGCTGCCGTACCACCTGTCCGCACTCACCCAGGCCGCCGCCCGCGCGGCGCTGGCGCACCGGGACGCTCTGCTCGGCACCGTGGCCGCGATCAAGGAGCAGCGGGACCGGATCGTCGCCGAGCTGCGTGCCCGGGGCCACCGGGTGGCCGACAGCGACGCCAACTTCGTGCTGTTCGCCGTCGAGGGGGACCAGGCGGTGGCCTGGCGTACCCTGCTCGATGCCGGCGTGCTGGTGCGCGACGTCGGCCTGCCCGGCTGGCTGCGCGTCACCGCCGGAACCCCGACCGAGACCGACGCCTTCCTCACCGCGATGGAGACAGTTTCATGAGCCGGATCGCCCGGATCGAGCGGGTCACAAACGAGACGAAGGTGCTCGTCGAGATCGACCTCGACGGCACCGGCAAGGCCGACATCGAGACCGGCGTCGGCTTCTACGACCACATGCTCAACCAGATCGCCCGGCACGGCGGCTTCGACCTGACCGTGCACACCGTCGGTGACCTGGAGATCGACGCGCACCACACGATGGAGGACACCGCGCTCGCGCTGGGCGCGGCGTTCGACCGGGCGCTGGGCGACAAGGCCGGCATCCGGCGGTACGGCTCGGCGACCGTCCCGATGGACGAGGTGCTGGTCCGGGCCGCGGTGGACCTGTCCGGCCGCCCGTACGTGGTGCACGACGAGCCGGCGCTGGCCCCGTACATCGGGCCGGTCTACCCGACGAGCATGACCCGGCACATCTGGGAGTCGTTCGGCCAGTCGGCCCGGATCACGCTGCACGTGGACGTGCTGCGCGCGGCTCGTCCCGGCGGCCACCCGGACGCCCACCACGTGGTCGAGGCGCAGTTCAAGGCCGTCTCCCGCGCGCTGCGCGAGGCCACCGCTATCGATCCGCGTAACGCGGGTGTGGTGCCGTCGACGAAGGGCGCTCTGTAATGAAGGTGCTGCCCACGCTTCTGTTGATCCTGGCCGGCCTGCTGGTCGGCGGGACGTGGTCGCTGCTCAAGCAGGGCGCGCCCCGCGCCGCCGTGGTGATCACCGGTCTGCTGGCCCTGCTGGCGACCGCTGCCGGGGTGCTCTGGCTGCTGCCGGGGGAGAGCTGATGACGCGGCGGGTGGTGGTGCTCGACTACGGCTCGGGCAACCTGCGGTCGGCCGAGCGCGCGGTGGCGCGCGCCGGCGCCGACGTGACTGTCACCGACGACCTGGACGCCGCCGCGTCGGCCGACGGCCTGGTGGTGCCGGGCGTGGGCGCGTTCGCCGCGTGCATGGCCGGGATCGAGGCGCTGGGCGCCGGGCCGGTCATCGCCGACCGGGTCGCCGCCGGGCGGCCGGTGCTGGGCATCTGCGTCGGCATGCAGATCCTGTTCGGGCACGGCGAGGAGCACGGCGTGGTCACCAAGGGGCTCGGGCTGCTGCCCGGCGGCGTGACCCGGCTGCCCGCGCGGCGGCTGCCGCACATGGGCTGGAACACCGTGCGGCCGCCGGCCGGCTCGACGCTGTTCGCCGGACTGCCGGCGGGCACCCGGTTCTACTTCGTCCACTCCTACGGGGTGACCGACCCGGCGGCGCTGGCCGAGGCGGGGGCCACTGTGACCACCTCGCACCACGGCGCGGACTTCGTCGCGGCGGTGGAGCGGGGGCCGCTGTCGGCCGCGCAGTTCCACCCGGAGAAGTCGGCCGACGCCGGTGCCGCGCTGCTGCGCAACTGGCTCGGCACGCTGTGACCGGCCCGCTGGCGGGCACGCGGGCGTCCGCGTGAGCAAGGAGCGGGCCCGCCGCCGCGCGGCGCGCGAGGCCGAGCAGGAGCGGGCGCGCGCCGTCCGCGCCCGCCGGGTGGCGCGCCGGGAGCGGCGTCGTTCTCTGGTACGCCGGCTGACGCCGTCGCTGCGGCGCGGCCGTACCGGCCGGCTGCGCCGGCACACCCGCCGCGAGCGGGCGACGATCCTGGTGCTCACCGTGGTGGCGGTGGCCGCCATCTGGAGTCTGGTGGACGACCTCGCGCTGCGGCTGGTGCTGGTCGTGTTGTTGTTGCTGGTCCTGCCCGCGATGTGGTGATCGCGCTGGACCGTCGTTGAGGATCCGAGGAGAGAAGCGTTGAGCCTCACCCTGTTGCCCGCCGTGGACGTCGCCGACGGCCAGGCCGTCCGGCTCGTGCAGGGCGCCGCCGGTAGCGAGACCGCGTACGGCGATCCGCTGGACGCGGCGCTGGCCTGGCAGTCCGACGGCGCGGAGTGGATCCACCTGGTCGACCTGGACGCGGCGTTCGGGCGGGGCTCCAACGCCGCGCTGCTCGCCGAGGTGGTCGGCAAGCTGGACGTGAAGGTGGAGCTGTCCGGCGGCATCCGTGACGACGAGTCGCTGCGGGCGGCGCTCGGCACCGGGGCGGCCCGGGTCAACATCGGCACCGCCGCGCTGGAGGATCCGCAGTGGTGCGACCGGATCTGCGGCGAGTACGGCGACCGGGTGGCGATCGGGCTGGACGTGCGCGGCCGTACCCTGTCGGCGCGCGGCTGGACCCGCGACAGCGGCGACCTCTACGAGGTGCTGGCCCGGCTGGACGCCGCGGGCGCGGCGCGGTACGTGGTCACCGACATCACCAAGGACGGCACCATGCGCGGGCCGAACCTGGACCTGCTGCGCGAGGTGTGCGCCCGCACCGACGCCCCGGTGATCGCCTCCGGTGGTGTGTCCACGCTGGACGACCTGCGGGCGCTGGCCACGCTGGAGCCGGTGGGGGTGGAGGGCGTGATCGCCGGTAAGGCGCTCTACGCGGGCGCGTTCACCGTCGCCGAGGCGCTGGCGGCGCTGCGGGCCGGCGCGTGACGGCCGAGCCGGCCGAGAGGCCGGTGGACGCCGGGGTGGTGACCCGGCTCGGCTCGGGCGGCCCGTGGGAGGCGCTCTACGGCTACTCGCGGGTGGTCCGGGCCGGCACACTGGCGATCACGGCCGGCTGCACGTCCACGGTCGACGGCCGGGTCGCGCACGCCGGCGACGCGGCGGCGCAGACCGCGCAGGCGATCCGGATCGGCCTGGACGCGCTGGCCGAGGTCGGCGCCGGGCCGGGGGACGTGGTGCGGACCCGGATGTACGTGACGGACCGGATCTACGCCGACGAGGTGGGCCGGGCGCACAACGGGGTGTTCGGCCCGGTGCGCCCGGTCGCCACGATGGTGGTGGTGGCCGGGCTGATCGACCCGGATCTCCTGGTCGAGGTCGAGCTGGAGGCGTACCTGCCGGACCGCTGAGCGGTGCCGGGTGACCGGCGCCGCACCGCTCCACGCCCCGATAAGTTGTGCACAACTTGATTGCACGCTACGGTTCAGGGCGTGACCGATGATCTGGTACTGCGCCGGCAGGTGTGCTTCGCGCTCTACGCGGCGTCGCGCGCCCTGACCGACGTCTACCGGCCCATCCTCGACGAGCACGGGCTGACCTACCCGCAGTACCTGGTGCTGCTGGTGCTCTGGGAGCACGACGACGACGCCCCCACGGTCTCCGAGCTCGGCGCTGCGCTCCGGCTCGACTCCGGCACGCTCTCCCCGCTGCTCAAGCGACTGGAGGCGGCCGGTCTGGTGGTGCGTACCCGCTCGGCGGCGGATGAGCGCCGGGTCGAGGTGGGCCTCACCGACCGGGGCCGGGCGCTGCGGGAGCGGATGGGTGACGTGCCGCGGCAGGTGGCATCCGCCACCGGGCTCACCGAGGCCGAGCTGGTCTTCCTCCACGGCATCCTCACCCGGGTCACCGAGACGATCCACCGACAGAAGGAGCAGTGACATGCAGGTGCTCTACACCGCCTCCGCCCGCGCCACCGGCGACGGCCGCGACGGTCACGTCCGGACCTCCGACGGCACGGTCGAGCTGGACCTCGCCGTACCGAAGGAGATGGGGGGCGCCGGCGGCGCGGCCAACCCGGAGCAGCTCTTCGCGGCCGGCTACGCGGCCTGCTTCCACTCCGCGCTGCGCGTGGTGGCCCGTCAGGCCAAGGCGGACGTCTCCGGCTCCGTCGTCGAGGCCGAGGTGGGCATCGGCCCGAACGGCAGCGGCGGTTACGGCCTGGCCGTGACGCTCGTGGTGGACCTGCCCGCTGTCGAGCGCGCGGCTGCCGAGCAGCTCGTCGACGCGGCCCACCAGGTCTGCCCCTACTCCAACGCGACCCGTGGGAACGTCGAGGTGACCCGCACGGTCCGCGAGGCCCTGTGAGCACGAGGAGTGCAGCGCAGCGGAGCCCCGCAGTGCGAACCGAGGAGGCCCGATGAGTGAGGCGCGCGTCAACAGGGAGATCCATCTGGCGTCCCGGCCGGACGGCTGGCCGACGCCGGAGAACTTCCGGCTGGTCACCACCGAGGTGCCGACGCCGGGCCCGGGACAGGTAGTGGTCCGAAACCGGTTCATGTCCGTCGACCCGTACATGCGCGGGCGGATGAACGACGTCAAGTCGTACGTGCCGCCGTTCGCGCTCGACGCCCCGCTGGACGGCGGCGCGATCGGTGAGGTGGTGGCCGGCGAGGCCGGTGGCGTCAAGCCCGGCGACACGGTGCTGCACGGGTTCGGCTGGCGCGAGTACGCGCTGGTGGACGCCAAGAGCGTGCGCAAGGTCGACCCCGGCCTGGCGCCGGTCACCGCGTACCTGGGCGTGCTCGGCATGACCGGGCTGACCGCGTACGCCGGGCTGCTCGACGTGGCGGCGATGAAACCGGGGGAGACCGTGTTCGTCTCCGGCGCGGCCGGCGCGGTGGGCAGCATGGTGGGCCAGATCGCGAAGCTGCGCGGCGCCGGCCGGGTGATCGGCAGCGCCGGTTCCGCGGCGAAGGTGGAACGACTCACCGCGCTCGGCTTCGACGCCGCCTTCGACTACCACGACGGCCCGGTGTACAAGCAGCTCAAGGCAGCCGCCCCGGACGGCGTCGACGTGTACTTCGACAACGTCGGCGGCGATCACCTGGAGGCCGCGATCGGGGCGATGAACCTGCACGGCCGGGCCGCCATCTGCGGCATGATCGCGCAGTACAACGCCACCGAGCCGCCCGCCGCGCCGCGCAACCTGGCGCTGGTGATCGGTAAGCGGCTGACGCTGCGCGGCTTCCTCGTCGGTGACCACGGTCACCTGCGGGAGCAGTTCGTGCAGGAGGTGGCGGGCTGGCTGCGGGAGGGCCGGCTGTCGTACGACGAGACGATCGTCGACGGCATCGAGCAGGCCCCCGAGGCGTTCCTCGGCCTGCTGCGCGGCGAGAACCTCGGCAAGATGCTGGTCCGTCTCTGACCGGCGCGAACGCACTCCACCGCGGGCGGTGGTGACCGGCCTCACCGGCGGGTCACCACCGCCCGCGCGTTCGTTAGGCTCGGGGCATGACGGTGGCGGTACGGGTCATCCCGTGTCTGGACGTGGACGCCGGGCGCGTGGTCAAGGGGGTCAACTTCCTCGACCTGCGTGACGCCGGCGACCCGGTGGAGCTGGCGGCGGCGTACGACCGGGCCGGCGCGGACGAGCTGACCTTCCTCGACGTCACCGCCTCGTCCAGCGACCGGGGCACCATGCTCGACGTGGTGCGGCGCACCGCCGAGTCGGTCTTCATCCCGCTGACAGTGGGCGGCGGTGTCCGCCGGGTCGCCGACGTCGACACGTTGCTGCGCGCCGGTGCGGACAAGGTCGGCGTGAACACCGCGGCCATCGCCCGGCCGGAGCTGATCGCCGAGATCGCCGACCGGTTCGGCCGGCAGGTCCTGGTGCTCTCGCTGGACGTGCGCCGCGCACCGGACGGCACGACGCCGAGCGGTTTCGAGGTGACCACGCACGGCGGCCGGCGGGGCACCGGGCTGGACGCGGTCGAGTGGGCGGCGCGCGGCGCCGAGCTGGGCGCGGGCGAGATCCTGCTCAACTCGATGGACGCCGACGGCACCAAGGCCGGGTTCGACCTGCCGCTGATCCAGGCGGTCCGCGAGGTGGTCGACGTGCCGGTGATCGCCAGCGGCGGCGCGGGCGAGGTGGCCCACTTCCCGCCGGCCGTCGGCGCCGGGGCGGACGCGGTGCTCGCGGCGAGCGTCTTCCACTTCGGCGAACTCACCGTCGGCGAGGTCAAGGACGCGCTGCGCGGCGCGGGCCACCCGGTGCGCTGAGGCGGCGGTCACTGCCGGCCGGAGTGCCCCTCGGGCGAGCGGCGCGGCATCGGGATCGACCGGACCACGTACTCCTGCACGGCGGCGGCGTGGTCGTCCTCGTCGAGGTGCCACTCGGACTCGGCGGGCGGGTGCCGCCGGGTCAGCACGCCCTGCACCGTGTCCACTGTGGTGCCGAGACCGGCGCTGGGCCGGGTGCGCCAGAGCCGCTCACCGTCCGGGGTGACCCGGAACCAGCCGTCGGCCACGCTGACCAGGCCCGCGCCGACGAGCCGCCGGACCGCGCCCTCCACCTCGTGCCGCTCCGGGATGGCCTGGTTGAGGTGGTCGGCTGTGGAGAGGACGTCGGCCAGCCGTACGCCTTCGGGGCGGCGTGTCGCGGCGGCCCGCCGGTGCCGGCCGGCGCCACTGGCGATGACAAGCGCGACGAAGATCCAGGCGTCGCTCCAACGCCATCCGTTCTCCCCCATGCAGGAATGATGCCCGGCGGCGACGGCGGAGGAAACACCTGGTTTCCCGGTTCTGCGTCGTCGCAGCTCAGCGCGTTGCGGCTCGGGCCGGGCCGTGGCGGTCGGCCCGGCCGCGGTCACGTAGCGTAGGCGCCGGCCGCCGGTCGTGCGGGCAGCGCGAAGACCGGGATGAAGAACTGGGCCAGCGGGCCGATGGTCAGCGCGTAGGCCACCGTGCCGAGGCCGACGGTGCCGCCGAGCAGCCAGCCGAGCGCCAGCACGGTGATCTCGATGACGGTGCGGACCAGCCGGACCGAGAAGCGGGGGTGGCGGGCGACGAAGCCGGTCATCAGCCCGTCGCGCGGGCCGGGGCCGAGCCCGGCGCCGATGTAGAGGCCGGTGGCGGCGCCGTTGGCGACGATCCCGGCGACGAGCAGCGCGACGCGCGCCGGCATGCCCTCCCCGGGCGGCAGCACGGCCAGGGTGGCGTCGACGACCAGTCCGATCACCACGACGTTGCTGACCGTGCCGAGGCCGGGCCGCTGCCGCAGCGGGATCCAGAGCAGCAGCACGAGGGCGCCGACGGCGATGGTGACGGTGCCGAAGGACAGGCCGGTCTGCCGGGCGAGCCCCTGGTGGAACACGTCCCACGGGTCCAGTCCCAGCTCCGACCGGATCATCAGCGCCATGCTCACGCCGTACAGGACGAGCCCGGCGTAGAGCTGGGTGAGTCGCCGCGCCGGCCGGTGCCGGAGATTGCCAAGCTGTGCCATGCATGCCACCCTAGGGTCCAATCGCGGTCGTCAAGGGTGCCAATTTCGGAGGTGTGGCCATGACCAGCCAGGTGCGCGGCGTCCAATTGGCGCGACTCCTCGGCCAGTGGCACGCCCTGCCGGGCCGCCGGCGCAGCCCCGACTACGCCGCGCTCGCCGGCGCCGTCCGCGGGTTGCTCGCCGACGGGCGGCTGCCCCTCGGGGTACGCCTGCCGGCCGAGCGGGAGCTGGCCGAGGCGCTGCGGATCAGCCGGACCACTGTCACCGCCGCGTACCGGGAACTGCGGGAGAGCGGCCACCTGGCCAGCCGCCGGGGCGCGGGGAGCTGGACCATGCTGCCCGGCGGGCACCGGGTGGCCAGCACCGGGCTGTGGACGCCGCTGGACGACCGCGACATGATCGACCTCGGTGTGGCCGCGCTGTCCGCGCCCCCGCAGCTCGTCCCGGCCGCCCGCGCCGCGGCCGAGGATCTGCCCCGCTACCTCGGCGGCGCCGGCTACCACCCGACCGGCATCATCGAGCTGCGCGAGGCGGTGGCACGCGCCTACACCGAGCGCGGTCTGCCGACCAGCCCGGAACAGATCATGGTCACCAGCGGCACCCAGCACGCGCTGGATCTGGTGCTGCGATTGGCCCTCTCGCCCGGCGGCGGCGTGCTCGTCGAGTCGCCCACCTACCCCAACGCGCTGGCCGCGCTGTCCGCCCGGCGGGCCCGGATCGCCACGCACGGCCTGTCCGACGAGGGCTGGGACGCCGAACTGCTGCTCGGCAGCCTCCGGCAGACCCGGCCGAAGCTCGCGTACGTGATCCCCGAGTTCCAGAACCCGACCGGCCACCTGATGGCCGCCGACCTGCGCGAGCGGCTGGTCGGCACGGCCCACGCGGCCGGCACCGACCTGGTGGTCGACGAGTCCTTCGTCGACCTGCCGCTGGACGACACCACGCTGCCGCCACCGGTGGCCGTCTTCGACAGGCACTCCCGGGTGATCAGCATCGGCGGCATGAGCAAGCCCTACTGGGGCGGGCTGCGGATCGGCTGGGTACGCGCCTCCGCGCCCCAGGTGCAGCGGCTGGCCGCGGCCCGGGTCGGGGTGGACATGGCCAGCCCGGTGCTCGACCAGCTCGTCGCCGTGCACCTGCTCACCGAGGCGCCGGCCATCGTGGCCGCCCGCCGGGCCCAGCTCGTCGCCCAGCGGGACGCCCTGGTCGCCGCGCTCGCCGACCGGCTGCCCGACTGGCGGGTACGCGTGCCGGGCGGCGGCGTCACGCTCTGGGCCGAGCTGGACGGCCCGATCTCCAGCGCGCTGGCCCGCGCGGCCGAGGAGGTCGGCGTACGGCTGGCGCCCGGCCCCCGGTTCGGCCTGGACGGGACGCTGGAGCGCTTCTTGCGGCTGCCTTTCACGCTGCCCGCCGACGAGCTGGTGGAGGCGGTCGGGCGCCTCGCCGCGGTCCGCTACGACCTGGACCGCACCAGCCGCCCGCAGTGGCGCGAGCCGAGCGTCATCGCCTGACCCGGTCCGGCTGCCCGATCCGGTGGTGATCGGTCCGAAGCACGGCTCCGGACCGGCCGGCGCCCGCAGACTGCCCGGGTGGGGAACGGGAGGGGAGTCCGGTGGTCGTGGAGGGTGCGGCGCAGCGCGCCTGGCTCCCGGACCACCCGGCTCGAGCTCTTCTACGACCTGGTCTTCGTCTTCGCGTTCCTGAACGTCACCACGCTCACCGCCTCGGAGCTCACACCGGCCAACCTCTACCGCTTCCTGCTGGTGCTGGCGCTGCTCTGGTGGTCGTGGACCGGCTTCGCCCGGATGGGCAACTTCTTCCGCGCCGACCAGGGCGTGCTGCCGCTGGTCGGCTTCGTCACCGTGGCGGCGACGTTCATGCTGGTGCTCAGCGAGCCCAGTGCGTTCGAGGACCTCCCCGGCGGGCTGCCCGGCCCGCTGGTCTTCGCCGGCTGCTACTTCGTGATCCGGATGGCCCAGCTCACGGTCTTCGGCTGGGTGGACCGCGCCGACCCGGTCCGGCGCCGCCGATTGCTGCTGCGCGCCGCGTTCCCGGCCGCCGCCACGGTGCTGCTGGTCATCGCCGGAACCGTGCCGACGCGGCTGCCGCAGGAGCGGTTCGCGATCCCGCTGCAACTGGCGCTCTGGACGCTGGCGCTGCTCGTCGAGTACGTCGGCGGGGTGACGCTCGCCCGCCAGTGGTGGGTGGTGGTCTCGGCCGGGCACTGGGCCGAACGGCACGCGCTGATCGTGCTGGTCGCGCTCGGCGAGTCGATCATCGCGCTCGGGTTCGGCCCGAAACACGGGCTGCCGCTGACCGGGCCGGTGGCGGTGTCGGCGCTGCTCGGCATCGCGGTCGTCGCGGCGCTGTGGTGGGCGTACTTCGACACGCTCGCCTTCGCGCTGGAACAGGCGCTGCACCACGCCCGGGACGAGGCCACCCGAGTCCGGCTCACCCGGGACGTGTACACGTTCATGCACCTGCCGATGGTCGCCGGGACCATCCTCTACGCGCTCGGCCTCAAGGACCTGCTGGCCGAGGCCGCCGACCCGGCCACGCCCACCTGGGGGCTGCCGCTGGGCGACTTCTGGGGCGCGATCCTGTTCGGCGGGGTGGGTCTGTACCTGCTCAGCCTCGCCGGGTGCTGGTGGCTCGCGCTGCGCGAGGTGCACTGGCCGTTGCTGGCCGCGGTGGTGGCGCTGGCCGTGGTCGGCCCGTTCGTCTTCCGCATCCCGGAGCTGGTCGCGCTCGGTGTGCTGGCAGTCGTCACCGGCGCGGGCATCACCTGGGAGACACGCTCCGAGGACGGCCACCGGCGCCGGGTACGCGAGCTCGCGCTGGAGGAGCAGATCGCCGCCGAGGCCGAGCAGAGCCGCTGGCGGCAGCAGCACCTGTGAACGGCGCGCGGCCGTGCCCCGGGACGGTGGGGCACGGCCGGCGCGACGGTGTGGCGGTGCGGGCTACAGCTCGGCGAGCGTGCCCTCGTACATCTTGTCGATCTCGGAGGCGAAGTTCGTCTCCACGCTGCGGCGCTTGATCTTCAGCGACGGCGTGACCTCGCCGTCCTCGATGGTGAGGTCACGGGGGAGGATCGTCACCTTCTTGATCGTCTCCCAGCGGTTGAGCTTGGCGTTCAGCTCGGCGACGTATCCCTCGACCATCTCCCGTGCCTGCGGGGAGGTGACGATCGTGGTGTAGTCGCTGCCCTCCAGCGGCGTGCCGGCGGCCCAGCCCTTGATCGCGTCCGGGTCCAGCGTGACGAGCATGGTGCAGTAGTTGCGCGCCTGCCCGATCACCACGGCCTGCGAGGTGTACGGGCACACCGCCTTGAACATGCCCTCGATGTGCGACGGCGCGACGTACTTGCCGCCGGACGTCTTGACCAGATCCTTCTTGCGGTCGGTGATGCGCAGGTAGCCGTCGTCGTCGAGCGTGCCGATGTCGCCGGTGCGGAAGAAGCCGTCCTCGGTGAACGCGGCGGCGGTCTCCTCGGGCAGGTTGTGGTAGCCCCGCATGACCGGCTTGCCCCGCATCAGGACCTCGCCGTCGGTGTCGATCCGGCACTCCAGGTCGCCCATGGCCCGGCCCACGCTGCCGATCTTCAGCCCGCCGGGCGGGTTCACGAACGCGCCCGCGCTGGTCTCGGTCAGGCCGTAGCCCTCCGAGATGGGCAGGTTGGCGGCGGCGAAGAAGGTGGCGATCTCCTTGCTCAGCGGCGCCGCGCCGGAGACCAGCACCCGCATCCGGCCGCCCAGCCGGGCCTGGAGCTTGCTGAACACGAGCTTCTCGGCCAGCGCGTACTTCATCCGCAGCCCGGCCGGGACCGGCTTGCCGGCCTGCTCCAGCGCGACCTTCTCCTTGCCGACCCCGACGCCCCAGGCGAAGATCTTGGCCTTGGCGCCGCCCGCGCCCTGCGCGGTGGTGACCGCCTTGTTGTAGACCTTCTCGAAGACCCGGGGCGCGCCGCACATCAGCGTCGGCTGCACCACGCCCAGCAGGTCGACGAGCTTGTCCACCCGGCCGTCGACGTACGTGGGCAGGCCGACGTGGGTGGCGCCGCAGAGCAGCGTCTTGCCGAAGGAGTGGGACAGCGGCAGCCACAGGTACTGCAGGTCGTCGACGCGCAGCAGGCCCAGCTCGGCCTGCGCCACGCCCTCCCAGCACCAGCCGCCGTGCAGCAGCTCCACGCCCTTCGGGCGGCCGGTGGTGCCCGAGGTGTAGATCAGCGTGGCCAGGTGGTCCGGGCCGATGCCGGCGACGAGCATGTCGATCAGGTCCGGCTCGGCGCTCAGCGCCGCGGCGCCGCGCTCCTCCAGCTCGGCCAGGGTGAGCTGCGGGACGGCCGCCGCCGGGTCGGGCGTGCCGTCGAAGAGCACCACGTGGGTCAGTGCGGGCAGGTCGGCCCCGGCGATCTTCGCCGCCTGGGCCGGGTTCTCCGCGAACAGCACCTTCGAGCCGGAGTCGGCGATGATGTAGACCGCGTCGTCGGGTTCGGTGGTGGGGTAGACGGTGGTGGTGGCCCCGCCGGCGCACATGATGCCGAAGTCGGCGAGCACCCAGTCCAGGCGCGTGTTGGCCAGGATCGCGACCGGGTTCTCCAGGCCGACACCGAGCCCGTGCAGCCCGGCGGCGATCGCCTTGGCGCGCTGCCCGACCTGCTCCCACGTCAGCCAGACCGGGCCCGAGTCGTCGGGGGCGGGGTGGGCGAAGGCGTGCCGGTCGGGGGAGTCCGCCACGCGCTTGAGGAACATGTCCGGTACGGAACGGTACGGTACATCGAGAGCCATCGCTGTAGCCGCCTTCAGGGGTGGAGGGACGTGACGGGGGTCACGCCGGTCTGCGGTTACCGAAGGGTATTGCCTGCACCCGGCCAGCGGCTAGCCCCGATCGGTCGAGTCGTCGGCGGTCCCGCCTGCTGGAACCGCTCAGGCATACCGGCTGGCCGCGCGGGACCAGTCGTAGGTGGCCCTGATCCAGTCCCGGCGGGTGTCCAGGAAGACCCGCATCCCCTCGTCGGCCACGGCGCTCAGCGCCGCGTCCCGCTCCGCGTACGTGGCGAGGGTCTTGTTGAACCGGTCCGCCGCCGCGTACAGCGCCGCCGACTCGTCCTGCCCGGTCTCGCCCGCGATCGTGGTGACCAGGTTGTGCGCCTCCGGGGTGGCGCCCCGCTCCTTGCCGTAGGAGAACAGGTCGTTGCACCAGCAGATCAGGTCGGTGGCGAGGGCGTCCAGCACGGTGAGCGCCGGCGCGACCCGCTGGTCGGCGCGGGGCGCGGACGGGCGGGCCAGGTCGGTCACAGTGAAACTGGGGCGCACCCCGCCGGTGTGGCGGCGCATCTGCGTGTACTCGGCCACCCCCGGCACCCGCCGGCGTTCCCGGTTGGCGGCCTCCCAGAGCAGCGCCAGCAGGTACTCCCGCAACTGGCTGACCAGGCGCAGCAGGTGGGCCGGCCGGCCCCGGTCGCGGGCCCGCCGGCACAGGTCGTGCAGCGCCAGGGCGATCGGCCCGCCGTCGGCCGGTGCGGGCGCCTCCGGGTCGCCGTGCCGGTCGAGCACCGCCAGCAGCGCGGCCAGCGTGGGCGCCAGCAGCGTGGGCGTCGCGCCGAGCCCGTCGTCGTCGCAGGCGTCGTCCACCACGAACAGCCAGTTGATCAGGTCGGTGAGCAGGCGCAATCCGGACGGCGACGCCTCGGGGCAGGCGCGAGCGGCCAGCTCCGCGGCGTGCGCCCCGGCCAGCCGCCGGCGCCCGGACTGGTCCTCCACCAGGCCGAAGTCGCGTACCCAGGCCGCGCTCTCCGCGGCCGTCTGGTCGACGGCGGGGTGGCGCCGGGAGGGAAAGGGTGGCTCGTGCAGTGCCGAGAGGGCGAAGTCGCGCATCGTCGTCGTCCCCTGTCCGCCGCCCCGCGGGGTCGGGCCGGTGCGCAGGAGCGTACGGGAGGACGTAACCGTTATCGAAGCCGGTCCGTCCACTTTCCACAGTGAGCGAGCGACCGGCTACACACCCTCGGTCAGAGTCCCAGCTCGGCGGTGCGCAGGCGCTCGGCGCGGTCGGCCGGACCGTCCACCTGGACCCGGGCCACCCGCTGCCGTCCGGTGAGGAACAGGACGAGCTCGCCCGGCGCACCGACCAGGCGCAGCCGTTCGCCGCCGCCGCCGGCCCGCAGCTCGCCGTAGCCCGGCGCCTGCACCAGCACCTCGGCCGGGAACCGCCGCAGTGCCATCCGGGCCAGCAGCGCGACCCGCTTCCACAGCACCGCCTGCTGCCCGGCCGGCAGGTCGCGCGGATGCCAGCCCGGACGGGCGCGCCGCACGTCCTCGTGGTGGATGAAGAACTCCATCCCGTTCGCCAGCTCGTCGGTGAGCGGGTTGCTCACCGGGCTCCACACCGGGGGACGGCGTACCCGGGCGATCAGGTCGGCGTACGGCCCGGCGGCGATCCGCCGACGGACCGACTCGCCGTAGCCGCGCAGCGGCGGCAGCAGGATCCCGCCCGCCGCGTCCGGCCGGCGCTCCCGCACCAGCAGGTGCGCCGCCAGGTCACGAGTGGTCCACCCCTCGTTCACAGTCGGTGCGTCCGGTCCCACTTCCAGCATCAGGTCGGCGAGCGCCTCGCGCTCCGCTCGGGCGTACCGCGGCATGGCCCGATCGTAGGCCGGTCCCGGCTGATCGGCGCGCCACGCCCGGCGCGACCACGCCGCCGGACCGCCTCCGGTCACCGTCGGCCCAGCTCCGGCGGGAACGTGACGGCGGACATATCCCGGCCGGGTCGGCGGGACGGGCGGCGAGCGGTAAGGATGGGGGAGAAAACTGCGGCTTACGGCGGGGGAGAGCGTGGCGAGCGGGACAAGTCGGGACGTGCTCGGCAGAGGGCTACGGGTGCTCGGCCGGGCCATCCGGGAACAGCCACGGATCTTCGCGGTCGCGGTCAGCGGCAGCGTGCTGTTCGGCCTCCTGGTGATCGCCAGCGCGTACGTGGTCGGCGGGGTGGTCGGCGACGTCGTCGTGCCGGCCGTGGAGCGCGGCGAGGTGGCCCGCGGGGCGCTGGCGCTCGCCGCGACGGCGCTGTTCGGCATCAGCGTGCTGCGTGTCGTCGGCATCTTCGGCCGCCGGCTCGGCGCCGGTTACATGCAGTACCGGCTCCAGGCCGCCTACCGCCGCCGGGTCACCCGCCGCTACCTGGAACTGCCGCTGGCCTGGCACCACCGCAACTCCACCGGCACGCTGCTGTCGAACGCCAACTCCGACGTGGAGGCGGCCTGGTACCCGATCGCGCCGCTGCCGTTCGCGGTCGGCACGCTGGTGATGCTCGTCGGCGCGGTGGCCTCACTGTTCTTCACCGACTGGGCGCTGGCCCTGGTCGGCCTCGCCGTGTTCCCGGCGCTGTTCGCGCTCAACGTGGTCTACTCCCGCCGGATGGCGCCCCGGCAGGCCCGGGCGCAGCGGCTGCGGGCCGAGGTCAGCGGCATCGCGCACGAGAGCTTCGACGGCGCGCTCGTGGTCAAGACGATGGGCCGCGAGGCCCAGGAGACGGCCCGCTTCGCCTCCCGCGCCGGTGAGCTGCGCGACGCGCTGATCTCGGTCGGCCGGCTGCGTGGCGTGTTCGACCCGATGCTGGAGACGTTGCCCAGCCTCGGCACGCTCGCTGTGCTGGTGGTCGGCGCGCTGCGGCTGCGCGAGGGCGCGATCACCGTGACCGAGCTGGTCAGCGTCGCGTTCCTGTTCACCGTGCTGGCCTTCCCGGTACGCGCCATCGGCTGGGTGCTGGCCGAGCTGCCGCGCAGCGTCGCCGGGTGGGACCGGGTCCGCCGGGTGCTCGACGCGACCGGCGAGATGCCGTACGGCACGACGACGCTCGACCCGGCCACCCACGAGCCGGCCACGCTCGCCTTCGACGACGTGCACTTCGCGTACGAGCCGGCCGAGGCGCACCTGCCCGGCGCGCAGGTGCTCGGCGAGGTGACGTTCACAGTCCCGGCCGGGAAGACGGTCGCCCTGGTCGGCCCAACCGGCGCGGGCAAGTCGACGATCGCGTCGCTCGCCGTGCGCCTGGTGGACCCGGGCGCCGGCCGGGTCACGCTGGACGGCGTGGACGTGCGGGAGCTGACCGCCGCCTCGCTGGCGGCCACGGCGGCGCTCGTGGCGCAGGTGCCGTTCGTCTTCGACGACACGGTCCGGGCCAACATCGCTCTCGACCGGGCCGGCATCGGCGACGACGAGGTCTGGGCGGCGCTGCGGCTGGCCGAGGCGGACGGCTTCGTGGCCGCGCTGCCGGACGGGCTGGACACCATGGTCGGCGAGCGGGGCACGTCGCTGTCCGGCGGCCAGCGCCAGCGGCTGACGCTGGCCCGGGCGCTCGCCGGGCGACCCCGGCTGCTGGTGCTCGACGACGCCACGAGCGCTGTCGACCCGCGGGTCGAGGCGGCCATCCTGGCCGGGCTGCGCGCGCCCGCCGACGGCGCCCCGGCGTCGATCCTGGTGGTGGCGTACCGCCGGGCCACCATCGCGCTCGCCGACGAGGTGATCTACGTGGAGCAGGGCCGGGTGGTCGCCCGCGGCACCCACACCGAGCTGCTGTCCACCGTGCCCGGCTACGCCGACCTCGTCACCGCGTACGAGCAGGCCGAGCAGGAACGCGAGCAGAATCGGACGTACGACGAGGTCACGCCGTTGACCTCGGGCCTGGAGGTGGACCGGTGAGCGCGAGGAGTGCAGCGGAGCGGAGCCCCGCAGTCGCGAACGAACGGCGGGCCCGGTGAGTACGACCACGGGCGAGACCACCGAGGCCACCGAGTCGACCTGGCGGACGCTGCGGCGCGGGCTGGCGCTCTCCCCGGAGCTGCGCACCGGCCTCGCCGGCACGCTGGCGCTGGCGCTGGTCTACATGGTCGGCCGGGTGGCCGTGCCGGTGGCGGTGCAGCGCGGCATCGACCACGGCATCGTCGGCGGCCTCGACCTGAACGTCATCTCGCTGACCGTGGCGATCACCGCCGGCGTGCTGGTGGTCACCACCGCCTGCGGATACCTGATGATGCGCCGGTTGTTCACGGTGAGCGAGACCGCGCTGGCCGGCGTGCGCACCCGGGCGTTCCGGCACGTGCACGACCTGTCCATGCTGCACCAGCAGTCCGAGCGGCGCGGCTCGCTCGTCTCCCGGGTCACCAGCGACGTCGACCAGATCACCCAGTTCCTCCAGTGGGGCGGCGTGATCCTCATCGTCAACCTGGGCCAGCTGCTGGTCACCACCGCCGTGATGCTCGCGTACTCCTGGCAGTTGACGCTCGTGGTGCTCGTCGCGTTCGCGCCGGCGGTGCTGGTGATCCGGCAGTTGCAGCGCCGCCTCGCCGGGGCGTACGGGCTGGTGCGGCAGCGCACCGGCACGCTGCTCGGCGCGATCGGCGAGAGCGTGGTGGGCGCGCCGGTGATCCGGGCGTACGGCATCGCCGGGCGCACCGCGCGGCGCCTGGACACGGCCATCGACGGGCAGCGGGTGGCCCAGCAGCGGGCCATCCGGATCAGCATCATGGGTAGCTCGGTGGGGGAGCTGGCCGCCGGGCTGGCGCTGGCCGGCGTGGTGGTGGTCGGGGTCAGCCTGGGCGTCGACGGCACGCTGTCGGTCGGCCAGCTCACCGCGTTCCTGTTCCTGGTCACGCTGTTCATCCAGCCGGTGCAGATCGCCACCGAGGTGCTCAACGAGGCGCAGAACGCGATCGCCGGCTGGCGCCGGGTGCTGGACGTGCTGGACGTCTCCCCGGACGTGGCCGACCCCGGCGAGCAGGGGCGGGAGCTGCCGCCGGGGCCGCTGGACGCCCGGTTCGCCGGCGTGACGTTCGCCTACCCGGGCGGGCCGCCGGTGCTGCACGACGTGACGCTGGACATCCCGGCCAAGAGCCGGGTGGCGGTGGTGGGCGAGACCGGAAGCGGCAAGACCACGTTCGCCAAGCTGCTCACCCGCCTGATGGACCCGACCGAGGGCGCGGTGCTGCTCTCCGGGGTCGACCTGCGGCAGGTGCGCTTCGACTCGCTGCGCTCCCGGGTGGTGATGGTGCCGCAGGACGGCTTCCTGTTCGACGCCACGGTCGGGGAGAACGTCCGCTTCGCCCGCCCCGACCTGACCGACGAGCGGCTCACCGCCGCCTTCGGCGAGCTGGGCCTGTCCGACTGGCTGGACGGGCTGCCGTCCGGGCTGGACACGCCGGTCGGCGAGCGCGGGGAGGCGTTGAGCGTCGGGGAGCGGCAGCTCGTGGCGCTGGCCCGGGCGTACGTCGCGGACCCGGACCTGCTGGTGCTGGACGAGGCGACGAGCGCTGTCGACCCGGCCACCGAGGTCCGCCTGCAACGGACGCTCGACGCGGTGACCCGGGGCCGGACCACGCTCGCCATCGCGCACCGGCTGTCCACCGCGCAGGCGGCGGACGAGGTGATCGTGGTGGACCGGGGCCGGATCGTGCAGCGCGGCCCGCACGAGGAGCTGGTCCGCGACACCGACTCGGTCTACGCCCTGCTGTACGCCTCCTGGCTGGAACAGACCCGCTGATCTTGGCGGGTCCGCCAGGGCTGGAGCAGACCCGCTGATCTTGGCGGGTCCGCCAGGGCTGGAGCAGACCCGGTAACCGGTCAGCGGGAGTAGAACTCCACCACGAGCTGCTCGTCGCACACCACCGGCACCTCGTGCCGGGCCGGTTCGCGCACCAGCATGGCGCGCAGCTCGGCCGGCTGCGCCGACAGGTACGGCCGGGGCTGGGCGTCGGCGTGCGCGCCGGCGGCGGCGAGCTGGAACGGCGGCAGCGCGCGGCTGCGCTCGCGTACGCCGACCACCTGGCCGGGACGCAGCCGGTACGACGGCCGGTCGACCTTGCGCCCGTCGACGGTGATGTGGCCGTGCGCGACGAGCTGACGGGCCTGGTAGACGCTGCGCGCCAGCCCGGCCCGCAGCACCACCGCGTCGAGGCGCCGCTCCAGCAGCGCGACGAGCGTCTCGCCGGTCTTGCCGGCGCCCCGGGCCGCCTCGTCGAACAACCGGCGCAGCTGGGCCTCGCTGACGTTGTACTGGTGGCGCAGCCGCTGCTTCTCCAGCAGCCGCACCTGGTAGTCGGAGGTGGTGCGGCGGGACCGGCCGTGCACGCCCGGGGGATAGGGGCGCCGCTCGAAGTACCGCACGCACTTGCGGGTCAGCGGGATACCGAGGGCGCGGGAGAGCCGGGCCTTGGGCCGGGGGTGGTTCACGTCGACGTCTCCGATCGTCTAGCCTGCTTCTTAGGTAAGCCTAACCTATATTGAGGAGGTCGGGATCATGCGGCCCAGCCCGGCGGAGATCGTGCGAACCCTGGTCGCGGGCCGGTTGCCCGCCCTCGTCCACCTGGCCCGGCATCCCGGCCCGCACCAGGTCCGGCACGCCGTCGACCCGGACGGGCGGGTGCTGCTGCTCGTACCCGTGGTCAGTGACCTGGCCGCGGCGCTCGTGCCGCCGGCGGGCGACACCGACGTGGCCACCGTGCTCGACGTGCTCGACCTGCCGCCCGCGGCCGGGGCGCCCTCGCTCGGCCGGGCCTGGGTGTCCGGCTGGGCCGCCCGGCTGGACGGGGACGAGGCGCGCGACGCGGCGGTCGACTTCGCCGCCACCGACCCGGTCGGCGACCTGCTCGACGTGGGCCGCCGGTTCCACCTGCACCGCTTCGAGGTGGCCGAGGCCCGCTGGGAGCGCGCCGGGCGTGTGCGCCGGGTCGACCCGGAGGCGTTCGCGGAGGCCGAGCCCGACCCGCTGCACCCGGTCGAGGCCGACCTGCTGGCCGACCTGGCAGACCACCACGCCGAGCAGGTCGGCGACTACCTGCGGCGGCGGCTCGCCCTGCCCGGCGACCAGGTTCCCCGGGTGGTCCGGATCGACAGGTACGGGCTGCTGGTCGCGCACGGGCGGCCCGGCGCGACCCGGCGGGCCCGGCTCGCCTTCCCGCGGCCCGTCGCCGACGTGGCGGAGCTTTCCCGCCTGCTGCACCCGATGCTCTGCCCCCGGGCCGCGGCCTGAGCGGCGCCGTCCCGGCTGCCGGAGCCGGCGGCCGGGAGGCTCAGGTGATGTCGCCGGTCAGGTACCGCTGGACCGTCGGGCCGATGGCGGCCACCAGCGTCGCCGGCTCGGCGGTGGCGACCGCGTCGAGACGGAGCACGTACCGCATCATGGCCAGCCCGGCGAGCTGCGTGGCGACCAGCCCACCGCGCAGCGCGCGTTGCGCCGGGTCGACGCCGAGGTGGTCGAGCACCCGGCGCAGCACCTGCGTGACCAGGAACTCGCGCAGCAGGCGCGCGGTCCAGTCGTTGCTGACGGCGGAGCGCAGCAGCGCCACCGCCGCCGTGCCGGTGGGGGAGTCCCAGACCTCCAGGAACACCCGGACCATCCGCTCGCCGGCCGCGTCCGGGCCGCCGGCGAGCACCGCCGGCAGCAGCCGCCCCGGGTCGGCCGGGAACGCCGTGGCGGCCCGGAACAGCTCCTCCTTGCCGCCGAAGTAGTGGTGCACGAGCGCCGGGTCCACGCCGGCCGCCGCGGCGATGGCCCGGATCGACGCGGCGTCGAAGCCGCGCTCGGCGAACGCCTCCCGCGCCGCGGCGAGGATGGCCTCACGGGTGTCCGGGCTGCCGGGCCGCCGCCCGGTGCGCCGCGCGTTCACCCGCTGCGCCGGCGCAGCGTCGCGGCGGCCAGCACCAGCGCCGCCACCGCCGCCCCGGCCACGATCGCCACGTCCCGCCACATCGTTCCGGTCGGCTCGGCGTGCGCGCCGACCTCCTGGAGCGCCTCGACCGCGTACGACAGCGGCAGCGCGTCGCTGACCGCCTGGAGCCAGCCGGCCATCTCGTCGCGCGGCACGAACAGGCCGCACAGCAGCAGTTGCGGGGCCACCACCACCGGCATGAACTGGACCGCCTGGAACTCGGTGCGGGCGAACGCCGAGCAGAACAGTCCGAGCGCCACCGCGAGCACCGCGTTCACCCCGGCGATCAGCACGACCAGCCACGCGCTGCCCGCGGTCTCCAGCCCGAACACCCGGTACGCGACGACCGAGGCGACAGTGGACTGGAGCACCCCGGCCAGGCCGAACGCGATGCCGTACCCGAACAGCAGGTCGAGCTTGCCCAGCGGCGTGGTGAGCAGGCGCTCCAGCGTGCCGGTGGTGCGCTCGCGGAGCATGGCGATGCTGGTCACGAGGAACATGATGATGAACGGGAAGAAGCCCAGCATGATCAGGGCCACCCGGTCGAACGTGCTCGGCGCGCCGGGCGGGGCGGGCTGGTCGACGTACATGAAGTAGACGAGCGTGAGCAGCACCGACGGCACCACCACGAGCAGCGCCACGGTCCGCCGGTCGTGCCGGAGCTGGCGCAGGATGCGCCCGGTGGTGGCGGCCAGGATCCGTCCGTTCATCGCGCCTCTCCCTCGGCGTCGCGGATCAGGCGCAGGAACGCCTCCTCCAGGTCGTCGGTCCCGGTGGCGGCGCGGACCGCGGCCGGGGTGTCGTCGGCGACCAGCCGTCCCTCGCGGATCAGCAGCAGCCGGTCGCAGCGGGCGGCCTCGTCCATCACGTGGCTGGAGACCAGCAGCGTGGTGCCGTTCGCGGCCATGGCGTGGAACCGGGCCCACAGGTCGGCCCGCAGCACCGGGTCCTGGCCGACTGTCGGTTCGTCGAGGATCACCAGCTCGGGTTCGCCGACGAGCGCGCAGGCGAGTGAGGCGCGGCTGCGCTGGCCGCCGGAGAGCGTGCCGACGAGCTGGTCGGCCGCGTTCGCCAGGCCGACGTCGGCCACCGCGCGGTCGGCCTCGGCGCGGCCCCGGCCCTGGAGCACCGCGAAGTAGCGGGCGTTCTCCCGCACCGTCAGGTCGGCGTACACGCTCGGCGCCTGGGTCAGGTAACCCACCCGGCGGCGCAGGTCGGCCGAGCCGGCGGGGCGGCCGAGCACGTCCACCGCGCCGGAGCCGACCGTCTGCACGCCGACCACCGCGCGCATCAGCGTGGTCTTGCCGCTGCCGCTGGGCCCGAGCAGCCCGGTCACGGTGCCCCGGGGCACCCCGCAGGTGATGCCGTGCAGCACCCGCCGCCCGCCCCGGTCGACCACCAGCTCGCGGACCGACACCGCGTCGTCCATGCTCGCCTCCGTCAATTCATCACCCGTTGAACTCAACGGTAGGTGAATTCCTCCCCGAGGGCAACGGGGACTTGACTTCGAGTGCCCTCGAACTGGAAGCCTGGAGGGCGTGGACATCAGCACGCGGGAGATGAGCCTCACCGTGGGTGAGGCGGCGGAACGGGTCGGCCTGACCACCTACACGCTGCGCTGGTACGAGCAGGAGGGCCTGGTTGGCCGCGTCGGGCGGGACTCGTCCGGCCGCCGGCGCTACACCGAGTCCGACGTCAACTGGCTGTTCCTGCTCACCCGGCTGCGGCGTACCGGGATGCCGGTGCGAGACATGCGCCGCTACGCCGAACTGGCCCGGCACGGGGACGGCACGCTCGGCGCGCGGCGGGCGCTGTTCGAGGCGCACCGGGCCCGCGTCCTGGCCCGGATGGCCGAGCTGGAGGAGGACCTGAAGGTCCTCGAACACAAGATCGACGCGTACCGCCGGGCGGAGGAGGAATCCGGCTGAACGCCCCAGTGGCGGACACGGGGTCCGGCAACGGTCATTGCGGTGAAGATCGGATTTCGGCACCATGGCGCCGTGGGTCCAGCGCAGTTGCCCGACACCGCGTTCCTCGACGACTGGGCCGCCCGCCTGCGGCAGGCCGCCGACCGGCCGGTCGTCGGGATCATGCTGCGCGGCAGCCACGCCCGGCGGGCCGCCACCGAGCACAGCGACGTGGACGTGGACGTGCTCGTGGCCGCCGACGACGGACGGCCCGCCGGCGCGGGCGCCCGGCAGGCCACGTCCCGCCGCGGCACGCCGTACGCGGCCCGGCGGGCGTACCTGACCGAGTTCGCCGGTCGCCTCGTGCACGTGTCCGTGGCCGCCCGCGACGTCCGCTCCTGGGTACGCCGCCTCGGCCAGCCCGCCGACTGGGCGTTCGGGCTCCCGGTCACCGCGCCCGCCCGGCTGCTGTGGGCCGTACCGGAATGGCGCCGCCTGATCGACCTGCCGGTGCTCTGCCAGCCCGCCGACGAGCCGCGACTGGAGGAGCTGATCGCGACGCTGGGCAAGGTCGCCGCGGCCCGCGTGGCCGACGACCCGGTCGGGGTCCGGCTCGCCGCGGCCGACCTTGCCCGGCTCTGCCCCTCGGTGCTGCGGCCGGCCAACCCGACCGTGCGCGTGGTGTCCCGCCGGGCCGCCCTGACCGCCGCGCTGGACCTGCCGGTCGCCCCGCCCGGCTACCGCCACGACATGCTGCTCTGCCTCGGCCTGCGCGCCGGTGACCCGGCCGAGGTCGGCGCCGCCGCCGGACGGCTGGTCACCGGCATCCTCCCGCTGATCCGCCCGTACGCCGGCGAGATCGCCGCCACCCACGGCGCGGACCTGGCCGAGGCGCTGGTCGACGGCCGGGTGGACCGCTACCTCGCCCGGCTGGGCCGGGCGCTGGGCACGGTGACGACCGCCTCCCGGGACACGTCGGCGGTGCCCGGACCGCGTGCGGGAGAATGGTCAACCGTGCCCGCTCCTGACGCGCCGCTGACCGGCGCCCCCGCTCCCGGACCGGCCCGCCCGTCCCGGCTCGACCCGGCCGTCGCGGCGAAGCTCCGCCGCACCCCGGACGGCCTGGTCGCCGCCGTGGTCCGCGCCCACGACTCGGGCGAGGTGCTGATGGTCGCCTGGATGGACGACGAGGCGCTGCACCGCACGCTCACCACCGGTCGGGCCACCTACTGGTCGCGCAGCCGCGGCGAGTACTGGGTCAAGGGCGCCACCTCGGGCAACCACCAGTACGTGCGCTCGGTGGCCCTCGACTGCGACGGCGACGCGCTGCTGGTCAGCGTCGAGCAGGTCGGCGCGGCCTGCCACACCGGGCAGCGCACCTGCTTCTTCACCGAACTGCCGGTCAGCTCCCCGGAGGCGACCCCGTGACCGACGGCACGGTCAGCCCGGACCGGTCCACCTTCGCCGACCTGGCCGCCCGCTGGCGGGTCGTGCCGGTGACCCGGCGGCTGCTCGCCGACGCGGAGACGCCGGTCGGGGTCTACCGCAAGCTGGCCGGCGGTCCCGGCACGTTCCTGCTGGAGTCCGCCGAACAGGGCGTCGGCTCGGCCGGCACGGCCTGGTCGCGCTACTCGTTCATCGGCGTCCGCAGCAGCGCCACGCTCACCGAGCGCGACGGCGCGGCGAGCTGGACCGGCACGCCACCGGCGGGCGTGCCCACCGGTGGCGACCCGGTCACCGTGCTGCGCGAGACGGTCGCCGCGCTCGCCGGGCCGGGCTGGGATCCGGCCGGTGACATGCCGCCGCTGACCGGCGGCCTGGTCGGCTACCTCGGGTACGACCTGGTCCGCCGCTTCGAGCGCCTGCCCGAGCTGACCGAGGACGAGCTGGACGTGCCCGAGCTGGGCATGATGCTCGCGACCGACCTGGTGGTCCTCGACCACTACGAGGGCTCCGCGATCCTGGTCGCCAACGCGGTGCTGCCGCCGCTGGACGACCCCGACCGGGCCGGGCGGGTCGAGGCCGCGTACCACCACGCCGTCGGCCGCCTCGACGCGATGACCAGCGCGTTGTCCCGGCCGATTCCGCCCATGGTCTCGACTGTGGGCCGGCCCGGCGTCGGCGAGGTGGTCAGCCGCACCCCCGAGGGCGGCTACCCGCAGGCGGTGGAGGCGGCCAAGGAGGCGATCCGGGCCGGCGAGTGCTTCCAGATCGTGCTCAGCCAGCGCTTCGAGCGCCCCACCGACGCCGACCCGCTCGACGTCTACCGGGTGCTGCGCACCACGAACCCCAGCCCGTACATGTACCTGCTGCGCTTCGACGGCTTCGACATCGTCGGCTCGTCGCCGGAGGCGCACCTCAAGGTCAGCGCCGGCCCGGACGGGCGGCGCCGGGCGCTGCTGCACCCGATCGCCGGCACCCGGCCGCGCGGCGGCTCCCCGGACGGCGACGCCAAGCTCGCCGCCGAACTGCTCGCCGACCCCAAGGAACGCGCCGAGCACGTGATGCTCGTTGACCTGGGCCGCAACGACCTGGGCCGGGTGTGCCGCCCGGGCACCGTCGAGGTGCCCGAGTTCGCCACCATCGAGCGCTACAGCCACGTCATGCACATCGTCTCCACAGTCGTCGGCGAGCTGCGCGACGACCGCACGGCGTTCGACGCGCTGGCCGCGACGTTCCCGGCCGGGACGCTCAGCGGCGCGCCCAAGGTGCGCGCCATGGAGATCATCGAGGAGCTGGAGCCGGTGCGGCGCGGCGTCTACGGCGGCACCGTCGGCTACTTCGCCTTCGGCGGCGACCTGGACATGGCCATCGCCATCCGTACCGCGCTGATCCGCGACGGCCGCGCCTACGTGCAGGCCGGCGCCGGGATCGTGGCCGATTCCGACCCCGCCGCCGAGGACCAGGAGACGCGCAGCAAGGCCGCCGCCGTCCTCGCCGCCATCGCGGCCGCCGAGACGCTGCGGGCCGCCCGGTGAGCGCGCCCGGCACCACCGCGCCGACCGCCCGCGGCCGGCGCGAACTCGCGTACGCGGTGCTGCTCTGCCTGGCCGGCGCGGGCCTGGCCTGCTGGGCGGTGACCCGTACCTGGGCGGTCGAGGTGACCGCCCGGGGGTCGCTGCCGTCCGGCCGGGCCGGGCGCACCGGTACGGAGCTGCTGCCCTGGGTGCTGGCGCTGACGTACGTGGGACTCGCCGGCGGCGGCGCGGTGCTCGCCACCCGGGGCCGGCTGCGCCGGCTGCTGGGTGTGCTGCTGGCCGGCGTCGGCCTGGCGGTGGCGGTCGGCGGCGGGATCGGCCTGACCGAGACCGGCGTGAGCCGGCAGTGGCCGGCGCTGGTGCTGGCCGGCGGCCTGGCCCTGGCGGCCGGCGGCGCGTTCACCGCGCTGCGCGGCGACGGCTGGCCGGCGATGGGCGCCCGGTACGAGCGGCGGTCCGCCCCGGCGGACGAGCCCGGCCGGCCGGCGGTCGAACGCGGCACCCGGGACGCGTGGGACGCGCTGGACCGGGGCGAGGACCCGACGGTCAGCTGACCGGCTGCGTCTCGCGGGCGTCGCGCCGCTGCCGGGCCGCGGCCCGCGCGGCGGCCAGCTCGGCCACCAGCCGCTCCAGCTCGCGGCGCTGGGCGGCGCGGGCCCGGTCGGCGCAGACCGCCTCCCAGGCGTTGCCCCGGGCGGTACGCATCCGGCCCTCACCGGCCACCGCGCGTTCGAGCGTGTGCACCACGCCGACGGCGAGCGAGGCGACGGTACGGGAGATGGTGGTCAAGCCGATGGTCTGGGTCGGCCCGTTGGCGCTCATGGTCACCCCATACGAGATCGTTGGCGACGGTCGGCAGCCGCCGGCGTCGAGTGTGCCCGACGACGATGCTTCCGGGTGGACGTTTCGCCGCCGTGAAGCACAGGTCAACGCTGTCGCACCGGGGTCGACCTGGGCAGGGCCGGAGGTCCTTGAGCTTGGTCACAGCCCACCGCCGGAACCCGTCCTGCGGGCCCGCAACGATCGTGGTGAGATAGGGGATGGGTGACGGTCGATGCCAGCGGTGGCGCTGCGTGACATGGCGTTCACCGGAAGTCGGCCATCATGCCACAGCCCATGTCGTGAGGTGCGCCATACCCCCCGGCACTCGTCGCCAGGTGGCGCCCCCTAGCATCGGCCCATGACGCCCGGAGAGGGGAGTCCGTTGGTGACTGCTGAGCATGCGCACGCGGAGGGGGACGACGCCGGAGCGGCGCCGTCCGCAGGGGTGCTCGACGAGATCCTGGCCGGCGTGCGCGAGGACGTGGCCCGGCGCCAGGAGCAGGTTCCGCTGGAGCGGATCCGGGAACTGGCCGCCGCCGCGCCGCCACCGCTGGACGCGTACGCGGCGCTGCGCCGCCCCGGCGTGGCCGTGATCGCCGAGGTGAAGCGCTCGTCGCCGTCCAAGGGGCGGCTGGCCGAGATCGCCGACCCGGCCGACCTGGCCGGTGACTACGCGGCCGGTGGCGCGCGGGCGATCAGCGTGCTGACCGAGGGCCGCTGGTTCGGCGGGTCGCTCGACGACCTCGCCGCGGTGCGGGCCGCGGTGAACGTGCCGGTGCTGCGCAAGGACTTCGTGGTCTCCAGCTACCAGGTGCACGAGGCCCGCGCGCACGGCGCCGACCTGGTGCTGCTGATCGTGGCCGCGCTGGAGCAGAACGTGCTGGTCGGGCTGCTGGAGCGGATCGAGTCGCTCGGCATGACCGCGCTGGTCGAGGTGCACACCGAGGAGGAGGCGGACCGCGCCCTGGAGGCCGGCGCGCAGGTCATCGGCGTGAACGCCCGCGACCTGCGTACCCTGGAGGTCGACCGCTCCGTGTTCGAGCGGATCGCGCCCGGCCTGCCCAGCAGCGTCGTCAAGATCGCCGAGTCCGGGGTGCGCGGTCCGCACGACCTGATCCGGTACGCCTCCGCCGGCGCCGACGCCGTGCTGGTGGGCGAGGGCCTGGTCACCCAGAAGAGCCCGCGCGAAGCCGTCGCCGAGCTGGTCAACGCCGGTAACCACCCGGCCACGCCCCGCCCGGTGCGCTGAGCCGCCGGGCACCCGATCCGAGAGGACGCCCGCGATGAGCGCCGCACCCGCAACCGGCCAGGTCCCCGACGCCGCCGGTCACTTCGGCCGGTTCGGCGGCCGGTTCGTCCCCGAGGCGCTCGTCGCCGCGCTCGACGAGCTGGACGCGGCGTACCGGAAGGCGATGGGCGACGAGGACTTCCTCGCCGAGTTCGACGCGCTGCTGCGCGACTACGCCGGCACGCCCTCGATGCTCTACGAGGCCCGGCGGTTCTCCGCGCAGATCGGCGCGCGGGTCCTGCTCAAGCGGGAGGACCTCAACCACACCGGCGCGCACAAGGTCCGCAACGTGCTGGGCCAGGCGCTGCTCACCAGGCGGATGGGCAAGCGGCGGGTCATCGCGGAGACCGGCGCCGGCCAGCACGGCGTCGCCACCGCCACCGCCGCCGCGCTGTTCGACCTGGAATGCGTCGTCTACATGGGCCAGGTGGACACCGAGCGGCAGGCGCTGAACGTGGCGCGGATGCGGATGCTCGGCGCCACCGTCGTCCCGGTGACCACCGGCTCGCGCACGCTCAAGGACGCGATGAACGAGGCGATGCGGGACTGGGTCGCCAACGTCGACAGCACCCACTACCTGATCGGCACCGCCGCCGGGCCGCACCCGTTCCCGGAGATGGTCCGCGACTTCGTGCGCGGCATCGGCGAGGAGGCGCGCCGGCAGTGCCTGGACCTGACCGGCGCGCTGCCGGACGCGGTGGCGGCCTGCGTCGGCGGCGGCTCCAACGCGCTGGGCATCTTCCACGCGTTCGTGCCGGACGCCGGGGTCCGGCTCTACGGCTTCGAGGCCGGCGGCGAGGGCGTCGACACCGGCCGGCACGCCGCCAGCATCACCGGCGGCTCGTCCGGCGTGCTGCACGGCACCCGCACGTACGTCCTCCAGGACGCCGACGGCCAGACCATCGAGTCGCACTCGATCTCGGCCGGCCTGGACTACCCGGGCGTCGGGCCGGAGCACGCCTGGCTGCACGACACCGGCCGGGCCACCTACCTGCCGGTCGACGACGCCGACGCGATGGCCGCGTTCGAGCTGCTCTGCCGCACCGAGGGCGTGATCCCGGCGATCGAGAGCGCGCACGCGCTCGCCGGCGCCCGCGCGATCGCCCCCCGGCTCGCCGAGGAGCTGGGCCGGGAGCCGGTGATCGTGGTCAACCTGTCCGGGCGGGGCGACAAGGACGTGCACACCGCCGGCGCGTACTTCGGCATCCTCGACAAGGAGTGACAGCGTGAGCCGCATCGGGGTCGCCTTCGACAAGGCGCGGGCGGACGGGCGGGCGGTGCTGGTCGGCTGCATGCCGGCGGGCTTCCCGACCGTCGAGGGCAGCATCGCCGCCATGAAGGCCATGGTCGAGGCGGGCGTGGACGTCATCGAGGTGGAGATCCCGTACTCCGACCCGGTGATGGACGGCCCGGTCATCCAGAAGGCGAGCGACATCGCGCTCGCCGGCGGTGTCCGCGTCGCCGACGCGCTGCGCGTCGTCGAGGCGGTCGCGGCGACCGGGGCGAGCGTGGTCACCATGACCTACTGGAACCCGATCGAGCAGTACGGCGTGGACGCGTTCGCCCGCGACATGGCCGCCGCCGGCGGCACCGGCCTGATCACGCCGGACCTGATCCCGGACGAGGCCGCCGAGTGGCTGGCCGCCTCCGACGCGCACGGCCTGGACCGTACGTTCCTGGTCTCGCCGTCCTCGACCGACGCGCGGCTGCGGATGACCGTCGAGCACTGCCGCGGCTTCGTCTACGCCACCGCGATCATGGGCGTCACCGGCGCCCGCGCGCAGACCTCCGAGGCGGCGCCGATCCTGGTCTCCCGGCTGCGCGAGGTCACCGACATCCCGGTCGGCGTCGGGCTGGGCGTCGGCACCGGCGCGCAGGCCGCCACAGTCGCCGGGTACGCCGACGCGGTGATCGTGGGCAGCGCGCTGGTCCGCTGCGTGCTGGACGCTCCGGACCAGGCTGCCGGCCTGACCGCGCTGCGCAAGCTCAGCGCCGAACTCGCCGAGGGCGTCCGCAACCCCGCTCGCTGACCGCCGGCTCGCCATGCCCTTGATCGACTCCATTACGCCGAGCTGGCGTGGTCATAGACGCCAGGACCCCGCCACTTCGCCGAACTGGTGTCGATCATGCGCGAGCGCGGCTGTCCGTCGCCGGGTGGCGTGAGCGCGTCGGCGGCGGTCGTGTGCCGCAGCACGCCGGCGCGACCGGCGAGCGCGTCCGCGACCGCCGCGCGCGTGGCGGGGGTCAGCGCGCCGGGCAACCCCTTCGCGGGCCACCACTCCGCCAGGCACCCGGCCGCGGGATCGCCCGCGGGCCCGGCATCAACCGGCGCGGCGCGGAACACGTGCACCAGCACGTCGGGGCGGGCGCCGCAGCGCCCGGCCGGCGGCGGAGGCGCCTGCGGGCCGATCACCCGGTAGAGGCCGACCAGGTCGACCGGCGTCACCGCCCAGCCGGTCTCCGTACGGACCGCCCGGACGACGGCGTCCGCCGGGCTCTCGTCGTGACGCAGCCGCCCGCCCGGCAGGCCCCAGCGCCGGGCCCCCTCGGACCGGCGGCAGAGCAGCAGCCGGCCGTACCCGTCGGTGACGACAGCGGCGACCGCCCAGGTGAGCGGGCTCATGGACAAACAGCCTACGACCGTGCAAAACAGAAGTCATCCGACCCGCGCGGCAGGCGGCCCGGGGTGCCGCACACACAGTCCGCACCGGTACCGTGTGCACCCGTGACCCTCGCCCCGATGACCCCACTGGCGGCCATGCCCAGCCCCAGCACCGCCGTCTGGCAGTTCGGTCCGGTTCCGATCCGGGCGTACGCGCTCTGCATCATCCTCGGCATCGTGGTGGCCTGCGTGGTCACCGAGTACCGGCTGCGCCGCCGCGGTGTGGCGCCGGGCGCGGTGCTCGACATCGCCGTCTGGGCCGTGCCCGCGGGCATCATCGGCGCGCGGATCTACCACGTGATCACCTCGCCGGAGAAATACTTCGGCGCCGGCGGTGAGCCGATCAAGGCGCTCTACATCTGGGAGGGCGGTCTCGGCATCTGGGGTGCGGTGGCCGGCGGCGCGGTCGGCGCGTGGCTCGCCGCGCGGCAGCTCGGCATCCCGTTCACCGTCATCGCCGACGCGCTGGCGCCGGGGCTGCCTTTGGCGCAGGCTGTCGGCCGCCTGGGCAACTGGTTCAACAACGAGCTGTACGGCGGGCGGACCACGCTGCCGTGGGGCCTGGAAGTGCACGTGATGGACCCGGACAACCCGGGTCACGCGCTGCGCGACGACGCCGGCAACCCGGTGCTCCAGCCCGGGCTCTACCACCCGACGTTCCTCTACGAGGCGCTCTGGAACGTCGGCGTCGCCGCGCTGGTGCTGTTCCTCGACCGTCGTCTGCGGCTCGGCCGCGGCCGGGCGTTCGCGCTCTACGTGATGGGCTACACGGCGGGCCGGTTCTGGATCGAGCTGATGCGCACCGACGAGGCCAACCTGATCCTCGGCGTACGCCTCAACGTCTGGACCGCCGCGCTGGTCTTCCTCGGCGCGCTCGCCTACTTCATCCGGGTCCGCGGTCCCCGCGAATACCTGGTGCCGGTGGGCGAGCCGGCCCCCGCGACCGGCCCGGCCGGGGACGTGTCCCAGGTCGACCTCTCCGCCCGGGAGGCCGCCGAACGGCCGGCCGCGCCCGAGGGCTACCGGGTGGTGACCGAGGAACAGTTCGACGCGTACCGGCAGACCGGCGTGCTGCCCCCGGTCGACGACGAACGGCCGGAGGCCGCCACCGGGGCCGACGCCGCCACGGACGACGCGGACGAGGCCGGAGGCGCGAGCACCGGCTCCGCCGCCACCGAGGGTGCGGACGCCACCGGCCGCGCGGACGCGGACGGCGACGACACGGACCCGGATCGGGCCGGCGCGGAGCGCACGAACGCCGGCCGGGCCGACAGCGGCGGGCGCCCGGCGGACCGGGACAGCTGAGCGGGGGAGTCATGCGCAGCGCGGTGGTGGTCGGCGCCGGCCTCGGCGGAATGGCGGCGGCCGGTGTGCTGGCCCGGTCGGGCTGGCAGGTCACGCTGCTGGAACGCGCCGACCGGGTCCGCCCGGAGGCGACCGCCGTGGTGCTCTGGCCCAACGGGGTACGCGCGCTGCGCGCCCTCGGTCTGGGCGACGGGCTCGACGCGATCGCCACCCCGCTGCCCGACGGTGGCGTGCGCCGCCCGGACGGGCACTGGCTGGTGCAGGCCCGGTCCACGCCGGCCGAGCGGATGCCGGTGGTAGTGCACCGGGAGGACCTGCACGACGCGCTGATCGCCGGCCTGGGCGACCGGGTCGAGCTGCGTACCGGGGTGACAGTGCGGACCGTACGCGCGGCGTCGGGCGAGCGTCCGGCGGTGGGCGACGGCCGGCACACCTACGAGGCGGACCTGGTGGTGGCCGCCGACGGCACCGACAGCGAGATACGGCGGCACCTCGCCCCGGAGGCCGCCGTGGTCAGCTCAGGGTGCGCGGCCTGGCGGGCGGTCATCCCCTGGTACCGGGCCCCGCAGTTGCCCGACGACCAGCCGGTGCACGGCGAGACGCTCGGCGCCGGATACCGCTTCCTGGCCGCCTCGCTCGGCGAGCGGGGCACTGCGGGCGCGTCCCGCCGGGGCGGCGTCTACTGGGTCGCCACCGCCGCGGGCGCGCCCCGCCCCGAGCCGCCGGAGATCCAGCTCGCGCTGCTGAAGCGCTGGTTCGCGGGCTGGCCCGCCCCGATCGGCACGCTGCTGGAGGCGACCGACCCGGAGGACGTCGTCCAGCAGGAGATCCGCGAGCTGCGCCCGCTACCGAAGGCGTACGGCTTCCCGGCCGGTCCGGGCGGCGTGGTGCTGCTGGGCGACGCCGCGCACGCCATGCCGCCGCACCTCGGCCAGGGCGCCTGCCTGGCGTTCGAGGACGCCGCGACGCTGGCCGGGCTGCTACGGGAGTCGCGGCTGCCTGACGCGGTGACCGCGTACGACAGGTTGCGCCGCCCCCGCGCGGCCACGATGGTCCGGCAGACCCGGCGGATGTCGGCGGTCCTGCAGGCCCGGGGCCGGCTGGCGCTGCGCGCGCGGGACGCGGCTCTGGGCACGATCAGCCCGCGCCTGCGCAACACCGCCGCCGCGGCGGCCGCCGCCTGGCAGCCGCCGTCCTGACCGTCCGCGCGCGGCCTGTCTGCGTTCGGCCGTCCCTCGGGCGGCACGGCTCCCCGGCGGCCCGGCCCGCAGTCGGCGCGGTCCCCGGGCGATCGGCCCGGCCCGACAGCCGGGTAAGTAGTCAGATGACGGCGGCGGGCTCGGCGATGCAGGCGGTGCCGATCCGGCGGAATCCGACCCGCAGGTAGACGCGGGCGATGTCCTCGCTGCCGGCGCTCAGGAAGATCAGGTCGGTGCCGGCGGCGCGCAGTTCCCGCGCGAGCGTGGCGGTCACCGCCGCGCCCAGTCCGCGCTGCCGGGCGGACGGCAGCGTGGCCACCCCGGCGATCTCCGCCACGTCGTCGACCCGCATCGCCATCCCGCTGGCGAGCGCGCCCTCGTCGAGCGTCTCGGCGAGCACCGAGATACGCCGCCCGTCGGCGACCCGGGTCGCCTCCTCCTCCAGCGCCGCCACGTCCAGCTGGGCGAGGGCGGCGTCCCGCTCGGCCGGTCCGGCGTCGCCGCGCGCGGTGCCGCCGTTGGCGAAGCCGACCGCCGCGACGGCCCGTCGCAGCGCGATGTCCGCCGCGAAGCCGGGGTCGCCGGGGTCCAGCACCCGCACCGGTACGTCGCTGAACGTCCCCGGATCGGGCAGCCGCTCCGGCTCCAGCAGCATCAGCGGCGCCTCCAGCACGCTGAGCCCGGCCGAGCGGGCCACCGCCAGCAGGTCGGGCTGGTGCTCGTGCACCCACTCGAACGCCTCCGGCAGGCCCAGCTCCCGCTGCCGGGCGCGGACCGCTGTCACGTCGGCGAGCGTGGGATGCTCGGTGGCGTCGAGCCGGGGCCGGGCGTAGAACGGCCAGCCGTCCCCGTCGCGGACGAACAGCACCAGGGCGCCGTAATCCTCGGTCCGGGCCCCGTCGCGGGGCACCGCGTCGTAGAACCGCTCCAACCGGTCGAGTACGTCAGCGCGTGCGAGATCCACCGCGCGAGACTACACGTCCCAGCATCTGGAAGTGTGATCAATCTGAACTGGCCTTGCGCCGGAAGCCCTAACGTAGACTCAATAAACCGCAGAGGGCCGACGTCGTCCCCACCATGATCCATCCTGAGTGACGACAGGAGGCCCGGTGGCCTTTCCGTACCCTCACAGCCCGCAGTCGGCCCCACACACGACCGGGCTCTACGACCCCGCGTACGAGCACGACGCCTGCGGTGTGGCCTTCGTGGCCGACCTGCACGGGCGGCGCTCGCACCAGGTCGTCGCGAACGGCCTCGGGGCGCTGTGCCGGCTGGACCACCGGGGCGCCCGGGGCGCGGAGCACAACACCGGGGACGGCGCCGGCATCATGATCCAGGTGCCGGACGCGTTCCTGCGCGGCAGCGTCGACTTCTCGCTGCCCCCGGCCGGCCAGTACGCCACCGGCCTGGTGTTCCTGCCCGACGACGACGCGGCCGAGGCCCGCGCCCGCCAGGTGGTCGACAAGTACGCGCTGGTCGAGGGCGCCGACGTGCTCGGCTGGCGCGAGGTGCCGACCGACCCGTCCGGCCTGGGCGAGACCGCGCTCGCGGCGATGCCCCGGGTCCGGCAGCTGTTCGTGGCCGCGCACCGGCTGACCGGCTCGCCGGACGGCCCGGCCGGCTCCCCGCTGACCGGGCTCGACCTGGACCGGGTGGCGTTCTGCCTGCGCAAGCAGGTCGAGCGGGAGACCGCCGAGCGGGGCGTGCCGGCGTACTTCCCGTCGCTGTCCGGCCGCACCATGGTGTGGAAGGGCATGCTCACCCCGGACCAGCTCCCCGCGTTCTACCCGGAGCTGACCGACGAGCGGGTGGTCAGCGCCATCGCGCTGGTGCACTCGCGCTTCTCCACGAACACGTTCCCGTCCTGGCCGCTGGCGCACCCGTACCGCTTCATCGCGCACAACGGCGAGATCAACACGATCCGCGGCAACCGGAACTGGATGCAGGCCCGCGAGGCCTTGCTCCGGAGCCCGAGCATTCCGGGCAACATCCGCCGGGTCTTCCCGGTGTGCACCCCGGCGGCGTCCGACTCGGCCAACTTCGACGAGGTGCTCGAACTGCTGCACCTGGCCGGGCGGAGCCTGCCGCACGCGGTGCTCATGATGATCCCCGAGGCGTGGGAGAACGACCCGGACATGCGCGCCGACAAGCGCGCGTTCTACCGCTTCCACGCCAGCCTGATGGAGCCGTGGGACGGCCCGGCGTCGGTCGCGTTCACCGACGGCGAGATCGTCGGCGCGGTGCTGGACCGCAACGGCCTGCGGCCGGGCCGCTGGTGGCACACCGCCGACGGCCTGGTGGTGCTGGGCAGCGAGGCGGGCGTGCTCGACCTCGACCCGGCCACCGTGGTCGCCAAGGGCCGCCTCCAGCCGGGCAAGATGTTCCTTGTCGACACCGTCAACGGCCGGATCGTCTCCGACGACGAGATCAAGACCGAGCTGGCCGCCGAGCAGCCGTACCAGGAGTGGCTGCACGCCGGCCTGATCGAGCTGGACGACCTGCCGCCGCGCGAGCACACCGTCTACACCCACGACTCGGTACGCCGCCGCCAGCAGACGTTCGGCTACACCGAGGAGGAGCTGAAGATCCTGCTCGGCCCGATGGCCCGCAGCGGCGCCGAGCCGATCGGCTCGATGGGCACGGACACGCCGATCGCCCCGCTGTCCACCCGGCCGCGTCTGCTCTACGACTACTTCCATCAGCTCTTCGCGCAGGTCACCAACCCGCCGCTGGACGCCATCCGGGAGGAGCTGGTGACCAGCCTGGCGTCCACCATCGGGCCGGAGGGCAACCTGCTCGACCCGGGCCCGGCGAGCTGCCGGCAGATCGTGCTGCCGTACCCGGTGATCGACAACGACGAGCTGGCCAAGATCCTGTCCATCGACGAGGACGGCGACCTGCCCGGCTTCAAGGCGGTCCGGGTCTCCGGGCTCTACCGCCTGCGCGACGGCGGCGCCGGCATCAAGGCGCGGCTGACCGAGATCTGCCGGCACGTCTCCGAGGCGATCGAGGACGGCGTCCGCATCCTGGTGCTCTCCGACCGGGACTCCAACGCCGACCTGGCGCCGATCCCGTCGCTGCTGCTCACCGCCGCGGTGCACCAGCACCTGGTCCGCGAGCAGACCCGTACCCAGGTGGCGCTGATCGTCGAGTCCGGCGACTGCCGCGAGGTGCACCACGCGGCGGTGCTGATCGGGTACGGCGCGGCGGCGGTCAACCCGTACCTGGCCTTCGAGTCGGTGGAGGACATGATCTCCACCGGCGTGCTGGCCGGCGTGGACCGGGTCAAGGCCGTCCGCAACTACGTCAAGGCGCTCGGCAAGGGCGTCCTGAAGATCATGTCCAAGATGGGCATCTCGACCGTGTCGTCGTACTGCGGCGCGCAGGTCTTCGAGGCGGTCGGCCTGGACACCCGCCTGGTCCACAGGTACTTCCGGGGCACCCCGAGCACCATCGGCGGCATCGGCCTGAACGAGATCCACGCCGAGGTGGCGGCCCGGCACGCGCGGGCCTGGCCGGCACCGGGCGCGCAGGCCACCGACCGGCTGGAGGTCGGCGGCGAGTACCAGTGGCGCCGCGAGGGCGAACTGCACCTGTTCAACCCGGAGACGGTCTTCCTGCTCCAGCACGCCACCCGCAGCCGCCAGTACGACGTGTTCCGGCAGTACACCGCCAAGGTCGACGAGCTGGCCGCACAGGCGGGCTCGCTGCGCGGGCTGTTCACGCTGCGCACCGGCGTCCGCCCGGCGGTGCCGCTGGACGAGGTCGAGCCGGCCACCGAGATCGTCAAGCGCTTCGCCACCGGCGCCATGTCGTACGGGTCGATCTCGGCGGAGGCGCACGAGACGCTGGCCATCGCGATGAACCGGCTCGGCGGCAAGTCCAACACCGGCGAGGGCGGCGAGGACGTCGAGCGGCTGCACGACCCGGCGCGGCGCTCCGCGGTCAAGCAGATCGCCAGCGGCCGGTTCGGCGTGACCAGCGAATACCTCGTCAATGCCGACGACCTCCAGATCAAGATGGCGCAGGGCGCCAAGCCCGGCGAGGGCGGGCAGCTACCAGGCAACAAGGTCTGGCCGTGGATCGCCCGGACCCGGCACGCCACCCCCGGCGTCGGCCTGATCTCCCCGCCGCCGCACCACGACATCTACTCCATCGAGGACCTGGCCCAGCTCGTCCACGACCTGAAGTGCGTCAACCCGGCCGCCCGGGTGCACGTCAAGCTGGTCAGCGAGGTGGGCGTGGGCACCGTCGCGGCGGGCGTGGCCAAGCTCAAGGCCGACGTCATCCTGATCTCCGGGCACGACGGCGGCACCGGCGCGTCCCCGCTCAACTCGCTCAAGCACGCCGGCACCCCGTGGGAGCTGGGCCTGGCCGAGGCGCAGCAGACGCTGCTGCTCAACAAGCTGCGCGACCGGGTGACGGTGCAGGTCGACGGCCAGCTCAAGACCGGCCGGGACGTGCTCATCGCGGCGCTGCTCGGCGCCGAGGAGTTCGGCTTCGCCACCGCGCCGCTGATCGTCGAGGGCTGCGTGATGATGCGGGTGTGCCACCTGGACACCTGTCCGGTCGGCATCGCCACCCAGAACCCGGTGCTGCGTGAGCGCTTCACCGGCAAGCCGGAGTTCGTGGAGAACTTCTTCCTGTTCCTCGCCGAGGAGGTCCGCGGCTACCTGGCCGAGCTGGGCTTCCGCAGCATCGACGAGGCGATCGGCCACACCGAGCTGCTCGACGTGGCCGGCGCGATCGACCACTGGAAGGGCCACGGGCTCGACCTGAGCCGTGTGCTGCACCTGCCGGAGCTGCCCGAGGGCGCGGCCCGCCGGGGCGTACGCGCCCAGGACCACGGCCTCGACGCGGCGCTGGACAACCGGCTCATCGAGCTGGCCGGGCCGGCGCTGCGCGACAGTACCCCGGTGCGGGTCGAGGTCGAGGTCCGCAACGAGCACCGCAGCGTCGGCGCCATGCTCGGCGGCGAGGTGACCCGCCGCTTCGGCGGCGACGGGCTGCCCGACGACACGATCGAGTTCCGGCTGCGCGGCACCGCCGGCCAGTCGTTCGGCGCGTTCCTGCCGCGCGGGGTCACGCTGCGCCTGTACGGCGACGCCAACGACTACGTCGGCAAGGGACTGTCCGGCGGCCGGATCGTGGTCCGGCCGGACGCCGACGCGCCGTTCGCCGGCGTGGACGCCACGCCGGGCCGCCGCGCCGAGGACCAGATCATCGCCGGCAACACCATCCTGTACGGCGCCACCGGCGGCGAGGTGTTCCTGCGCGGCCGGGTGGGGGAGCGGTTCGCGGTGCGCAACTCCGGCGCGGTCGCGGTGGTCGAGGGCCTCGGCGACCACGGCTGCGAGTACATGACCGGCGGCACCGTCGTGGTGCTCGGGCCGACCGGGCGCAACTTCGCCGCCGGCATGTCCGGTGGCACCGCGTTCGTGCACCGGCTCGACCAGCGGCTGGTGAACGCCGAGCTGGTCGACCTGTCGCCGCTGCGGGACGAGGAACGCGACCGGCTGCACGAGCTGGTCCAGCGGCACTTCGCCGAGACCGACTCGGCCGTCGCCGAGGACCTGCTCAAGCGCTGGCCGCAGGCGGTGGAGGAGTTCACCGCAGTGGTGCCCCGGGACTACCGCCGGGTCATGGAGATCATGCGGGCCGCCGAAGCCGCCGGCCGAGACGTCGACGACGCGGTGATGAGTGCGCTCAGCGTGCCGTCGGCCGCGCCGGTACCGCCCGCGCCCCGGGCGGTCGCCCAGGAGGTGGCTCGTGCCTGACCCGAACGGTTTCCTGCGCTACGACCGGCGGCTGCCGGCCCGCCGTCCGGTGCCGGTGCGCATCTCCGACTGGCGGGAGGTCTACCCGCCGGCCGGTGAGGAGCTGATCCGCGAGCAGGCCACCCGGTGCATGGACTGCGGCATCCCGTTCTGCCACGACGGTTGCCCGCTGGGCAACCGCATCCCGGACTGGAACGACCTGGTCCGCACCGGCAACTGGGACGCCGCGGTGGAGTCGCTGCACGCCACGAACAACTTCCCCGAGTTCACCGGCCGGCTCTGCCCGGCGCCGTGCGAGGCGGCCTGCGTGCTCGGCCTCGGCGGCCAGCAGCCGGTCACCATCAAGCAGGTCGAGGTGGAGATCGCCGACGCGGCAGTGGCCCGCGACGGCCTGCGGCCCCGGCCCGCGTCCACCCCGACCGGGCGGTCGGTGGCGGTGGTCGGCTCCGGCCCGGCCGGGCTGGCCGCCGCGCAGCAGCTCGCCCGCGCCGGTCACACGGTCACCGTGTACGAGCGCGACGACGCGATCGGCGGCCTGCTCCGCTACGGCATCCCCGACTTCAAGCTGGAGAAGCAGCACATCGACAAGCGGCTGGCCCAGCTCACCGCCGAGGGTGTGCGCTTCCGGACCGGCGTCGAGGTCGGCGTCGACGTGACCGCCGAGCAGTTGCGCGCCGAGCACGACGCGGTGCTGCTGGCCTGCGGCGCGTTGCAGGGCCGGGACACCCCGGAGACGCCGGGCCGTGAGCTGCGCGGCGTGCACCAGGCGATGGCGCACCTGGTCGCCGCGAACCGGGTGGTGGCCGCCGCCGGGGACGGGCGGCCCGCTCTCGCCACGTTGCCCGACGGTACGCCGATCGACGCCGCCGGCAAGCACGTGGTGATCATCGGTGGTGGCGACACCGCCGCGGACTGCCTCGGTGTGGCGCACCGGCAGGGCGCGGCCGGCGTCCACCAGCTCGACCTCTACCCGGAGCCGCCGTCGGAGCGGGACGCGGAGCGCGACCCGTGGCCGACCTGGCCGTGGGTGCTGCGCAACTACCCGGCGCACGAGGAGGGCGGCGAGCGGGTCTTCGCCGTCGCGGTGCAGGAGTTCGTGGACGACGGCACCGGCCGGGTCCGCGCGGTCCGGATCGCCGAGGTGACAGTGGAGAAGGTGGACGGTCGCCGCATCGTCACGCCGCTGCCCGGCTCCGAGCGGGAGATCCCGGCCGACCTGGTGCTGCTCGCCATCGGTTTCGAGGGCACCGAGGAACAGCCGCTGCTGGCCCAGTTCGGGGTGACCCGCAACCGCCGGGGCGCGATCGACTCCGGCCCCGACTGGCAGGCCGCCGACGGTGTCTTCGTCGCCGGTGACATGCACCGGGGCGCGTCGCTGATCGTCTGGGCGATCGCCGAGGGACGCGCCGCGGCGGCGGCGATCCACGCGTACCTGGGCGGGGTGGGCGAGCTGCCCGCCCCTGTCGACCCGGCCCGCCAGCCGCTCGCCGCCAGGTGAAAGGAAGGGCCCCCTCTTAACGCCTCAGGTAGAGGAGGGGGCCCTTCTTAACATCCGCCGCCGCGCGGCGCGCTGTCCGTGGACGACGCGCCGCGCGGCGGCGGATGTCAGCGGCCGAGCAGGTCGTGCGCGGCCCGGATCTTCGCCCACGAGGCCGGCTGCGCCGGTGCGGCTGTCGTCCGCGCGGCGGTCGCCACGTCGGGCCGGCCGGGCGTGAACAGCCAGGTGGTGAACACCGCGTCGAGATCCCGTCCGGAGATCCGCTCGGCGAGCGCCTGGAACTGCGCGACGGTGCCGTTGCCGTACTGCCGCTTGGCCGTCCAGGTGCGCAGGATGCGGAAGAACGCCGCGTCACCGACGGCGAGCCGGATCTGGTGCAGCGCCATCGCGCCCCGGTCGTAGACGGCGGCGTCGAAGATCCCGCTCGGCCCCGGGTCGCCGGGGCACACCTGCCAGAACTCGGAGTCGGCCGGGTAGCTGTCGTAGGTGAAGTCGAACAGCTCCTGCGCGGTGCCCTCGCCCTGCTCCTCCGACCAGAGCCACTCGGCGTACGAGGCGAAGCCCTCGTTGAGCCAGATGTGCCGCCAGGCGGCCACCGACACCGAGTCGCCGAACCACTGGTGGGCGTTCTCGTGCACCACCACGTACGTGTTGGCGCCGCGCCGCCAGAAGCCCGGGCCGTAGACCGGGCGGGTCTGCGTCTCCAGCGCGAACCCGATGCCGTCGACCGGCCCGGCCACGCCGCCCTGCGCCTCGAACGGGTACGGGCCGAACAGCCCGCTCTCCCAGTCGACGATCTCGGCGGTGCGTTCGATGCTGGCCCGCGCGGCGGGCAGGCGTTCGCCCAGCGTGGTGCTGTACGCGTTGACCACCGGCTGCCCGTTCGGCGCGGTGCCGGTGACGATGTCGTACTGCCCGATCGCGAGGAACGCCTGGTACGTGGCGCCGGGCTTGACGCTGCGCCAGCTCCACCGGGTGCGGTTGCCGGCCTCGGGCAGCGGGTCGCGCGGCTGCACGCCGTTGCTGATCACCTCGACGCCGGTCGGCACCGACACCGAGACGTCCCAGGTGGCCTTGTCCTTCGGGTGGTCGTTGCTCGGGTACCACCACCAGGCCGACTCGGGCTCGTTGACGGCGAGCGCCCCGTCGGCGGTACGCGTCCACGCCGTGTAGCCGTAGACGGTGGTCTGCGACGGCACGCCGGCGTACCTCACCACGACGGTGAGCTGCTGGCCCTTCGTCAGCGGCCGGGCCGGGGTGATCACCAGCTCGTGGTCGCCGGCCCGGGCGAACCCGGCGACCCACCCGTTCACCCGCACCGACTCGACGTCGAGGGCGAAGTCCAGGTTGAACCGGGACAGGTCCTTCGTGGCGGTGGCGAGGATCGTGGTGGTGCCGCTGAGCCGGTCGGTGGCCGGCTCGTAGCGCAGCCGTATGTCGTAGTGGCCGACGTCGTAGCCGCCGTTGCCGTAGTCGGGGAAGTAGCTGTCGCCCAGCCCGGGACTGCCCGGCGTCGGGGTGGCCGCCGCGGGTTGCGGCCGGCCCCAGCCGGTGGGGGCGGCCTGGCCGGGGGCACCGGTCACTGTGGTGCCGGCTGCGGTGAGGGTCAGGGCGGCGATGGCCGCCGTGAGTGCGCGTCGCACGGTGGGACTCCCTCCGTCGGGTGTCGTCACCGTCAAACTAATCGACACATGTGAACGTATCTGTCCTTCCGGCCGATCGGGGCTATTCAATTTCGACGAATGTTTCGATAGCATTACCGACCAGTAACAGCACCGATCCCTCGGCCACGCGCGCGGTCAACGGGCTCCACCACCCCTGCCCCGTGGAGGCTCTGCCATGCCCCGTCGCGTCCGTACCGTGTTCGCCGCCCTCCTGGCGGCCGTACTCGGCGCCGTGCTCCTGCCCGGCGCCGCCCGGGCGGCCACCGTCAACTACGTCGCCCTCGGCGACTCCTACTCCTCCGGGGTCGGCGCCGGCCCGTACGACCTGTCCACCTGCCTGCGCAGCCAGAAGTCGTACGCCCCGCTCTGGGCCGCCGCCCATTCGGTCACCAGCTTCAAGTTCCCGGCCTGCGGAGGCGCGGTCACCGCCGACGTGCTGGCCAACCAGGTCGGCCAGCTCAGCAGCAGCACCACGCTGGTCACCATCACCATCGGCGGCAACGACGCGGGCTTCGCCGACGTGATGACCAGTTGCCGCTTCGGCAGCACGTCCAGTTGCGAGAGCGCGGTGAACGAGTCGAAGGCGTTCGCCACCGCCACGCTGCCCGCCCGGCTCGACGCCACGTACACCGCGATCCGCAACCGGGCCCCGAACGCCCGGCTGGTGGTGCTCGGCTACCCGCGGCTGTTCGAGACCGGCTCCTGTGGACTGCTCGCCATGAGCAGCTACAAGCGCACCATCCTCAACCAGGCCGCCGACACGCTCAACGGCGTCATCTCCGGCCGGGCCACCGCCGCCGGGGGCACCTTCGTCGACGCGCGGCCGTTCTTCGCCGGGCACGGCGTGTGCGCCGCCGAGCCGTGGATCCGCGACGTCAGCGGCGTCATCGAGGCGTACCACCCGAACGCCAACGGCTACCGCTACGGCTACCTGGCCGCGCTGACCGCCGCCATCGGCTGATCCGCACGCGAGGAGGGCCCCGCTCGACACCCGTCCGTCGAGCGGGGCCCCGCGGTGCCGGGTTGCATCGAACGTCGACAATGGTGCGACACCGCATGCGACCCGGAGGTGACCATGCGTGAACCGGCGACCCGGCCGCGGCCGGTCCGCGAGCAACTCCCGGCCGGTGGCCCGGAACTGCTCACCCTGCTGGCCCGGCTGCTGCGGCGTCCACGCCGCGGCGACCGCCGGCTCCCGCTGCTCTGGCTGGTCCGGCCCACCGGGGACAGCGCGGTCGCGGCCCTGCTACGGCGTTTCGCGGCGCGCCGGGCCGGGCGCCGGGTGCCGCACGTAGTGCTGGACCTGACCGGCCGCCCGGCCGGCGACGACGTCGCAGCCGTGCTGCGCGAACTGCACCGGCAACTCTCAGTGGAGGCGTTCGGCGCGCCCCGGCTGCGGTTCCGGCACTACCCGCTGGCCGACTGGCTGATGCACCAGACGCTCGCCGTGGACCTGGACGCCGCCGACAGCGGCCGGGCCGCGCTGGTCCGCCGGCTGCGGGACTGGCGGGGACGGCGGACCGGTGACGACCCCCAGGTCGGCGGCGACTCCGGCCTCGGCGCCGCGCTGCACCTGCTGCTCTGGCTGCTGTGGCGGGCCGTGCCCGGCGTCGTGTTCCGGATCGCCGTCTCCGGCCGGGTGCCGCTCGTCGGACGGCAGTACCGCTGGTTCATGCGCCAGCAGTACCTGGCGCCCCGCCAGTCGGTGACGTTCCTCGGCTTCGCCGAGCGGCTCACCGCCGGCTGGCGCGACGGCGAACACCCGGCCCAGGTGGAGAAGCTGCTGCTGCACGCGTTCCTGGAGGACCTGCGCCTGGCGTACCGGCGGCGGTTCTGGCGGCCCGGGGACTGGCGCCGCACCGCCTATCCGGTGCTGGTGCTCGACGGCGCGCGGCCGGACAACGTCGGGCACACGCTGGTCCGGCTCGTCGACGAGGTGCGCAACGAGACCGGCCGCAACGACCCGCTGCTCGTCGTCGCGGTCGCCGCCGACCCGCCGCCGGAACCGGCCGCTTCCCGGCCGCTGGCCGAGGCCGAGGAGGCGTACGAGGAGTGGGCCGAGGCGCTGCCGGAGAACCGCCGGCTGCGTCGCTCCGGCGCCTGGCTGATGCTGCTGGAGGCGGACGACCGGGACGTCGACGCGCCGGTGGGAGGCGTCCCGCCGGCCCTTGTCGCACCCGACCCGCCCTGGTGGGCGCGGCGGTTCCTGCCCGCCGCGGTGGCCCTGGCGCTCGTCGCCGGGCTGGGCGTGTGGGCGCACGGGCGGTGGGCGCCTGACTGCCGCCCCTGGCCCACCGACCGGGTCACCGTCCGGCTCGTCGGCGGGGAGTGCGTCGGGTACAGCGACACCGCCGGGCAGGTCTTCAACAGCGAGCCCGGGCAGGACCGGCTGCGCGCCGTGCAGCGGCGCATCTTCGCCCAGAACCGGGCCGCCGAGGAGGTGTGGCGGCGCAGCGAGCACCGCCGCCCCTACCTGACGCTTGTCTACCTGGGCAGCCTCACCGGCAACCGGACCCGCGCGGACGAGGAGTCCTACGTCTCCGAGCGGGAGGAACTGGAGGGCATGGCCACCGCCCAGTACGCCCTGCTCCAGGAGTCGGCGGCAGCGGACGACGCGGCGCTGCTGCACATCGTGGTGGCGAACGCCGGGCGGCAGATGCGGCACGCCGACGACGCGGTGCGGATGCTGGAAGGGCTGGCCCGCGACGACCCCACAGTGCTCGGCGTGGTCGGGCTGGTGGACAGCCGCACCAGCACGGCGGCGGCGCTGCGCGAACTCAACCGGGTCGGCCTGCCGGTGCTCGCCCCCACGCTGTCGGCCGACCGGATGGACGCCAACTCCAGCCTCTACCTGGCCATGTCGGCGCCGAACCGGGACCAGGCCCGGATGGTCGAGGCGTACGCCCGGCAGGTGCTGCGGGTGGGGGAGGCGCACGTCTACTGGACCACCGGCGAGGGCAGCTCGCTCACCGACGACCTGTACGTCGCCACCCTCGTCGACGGCCTGCGGGAACGCTTCGGCGACCGGATCACCCGGCTCGACGAGTGGCGCAGCGGGCGGCGGCTCACCCAGGAGTGCGGCTACCCGGGGATGCTCTTCTTCGCCGGCCGCTGGTCGGAGTTCGACGGGTTCATGCGCGCGCTCAAGGAGTGCGGCGCGAATCCGCCCCGGCACCTGGTCGCCGACGACTCGGTGAACCGCTACATGGCCAACCCGGGGCTGCGCGCCAGCGCGCCGGGCAACCTGCCGGTCACGTACGTGTCGAAGGCCGCGCTGGCCACCTGCGCGTCGCTGCGGTCCGCGCAGGCCGGGCGCGACGACGCCCGGGGCAGTTTCCTCACCTGGATCGGCGCGGACGGCCTGCTCGACCCGCCCCGATGCCGCGCCGGGACCGGCCCGCCGGTCGGCGAGCGGGTCAGCCTCGCCTATGACGCCACCATGATGACGGTACGCGCACTGGAGAGCCTCGCCGCCCGGCTGCGCCACGCCGACACCGGCCGCCGCTGGGAGCCCCGCTCGGTCAACCCGGTCGGGGTGCACGCCGAGGTGCTGCGGCAGAACGCCGCCGGCGGCTACCCGGGGGTCAGCGGCCTCATCCGGTACGCCCCGGACTCAGGCGAACCGGTGGCGAAGCGGCTGGCGCTGCTCACCGTGTCGAAGGTGCCCGACGTGGACGCCGCCCCGGTCGAGATGTTCCACTGCGGCGTGGCCGACACCGGCCCCGACCCCGGCTGCCGCGTCGCCCCACGCTAGTGCGCAGCCGCCATTCGTGATCATGGTTGGGGTTCGAGGTTGCCGTGCTGGGCAGCCAGGGAGGCAAGGATCATTTCTCGCGCCGCTCGGACCGTAGCCGCGAAGGCGGCCGGCACCGCGGAGCCCCGCCCGGCACGCGCCGGGCGGGGCTCTCGTCTGCTCGTACCCCTTGAGGTCAGCGGGCCGGGACCAGCTCCGCGGCCGGCACCGGCGCCAGGTCCGGCACCGCCGGCCCGATCCGCCGCCGGGGCCACCGGCGGCGACCGGAGGGTACGGCGAGCGCGGCCAGCGCCGCGGCCACCGAGATGCCGGCGAGCAGCAGGAAGCCCGCCGTGAAACCGGCCTCCCGGGGCAGCCCGCTCGGCTGCGGATTCGCGGTGATCACGGCACTGGCGAGCGCCGCGCCGATCGCGCCGCCGATGGTACGGATGTTGGCGTTCATGCCGGTCGCCGCGCCGGTCTGCCCGGCCGGCACGTTCGCCACGATCAGGTTGGCCATCGAGGCGAACGCCAGCCCGATGCCGACGCCCACCAGACCGCCGGCGATCCCGACCTGCCAGCGGGTGTCGTGCGCGACGGTCAGCATGGCGGCGGCCGCCACGTTGAACACCGCGCCGGTGCTCAGCTGCGCCTTGGCGCTGAACCGGGACTGCAGCCGTCCGGCCAGCAGGCCGGCCACGAACATGCCGACGAGCATCGGCAGCATCAGCAGCCCGGCCTGGGTGACGCTGGCGCCGAAGCCGTAGCCGGCGCTGGTCGGGATCTGCGCGAACTGCGGCAGGAACGCGTAGACGGCGAACATCGAGGCGCCGTAGAGCAGCCCGACGAGGTTCGTGGTCCAGACCGCGGGCAGGCGCATCATCCGCAGGTCGATCAGCGGGTTCGCGGCCCGGGCCTCGGTCGCCAGCCAGGCGGTCGCGAGCGCCGCGGCCAGCGCCAGCAGCCCGACCACCCGGCCGGAGCCCCAACCCCACGCGGCGCCCTTGCTGACCGGCAGCAGCAGCGCCACCAGCCAGCCGGACAGGAGTACGGCGCTGAGCCAGTTGATCCGGCCCGGGATGCGTACCGGCGAGCGCGGCACGAACCGGTGCGCGGCGAGCGCGGTCAGCCCGACCACCACCAGCGGGATCCAGAACAGCCACCGGTAGCCCAGGGTGGCCACGATCGGCCCGGCCAGCACCACGCCCAGCCCGCCGCCGACTGCCACGACCGCGGAGATCGAGGCCACCGCCGAGCTGACCCGGGCGGCCGGGAACTCGTCGCGGATGATGCCGAACGAGAGCGGGAAGACGGCGCCGCCGATGCCCTGCACCACGCGGGCGGCGATCAGCACGCCGATGCTGGGGGCGACGGCTGCCAGCAGGCAGCCCAGCGCGAGCGCGGCGAGCGAGAAGACGAGCGTCTTCTCCTTGCCGACCATGTCGCCGATGCGGCCGACGATCGGCGTGAAGACGGACGCGGAGAGCAGGTACGCGGTGAGCACCCAGGTCACCGTGTTTGGCGAGGTGTGCAGGTCGTGCTGGATGGTGGGCAGCACCGGCGTGATCAGCGACTGGAGCATCGCGAAGAATCCGGTGCCGGCGGCCAGCACGAGGAAGGTGAGTCGGCGCGAGCCGCGCCCTGATGAGTGGATCATGTGGGAGAACTCCCCGTTGTCGGTACGAGACTGGCGGCCGCTCGCGCAGTCGTGCGGCGGTGGCGGCCGGGTCGTGCGGGCGCTCAGCGGTCGGCGGGCATGGTGGGACCTCCCGGGTCCGTGTCGTGGCGCGAGGATCGCGTGGCCGGAGGGCGGCCGGAAGTCCGGAGTAAGCTATCCGGAGGGGTGGCTCCGGTCAGTAACCGGAGGCTTGCCTCCATTAACCTAGCGGAGGGGTGCCTCCGGTTGCAAGGCGGAAGGGGTGACGCGCCTCATGGCTGACGCCGACGTGTCCGGCGAGGTCTTCGCGCGCCGCCCCAAGCGGGCCGACGCCCGCCGCAACTACGACGCGCTGATCGCCGCCGCCCGCGAGGTCTTCGGCGAGCACGGCGCGGGCGCGTCGCTGGAGGAGATCGCCCGCCGGGCGGGCGTGGGCATCGGCACGCTGTACCGCAACTTCCCGCAGCGGCGGGACCTCTTCGAGGCGGTCTATGTCGAGGAGGTGCGCGCGCTCAGCGCCTCCGCCGCCGACCTGGCCGACGAGCCCCCGTGGGACGCCCTGGTCGGCTGGCTGCACCGGTTCGTCGCCTACGTGGCCACCAAGCGGGCGCTGGCCGAGGAGCTGGTGCACGACTCCGAGGTGTTCCGCAGCTGCCGCACCGAGATCTACGCGACCGGCGAGCCGCTGCTGCGCCGCGCCCAGGCCGCCGGGGAAGCTCGGCCGGACGCCGGCTTCGACGACGTGATCCGGCTGATCAGCGGCCTCGCCGCGTACCAGTTCCCGGACCCGGCCCAGCGGGACCGCGTCCTGGCCATCGCGCTGGACGGCCTGCGCCCGCCGGCGGGCATGAATTGATACGTCCGGCCGTTTGTTGACGTGACGCATCAAGGGCTGCTCTGTGCGGGAGGAAGTGGCGGGTGCGGCCGGGTTCAGCCGACCCCGCCACGCTCCGCGATCGCCGAGAGCGTCGCGCGGACAACCGTCGGCGCGGTCCAGTGCGCCGATCTTGCACTTTCGGGCGGCGAAATGCAGCTTATGCACCGTTCTTCGGGGCCGCAGGTGCAAGATCGCCGAGGAGAGGCGGATCGGCCGGCGGCTCCCGCCCGGGAACCGCCGGCCACCCGCTCAGCGGTGCCCGTTACCAGGCCGCCCCCACGGTCCGGTGATCGCGAACACGTACCCCGGCGACTGGATGTTGGCGAACAGCGTCCTCCCGTCCGCGCTGAACGTCGGCCCGGTGAACTCGCTGTCGTTGCGCTCGTTGCGCGCCAGCGGGTACGCCTTGCCCTGCTCGGTGACGCCGACCAGGTGCGACACGCCCTCGCCGTCCTCGGCCAGGATCACCCCGCCGTACGGCGACACGGTGATGTTGTCCGGCCCGTCGTAGTTGCCGGTGTCGGCCTCCGGGTCGGTGTTCACCCCGAAGATGGTCTTCAGCGTCACGGTCTGCCGGCGCGGGTCGTAGAACCACACCTGCCCGTCGTGCTCGTGGGCGCTGCCGTCGTCGTGTCGGGCGTAGCTGGCCACGAAGTACGCGCCGCCGTCGCCCCACCAGGCGCCCTCCAGCTTGCGGCTGCGGGTCACCTCCGCGTCGGTGAACTGCTTGCGTACCGACACGGTCCGGGCGTCGCGGTCGGGCACCTCGACCCACTCCACCCGGTAGCGGGTGCCGGGCGTGGTGGCCTCGGACAGGTCGGCCACGTGGTCGTCGCCGCGCAGGCAGCGCATCGCCGCGAGGCTGCCCGCGGTGTCGCCGTCGGGCCGCTGGGCGAGCGCCCGCAGCGCGCCCTTGCCGGCCCGGAAGCCGGGCGGCGGCGTCCACCGGAAGTACAGGCCGTTGGGCCCGCTCGCGTCCTCGGTCAGGTAGATCGAATGGGTGTACGGGTCGACGGCCACCGCCTCGTGGGAGTACCGCCCGAGGAACGTCAGCGGCACCGGGTCGGTGTTGGCGGACCGGTCGTGCGGGTCGACCTCGAAGACGTACCCGTGGTCCTTCAGGAACCGCCCGCCGGCCCGCTGCTCGGTCTCCTCGCAGGTCAGCCACGTGCCCCACGGGGTGATGCCACCGGCGCAGTTGTTGTGCGTGCCGGCCACGCTCACGTACTCGCGCAGCCGCCGCCCGTGCCGGTCCACCTCGATGGTGGTGGTGCCGCCGCGGGCGCCCGGGTCGTAGGTGAGGCCGGGCAGTGCGGGCACCGGGTACGGCTCGTCGCCGCCGATCTCGTGGTTGTTCACCAGCACCGAGCCGTGCGGGCCGCGGAAGCAGCCGGTGCCGTCCGCGTCGCTCGGGGTGGGCTGCCCGGACTCCAGCAGCGTCGCGCCCGCCTGCGCGACGACCGTGTACGAGAAGCCCGGCGGCAGCGCCAGCAGGCCGGCCGGGTCCGGCACCAGGTCGCCGTAGCCGACGGCGGGGCGGCACGCGGGCCGGGCCGCTGCCGGTCCGGCGATCGCCTCCAGGCTGCCGGCCACCATGATGCCGAGTCCGCCGGCCACGCCGCCGCGCAGCAGGGACCGCCGGGGGAGAGGTGAGGTGGTCACGTCGTCGCCTTCCTGTGCGCACGATTGCCTGGGGGAAGGCAAGCCGGGCCGGGGGAACGGCGTGCGGCGCGCCCGTCCGTAGCCGGGTGAACAGTGGACGAATCCCCGGTGCGGAGCGCCCCGTGCCGGTGCGGCGCGCGTCCGTTAGGGTTCCCTTCGATCGCAAACGTCGGAGGGCGGACGGTGGGCAGACTCGCGGCGGCGTACCGGCAGGCGGTCGATCGGCATCGGCGGGCGGTGCGGCACTGGGAGGCGGCCCGGCGGCTGCTGGGCGCCGCGGGCCCGGCGCCGGTGGGCAGCCCGGAGCTGGTGGCGCGGCTGGCCCGCCTCGGCGGTGAGCTGGCCGCCGCGGTGCCCGGCACCGCCCGCGTCGCCACCCACCCCGTTCCGGTACGCCTCGGCGCCGCGACCACTGTCGACGGCGCGTTCCCGGTGCTCGTGCCGGTGGGCGCGGGCGCGCACCTGGCCGTCGACGCGGACGCCCGTGACCCGCGCGTCGGCGAGCTGCTGCGGGCGGTGGTGGTACGGCTGCTGACCGCCGCGCCGGCCGGCGCGATCCGGGTGGCCGGCATCGACCAGGCCGCCTTCGGCGCGGCGTTCCTGCCGCTGCGCCCGCTCCAGGACGCCGGGGTGCTCGCCGCGGCGGCGACCACCGAGGCGGAGACGACGGCCCTGCTCGACCTGGCCGAGCGGCACGCACGTACCGCCCAGCGGTCCGCGCCGGAGGACCGCGAGCTGCTGGTGGTGGTCGCCGCGTCCGCGCCACCGCCCCGGGAACTGGCCCGGCTGGCCGCGCTCACCCACGCCGGCCCGGCCGCAGCCGTCTGCGTGCTGCTGGCCGGCCACCCACCGGCCGGGCCGAGCGCCGCGCCGCCGCTGGGCGCCACCACCCAGCTTCGCGTCACCGAGCGGTACACGCTCGTCGGCGACCCGCCCGGGCGCCCGTTCAGCACCGACGGCAGCGGGCTGGCCGCACCCGTGGTGCTCGACGGCGACCCGTCGCACGCCACTGTGACCGCGCTGGCCCGCCGGTACGCCGAGGCCGCCGACCAGGACGGCGTCACGTTCACCGACCTGCTGCCCGCGCAGCGCTGGGCCGGGTCCGCCGCGTCCGGGCTGCGTACCGTGCTCGGCCGGGCCGGCCGCCGTCCGCTCAGCGTGGCGTTCGACGACGCCACCCCGCACTGGCTGATCGGCGGGCGGACCGGTGCCGGCAAGACGGTGCTGCTGCTCGACGTGCTGTACGGGCTGGCCGCCCGCTACTCCCCGGCCGAGCTGCGGCTGATGCTGCTCGACTTCAAGGAGGGCGTCAGCTTCACCGAGTTCGTGCCCACCGACCGTGACCCGTCCTGGCTGCCGCACGCCGACGCGGTCGGCATCGAGTCCGACCGCGAGTACGGCGTGGCGGTGCTGCGCGAGCTGCGCGCCGAACTGGGCCGCCGCGCCGACCTGCTGAAGCGGCACGGCGTCAGCCGCCTGGCCGACCTGCCGCCCAACGCCCGGCCGCCCCGGATCGTCACAGTCGTCGACGAGTTCCACGTGCTGTTCGCCGGCAACGACGCGCTGGCCCGGCAGGCCGTCGACCTGATCGAGGAACTGGCCCGCAAGGGACGCTCGTACGGCCTGCACCTGGTGCTGGCGAGCCAGAGCACCACCGGCATCGAGGCGCTCTACGGCCGGGCCGAGGCGATCTTCGGGCAGTTCCCGCTGCGGATCGCGCTGCCCGGCGGCGACGCCGTGCTGGACCCGCGCAACGACGCCGCACGCGGGCTCACCGTCGGCACCGCAGTGGTGAACACCGGCGCGGGCGCGCCCGGCTCGGACGCCGAGGTGCGGTTCCCGGACGCGCACGCCGCCTCGGCCGACCTCGCGGCGCTGCGCCACGAATTGCACGCGGCCCGCCCGGCCGGGTCACGCCCGCCTGCCGTCTTCCGGGGACACGAGATGCCCCGGCTCACCGACGACCCCGCCTGGGCGGCGCTGACGCCGGGCGCCGACCCGCCGTACGCGCTCGTCGGCCGCGTGGTCGACGTCCCCGGCAGCCCGGCCGGGTTCGCGCTCGACGGCAGCCCGGGCCGGCACCTGGCGGTGGTCGGCACCGCCGCGGTCGGCGCGGACGTGCTCCGGTCGGCGACCCTGTCCCTGGCCCGCCAGCACGCCCCCGGCACCGCCCGGTTCCTGTTCGCGCCGCTGGCACCGGGCACCACCGACGCCGCCGACGACCTGGCCATGACGCTGGCCGCCGCCGGGCATCCGGTCCGGCGCCTCGACGCCGGCGCGCTGCGCGCCCAGCTCGCCGAGGCCGCAGCCGGGGACGCCCCGGCGGCCGGGCGCACCTACCTCGTGGTGTTCGGGATGGACGCCGCCGCCACGACGCTCGCCGCCTCCGACCCGGCGACGTTCCGATCCGGGTACGACGACCTGCGCGCCGTGCTGCGCCAGGGACCGTCGCGCGGGGTGCACGTGCTCGGCTGGTGGCGCGGGCTGCGCCGGCTCGCCGACGACCTGGGCGGCAGTGGGCACCGCGACGATGTGACCGGCCTGGTCGCGCTGAACGTCCCCGCCGCCGACCTGGGCCTGCACCTCGGCGTGCACGACCTCGCGTACGTCCCGCGCGAGGGACGCGCCCTGCTCGTCGACCGGCACGAGCACCGCACCGCGCTGATCGTGCCGTTCGCCGCCGGGAGTGAGGTCACCCCGTGAGCGCGAGGAGTGAGCCGGGTTTGCGAGCCCCGCAGTCGCGAACGAAAGACATCACATGAGTGGATTCGACGAGTACGCGGCGCTGCTGCGGGAGCTGTCCACCCGGCAGCGGGGCGGTGAGCGGGAGATCGCCGCCGAGGCGGAGCGCCGCCGCGGCCTCCAGGCCGCCGTCGACTCGGTCGGGCAGCGGCTCGCCGCCCAGGGGCAGCACCTCGACCGGCTCGGGCAGGCGATCGGTGTGCCGATGACCTCGGTCCCGGCGGAGGAGCCGGCACCGGCGATGGTGGCCGGTGGGGGAGCACCAGGTCCCGTGCCCGGACCGGGGGACGGGGTGACCGGCGGCGTAGCCGACGTGCCGGGGCGGCCGGAGGTCGGGGCGTACCCATCGGGTGGTGTTCCGGCGCCGCGGGCCGGCGACCCGGCGGGGGAGCTGGCGGCGGCGGGGCGGCTCGCCGAGGAGGCCGACGTGTTCGGGCAGCAGGCCGACGCGCTGGCCCGCACGCCGGTGCTGCTGCCCACCTGGTCCGCGCCGGCGCGGGCGGTGGTGGTGTACGCGGGCTGCGCGCTCGCCGGTTCGCTGCTGATGCTGATCGCGATAGTGGGCTCGTCGCTGCCGGTGAGCGGGCTGGACCTGGTGGCGGCGCTGAGCTGCGCGGGCGTGCCGTTGATGTCCTTCGTGGCCGGTCAGGTGGTGCTCGCCCGCTGGGGCCGCCCGGCGGTGGAGGGCGACGCGCCCCCGGCCGGACGGTACGTGCCGCTGGGTTTCGTGATCTGCGCGCTGGTCTCCCCGTCCTTCTTCTGCCTCTACCTCCTCCTGTTCCGCCTCCTCCGCTGACCCCGCCCCTACCGCTCCGTCGATCATGGAGTTGCGGCCCCCGGGGTGCGGCATTGGTGGCTTTTGGGCGGGCGGAAACTGCAAGATCGCGAAGGTGGGAGGGCGGGTTGGGGAGGTAGGCTTCCGGGGCGGGTGAGCTGGGGGAGGGCGTGTGAGCGCGGCGGAGATCATCGCCAGGCTGGCGGCGGCGGCACAGAAGCTGGACGAGGCCAAGGCGCGCACCGCCGCTGCCGCGCAGGACGCGGCCGAGGCGCGGGCGCTGGTGGCGGGCGCGCTGGAGGGGGCCACGGCGGGCCCGCTGATCGGGGTCATCGACTCCTACCGGCAGGCGCTGGCGCAGGCCGCGCAGGGCGGGGAACCGGCCCGGCAGCACGTGCAGGAGACCATCGCGAAGGTGCAGGCGCTGGGCAACTGAGCCCGGTCCGGCATGCCGGTTTGCGCTGAGGGCGCGACAAGGGTTACCGCCGCGTAACTTTTCATTGACGTGTGTGAAATCGGACACGCATCATCGTGACCACGATCGATCGGATCCCACCCGTCCCCCCGGGTCCGCCCGGGTGCCTCCCCCCGGAGGTGCAGCCCATGCTGCTCCGAACGATCCTGGCCGCCACCACCGCCGCCACCGTCCTGCTCGTCCCGGCCGCCGCCCAGGCCGCCACCGCCGAACCCGCCACCCCGTCGAACACGGCCGCCGTCGCCACCGCCGCGCAACGGGCCGCCGCCGCGGCCGCCGACCCGGTGATCGTGGTCGGTGGCCTGAGTGGAATCTCCATCGCGTACGAGCCGATCGCCGCCCGGCTGCGCGCCGACGGTTACCGGGTCTCGATCTTCCAGTTGCCGAACCTCGGTCTCGGCGACATCCGCGAGTCCGCCCGGGCGTTGTCGTCCTACGTGGACCGGGTGCGCGCCACCACCGGCGCGGCCCGCGTCGACCTGGTCGGCCACTCCGAGGGCGGGCTGGTCAGCCGCTGGTACGTCAAGTACCTCGGCGGCGCGGCCACCGTCGACCAGTACGTCAGCCTGGGCAGCCCGCAGTACGGGACCTACGTCGCGAACCTGGTCGCCGTCCTCGGGCTGGGCAGCTGCGCCGGGGTGATCGCCTGCCAGCAGATGACCATCGGGTCGAGCTTCCTCGCCGACCTCAACGCCGGGGACGACACGCCCGGCCCGGTCCGCTGGGCCACCGTGCGCACCTGGCAGGACGAGCTGGTCCGGCCGGTCGACAACGCCGTGCTCGCCGACGGCGCGACGAACATCCTGGTGCAGGCCTGGTGCCCGCTGCGGGTCGTCGGCCACCTCGGGCTGGTGCTGGACGGCACCACGTACACGGCGGTGCGCCAGGTGCTCGCCGGCGCCCCGGTCCAGCCGAACTGCTTCGCGGTCTGAGCCACGTGCCCGGACCCGCCGTCGCGCGGGTCCGGGCACGTCCGCCCGGGTCCGGGCAGTCAGTCCGCGTCCCGTCCCCTGATCACGTCGGCGGCCCGCCAGGCCAGCGCGGTCACCGGGGCGCTGGTCCAGCCGGCCACCATCACCGGCAGCACCGACGCGTCGACCACCCGCAGCCCGTCCACGCCGCGTACCCGCAACCGCTGGTCGACCACGTGCTCGTCGCCGGTGCCCATCGCGCAGGTGCCGATCGCGTGGTAACCGCAGTAGCCGCGTGCCACAGCCGCCTCGACGATCTCCGCGTCGGTGTTGGTCGCCGTTCCGGGCACCGTCTCGGCCTGGATGCGCTTCGCGATCGGGCCGGTGCCGAAGAACTCCCGCATCCGGCGGAACAGGTCTACCGCCACCCGCCGGTCGTGCTCCGTGGTGAGGTAGTTCGCCACGATGGCCGGCGGCGTTCGCGGGTCCGCGTCGGTGATCGTCAGGCTGCCCTCGCTGTCCGGCCGGGTGACGGTGCCCAGGCACATCAGGCCCGGCTCCCGCTCCAGCTCCAGCGCCTTGCCAGGGCGCGGCGGGGCGGCCGAGAAAGGCGCCATCAGCAGGTGCGCGTCCGGGCGATCCAGCTCCGGCCGGGACTTGAGGTGGGCCGCCACGTCCAGCACCGGCAGGGCGAGCGGTCCGCCCCGGGTGAGCAGCCAGCGCAGCGTCGCCCGGGCCTGCCCGAGCGGGCTGCCGATGGTCATGTTGTGGCCGCCGGGTTCGGCGAGGCGGTACTGGAGCACGATCGACCGGTGCTCGCGCAGCCCCGCGCCGACCCGGGGCCGGTCGAGCAGCACCGGCACCCCTGCCGCGCGCAGCGTGTCCGCCGGCCCGATGCCGGAGACCTGCAACAGGTGCGGGGTGGCCAGGGCGCCCGCGGCGAGGATCACCTCACCCGCCGCCCGGTACGTGGTCTCCCCGCCGCCGCGCGCCACCCGTACACCTGTGGCGCGGCCGCCCTCGACGAGCACCCGCAGGACGACGGCGCCGACCTCGACGGTCAGGTTGGGCCGGCGCCGCACCGGGTGCAGGAACGCGTCCGCGGCGCTGACCCGGCGTCCGGCGCGGATCGTGGCGGTGGGGTAGCCGATCCGTTCGTCGTCGTGGGCGTCCAGGTCGTCGGCGCGGCGCCAGCCCAGTTCGGCGCCGGTGGCCACCATCTCCTCGGCGAGCGGGTCGGTGCCGGTGGCGACGGACAGCCGCACCGGACCGCCGACGCCCCGGTGCGGCGCGGGCCCGAGCGGGTGGTCCTCCAACTGCGGGAACACCCGCCGCATCGCCGACCAGCCCCAGCCCAGCGGTTCGAGGGCGTCCCAGTCCCGGGCCGCGCCGCGGCTCCAGATCATGCCGTTCACCGACGTGGAGCCGCCGATCATCCGTCCGCGCTGCCAGATCTCCTGGCGGCCCGGCCCGGTGGTGGCCGGGTAGTGCCAGGCGGTGCGCTGGTCGTCCATCAGCCGGGAGAACGCCTTCGGCACCCGCACGTACGGGCTGCGGTCCCAGCCGCCCGCCTCCAGCAGCAGCACCCGCGTCCCCGGATCCTCGGTGAGGCGGTTCGCCAGCACGCACCCCGCCGCGCCGGCCCCCACGATGACGTAGTCGAACTCCTCCACAGCGGACCCCCACTCGCGAGAATCCCTCTGACAGTAGTTGCTCGATCACAGTCCGCGAAAGGGGCGGGTCGGCGGAGGTGCGGCGGCCGGCTCAGGTTGCCTTGGCCAGCGCCTCGAACTCGTCGTCGGTCAGCTCCACCTCGGCCGCTGCCACGTTCTCCTCCAGGTGCGCCACCGACGAGGTACCGGGGATCGGCAGCATCACCGGCGACCGGCGCAGCAGCCAGGCCAGCGCGAGCTGCGCCGGGGTGGCGCCGTGCGAGGTCGAGATCGCGTCGAGCGGGCCGCCGGGCCGGGCCAGGTTGCCGGTGGCGATCGGGAACCACGGGATGAACGCCAGGTCGTGGCGCTCGCAGTGCTCCAGCACGGTCTCCGCGCTGCGGTCGGCCAGGTTGTAGAGGTTCTGCACGGACACGATCGGCGCGATCGCCCGGGCCGCCTCGATCTCCTCGACGCTGACCTGGGACAGCCCGATGTGCCGGATCTTGCCCTCCTGGCGCAGCAGCGCCAGCTCGCCGAGCTGGTCGGCCAGTGGCACCTTCGCGTCGATGCGGTGCAGCTGGTAGAGCGGGATGCAGTCCAGGCCCAGGTGGCGCAGGCTCAGCTCGCACTGCTGGCGCAGGTACTCCGGGCGGCCCACCGGCCGCCAGTCGTCCGGGCCGGAGCGGGTCAGCCCGGCCTTCGTCGCGATGACCAGGTCGTCGGCGTACGGGTGCAGCGCCTCGCGGATCAGCAGCTCGCTGACGAACGGCCCGTACGAGTCGGCGGTGTCGATGAACGTGACGCCCAGCTCGTACGCGCGGCGCAGCACCCGCACCGCCTCGGCCGGGTCCTTCGGGTCGCCCCACACGCCGGGGCCGGTGAGCTGCATCGCCCCGTAGCCGAGGCGGTCGACCGGCAGGTCGCCACCGATCCGGTAGCTGCCCGACGCCTTGGCGGGCTGGGTGCTGGTGGCCATTCGCGGTCCTCCTGTGCTCGTACGTACCTCGCGGGGCGGTGCTGCGCCCCGACCCCTGGACATTCCCCGAATCGTGGCGGCGAAGCACCGGCAGTTGCGGCGAGCGGCCCCGGCGCACCGGGCCGCCGTGGGAGGCTGGGCGGGACGGTGGTCAGGAGGTGCGCATGGCCGCGACGCCACGGCTCGACTTCGCGCTGGACACGTACGAGTGCATCGTGCTCTACCCGGGGCCCTCGGGACGGGCCCTGCCGGACGAGACAGTGCAGCGGTTGCAGGCCGAGCACCTCCAGCACATGCGGGCGCTGCAACGGCGCGGCATCGTGCTCGTGGACGGGTCGGTCGACGGCCCGGCCCGGGAACCCGACCCGCCGATCGGTTTCGGCCTGGCCCGGACCGGCTCGGTGGACGACGTCCGCAGCGTCATGGAGGCCGACCCGGCGGTACAGGCCGGGCTCTACCGGGTCGAGGTGCTCACCTTCCTCTGCCCGGCCGGCTCACTGGAGTTCCCGCTGGTCAAGACGGAGAGCTGAGGCTCCGCGCGAGCCCCTCCGACGGCACCGCCCACTGCCGCGTACCCAGTGCCCGCCCACGGCCGGACGGCCGGGCGCGGCGGCCCCACAGTGCCCCCGGCCGGCCCGTGACGGGGAGCGGTACGATTTCTCACCGCGCGGTCGCCGATGCCCGCCACACGACGTTCCGGTGCGGTACGCCTACCGCCCGCCCACGCGGTTGACGCGCGTCGTTGGACAAATGTTCCGCAGTCCGCAAGGGGTCGGCCGGGAGGCCGATCCGGAGGAGAGACTAGCCTGATGGGCGTGACACGCCGCGCGAAGATCGTCTGCACTCTCGGCCCCGCAACCGCCTCCCCGGAGCGTATCCGCGGGCTCGTAGAAGCCGGCATGAACGTGGCGAGGCTCAACTTCAGCCACGGCAGTCACGCCGACCACGAATCGGTCTACCGGTTGGTCCGGGAGGCCGCCGAGGCGTCCGGGCGCCCGGTCGCGGTGCTCGCCGACCTCCAGGGGCCCAAGATCCGGCTGGGCCGGTTCGCCGACGGCCCGCACGAGTGGCGCACCGGCGACTCCGTCGTGATCACCGGCGACGAGGTGGTGGGCACCAAGGAGCGGGTCTCCTGCACCTACCGCAAGCTGCCGCAGGAGGTGAAGCCGGGCGACCGGCTGCTGATCGACGACGGCCGGGTCGCGGTCGAGGTCAGCGACGTCACCGGCAACGACATCCGGTGCCTGGTCACCGAGGGCGGCCCGGTCTCCAACAACAAGGGCGTCTCGCTGCCGAACGTCGCGGTGAGCGTCCCGGCCCTGTCCGACAAGGACGCCGAGGACCTGCGCTTCGCCCTCGGCCTCGGCGTCGACCTGGTCGCGCTCTCCTTCGTCCGCTCGCCGGAGGACATCAAGCTCGTCCACTCGATCATGGACGAGGAGGGCGTGCGCCGCCCGGTCCTGGCCAAGGTCGAGAAGCCGGAGGCGGTCGACCACCTGGAGGCGATCGTGCTCTCCTTCGACGGGGTCATGGTCGCCCGCGGCGACCTCGGCGTCGAACTGCCGCTGGACCAGGTGCCGCTGGTGCAGAAGCGTGCCGTGCAGCTGTGCCGGGAGAACGCCAAGCCGGTCATCGTGGCCACCCAGATGCTCGACTCGATGATCGAGAACTCCCGCCCGACCCGCGCCGAGGCCTCCGACGTGGCCAACGCGGTGCTCGACGGCGCGGACGCGGTGATGCTCTCCGGCGAGACGAGCGTCGGCAAGTACCCGGTGCTCACCGTCAGCACCATGGCGAAGATCATCACCACCACCGAGGCCGGCTCGATCGCCGTCCCCCGGTTGCAGCACGACCCGCGTACGCACGGCGGCGCGCTCACGGTCGCCGCCTCGTCGATCGCCCGGGCCATCGGCGCCAAGGCCATGGTCGCGTTCTCGCAGACCGGTGACACCGTCAAGCGGCTGGCCCGGCTGCACTGCGACCTGCCGCTGCTGGCGTTCACGCCGGTGCCGGAGGTGCGCAACCAGCTCGCGCTCTCCTGGGGCGTGGAGACGTTCCTGATGCCGTTCGTCGAGCACACCGACGACATGTTCCGCCAGGTCGACCAGGCGCTGCTCGGCCTCAACCGGGCCAACCCGGGTGACTACGTGGTGATCGTGGCGGGCAGCCCGCCCGGCACCCCCGGCTCCACCAACACGCTGCGCGTGCACCAGCTCGGTTCGCTGGTCGACGCGGCCTCGGCCCGGGCGCTCCAGTGAGCGCGAGGAGTGAGCCGGGTTTGCGAGCCCCGCAGTCGCGAACGAAGGTGACACAGTGAGTGCGAGGAGTGAGCCGGGTTTGCGAGCCCCGCAGTCGCGAACGAAGGTGACACAGTGAGTGGGGTGGCGACCGGGCAGGCGGCGGTCGACCAGCTGCTGGAGGTGCTCGACCTCGCCCGTACCGGGGAGATGACGTTCCGGGGGATGAGCCCGCAGGTGGGTCCGCAGCGGGTCTACGGCGGGCAGGTCGCCGGCCAGGCCCTGGTCGCAGCTGGCCGCACCGTCGACGCGGAGCGGGCCGTGCACTCCCTGCACGGCTACTTCGTGCGCCCCGGCGACCCGGCCGAGCCGATCGAGTACCAGGTGGAGAACGTCCGTGACGGCCGCTCCTTCTCGGTGCGTCGCTCGGTGGCGTTGCAGCACGACAAGCCGATCTTCTTCATGTCGGCGTCGTTCCAGCGCCAGGAGGAAGGGCTGGACCACCACGCCCCGCTCCCGCCGGACGTACCCGGCCCGGACGACGTGCCGACCATGACCGACCGGCTCTCCCGCTACCCGGAGCGCCTCGGCATCTGGGGGATGATCCCGCGCCCGATCGACGTGCGCTACGTCGGCGAGCCCGGCTGGGTCCGCCCCGGCGACCGCCCGGCCGAACCGCACCAGCGGGTGTGGATGCGCCTGGACGGCAAGCTGCCGGACGATCCGCTGCTGCACGCGTGCGCCCTCACGTACGCCTCCGACCTGACCCTGCTGGACTCGGTGCTGTCGGTGCACGGCGAGGTGTGGGGCCCGGGTGGTGTGGTCGGCGCGAGCCTCGACCACGCGCTGTGGTTCCACAGGTCGTTCCGCGCCGACGAGTGGTTCCTGTACGACTGCTGGAGCCCGTCCGCGTCGGGCGCCCGCGGCCTGGCCACGGGCCGGATGTTCACCACCGACGGCCGGCACATCGCCAGCGCCGTCCAGGAGGGGCTGCTGCGGCGCGTCGGCGGCTGAGAGCCCGATCGGTGATCGTCCGGGTGCGGGTCGGGGGGCGGGCCCGCACCGCAGCGGACTAACCTGGCCGTATGCGTCTCTCCGCCCGGGTCGACTATGCCCTCCGCGCGGCCGCTGAGCTGGCCTCGGTCGCGGTCGGGGGGACCACTGGGCGGAGCCGGCCGGTGACCGCCGAGCAGATCGCCCGCGCGCAGGACATCCCGCCGAAGTTCCTGGAGAGCATCCTGCTGCAACTGCGCCGGGGCGGCATCGTGCACGCCCAGCGTGGCCCCGAGGGCGGCTACTGGCTGGCCCGGCCGGCCGGGGAGATCTCCCTGGCCGAGGTGATCCGCGTCATCGACGGTCCACTCGCGCACGTACGCGGGCAGCGCCCGGAACAGCTCGGCTACCAGGGTGCGGCCCGCGCGTTGCAGGACGTCTGGATCGCGCTTCGGGCCAGCGAGCGGGAGATCCTCGAGCTGGTCACCATCGCCGACGTGGCCGCCGGCGCGCTGCCCGGCCGGGTCAACGAGCTGGCCGCCGACCCGCGCGCCTGGAGCTGACGCCGGCTTCCGCACACCTCGGCACACCGTCCGGCGTCTCCTACCAACCGGATGGGGGACTTGACCCGGGGCGCCTCCGTGCCGCATTGTCGACCAAGTTGATAGGAGATACCGAAAAGTCAGGGGGCGCTCGTGCGCAAGCTGCTGGTCCTCGCCCTCGTCGGGCTCGCCGCGCAACTCGTCGATGGCGCGCTCGGCATGGCGTACGGGCTGACCTCCTCGACGCTTCTCCTGTTCGCCGGTGTGGCACCGGCCGCGGCGTCCGCCTCGGTGCACCTGGCCGAGATCGGCACCACGCTCGCCGCGGGCGTCTCGCACTGGCGATTCGGTAACGTCGACTGGCGGGTGGTCGGCCGCATCGCGCTGCCCGGCGCGATCGGCGCGTTCGCCGGGGCGACATTCCTCAGCTCCATCTCCACCGAGGCCGCGGCACCGTGGATGGCCGCCATCCTGTTCACGCTCGGCGCGTACCTGCTGGTGCGGTTCTCCCGGCCGCTGCGCGCCAACCGCGCGGCCGGCCGGCTGCGCAGCCGCTTCCTCGCCCCGCTCGGCCTGGTCGCCGGCTTCGTCGACGCCACCGGCGGCGGTGGCTGGGGGCCGGTCGCCACCCCGGCGCTGCTCGTCTCCGGCCGGATGGAACCCCGCAAGGTCATCGGCTCGGTGGACACCTCCGAGTTCGTGGTGGCCGGCGCGGCCAGCATCGGCTTCCTCATCGGCCTGGGCTCCGAGGGTTTCCTGCTGCCCACTGTGGCCGCTCTCCTGGTCGGCGGCCTGATCGCCGCGCCGATCGCGGCCTGGCTGGTCCGCATCGTCCCCGCCCAGCTGCTCGGCGCCGTGATCGGCGGCGTGATCGTGCTGACGAACGCCCGCACGCTGCTGAGCGCCGGCGGCGTGGGCGGCTCGGTGCCGGTGGTGGTGTACGTGCTGCTCGGTGTCGCGTGGCTGGTCGCCGTCGGGCTGGCGGTGCGCGCCCTGCGCCGTACCCGCCGGGCACGCGCCACAGTCGAGGCGGCCCTCGCCGACGGCCCTGCTCCGGCAGGAGAGCCTGCCGCGTCGGCGGAGCCGGCGGAGTTCGCCAAGCCGGGTGAGTCCGCCGCGCCGGCGGAGCCCGCGGCGTCGGGGGAGTCCGCCGAGGCCGCGGAGTCGCGGAAGCTCGCCGCCGCCGTCGAAGGCTGAGCCCTCAGGCCTTTCCGGGGCGCGCCCCCCGCACCCGCGAGGGGTGTTCCTCGGCGTGTCGCCCTCCGGAGACACAAGCCCTCCAACCGATATGCCTCTCGGTCATATTTATGACCGAGAGGCATATCGGTTGTCGGCTGTCCCTTCTCGCCGCCCGCCGCGACCCTGCCGTGCCGCCGACCCGCCGTGCCGCCGACCCGCCGTGCCGCCGCGCCGGCCGCCACCGCGACGGGACGGGGTGAAGGGCGCGTGCGACGTGCCCGGTGAGTCCGGTGCTTGTGGGTGTGTCCAGCGGTGACCTAGGCTGACGGAGCGCGGAGCCGAATCATGGACGTCGATGTGTTGACGTCGCTCGTCGCGTCAGGGCACGAATTCGCCGGTCCGGGCAGGCCGGCGCTCGCCCCGTGCCTGACCTCCGCGAAAGGCATTCCCCGTGCACCTCACCACCCCACGCCGCCGGATCGCGCTGCTCGCCGCGGCTTCGGCGGTCACCCTGTCGGCCGGCGCGCTCACCACGATGACCGCCGCGGCGGCTGCCGCCGCCTGCCGGGTCGACTACCGGATCACCAACCAGTGGAGCGGCGGCTTCGGCGCCGACGTGACAGTGACGAACCTCGGCGACCCGGTCAACGGCTGGACCCTCGGCTGGAGCTTCGCCGCCGGCCAGCAGGTCGTCCAGGCGTGGAACGCGACTGTCAGCCAGTCCGGCGCCCAGGTCAGCGCCCGCGACGCCGGCTACAACGCGGCCATCGGCACCGGCGGCACCGCGAACTTCGGCTTCAACGGCTCGTGGAACAACGCGTCGAACCCGGTCCCGGCCGCGTTCACGCTCAACGGCACCGCCTGCACCGGCGCGCCGTCCACCAGCGCGCCACCGTCGACGCCACCACCGAGCACGCCACCGCCCACCACGCCACCGCCGTCCACACCCCCGCCCACCACCCCGCCACCGACCACCCCGCCGGCCGGCGCGAAGCAGATGGAGGACCTCGACCGGAGCCTGATCAGCGTCCGCTCCGGCAGCGGGAACCTGGTCTCCTGGCGGCTGCTGGGCACCGAGACGACGGGGGTCTCGTTCAACCTCTACCGGGGCGGTACCAAGGTCAACGGCAGTCCGATCACCGGCGCCACCACGTACCTGGACAGCGGCGCGGCGGCCGGATCGGCGTACACCGTGCGGGCCGTGGTGAACGGCGCCGAGCAGGCGGCGTCCGCCCCGGCGCTCCAGTTCGCCAACGGTTACCTGGACGTGCCGATCCAGCCGCCGCCCGGCGGCACCACCCCGTCCGGGGAGGGGTACAGCTACGCGGCGAACGACGCGAGCGTCGGTGACCTCGACGGCGACGGCCGCTACGAGTTCGTGCTCAAGTGGGATCCGTCGAACGCCAAGGACAACTCGCAGTCCGGCTACACCGGCAACGTCTACGTCGACGCGTACACGCTCACCGGCACCCGGCTGTGGCGCATCGACCTCGGCCGCAACATCCGCGCCGGCGCCCACTACACCCAGTTCCAGGTGTACGACTACGACGGCGACGGGGACGCCGAGGTGGCCGTGAAGACCGCCGACGGCACCCGCTCCGGCACCGGCCAGGTGATCGGCAACGGCTCGGCCGACCACCGCAACTCCAGCGGCTACGTGCTCGCCGGACCGGAGTACCTGACCATGTTCGACGGCCGCACCGGCGCGGCGCTGTCCACCGTCGACTACGACCCGCCGCGCGGCACCGTCTCGTCCTGGGGCGACTCGTACGGCAACCGGGTCGACCGGTTCCTCGCCGGCACCGCGTACCTGGACGGGCAGCGCCCCTCGCTGATCATGGCGCGCGGCTACTACACCAGGGCCGTCGTCGCGGCCTGGGACTTCCGCGACGGCACGCTGCGCAAGCGCTGGACGTTCGACTCGAACGCCTCCGGCAACGGCGCCGCCGCCGGCCAGGGCAACCACCAGCTCTCCGTGGCCGACGTGGACAACGACGGCCGCCAGGAGATCGTGTACGGCGCCGCCACCATCGACGACAACGGCCGGCTGCTGTACTCCACCGGCAACGGCCACGGCGACGCCCTGCACGTCGGCGACCTCGACCCCTCCCGCGCGGGCCTGGAGGTGTTCAAGGTCGACGAGGACGGCAGCAAGCCCAGCTCCTGGATGGCCGACGCGCGTACCGGGCAGATCATCTGGCAGACCGCGCCGAGCGGCGACAACGGCCGCGGCGTCTCCGGCGACGTCTGGGCGGGCAGCCCGGGTGCCGAGTCCTGGTCGTCGGCTGTCGACGGGCTGCTGAACACCCGGGGCCAGAACGTCGGGCGCAAACCGTCGTCGGCGAACTTCCTGATCTGGTGGGACGGCGACCCGGTCCGGGAGCTGCTCGACGCCACGAAGATCGACAAGTACGGCACCGGCGGCGACACCCGGCTGCTCACCGGCAGCGGCGTCGCCTCGAACAACGGCACCAAGTCCACCCCGGCGCTCTCCGCGGACCTGCTCGGCGACTGGCGCGAGGAGGTCGTCTGGCGCACCTCCGACAGCACCGCGCTACGGATCTACAGCACACCTGTGACCACCGGGCTGCGCCTGCCGACGCTGATGCACGACCCGCAGTACCGGGTGGCGGTGGCCTGGCAGAACACCGCCTACAACCAGCCGCCGCACCCCGGCTACTTCCTGGGCGACGGCATGAGCACCCCGCCCGCGCCGAACATCTACCTGCGCTGAAACGGCAGGCACCGGGTCGCCGGCCGCGGAATCCGCTCCGCCGGCGACCCGGTGCACCACACCGCAGCATTCCCGACCCGTCCCGACCGGGAATGCCGTACCACCACCGGGGACAAAGTTATGCGTCCCACGCGACGGTGCGGTGACGTCGCTATGAAGAGCGTGTTTCAGCCCTCCCGGCGCAGCCCGCCCGCCACCTTCTCGGCGATCAGCTCGAACGAGCGGACCCGGTCCGCCACGTCGTACACCATCGTGGTGAGCATCAGTTCGTCCGCGCCGGTGCGCTCCAGCAACTCACCGAGCTGCCGGGCCACCGTCTCCGGCGAACCGGTCGCCTGGCCGTCGCGGCGCTGGGCGACGAACTCCCGCTCGAACTCCGAGTACGGGTACGCCGCCGCCTCCTCCGGCGTGACGAGCGGCTCCGGCCGCCCCGACCGCAGCTTCAGGAACGACAGCCCGGACGGCCCGGCCAGCCACTCGGCCCGCTCGTCGGTCTCCGCGCAGACCGCGTTGACAGCCACCATCGCGTACGGCCGGTCCAGCCACTGCGACGGCCGGAAGTTCTGCCGGTAGAGCTGCAACGCCGGGATCGTGTTCTGCGAGCTGAAGTGATGCGCGAACGAGAACGGCAGCCCGAGCAGACCGGCCAGCTGCGCGCTGAACCCGCTGGACCCGAGCAGCCACACCTGCGGCGACTGGCCGCGGCCCGGCGTCGCGGTGATCGGGCCCGGCTCGGCGCCGGAGAAGTAGTTCATCAGGTCGGCCAGCTCGCGCGGGAAGTGCTCCGCGGACAGGCCCTCCATGGTGCGGCGCAGCGCCAGCGCGGTCACCTGGTCGGTGCCCGGCGCCCGGCCGATGCCCAGGTCGATCCGGCCCGGGTGCAGCGCCTCCAGCGTGCCGAACTGCTCGGCCACCACCAGCGGCGCGTGGTTGGGCAGCATCACCCCGCCCGAGCCGAGCCGGATCGTGCTGGTGTTCGCCGCCAGGTGCGCGAGCAGCACCGCCGGGGCGGAACTCGCGATGGCGGGCATGTTGTGGTGCTCGGCCACCCAGAACCGGCGGTAGCCCAGCTCCTCGGTGCGGCGGGCCAGCTCCGTGGTGTACCGCAGCGCCTCACCGGCGTTGCCGGTCGCCGCCACCGGGGCAAGATCAAGAACAGACATGGGTACGTCGATCACAGGCAGGTGCAACCCGCGACGTGCCGGAATTGTTCCGCCGGGTGCGCTACCCCATACCGCGGGCCTGCTCGAAGATCAGGCTGGTCTGCGTGTGCTGCACCGCCGGATCGACAGCCAGATGATCCAGGACGAAGTCCCGCAGCGCGTCGCCGGAGGCGGCGCGCACGTGCAGCACGTAGTCCTCCGCGCCCGCCACATGGAACACCGACACCACGCCGGGCAGCCGTACCGACCGGGCGCGGAACGCGTCAACAGCGGCCCGCTCGTGCGCGGTCAGCCGCACCGACACCAGCGCCTGCAACGGCAGGCCCACCGCCGCCGGGTCCACCTCGGCGTGGAACCCGCGGATCGCCCCGCACTCCCGCAGCGCCCGGGTACGCGTCAGGCACGTCGACGGCGCCACCCCGACCCGCTCGGCCAGCGCGTTGTTCGGCAGCCGGCCGTCGGCCGCCAGCTCGGTGAGGATCGCGCGGTCGGTGTCGTCCAGGCCGGCGAACGGCCGTACATCATTCGGTGCGGCAGGCATGCGACCATCTTTCACCGAATCACAGCCGGACGAAAGCGCGATTGCCAGAATCTTGTTCGCTGCTATTGCCTCTAGCCGTCGTCATGTTCGACGCTTCCGGCATGACTTCCGTGGACACCGCAGCCGTACACGCCGGGCGCGCCGACCTCGCCGGGCTCGGCGTCCACGTCCCGCCGATCGACCTGTCCACCACCAACCCGCTGCCCTCGGTGGCCGGCGGCGGTGACGACTACGAGACACTCGCCACCGGCGGCACCCTCCCGGCCGGCGGCAGCGCCGTCTACCAGCGCCTCTGGAACCCCACTGTGGCCCGGTTCGAGACCGCCCTCGCTGAGCTCGAAGGCACCGCCGAGGCCGTCGCGTTCGCCAGCGGCATGGCCGCGCTCACCGCCACCCTGCTCGCCGCCACCCGCGACGGCAAGCGTCACGTCGTCGCCGTCCGCCCCCTCTACGGCGGCACCGACCACGTCCTCGCCACCGGCCTGCTCGGCACCGCTGTCACCTGGGCCACCACCGCCGACGTGGCCGCCGCGATCCGCCCCGACACCGCCCTGGTCGTGGTCGAGACGCCTGCCAACCCCAGCCTCGACCTGGTCGACATCGCCGCGCTCGCCGACGCCGCCGGTGACGTCCCGCTGCTCGTCGACAACACCGTCGCCACCCCGGTGCTCCAGCAGCCCGCCCGCCACGGCGCCGCGCTCGTGCTGCACAGCGCCACCAAGAGCATCGGCGGCCACGGCGACGTCCTCGCCGGCGTCGTCGCCTGCGGACCCGAGTGGGCCGCCCGGCTGCGTCAGGTCCGCGCCGTCACCGGCGCCGTCCTGCACCCGCTCGGCGCCTATCTGCTGCACCGCGGCATCCAGACCCTCCCGCTGCGCGTCCGCGCCCAGCAGGCCGGCGCGGAGAAGCTCGCCGCCTGGCTCGCCGGGCACCCCGCCGTCGAGCGCGTCCACCACCCGTCGCTGCACGACCCGGCCGGACTGGTCGGCCGCCAGATGTCCGGCACCGGCAGCCTGCTCGCCTTCGAGGTACGCGGCGGTGCGCCCGCCGCGGCCGAGGTCGCCGGCGCCTGCGAGCTGATCACGCACGCCGTGTCGCTCGGCGGCGTCGACACGCTGATCCAGCACCCGGCCTCGCTCACCCACCGGCCGGTCGAGGGCGACGCCAAGCCGTGCGGCGGGCTGTTGCGGGTCTCGGTCGGCCTGGAGGACCCGGAGGACCTGCGGGCGGATCTCGCGCGGGCGTTGGCGCGGATCTGACGCCCGTCGGCAGGCCGCGTGCGCGGCGTCGCCGGGTCACGACTTCGGGCCGACGTGCCGGTCGAGGGCGGCGACGGCTTCCCGGCGGGCCACCGACAGGGAGTTGCGGCGGTTCATCCGCCAGGCGATGCCGAGCCGGTCGAGGGCCTGCTGGCACAGACCCATGATGTCGCCCGACTCGTTGTGGAACATGTAACGGGGATAGACGTACTCCTTGCCCCGGACGACGACCCGGTTGGCGAAGCGGCAGCCGTCGGAATGGAAGAGGCCGCGGAGGAAGTCGCCCGCGTGGGCCTCGACGATGGGGCGCTGCCAGTCGGCCAGGACGATCGGGCGTTGGTGCTTCTTGCCAGGGCCGTGCTGGGGGAACAGGCACGGCCAGTGCTTGCCGTAGCTCTGCACGCTGACGCACCCCGGATGCCGGACGCGCTGCACCTTCTCCGCCAGCACCGCGCGCATGGCGTCGTCGCACGCCTCGATCAGTCCGGGCCAGCTGTTGCTGCAGGAGATCCGGAGCACCGGCACCCGCGCCCTGGTCACGAGATGCCCGTCGCCAAGGTAGAGCCCGAGAAGATAGGCGTAGGCCGCCGGATCTGTCGGAACGCTGACATCGTCGCGGCAACGGAAACACCGCAGTGCGGTGCCTAGAACCGCGGCGGTCGGGCGGTCTCTGCACCAGTGCCAGACGGTGCGGTAGTTGAGGCCGACGGCGCGGGCCGCCTCCGCGACGGTCGCCCCGGACAGAAAGGCCTGACGTGCTCGGGCGCGGATCTCGGGTGGGTGCACGAGAGCATCTTCGAACGCCCGTACGACAACTTCGGTGTCCCCGGTGGGACTCGAACCCACACTGTCGGAGGTTTGAGCTCCGTTTCTCTGCCGATTGGAATACGGGGACAGGCTCGCGCGACGCTCTCGCGTCGTGCCATAGGTTACCTACTACGCTAGGGGCGGCGACACCCGGCACGGCGGGTGTCGGGCTCGAACCGGTGGGAGTGGCTCGTGGGCGAGATGCAGGCGGACGCCGAGCGCAAGCGCGTTCTGATCGCCGAGGACGAGGCGCTCATCCGGCTGGACCTGGCCGAGATGCTTGTCGAAGAGGGCTACGAGGTGGTCGGCGAGGCCGGTGACGGCGAGACCGCCGTCAAGCTCGCCGAGGAGCTCAAGCCGGATCTGGTCATCCTCGACATCAAGATGCCGATCATGGACGGGCTCGCCGCCGCCGAGCGGATCGCCGGCGCGCGCATCGCCCCGGTGATCATCCTGACCGCGTTCAGCCAGCGTGACCTGGTGGAGCGGGCGCGGGCGGCCGGCGCGATGGCGTACCTGGTCAAGCCGTTCCAGAAGAGCGACCTGGTGCCGGCGGTGGAGATCGCGCTGTCCCGCTACTCCGAGATCGCCGCACTGGAGTCGGAGGTCGCCGGTCTCACCGACCGGCTGGAGATCCGCAAGACCGTCGAGCGCGCCAAGGGTGCGCTGATGACCACGTACGGGATGACCGAGCCGCAGGCGTTCAAGTGGATCCAGCGCACCGCGATGGACCACCGGATGACCATGAAGGAGGTCGCCGAGCGGATCCTCGCGGAGACCACCGGCGGCGAGGTGGAGCAGCCCGCGTCCTGACCTCCCGCGGAGGCGTCCGATCGATAGGATCGGATCCATGCCTTCCCCGCGCGCCCGGCCGGTCCTCGTCGCCGTCGCCGCCGCGCTGCTCCTGGTGGCCTGCCACGCGACGCCGCGACCGCTGCCCGAGCCCGCCCCGGTACGCCCGCAGTGGCAGTCCGTCGATCTGGCCCTTCCCGCCGGCGCCACCGGACGTCCGGTGCTGCGCGACGTCGCGCGGTGCGCCGGCCGGTGGTACGTGGTGGGCGGGCTGGTCGATCCGGCGGGGGAGACCCGCCCGGCTGCCTGGTCCTCATCGGACGGCGTGACCTGGTCGCCGATTCCGGTGCGCGCGCAGACGTTCTACGGCCGCCAGCACGTGCTCTACGCGGTGGCGTGCCGCGACGACGGGATGGCGGCGCTGGGCGCGAAGACCGGTGGCGTGCACGGCAATCCGCGTACCGGAACGTGGGTGTGGCGTCCGGGTGGGCCGTTGCGGGAGATTCCGGCGGCGTTCGAGTTGTTCGGCGGCCCGCGCGCGGTGAGCGCGTCGCGGCTGGCGGCGGGTCCGGCCGGCTGGCTGGTCGCCGGGGCGCGCGCGGACGGTGCGGCGGTGTGGTCGTCGCCGGACGCGGAGGGGTTCGTCCTGCGCGAGGGGGTCGCGGAGCTGGCCGGCGACGGCCGGGGCCGGACGGCGGCGTACGACGTGGCGGCTGTGGGGCCGGGCTGGCTGGTGGTGGGGTCGTTGCTGCCGCCCGGCGGTACGTCCCGGACGCCGCTTTCGTGGTTCTCGGCCGACGGCCGGGTGTGGCGGCGGGTGGCTCTGCCGATGCCGGCGGGTACCTCCGGGGCGGCGGAGCGGGTGGTGCCGGCCGACGGCGGGCCGGTGGCGGTCGGCCCGGTGGGTGACCGCTTCGCCGTGTGGCGCGGGTGCGACGACTGCGGCTCGCCGTCCGCCGGTTCGGCGGGTGCGGCGCAGGGGTGGCGGCGGGTCGGCGGGTTCGGCTCGGCGGGCCCCGGGGTGTCGTCGGTGGACGCGCTCGCGGCGTCCGGTGGGCGGCTCGTCGCGGTGGCCGGGGACGGGGGTCAGCGACGGCTCTGGATGTCGCGTGACGGCGGTGCGTCGTGGCTTCCGGTGATCACGCCGGTGCCGGTGCCGGACGGGGGCGACGCGGCGCTGACGGTGGCCGTCCGCGACGACGGGCTGCTCGTGGTCGCCGACGACGGAAAAACATCCCGTGCCTGGTGGGGGGCGTTGTCCGCCGTCGATCGGTAGCGGGTGGGGAGGGCCTGGCCCGTTACCGAGGAATAGTCGGTGAAAGCCTTTGCCCGCCTTCGCTTCTTACGCCGATGGGCTTGAATCCGCCACGGCGTGTAACGGTTCGGTCAACCCCGCTTTCCAGGTCTTACGCCACCGCTCGCGGTGGGATAACGTCCCGGCCCAGACCGGCGACGACGGTCTTGGTTCGTCCACCCCGCAAGGGCCAATCAGCGGCGGGTGGTTCGGATCATGGACGGAGGAGGGTTCGGGCCTTGAGGCAGAAGCTCGCACGCGTGATCGGCGGGGTCGCCATGCTGGCGCTCGTCGCCGGTGGCACCGCTTGTTCCAGCGGCAGCGACGATGAGGGTTCCGGGGGCAGCGCCTGCGGGAGCAAGATCGCTTTCTTCGGCGCGCTGACCGGTAGCTCGGCCGCGCTGGGCATCAACGAGAAGAACGGCGTCAAGCTGGCCGTCGACAAGTACAACAAGGAGAACCCGGACTGCAAGGTCGAGCTCGCCGAGCTCGACTCGCAGGGCAGCCCGGACCAGGCGCCGGGTCTGGCCCAGAAGGCGATCGACGACACCAAGATCCTGGGTGTCGTGGGTCCGGCCTACTCGGGTGAGTCCGAGGCCGCCGGCCCGCTGTTCAACGAGGCCGGTCTGGTCACCATCACCCCCTCCGCGACCAACCCGACCCTGGCCACCAAGGGCTGGAAGACGTTCTTCCGTGCGGTCGGCAACGACCTGAGCCAGGGCCCCGCCGCCGGCGTCTACATGAAGAACGTGCTCAAGGCCGACCGGGTCTACGTCATCGACGACCAGTCCGCCTACGGTGCCGGCCTGGCCGACGAGGTCAAGAAGGTGCTCGGCCCCGCGGTCGTGGGCAGCGACAAGGTCCAGGGCGAGGGCAAGCAGGTCGAGTTCTCCGGTGTGGTCACCAAGGTCAAGGCCGCCAACGTGAAGGCGGTCTTCTACGGCGGCTACTACCAGGAGGCCGGCCTGATCCGTAAGCAGCTCACCGCTGCCGGCGTCACCGCTCCGCTGGTCGCCGGTGACGGCGTGAACGACGGCGCCTACATCACCTCCGCCGGCCAGGCGGCTGCCGAGGGCACCATCCTCACCTGCCCCTGCCAGCCGTCCACCGAGGCGCGCGGCACCTTCGCCGCCGACTTCAAGGCGCTCAACGGCACCGACCCGGGCACCTACAGCGACACCGCGTTCGACGCGGCGAACATCCTGCTGGCGGGCATCAAGGCCGGCAAGACCAGCCGTGCCGACCTGCTGGAGTTCGTCAAGGGCTACAGCGGCGAGGGCGTGGCGTCCACCTACAAGTTCGTCGAGGGCGGCGAGCTCGACCCGGCGCAGGTCAAGGTCTGGGCGTTCAAGGTGCAGGGCGGCAAGGTCGTCCCGGACCAGGAGATCCCCAAGTCCTGATCGGTCGATCGCTGGGCTGGCGATTGAGTTGTGATCGCGGGTGCGGCCGGGAGCTGGCTCCCGGCCGCACCCTCTTTTTCTCTTGAGCGACGGAGCGTCCCTCCCTTGGACTTCGACGGATTGTTCTCCAACTTCGGGGAACTCACCACGACCGGCTTGACGCAGGGCGCCATCTACGCCCTGGTCGCGCTCGGCTACACGCTTGTCTACGGCGTGCTCAGGCTTATCAACTTCGCCCACTCCGAGGTCTTCATCGCCGGTGCGTTCGCCGCGATCTGGACCTGGAACGGCTTCGGACTCGACCAGAACTCGCAGGTCAGCGGCGTCGGCTCGATCCTGTTCTACCTGCTGGTGGCGATGATCGTGGCGGCCATCGCCTCGGCGGGCACCGCGACTGTGATCGAACGGGTGGCGTACCGGCCGCTGCGGAAGCGCAACGCGCCGCCGCTGGCGTTCCTCATCACCGCGATCGGCGCCTCGATCGCGATCTCCGAGGCGTTCGGCGTCTACACCCGGCGTCTGCCGGAGGGTGCGCCCCGGCTGGTCAGCTCCGATCCGCTGTTCCACATCGCCGGGGTGCCGATCGACGCGGTGCAGCTGCTCACGGTCGGCTCCGCGCTGGTGATGATGTTCGCGCTGGACCAGTTCATCAACCGCAGCCGTACCGGCCGCGGCATCCGTGCGGTCGCGCAGGACGCCAACACGGCGGCCCTGATGGGCGTCAACAAGGACCGCATCATCCTGATGGTCTTCATCGCCGGTGGCACCATGGCCGGTGTCGCGGGCCTGCTCTACGACGTGCGGATCCAGACGCTCACCTACAGCGTCGGCTTCCTGCTGGGTCTCAAGGCGTTCACCGCGGCGGTGCTCGGTGGTATCGGCAACCTGCGCGGCGCGCTGATCGGCGGCCTGTTGCTCGGCGTCGTGGAGAACTACGCCTCGGGTCTGTTCGGCAGTCAGTGGAAGGACTTCGCCGCGTTCGCGGTGCTCGTCGTGCTGCTGATGTTCCGGCCGACCGGTCTGCTCGGCGAATCACTGGGGAGGGCACGCGCATGACGACCACCATCGACCCGCCGGAGCGGCGGGAGACGGCGGCGGACAAGCTGCGGCAGGGCCGGCACGCGATCTCGGAGCGCTGGCACCACGCGCCGCGCTGGGTGCGCTGGGTGCTGCTGGCCGCGGTCATCGTGTTCTTCTACGCGCTGCCGAACAAGGAGTTCTACCAGTACCTCGGGCCGATCCCGACGCCCGGGGCGAACTTCACCCAGGTGATGTTCACGGTCTCGATCTACGTGCTGCTGGCGGTCGGGCTCAACATCGTGGTGGGCTTCGCCGGTCTGCTCGACCTCGGCTACTTCGGCTTCTTCGCCGTCGGCGCGTACACGGTCGCGGTGCTGACCTCGCCGAGCAGCAACCTCAAGACGCTGTGGCCGTGGCTGCTGGTGGTGCCGATCGCGATCGGCCTGACCATGGTCTCGGGCGTCATGCTGGGTACGCCGACGCTGCGCCTGCGCGGTGACTACCTGGCGCTGGTGACGCTCGGCTTCGCCGAGATGATCCGGATCGCGGCGGTCAGTTCCGAGTTCCTGAGGGGACAGCGGGGCTTCAGCGAGATCCCGCACCCGCCCGGCGAGTACGCCGACGGCCGGCCGTGGTTCGGCGTGCTCGACGCCCGCCCGTACTACTGGCTGGTGCTCACGCTGATCATCCTGGTGGTGATCGGGGTGCGGAACCTGACCCACAGCCGGGTCGGCCGGGCCTGGATCTCGATCCGCGAGGACGAGGACGCGGCCCAGCTGATGGGTGTGCCGACGTTCAAGTTCAAGCTGTGGGCGTTCGCCTCCGGCGCGGCCATCGCCGGCCTGGCCGGTGCGTTGTTCGCCGGTAAGCAGAACTTCGTCAACTCGCAGAACTTCGAGCTGCTCAACTCGATCATCATCCTGGCCGCTGTCATCTTCGGCGGCTCGGGCAACATCGTCGGTGCGATCGTCGGCGGTGGCCTGGTGGCGTACATGATCGAGCGGTTCCGTGGCATCGAGCTGTTCGGCATCGAGCTCTACGAGTACCGGTTCCTCTTCTTCGGCCTGGTGCTCGTGGTGATGATGATCTTCCGGCCGCAGGGCCTGATCCCGAACCGGCGACGAGCGGCGGAGTTCAAGGACCGCCGCAAGGAGGTGATCGTCGGTGAGTGACACCGAGCAGACCCCGGCCGTTCCGGCCCAGGCGGCGGCCCCCGCCGTCGAGACGGTCAACGAGCGGGAGCCGTTGCTGGAGGTCGACCACGTCACGCTGCGCTTCGGCGGTGTGGTGGCCCTCAACGACGTGGACTTCACCCTCTACAAGGGTGAGATCCTCGGTCTCATCGGCCCGAACGGCGCCGGCAAGACCACCTGCTTCAACGCGATGACCGGCATCTACCAGCCCACCGAGGGGCAGATCCGGTTCCTGGGCCAGAAGATCAGTGGCAAGAAGCGCCACCAGATCACCCGCATGGGCATGGCCCGTACGTTCCAGAACATCCGTCTCTTCCCGGAGATGACCGCGCTGGAGAACGTCCAGGTCGGCGCGGACGCGCACCACAAGACCAGCGTGATCTCCGCCCTGCTGCGCCTGCCGCGGCACTGGAAGGAGGAGCGCGAGGGCCGGGAGAAGGCCGAGCGCCTGCTGGAGTTCGTCGGCATCCGCAACCGGATGCACGAGTTCGCCCGCAACCTGTCCTACGGCGAGCAGCGCCGGCTGGAGATCGCCCGCGCGCTGGCCACCGACCCGAAGCTGCTCTGCCTGGACGAGCCGGCCGCCGGCTTCAACCCGGCGGAGAAGGAGGAGCTGCTCCAGCTCATCCGGCAGATCCGGGACCAGGGCGTGACGGTGCTGCTGATCGAGCACGACATGCGCCTGGTGATGGGCGTGACCGACCGGATCGTGGTCCTGGAGTTCGGAAAGAAGATCGCCGAAGGGCTGCCCGCCGAGGTGCGGGACAACCCGAAGGTGGTCGCGGCGTACCTGGGGGTGCCGGACGATGCTGCTTGAGATCGAGGACGTGAGCCTGCTCTACGGGCGGATCCAGGCGCTGCACGGCATCAGCCTGACCGTGGACGAGGGGGAGATCGTCGCGCTGATCGGCGCGAACGGCGCCGGCAAGTCCACCACCATGCGGGCGATCTCCGGCATCCGGCCGGTCGCCTCCGGCACGATCAAGTTCGCCGGTGAGGACATCACCAAGCTCCGGGCCGACCTGCGGGTGCGGCGCGGGCTGTGCCAGGCGCCCGAGGGCCGGGGCATCTTCCCCGGCATGACGGTGCTGGAGAACCTCGACATGGGCGCGTACACCCGGCGCGACAAGGCCGGCATCGCGCAGGACCTGGCCCGGGTGCTGGACCTGTTCCCGCGGCTGGCCGAGCGGCGCAAGCAGGCCGGCGGCACGCTCTCCGGCGGTGAGCAGCAGATGCTCGCGGTCGGCCGGGCGCTGATGAGCCGGCCGAAGCTGCTGCTGCTCGACGAGCCGTCGATGGGTCTCGCGCCGATGCTGATCCAGCAGATCTTCACGATCATCACGGAGATCAACCAGCAGGGCACCACCATCCTGCTGGTGGAGCAGAACGCCCAGCAGGCGCTGGCGCGCGCCCACCGGGCGTACGTGCTGGAGACCGGCCGGATCGTCAAGAGCGGCACCGGCGCGGACCTGCTGCACGACCCCTCGGTCAAAGAGGCCTACCTCGGCGTGGCCTGACCGACCGACCCCTCGCAATAAGGAGTACAGCCATGTTCCACCCCAACCCCGGACGGCGGGCGGCGCTCGGCGTCGCCGGTGCGGCCGTCCTGCTGCTCTCCCTCGCCGCGTGCGGCGAGGAGGAGAGCACCACGCAGCCCGGTGACGGCCCCAGCGTCTCGTCGTCGGTCGACGCCGCGCTGGCCGCGAAGGTCCCGGACGCGATCAAGTCGGACGGCAAGATCGTGGTGGGCACCGACTCCACCTACGCCCCGGCGGAGTTCCTGGACAACGACGGCAAGACCGTGATCGGCTTCGACGTCGAGCTGTTCACCGCCGTGGCAGCCAAGCTGGGCCTCAAGGCGGAGTTCGTCTCGGCGCCGTTCGGCGACATCATCAACGGCGTCAACTCGGGCAAGTACGAGGCGGGCGTCTCGTCGTTCACCATCAACGACGAGCGCAAGGGCCAGGCCAACATGGTCAGCTACTTCCAGGTCGGCACCCAGTGGGTGACCAAGAAGGGCAACCCGGCCGGGATCGCGCTGGACAACGCCTGCGGCAAGAAGATCGCGGTGCAGAAGGACACGGTCCAGGTCGAGGACATCCAGAAGCGCTCCAAGGCGTGCACCGACGCCGGCAAGCCGGCGATCACCATCGACCAGTTCCCGGGTCAGGACGCCGCCACCGCCGCCGTCGTGTCCGGCAAGGACGACGCCATGCTCGCCGACTACCCGGTCGGCGTGTACGCGGTGACGCAGTCCAACGACGCCCTGGAGCTGCTGGACAAGCAGTACGAGGCGGCGCCGTACGGTTATGTACTGGCCAAGGAGCAGACGCAGCTGGCCGAGGCGGTGCGCGACGCGACCAAGGCCGTGATCGCCGACGGCTCCTACAAGCAGGTGCTCGACAAGTGGAAGGTGGGAGACGGCGCGATCACGGACCCCGCGATCAACCCGTGACGACATGACCACCGAGGAAGCGACAACCGCACGGGCACGGCCGGAACCGATCAAGGCCGTGCCCGTGCGGCACCCCGGACGATGGGTCGCGGTGGCGGTGCTCTCCGTCCTGGCGGCGATGTTCGTCCACCTGCTGGTGACCAATGAGGCCTTCAACTGGTCCTTCATGGTCGACAAGATGTTCCGGCCGCCGATCATCGAGGGCCTGCTTCGCGGCACCGTGCTGATGACCGTCAGCGCAATGCTGATCGGCGTCACACTCGGCGTGGTGATTGCGGTGATGCGGCTGTCGGACAACCCGATCCTGCGCGGCGTGGCCTGGCTCTACACCTGGTTCTTCCGGGCGGTGCCCCGGCTGGTGCTGCTGGCCGTCTTCGGCAACATCGGCATCCTGTGGAGCCGGGTCGAGTTCGGGGTGCCGTTCGACACCCAGATCGGCCAGCTGTTCGGCATCGACAACCTGCAACTGCGGCTGTTCGGGTTCTCGTCCCGGGACATCCTCACCGGCTTCATGGCCGGTCTGCTCGGCCTCGCGCTCTCCGAGGCCGCGTACATGGCGGAGATCGTCCGGGCCGGCATCCAGTCGGTCGACCCCGGCCAGACCGAGGCCGCCCAGGCGCTCGGCCTGAGCCGCGCCCAGCTGCTGCGCCGGGTGGTGCTGCCGCAGGCGATGCGGGTGATCATCCCGCCGACCGGCAACGAGACCATCGCCATGCTCAAGGACACGTCCCTGCTGCTCTACGTACCGGTGAGCGTGGAGCTGTTCTTCCAGCTCGACGCCGTCGGCAAACGGACTTTCCAGATCTTCCCGATGTACGTCGCGGCGTGCCTGTGGTACCTGTTCCTGACCAGCATCCTGCTGGTCGGCCAGTACTACCTGGAACGCCACTTCGGCAAGGGCTACGGCGTGAGCGGCCGGGCCCGGCTGAAGCTGCGGGGTATGACGGCCGAGACCGGCGGCGGCGCGGGGGTGGTGAAGTGAGCGAGCTGATCGTGCCCGCGCAGACCACCGCACCGGCGGCCGAGTCCGGGCTGATGGTGCGGGCCGAGCAGGTGCACAAGTCGTTCGGGCCGCTGGAGGTGCTCAAGGGCATCGACCTGGAGGTCCGCTCCGGCGAGGTGTGCTGCCTGCTCGGGCCCTCCGGCTCCGGCAAGTCGACGTTCCTGCGCTGCATCAACCACCTGGAGAAGATCGACGCCGGCCGGATCTGGGTGGACGGCGATCTGATCGGCTACCGGGAGCGCGGCGGCAAGCTGTACGAGATGCGGGACAAGGAGGTGGCCGCGCAGCGCCGCGCCATCGGCATGGTGTTCCAGCGGTTCAACCTGTTCCCGCACATGACGGTGCTGCAGAACGTCACCGAGGCGCCGGTGCTGCTGCGCCAGGCGAAGAAGGCCCATGCCCGCGAGCACGCCGCGCAGCTGCTGGACCGGGTGGGGCTGGGCGACAAGCTCGGCGCGTACCCCGGTCAGCTCTCCGGCGGCCAGCAGCAGCGGGTGGCGATCGCCCGGGCGCTGGCCATGCGGCCGAAGCTGATGCTGTTCGACGAGCCGACCAGCGCGCTCGACCCGGAGCTGGTGGGCGAGGTGCTGGACACGATGAAGGACCTGGCCCGCGACGGCATGACGATGATCGTGGTGACCCACGAGATCGGCTTCGCCCGGGAGGTGGGCGACCACCTGGTGTTCATGGACGGCGGTGTGGTGGTCGAGCAGGGTGACCCGCGCGAGGTGATCTCGGCGCCGCAGCACGAGCGGACCAAGGCGTTCCTGGCCAAGGTTCTGTAGGGAAGTTTGGAGGTGCAGGCAGGCGCTCCCCGCGCCGGTGAAATCCGGAGCACCTGCCCGCACCGATCAGCAGTAGCCGATGATCCAATTATTGTCGAAATAGATGCTCACCCATCCAGCGTAGCCGTTGGCGGGCACGGGTTTGCAATATAGCCAGTGCCCCTGGGTGCGGATCTTCATATTGACGACGCGCGAGCACTGGTTACGTACAATGTACTGATAGATGCCGTCCTGGCTGGTGCCGAAGTCATGGCGGATCCCGCAGGTGCCAGGATCGGCTTTTGCCGGGCTTGCGCCCATTGGAATGGCGATGAGCGATGCCGTCATTGCGGCGGCCGCCATTACAGCCTTGCCGTTCCCCAATTGCCTATTCCCTTCTGGAGTCGTCTCCGATGCCTAGTTAGCAGTTTTCTGCCCAGAAGTACCGGAAGGCCCAGGTGTCGCTCCACCATGCGTCACCATAGGCCGGAATCGTTTTGCAGGAGCCCTTTCGTGTAGCTCCTGTGGTCTCGTACTGCCAGACGATTCGGACTCTGATGGAGCTTCCGCACTTGTTCCGGATCTGGTAAAGGGTGTATGGGTTGGCATCTGCGATCGCCCCTGACACCCAACAATGTCCCGGATCGGCGGACGCGCTTTCAGTAGTGACACCCATCAGGCCGGTAGCTGCGAGCGCTGCAGCGGCCGCTGTGGCCGCAATCTTGACCTTCATGAACGTTAAGCTAATTTGCGCATTGAATATTATCAAGCATTGACATATCTGCTTATCGGTGATAATTGCTGGCGGAAGTCATTCGCTCATTTGGTGGTTCTGAGCTCGTCCCTTTGAAGTAGTGCGCACCTGCGGTTGTGGAGGCAAGCGCGGTCGGTGGTGAGACTGGATGACCTGCTCAGGCTCTCTACCAGCCGTGCTGCACGAGGTTGTCGGGCGTACGGACTAGAGTCGCAGCCGTGACAGCTACGACGCCGCGCCTGCTCCTCGTCGACGGACATTCCCTGGCATACCGGGCGTTCTTCGCCCTGCCTGTGGAGAACTTCTCCACCACCACGGGGCAGCCGACCAACGCCGTCTACGGCTTCACCTCGATGCTGATCAACGTGCTGCGCGACGAGCAGCCGACGCACATCGTCGTGGCGTTCGACGTCTCCCGCCGCTCCTTCCGCACCGACAGGTACGCGGAGTACAAGGCCGGCCGCAGCGAGACCCCGACCGACTTCAAGGGCCAGGTCAGCCTGGTCAAGGAGGTCCTCGCCGCGCTGCGCGTGCCGGTGGTCGAGAAGGAGGGCTACGAGGCCGACGACGTCATCGCCACGCTCGCCTGCCAGGCCCGCGACCAGGGCATGGATGTGCTGATCACCACCGGCGACCGGGACGCGTTCCAGCTCGTCGGCGAGCGGGTGACGGTGCTCTACCCGCGCAAGGGCGTCTCCGACCTGGCCCGGATGGACCCGGCCGCGGTCGAGGCGAAGTACGGCGTCACCCCGGACCGCTACCGCGACCTGGCCGCGCTGGTCGGCGAGACCAGCGACAACCTGCCGGGCGTGCCCGGCGTCGGCCCGAAGACCGCCGCCAAGTGGATCAACCTGTACGGCGGCGTCGAGGGCGTGGTGGCCCGCGCCGACGAGATCAAGGGCAAGGCCGGCGACAGCCTGCGCGAGCGGCTGGCCGACGTGATCCGCAACTACGAGATCAACTGCCTGGTCTCCGACCTGGAGCTGCCGGTCCGTCCCGAGGACGCCCGCTGGCAGGGCTGGGACCGCGAAGCGGTGCACCAGGTCTTCGACACGCTCCAGTTCCGCATCCTGCGTGACCGGCTCTACCAATACCTGGAAGCGGTCGAGCCGGAGGCCGAGGCGGGCTTCGATCTCGCAGGCGAGGTGCTCACCGAGCCGGGCGCGCTCGCGGGCTGGCTCGGCACGCACGCCCCGGCGGGCGCACCGGTAGGCCTGGCGGTCACGCTCGACACCGGCCCCAACCGCCGGCACACCGCCACCGTGACCGCGATGGCGCTGGCCACCGCCGCCGGCGCGGGCGCCTGGTTCGACCCGAGCCGGCTGGACGCCGGCGACGAGGCCGCGCTGGCCGGGTGGCTGGCCGACGCGGAGCGCCCGAAGGTGCTGCACGACAGCAAGCCGGCGGTGCTGGCGTTCGCCGCGCACGGCTGGGAGCTGCACGGCATCGCCCGCGACACCCAGATCGCCGCCTACCTGGCCCGCCCCGACCAGCGCTCCTACGACCTGACCGACCTGGCGCTGCGCTACCTGCACCGGGAGCTGCGCGTCGACGCGCCGGAGACCGGTCAGCTCACTCTCGACGGGCTCGGCGACGAGGGCGTGGCCGAGCAGAACCTCATGCTCCAGGCCCGCGCCACGCTCGACCTGGCCGACGCGATCGACGCCGAGCTGTCCCGCGACGGCGAGCAGTCGGCCCGGCTGATGGCCGGCGTGGAGCTGCCGCTGATGCGGGTGCTCGCCACCATGGAGCGCACCGGCATCGCCGCCGACACCGACTACCTCTCCGAGCTGGAGGCGCACTTCGCCGCCGAGGTGAAGGCCGCCGCCCAGGGCGCGTACGAGGTGGTCGGCCGGGAGTTCAACCTCGGGTCGCCGAAGCAGTTGCAGGAGATCCTCTTCACCGAGCTGGGCCTGCCCAAGACCAAGCGGATCAAGACCGGCTACACCACCGACGCCGACGCGCTCCAGTGGCTGTTCGCGCAGACCGAGCACCCGCTTCTGCACCACCTGCTGCGGCACCGTGACGTCGCGAAGCTCAAGTCGACTGTCGACGGGCTGCTCAAGTCCGTCTCCGACGACGGCCGCATCCACACCACGTTCAACCAGACCGTGGCGGCGACCGGGCGGCTGTCCTCCACCGAGCCGAACCTGCAGAACATCCCGATCCGCACCGAGGAGGGGCGGCGGATCCGGCGCGCGTTCGTGGTCGGCGAGGGCTACGAGTGCCTGCTCACCGCCGACTACAGCCAGATCGAGATGCGGATCATGGCGCATCTGTCCTCGGACGACGCGCTGATCGAGGCGTTCAACTCCGGGCACGACTTCCACGCCGCCACCGCGTCATCGGTCTTCACTGTCGAGGTCGGCGACGTGACCGCCGACCAGCGCCGCAAGATCAAGGCCATGAACTACGGCCTGGCGTACGGGCTCAGCGCGTTCGGCCTGTCCCAGCAGCTCGGCATCAGCGCCGAGGAGGCGCGCGGGCTGATGGAGAACTACTTCGCCGGGTTCGGCGGGGTCCGCGACTACCTCCAGGAGGTGGTGGCCCGCGCCCGCCAGGACGGCTACACCTCCACCATCCTGGGCCGCCGCCGCTACCTGCCAGACCTGGTCAGCGACAACCGGCAGCGCCGCGAGATGGCCGAGCGGATGGCGCTCAACGCCCCGATCCAGGGTTCGGCGGCCGACATCATCAAGGTCGCGATGCTGCACGTCGACAGCGCGCTGCGCGACGCCGGGCTGCGGTCGCGGATGCTGCTGCAGGTGCACGACGAGCTGGTCTTCGAGGTCGCCCCGGGCGAGCGGGAGACGCTGGAGGCGCTGGTGCGCAAGCAGATGGGCGAGGCGTACCCGCTGTCGGTGCCGCTGGAGGTCTCGGTGGGCGACGGCCGCGACTGGAACAGCGCCGACCACTGACCCCACCGCCGCCCCACCCGCGCCGGCCACCGCCCACCCACCCGCCCCGGCGGTGATCAAGGAGTTTGTGTCACGCCCGAGCCCGTTCGGGGACACAAACTCCTTGATCACCGCACAAGAGGAGGCGGCGAAGGAGGCGGGAGCAGGGGCGAGGGCGCAGGGGCGGCGGCCTGGAGGGCGGCGGCCAGGCGGTCCCGGACGGCCACCTGGGCCGCGATCCGGGCGTCCAGCACGGCCAGCCGCTCCCGGCCGACCCGCAGCCCCGCCGGGGACGGCGGCGCCGACGCCACGTCCCCGTCCAGGCAGGGCAGGAAGACCCGCACGTCGTCCAGCGTCAGCCCGGCGTCGAGCAGGTGACGGATGTTGCGGACCCGGGTGACGACCGCGGCGTCGTACTCGCGATAACCGTTCGCGGCCCGGGCCGAGGCGATGAGCCCGTGTTCCTCGTAGTGCCGCAGGGCACGCGGCGTGCAGCCCGTCGCCTTCGCCACCGCGCCGATCCGCACCGCCGCCACCGTCCTCTCACGCGACCACCGCGCCCCCGTCCACCGGCAGCACCACACCGGTGACGAAGTCCGCCTCCGGCTCGCACAGCCGCCGGATCGCCCAGGCTACGTCCTCCGGGCGGCCGATCCGGCCCGCCGGGGTGTGTGCGAGCTGCCAGTCCCGTACCGCCGCGCGCCGCTCGGGGGAGAGGCCACTGTGCTCGCCGATGGGAGTGTCGACCGCGCCGGGCGCCACCGCCACCACCCGGACGCCGAGCGGCGCGAGTTCCACCGCCCAGCTGCGGGTCAGCGAGTCCAGCGCGGCCTTGCCCGCCGCGTACACCGAACTGCCCGGCCAGGCGCGCAGGCCGACCGACGTGGTGACGTTGACGATCACGCCACGGGTCGCGGCGAGCGCCTCGACGGCGGCGTGCGCCAGCCGGATCGGCGCGAGCAGGTTCGTCTCCAGCTGCCGCCGGGCGGCGTCCTCGTCCAGCTCCGCCAGCGGCCCGCCGCCGGCCACGCCCGCGTTGTTGACCAGGACGTCCAGGCGGCCGTACCGGTCGAGCGCGGCGCCGACGACCCGGTCCGGCCCGTCGGGAGCGGTGACGTCGGCCGTCAGCGGGGCGATACCCGGCCGGCCGGCGGCGGTCTCCGCCAGCGGCGCGGCGCGCCGGCCGACCGCGACCACTGCGTACCCGGAGGTGGCGAGGGATCGTGCGGTGGCCCGGCCGATGCCGGTCCCCGCACCGGTGACCACGGCGACGCGTGGCGTGCGGCGTTCCATGCCGGCATCGTCCGACAGTGCCGCCTGCGGCAGGGTCAAGCGGCCGGTCAGAGACCGAGCAGGACCGGCATCGCGTTGACCGCGCCGTGCACCACGAGCAGCGGCCACATCCGGCGGTACCGCGACCACAGGTAGCCGAGGAACAGCCCGGCGACCCCCTGGTTCACGATCACCGACGCCAGGTCGACGGCGGGCCGGCCGCTGCCCTGGATGGCCACGTGCCAGGCCGCCCACACCAGCGACGCGAGCACGATCGCCGGCCAGCGTCCCAGCAGCGACTCCCACCGGGTCTGCAGCCACCGCCGGTAGAAGACCTCCTCCAGCAGCGCGTTCACCGCGAAGGCCACCAGCAGCGTGACGGCCAGCTCGACCGGCGTGACGGTCCGCCCCCAGTCGCTCGCCGGCACGGCCAGCGGCGTCGCGTAGCTGAGCACCAGCCACACCGCCACCGGCAGCGCCGGACCCCACCGGTGGGCGGCGTCCGCCGGGGCCGGGCCCGGCCGCCACCGCGGCGGCCACCGGCGCGCGGCCAGGAACACCACGGTGGGTACGCCGAGCAGCAGCGCCAGCTTCAACACGGTGTACGCGGGTTCGCCGCCCAGCAGCGGCATGACGGCGGCGAACGCGATCCCGGCCAGCAGCAGCGGCACCGCCTCGCGGTAGGGCGCGACCGGGTCCGGCCACCTCGGGTCGGGTGCGGGCGGGATCAGCCGGATCAGCGCGATCCCGGCCAGTGCCGGTATCCACCGGCTCCACATCGGTACGGTGCCGTCGTGGTCGGCGCTGTACCGGATGCCGGTGTTCCCGGTCACCACCAGGAGGAGCGCCGCGACGGCGACGAGCCCGAGGCCCGCCACGAGGACCACCCGCCCGGCGCGGGGATGACGGCCGGCGGTCGGGACGTCTGTCGTCATCGCCGGCACGGTACCAACGCGCGGCTAACGGACCGGGCGGCTCAGCCCTTGAGCGGGTCGTGACCCCAGTTCATCAGCGACCAGCGCCACCTGGTGTCCCGGACGTCGCCTGCGGGCCGCTGCGCCAGGTGGCGGTGGACGTACCCGATCACCTTGCGCATGTGCTTGTAGTCGGCGGCGGTGAGGTCGGCGCGCTTGCGGCGCAGCAGGTCGACGATGCGCCGGCCGGAGTCGTGGCCGACCGACTCGCCGCCCTGGGTGCCCTTCTTGTGCCAGCCGACGTGCTTGGACTCCTCGCTCTCCAGCCAGCGGGACAGCTCGCCCGGCTTCATGTTCACCGCGTCGGTGAACTCCCGGTACGTCTGCTGCGGATCCTCAGCGCGACTCATGGCGAAGCACCTCCGGGCGGTGGGCCACGTCGCGGCCCGAGTCGTCGTTGGTGATCCGGTACTGCGGTTGCTCGGGCGAGGCGTTCACGGTGTGCCCGCGGACGTGGGTGCGCTCGGTCAGCTTCTCCTTGACGACGCCGTACGCCCGGCCGCTGTGGCTGGCCCAGGAGACGTGGTCGCTGGCGCGGAACTCGTTCTCGGCCATGCCGCCCGGTTACCCGCGGCGGGTACCGAGTAACGGCGTGGTCAGGGCCGGCTCTCCGCGATCGGCAGCTTGATCGCGAAGGGCTCGGACAGCTCGATCACCTCGCTGCTGTCGTCCACCAGCTCGTACTGCCGCTCGCCGCCGGGGCCGATCCGGTCACCGAGCCGGTACGCGTAGAGGTGCACCGGATCCTGCTCGATCCGCCAGTAGAAGGGGATCCCCGCGGCGGCGTACTCGCCCGGCTTGGCGAACCGGTCGACCCGCCGGGTGCCGGGGGAGACGATCTCGACGGCCAGGACGACGTCCGCCGGTCGCAGGAGGGACCTGTCGCTCGGCAGCTCGGCGTGGTGGAGCAGGACGTCCGGTTGGCGGCTGGTGTTGGGGCTGAGCCCGACCCCGACGGCTTGGGACGCCCGCAGGTGAACCGGTGCGTGCGATCGAAGCCAGAGCCACAGCAGGCTGGAGATTGTCTGGTGGCCCAGGGTGGGGGAGGGTGTCACCTGGAAGACTCCGTCGACGAGTTCGACGCGGGGGGCGTCGTCCGGCAGGGTGAGCAGATCCTCCAGCGTGTAGTCCGCACGCTGCTGCCGCATCGGGTCCGGACACCAGGGGCCAGGTGATGTCGGGATGGGCTCGGCGCTCATGCGGCGAGCGTACCGCCGGGTGCCGGAGCCCGTGTCGCACCGGACGTGCGACGCGCTCAGTCCGCCGGCTTCTCCGCGACGAAGATCGCCGTGCCGGGGAACAGCCGCCCGCGCAACGGGCTCCACTGCCCCCAGATCCCCTCGTGCCCGGCCGGCCACTCCGGCTCCACCAGGTCCAGCAGGCGGAACCCGGCGCCGACCAGCTCCCGGATCCGGTCGCCCAGGGTGCGGTGCTGCTCGACGTACGTGGCCACCCCGTGCTCGTCCTGCTCGACGTAGGGGGAGCGGTCGAAGTACGAGTGCACGGCGGTCAGCCCGCCCTCGCCCGGGTCGTCCAGGAAGATCCAGCGCATCGGGTGGGTGACCGAGAAGACCCACCGGCCGCCGGGGCGCAGCACCCGGGCCACCTCGCGCATCGCCGCCGCCGAGTCGTCCACGAACGGGATCGCGCCGAACGCGGTGCAGACGGTGTCGAACGCGGCGTCGGCGAACGGCAGGGCGAGCGCGTCGGCCTGCACCAGCGGCACGCGTACCCCGGTGCGCCCGGCGGCCTCGGCGGCGTGCCGCAACATGCCTGCGGACAGGTCCAGCGCGACCGGCCGGGCGCCCTGGGCGGCGAGCCAGCGTGCGGCGGCGGCCGCCCCGGCGCCGAGTTCGAGGATCCGCCGCCCGGCGACGTCGCCGAGCAGCCGGGCGTCGGCCTCTCGCAGCCCTTCCGGGCACCAGACGAAGTCGGCGTCGCCGAGGAACGCGCCGTGCTCGGCCTGGTACGCGTCGGCGTCGGTGTCCCACCATCCGCGGTTCGCGCGGCGGATCTCCCCGGCGTCGACCCGTCGGCGGGTCACCCTGTCGTCGTCCACGGGTTCACGCTAGGTCCGGCGGCCCGGACCCGGTGCGGTGGGGTGGTGGCTGGGGCGGATGTGACGGACGAGACAGCTGTGGCACCTTACCGCGCAAAATCTCCGCTTTCGCAGCGGATGAGTTCGCGCGGACCCGGGAGGGCTTGCACGCTGTGGTAATGCAGCGGGTAGGCTAGACGATGCGCTCGCGGATCGTGTGCCTCGGCAGGGAGCAGGTGCGCGGTCACCGGAGCCACTAATGATCTTCTCGCGTCGATCGTTCGGTGTGCCCGGCGACGGATCCGTTGGCGCGGCAGAGTCACCGCGACACCCATGCCCGCTGTGACAACCCATCCGACCGGAGCAACCGCCCACATGACGAGCAGCATCGAGGCCACCTCGAGCGCCAACAAGGTCACCCACGACGACCTCGGCTCTGAGGAAGCTTTCCTCGCCGCGATCGACGAGACCATCAAGTACTTCAACGACGGCGACATTGTCGAAGGCACCGTCGTCAAGGTCGATCGGGACGAGGTCCTGCTCGACATCGGCTACAAGACCGAGGGTGTCATCCCCTCTCGGGAGTTGTCGATCAAGCACGACGTGGACCCGGCCGAGGTCGTTTCGGTGGGTGACCACATCGAGGCCCTCGTCCTCCAGAAGGAGGACAAGGAGGGTCGGCTGATCCTCTCCAAGAAGCGGGCGCAGTACGAGCGGGCCTGGGGCACGATCGAGAAGATCAAGGACGAGGACGGCGTCGTCCGCGGTTCGGTCATCGAGGTCGTCAAGGGTGGTCTCATCCTCGACATCGGCCTGCGTGGCTTCCTGCCCGCGTCGCTCGTCGAGATGCGGCGTGTGCGTGACCTGCAGCCGTACGTCGGCCGCGAGCTCGAAGCCAAGATCATCGAGCTGGACAAGAACCGCAACAACGTGGTCCTGTCCCGCCGTGCCTGGCTGGAGCAGACGCAGTCCGAGGTGCGCACCGAGTTCCTCAACAAGCTCCAGAAGGGGCAGGTCCGCAAGGGCGTCGTCTCCTCGATCGTCAACTTCGGCGCGTTCGTCGACCTGGGCGGCGTGGACGGCCTCGTGCACGTCTCCGAGCTGTCCTGGAAGCACATCGACCACCCGTCCGAGGTCGTCGAGGTGGGCCAGGAGGTCGAGGTCGAGGTCCTGGACGTCGACCTGGACCGCGAGCGGGTCTCGCTGTCGCTGAAGGCGACGCAGGAGGACCCGTGGCGTCAGTTCGCCCGCACCCACGCGATCCAGCAGATCGTGCCGGGTAAGGTCACCAAGCTGGTGCCGTTCGGTGCGTTCGTCCGCGTGGACGACGGCATCGAGGGCCTGGTCCACATCTCCGAGCTGGCCGAGCGCCACGTGGAGATCCCGGAGCAGGTCGTGCAGGTCGGCTCCGAGGTCATGGTCAAGGTCATCGACATCGACCTGGAGCGCCGCCGGATCTCGCTGTCGCTCAAGCAGGCCAACGAGGGCTTCGTCGAGGGCGAGGAGCACTTCGACCCGACCCTCTACGGCATGGCCGCGACGTACGACGACCAGGGCAACTACATCTACCCGGAGGGCTTCGACCCGGAGACGGGCGAGTGGCTCGAGGGCTACGACAAGCAGCGCGAGACCTGGGAGCAGCAGTACGCCGAGGCGCGTCAGCGCTGGGAGGCCCACACCAAGCAGGTGCAGACCTCCCGCGCCGCCGACGCCGAGGCCGCCGCCAACCCGGCTCCGGCCACCACCGGCACCACCACCTCGACCTCGGCCCCGAGCCGTCAGGCCGAGGAGCCGGCCGGCACGCTCGCGACCGACGAGGCGCTCGCCGCGCTGCGGGAGAAGCTCGCCGGCGGCAAGTGACCGGACGCTGACGCCTGTTCGTCCCACCGGACGAGCCGGCGACTGCCTCTGACGACGGGCCCCGTCCCCGCGTTCTGCACCAGCGGAGCGCCGGGGGCGGGGCCCACGTCGTACGCCGGAAGGGTTTGGCATGCGGACGGCAGATCCGGTTGACTGTCCGGGTGCTGAAGGTGGGGCTGACCGGCGGAATCGGATCGGGCAAGAGCGCGGTGGCGAGCCGGCTCGCCACGCTGGGCGCGGTGATCGTCGACTCGGACCGCATCGCCCGCGAGATCGTCGCGCCCGGCACCGACGGGCTGGCCGAGGTCGTCGCCGCCTTCTCCGAGAAGGTCCTGGACGCCGACGGGGCGCTGGACCGGGCCGCCCTCGGCGCGCTGGTCTTCGGCGACGAGGCGGCCCGCCGCACGCTCGAAGGGATCACCCACCCCCGGGTACGCGCGCGCAGCGCCGAGCTGGCCGCCGCCGCCCCCGCCGACGCGATCGTGGTGAACGACGTACCGCTGCTGGCCGAGGTGGGACTCGCGCCGACGTACCACCTGGTGGTCGTGGTGCAGACGGCCGTGCCGACCCGGATGGCCCGGCTGACCCGCGACCGGGGCATGGCCCCGGCGGAGGCCGAGCGGCGCATCGCCGCGCAGGCCGACGACGCCACCCGCCGTGCGATCGCCGACGTGCTCCTGACCAACGACGGCACGCTCACCGACCTGCACGCCGCCGTGGACGCCCTCTGGCGGGACCGCCTGTCGCCCTACGAGCGCAACGTCCGCGAACGCCGCGCCGTCCCGCCCGACCCGGCGGCGCTCGCCGGACCGGACCCGACCTGGCCCGAGCAGTACGCCCGGCTGGCCGCCCGGATCCGCCACGCGGCCGGCGGTGAGATCCGGGTCGACCACGTCGGCTCCACCGCCGTGCCGGGACTCGCCGCGCCGGACGTGATCGACATCCAGGTGACTGTGTCCTCGCTGAACGAGGCGGACGGGCCGCTCGCGCAGCGGCTGGCCGAGGCGGGTTTCCCGCGGCTGCCGGGCGAGTGGTGGGACGCCCCGCGACAGCCGGAGCCGGTGCGCTGGGCCAAGCGGCTGCACGGCGGCGCGGACCCGGCGCGTCCGGTGCGCCTGCACCTGCGGGAGGCCGGTTCGCCCGGCTGGCGGTACGCGCTGCTGATGCGCGACCACCTGCGTGCCGACCCGGCGCGGCGGGCCGACTACCTCCAGGTGAAGCGGGAGCTGGCGGCCGCCGCGCCGGAGCACGCCGCTTGGGGCACGGTGACCGATCCCTGGTTCGACGAGGAGCACCTGCGTGCCGAGGAGTGGGCCGCGCAGACCGGCTGGCGGCCCTGACCGGGCCGTCCCGGCGGCGCCGGTTCGGCGGACCGCGGAGGCCGCGCCGGTTCAGCGCGACGTCGAGGCCGACGATCCGCCGCTGCCCGCCGCACGGCCCGGCGTGAGGTCCAGCCGGATCCACACGCCCGGCCCGGTCCGCAGTTCCATCCGCTGCGGCACACCGCCCCGGTCCAGCCACAGGCGTCTGCCGCCCGGCACCTCGAACACGTCGACCGTCCGGTCGCCCAGCCGGTCCTCCCGGACCCGGACGGTGTCACCGGCGGGCGCGCGCCGGGCCGCCCGCAGCGCCGCGTCGAGCAGCCGGTCCAGGTCGTCGCCGGGCGGGCGCGCGGCGGCCGCGAGCAGCGCGGCCGGCACCGGTGCCGGGGGAGTGGCGGGCCCGTCGGGGGATCGCTGCACCTCGGCCACCCGTCCCGGCAGGACCCACCGGAGGGTACGCCTGCCGCTGCCCTCCTCGGTCACCGCGAGGTACGCCGACGGGCTCGTCCAGTCCACCGTGCCGGTGGCCCGCAGGTTCGCCGACGGGGCGAGCGGAGCGGACACCGTCACCGCCGCGCCGCGCAGTGCCCGGAGCCGGGCGGGCAGCGCGGCCAGCCGGGCGACTTCGTCGTCGCTGAGCGCCCGGGGCTGCCCGGGCCGGCCGCCGAGGGCGTCCACCGGATGCAGTGTGGGCCGGTCGGCGCGGGTCAGGTCGACGGTGACGGGTGTCCCGTCCGCCAGCCGGCCGGTGAGCCGGTGCAGCCGGGCGTCGGCGTCCACCCACAGCGTCGGCCGCGGGTCACCAGGCGGTGCGAGGGATGCCTGGAGCACGTCCACCGGGATGCCGCCGACCCGGTCGGCGCGTAGCCACCGGCCGTCGGCGGCGGGCCTGTCGACCCGGTCGGCGCCGAGCCCGATCAGCAGGTCGCGTACCGCGCCGAGGCCGTGCCCGCCGGCCGGGGACCGCATCCGCCACCGGTCCGCCGGCGGCACCAGCGGGGGCCGGGCCGGGGTGGGCAGCGCGCCGGGGTCGGGCCGCACCAGCAGCGCGGACGCGGTGGCCTGGACCAGGCTCCGGTCGTCGCCCGCGCCCGGGCCGCCGACGTCCAGATAGACCAGGGGGCGGGCCCAGTCGACCCAGCCGACCAGTTCGGTACGGGCGCCGCCGGCGCCGACCGTGACCCGGACGCCGGCGCGTACGTCGCGCAGGTTGGTGACCCGCAGCGCGGCCACCCGGTCGGCCTCGGCGGCGGTGAGCGGGCGTGCCGTCCCGGTGTCGTCGCCGCGGCCGGGTACCCAGGTCAGCAGCCCGGCGACGAGCGTCGCGGCGGAGAGCGCGGCTGCCGCTACGAGCGCGGCGAGCGCGATCCGGCGCCGGTCCGGCCCGTCCGGCGGGTCGTCGGCGCCGTCCAGTTCCGGGTCGCCGCCCGGCCGGGTGGTGAGTGTGGGACGGCGGCCGGCGAGCGGGTCGGCGCGGCGGCGCCGGCCGGCCACGGTGGCGGGCCGGGTCGGTGCGCCGGTGCGGCCGCGGCGGTGGCCGCGACCCGGTTCCCGGGGTACGGCCTGGTCGCCGTCGCCACGTGCGGAGAGCCGGTGCGGGCGGCTCACGCCGCGCTGGCGGCCCGGCTTGTCGGCGGGCGGGGGCGTGCCGGGCTCGCGTCGCGGCCGGCGGTCGGGAGAGGTCCCCACGAGTGGAGAACGCGAGAGCGGGGTTTCGGTGACGAGCAGGGGCGCTCGCGGCGGCCGGTCAGCGCTGCGCGCGACCACCGTCGGCGCGCACGCCGGTCGTCCCGGGTGCTGCGGCCCTGGCGCCGGGGGCGACCGGCCCGCGAGGGGCGATCACCGGCCCGGTCGGCCGCCGCGAGCGGCCTACGGTACGAGGGTAGACCGGTGAGATGAGCCACACAATGGGAATATCGAAGCCGATCAGGGACGGTCGGTGGTCGTGGCCGGAAGTGTCGGACCGCGGGCGTACGGTTGGTGTCATGGCGCTCGACATTCCCCGGCTCGACGGCCGCTTCCAGGTCGTCAGTGAGTTCCAGCCGGCCGGTGACCAGCCGGCTGCCATCGACGAGCTTGAGCGTCGCGTGCGGCGCGGCGACCGCAACACGGTGCTGCTCGGCGCGACCGGCACGGGCAAGAGCGCCACCACGGCGTGGCTGGTCGAGCGGCTCCAGCGGCCGACCCTGGTGCTCGCCCCCAACAAGACCCTCGCCGCCCAGCTCGCGAAGGAGTTCGGCGAGCTGATGCCGCACAACGCGGTCGAATACTTCGTCTCCTACTACGACTACTACCAGCCCGAGGCCTACATCCCGCAGACCGACACCTACATCGAGAAGGACTCCTCGATCAACGAGGAGGTCGAGCGGCTGCGGCACTCGGCCACGATGTCGCTGCTCACCCGGCGGGACGTCATCGTGGTCGCCACCGTCTCGGCGATCTACGGCCTGGGCACGCCGGAGGAATACCTCGACCGGGCCGTGCGGGTCAAGGTCGGGCAGGAGCTGGACCGTGACCAGCTGCTGCGCCGGCTGGTCGACATTCAATACGCGCGCAACGACATGGCCTTCCAGCGCGGCACCTTCCGGGTCCGCGGCGACACGCTGGAGATCATCCCGGCGTACGAGGAGCTGGCGGTCCGGATCGAGCTGTTCGGTGACGAGATCGAGAAGCTCTACTACCTCAACCCGCTGACCGGTGACGTGGTCCGCGAGGTCGACAGCCTGATGATCTTCCCGGCCACGCACTACGCCGCCGGTCCCGAGCGGATGGAACGGGCGATCCGCGACATCGAGGCCGAGCTGGGCGAGCGGCTGGCCGAGTTGGAACGGCAGGGCAAGCTGCTGGAGGCCCAGCGGCTGCGCATGCGCACCACCTACGACATCGAGATGATGCGCCAGGTGGGCTTCTGCTCCGGCATCGAGAACTACTCCATGCACATCGACGGCCGGCTGCCGGGCAGCCCGCCGCACTGCCTGCTCGACTACTTCCCCGACGACTTCCTCACGGTGGTCGACGAGTCGCACGTGACCATCCCGCAGATCGGCGGCATGTACGAGGGCGACGCCTCCCGCAAGCGGATGCTCATCGACCACGGCTTCCGGCTCCCCAGCGCCGCCGACAACCGGCCGCTGCGCTTCGACGAGTTCCTGGAGCGGGTGGGCCAGATGGTCTTCCTCTCCGCCACCCCCGGCCCGTGGGAGCTGGAGCAGGCGCAGGGCGAGTTCGTCGAGCAGGTGATCCGGCCCACCGGCCTGATCGACCCCGAGGTGGTGGTCAAGCCGACCAAGGGGCAGATCGACGACCTCATGCACGAGATCAAGCTGCGTACCGAGCGGGACGAGCGGGTGCTCGTCACCACGCTCACCAAGAAGATGGCCGAGGACCTCTCCGACTACCTGCTGGAGAACGGCATCCGGGTGCGCTACCTGCACTCCGAGGTCGACACCCTGCGCCGTGTCGAGCTGCTGCGCGAGCTGCGCAAGGGCGACTACGACGTGCTGGTCGGCATCAACCTGCTCCGGGAGGGTCTCGACCTGCCCGAGGTCTCGCTCGTGGCGATCCTCGACGCCGACAAGGAGGGCTTCCTGCGCAGCGGCCGGTCGCTGATCCAGACCATCGGTCGCGCGGCCCGTAACGTCTCCGGCCAGGTCCACATGTACGCCGACAAGATCACGCCGTCGATGGCGGACGCGATCGACGAGACCAACCGGCGCCGGGCCAAGCAGATCGCGCACAACGAGGCGAACGGCATCAAGCCGGAGCCGCTGCGCAAGAAGATCCACGACATCCTCGACGACATCTATCGCGAGGCGGAGGACACCGATAACAGCAACGTCGGCGGGGCCGTGCGGCAGTTGTCGCGGGGCAAGGCGCCGGTCAAGGAGACCCGCAGCCGCCGGGGCGCCGCGGCCACCCCGTCGCGGGAGGGGATGGCCCGGGCCGACCTGGCCAACCTCATCCAGGAGCTCAACGACCAGATGCTCGCCGCCGCGCGCGAGCTGCAGTTCGAGCTGGCCGCGCGGATCCGCGACGAGGTGGCCGACCTCAAGAAGGAGCTGCGCGGGATGGACGCCGCAGGGGTCCGGTGACCGGCGTGACGGCCGAGGCGGCGCGATGCTGACCGAGGCCGTCATCGGGCGGCCCGACCCGCGGCTGCGCCAGTGGGTGGACCGCTACCTCGGCTACCGCGAGGACGCGCCCGTCCCGCTCGTACGCCGGGAGGTGGCGGGCGCGTTCGTGGTGCTGATCCTCGGCTGGGGCGACCCCCTCGACGTGACCGACCCGCGTGCCCCCGGTGAGGGCGCGTACGCCGCCAACGCCTTCCTGGCCGGCCCGTTCGACGGCTGGTGCGCCACCCGGACGGCCGGAACCGGCACCGGGGTGCAGGTGCTGCTCACCGCCCCGGCGGCACGCCGCCTGCTCGGGCTGCCCCTGGCCGAGCTGACCAACCGGGCGGTGCCTCTCGACGCGGTGGCGGGCTGGCTGGCCCGGCTGCGCGACGAGCTGGCCGGCGAGCCGGGCTGGCCGGAGCGCTTCGCCCGGCTCGACGCCGCCCTGGCCGCACGGCTGGCGGCGACCGCGCCGCTGGACCCGCACCTGGCGGCGGCCTGGCGGCGTCTGGACGGCAGCGGGGGAGCGGTCGGCGTGACCACGCTCGCCGGGGAACTGGGCTGGTCCCGCCGCCACCTGTCGGTCCGGTTCCGGCGGGAGTTCGGCCTGCCGCCGAAGACCGTCGCCCGCCTGCTGCGCTTCGAGCGGGCGTACGCGAGCCTGGGCCGGACGCTGCTCACCGCGGACGCCGCCGTGCCGGACGACTCCGGGTGGGCGGAGCGGGCCGCCCGGTGGGGCTACTACGACCAGTCGCACCTGATCCGGGAGTTCCGCGAGTTCGCCGGCGCCACTCCGGCCGCGCTGACCGCACCCGGATCGCATTCGTCCAATCCGGCCTGACCGCCCCGGCGGCAGACTGACGTTCATGCGAAGCATCTATCCGGTCCTGCGGTATCCCGACGTGCGAGCCGCCGCCGACTTCCTCTGTTCCGCGTTCGGCTTCACGGTGCGCGAGGCCCACGAACTCCCCGACGGCACGATCGGCCACGCCGAGCTGGCGTACGGCGACGACCTGGTGATGCTCGGCCCAGGCCCGGCGCCGCGGTCCCGGCCCGCCGACGACGACTACCGCGTCTACGTGGCGCTCGACGACGTGGACGCGCATCACGAGCGGGCCCGGGCGGCCGGGGCGGAGATCGTCCGGGCGCCGTTCGACACCGACTACGGCTCCCGTGACTACGCCGCCCGCGACCTGGCCGGGCTGGTGTGGTCGTTCGGCACCTACCGCCCCTGAGCGCTCAGCCCGTACGGTTGCGCTGTGTGGGCGAGGTATTGCCGAGCGTGACGGTGATGCGTACGCTCCCTCCCGGGAGGCGTGCATGCCGTTGTCAGCAAGTCCTGTGGTCCGGAGGGCGAGGCTCGGCGTGGAGCTGCGCCGGCTGCGTCGTCGCGAGTCGCTCACGCTCGAACAGGTCTGCGCCCGGCTGGGCTGGGCGTCCACGTCGAAGCTGTCCCGCATCGAGCTGGGGCAGAGCCGGCCCGACCTGGCCGACGTGCTCGACCTGCTCGACGTCTACGAGGTGCCGTCACCGCAGCGCGACGAGCTGATCGTCATCGCCCGCGACGCCGCCACCGGCCGGGGCTGGTCGAAGGCGCTCGGCGAGATGGGGGAGCGCCAGCGGGCGTACGCCGAGCTGGAGGCGGGCGCGGAGCGCATCGTGGAGTACCAGTGCGTGCTGGTGCCCGGCCTGCTCCAGACCCCGGCGTACGCCCGCCTGCGCGTGTCGGCCGGTGCGGCACTCGGCGGGGAGGTGGACGTGGAGGCCGACGTGCGCGCCCGGGTGGCACGCCAGGAACTGCTGATCCGGCCGGACCCGCCGCACTACACCGCACTGTTGGACGAGCGTGTCTGCGACCCGGACGGCCTGCCCGCGGACGTGTGGCGCGACCAGATGCGGCATCTGCTCGCGCTCGCCGAACGGCCACGCGTCACCGTCCGGGTGCTGCGGTCCGCGGCGTCGAGCGGCGGCGGGCCGCACCCGCTGGCGCCGTTCTCGTACTACGCCTACCCGGATCCGGAGGACCCGCGCACGGTGCTGGTGGAGACGCTCACCACCGACCTGCGGCTGGTCGCCGAGGCGGATGTGGCCCACTACGAGCGGGTCATCGAGCGGCTGCTGGCGGCGGCGCTGCCGGCGGACGCCTCCGCCGAGCTGGTGGCCCGGCGGCTCGGTGCGGCGCCGGTGCCCCGGCCGCGCGATCCGCACGAGCTGGAGTGAGCCGCACGGCCCGCCGCCGGTGAGGCGCGACCACCGGGCCCGGCGCCCCCGATGCCCGTCGGGACCGGTGGCCGCGCAGCGCGCAGGCTACGGCAGGGGTACGACAGTTCAGGCCGGAACGTCGATGAAGTGCTCGACCAGCGGCGGGCCGGCGAAGTGCGGGCCGATCAGCCCGCGCCACTGCGCGAACCGCTCGGTCTGGCGGAAGTTCACGTCGTGCGCCTCGACCGAGTCCCACTCGACGAGCAGCACGAACCGGGTGGGCGACTCCACGCCCCGGGTCATCCGAACGGAGCGGCAGCCTTCGGCGCCGGCGAGGATCGGCCGCGCCTGCGCGTAGGCGGCGGCGAGCTCGTCCTCGTGTCCGGGCGTGACATCGATCAGCGCGACCTCAAGAACCATGCAGGCAGCCTGCCATGCCAGCCCGCCGCCGGTACGTCCCGGGTAACGTCCCGGCGCGCCGCCCACAAGGGATGGCTAGCCTCCTAGGACGCGCCGCGCGACGTGAGCCGCAGCACGTCGAGAGATCGACGGGTGGCCCGGAGATGCGCCACCTGGGTGCGATGGTGAACAATGGCGGCCGAGGAGGGGAGTATTCCCCCGCGACGGAGTCGTCAGCACGGAAGAGCGCCGGCACCCCCGGTGGCCCGACCCGGCTCCGCCGGTCGGAACCCGGCACCCGGGTTCCGGCGGAAGAGACCTCCGACAGTCACCCCTGTCAGCGTCGACGCACCCCGGCACCAACACCCGGCGTACGGTGTGCCCGACGCAGCGTGTCTGCCGGAGGATGGATTTGAACGTGTCCGCATTGGTGTGGGCGGTAACGCTGATCGCGATGATCGCGGTCCTGCTCGCCGACCTGTTCATCATCGGCCGGCGGCCGCACGAGCCGAGCGTCCGCGAGTCCAGCCTGTGGGTGGGCTTCTACGTCGGCCTGGCGCTGCTCTTCGGCGTGGTGCTCTGGCTGACCGCGGGTGGCCGCGTCGCAGGCGAGTTCTACACGGGCTGGCTCACCGAGTACAGCCTCTCGGTGGACAACCTCTTCGTCTTCGTGATCATCATGGCCCGGTTCGGGGTGCCCCGGCAGTACCAGCAGAAGGTGCTGCTCGTCGGCATCATCCTGGCGCTGATCATGCGTGGTGGTTTCATCGCGGCCGGCGCGGCGCTGATCTCCCAGTTCTCCTGGGTGTTCTACATCTTCGGCGCGTTCCTCATCTACACCGCGGTGAACCTGGCCCGGCAGGGCGAGCCGGACGAGGACGAGTTCAGCGAGAACCTGCTGATCCGGTGGAGCCGCAAGGCGCTCCCGCTGTCCCGGGACTACGACGGGGCGCGGATGACCACCCACGAGCACGGGCGGCGCCTGTTCACCCCGATGCTGATCGTGATGATCGCGATCGGCACCACCGACCTGATCTTCGCGCTGGACTCGATCCCGGCGATCTTCGGCATCACCCAGGAGCCGTACCTGGTCTTCACCGCCAACGTGTTCGCGCTGATGGGACTGCGGCAGCTCTACTTCCTGCTCGGCGGCCTGCTGGACCGGCTCATCTACCTCAGCTACGGCCTGGCGGTGGTGCTCGGCTTCATCGGCGTGAAGCTGGTGCTGGAGGCGCTGGCCGAGAACAACCTGCCGTTCATCAACGGCGGCGAGCACGTGGCGTGGGCCCCGCACATCCCGATCTGGCTCTCGCTCACTGTCATCCTCGGCACCCTGGCCGTGGCCACCGCTGCCAGCCTGGCGAAGTCGTCCCGGGACCGGCGCCGGGAACTGGCCCAGGCCCGCCGCTGACCCACCCGTACCGTAGGGGCGCTCCCATCCCCGGGGGCGCCCCGCGGCGTGTCAGGGGTCAGACGCGGTAGGCGCCGACGAGGGTGGCGGTCCGGTCGGCCGGCAGTTCCTCCTCGACCACCCGGCGGGTCAGATAGCAGGCGTGCAGCATCCGGCGCCGGCCGCCGCGCGGCTCGGCCGACACGATCCCGACGTGGTGGATGCGCCGGCCGGGCCGGGCGAAGAAGTAGAGGTCGCCGGGGCGTTCGGCGTCCAGCGGCACCCGCGAGGTCGCCGCCGCCTGGTCGTCGGCGTCGCGCGGCAGCGTGATCCCGTACCGCCGCCAGGCCAGGTGCACCAGCCCGGAGCAGTCGATGCCGTCGGTGGACATGCCGCCCCAGACGTAGACCAGGTCGCGCAGCCGCTCGGCGACCGCGAGCACCTTCTCGGCCTCGGGACGCTCGGCGGGCAGCGGCACCAGGTCGTCCTCCGTGGCCCAGAGCGGGTCGGCCCGCCCGGGTACGCGGACCGGGCGTCTGCCGTCCACCGGCGGGCCGGCGGGGGTGAGCCGGGTGCCGAGGACCACGCCGGTGAGCGCCGCGTCGCCGTCCGGCTCGGCGCGCAACGCGGTGTGGGCGACGTCGACAGTCAGCGGGGCGTCGGCGGCCGAGCCGGAACCGGCCGGACCAGAACCGGCCGGACCGGAACCGGCCGGACCAGGACCGGCCGGGCCGGTACCGACCGGTGCCGGTGCGGGCGAAGCGGGTCCGGACAGAGCGGGGCCGGCCGGGTCGAGGTCGGTCGGATCAGGGGAGGACGGGTCGGCGTCGGCCGGATCGGCCAGGTGGGCGGCCCGCAGCCACCCCGGGTAGCCGTCGGCGCCGAGCTTCGCCGCGGGCTGGCCCAGCGCCACCACCCGCACCCAGCCGTCCGGCCGGGTCTCGGTGACGCGCACCGGCTCGCCGAGCAGCAGCTGGGTCAGGACGCAGTCGCCGACGAGCTGGTCGCGGTCCATGCCCGCGATCCAGGCGGCCACGTCGGGGGAGCCGGCGAGGGCGGGGCAGTCGATCGGACGTACCGCCTCGGGCGCGGTCCAGAGGGTCGCCACCGGTACCCGTACGACGGCCCGGCGGCCGGGCTGAGGCGCCACGCGTACCCCTCTCTGCGGTGGTCGTCGGGGCGACCATATGAAAAATTCTGACGTTGCTCAAGCATGTGTCTGAATTTTAGCTTCACGCAGTCCGGTGACTCCCAGGCCCGGCGCGTCCGGCAGCAGCACGCTCGCGCCCTCGTACCGGATGCCGCCGCTGACCGGCGACCAGGCCAGCCACCAGGCGGCGTCGAGGTCCGACACGGCAGTGGTGCCGTAGGCGGCGACCAGGCTGGCCGCGGCGCCGACCCCCACCGGGCCCTCCATCATCGAGCCGACGATGGTGCCCATGCCGTGCGCGGCGGCCAGGTCGAGCAGCGTGCGGGCCGGTTGCAGGCCGCCGCACTTGGCCAGCTTCACGTTGACCATGTCGGCGGCCCGCCGCCGGATCACCTCGACCAGGTCGCGCACGTCGAAGACGGACTCGTCGGCCAGGATCGGCAGGTCCACCCGGTCGCTGACCCAGGCCAGCCCGTCCAGGTCGCGGCGGTGCACCGGCTGCTCGACCAGCTCCACGTCGAGCCCCGCGTCCTCGATCGCGCGGATCACCCGCACCGCCTCCCGGGGCGTCCAGCCCTGGTTGGCGTCCAGCCGGATCCGTACGTCCGGGCCGACCGCGGCGCGCACCGCGCGGACCCGGTCCAGGTCGCCGCGGGCGTCCGTGCCGACCTTGAGCTTGAGCACCGTGAACCCCTCGGCGCCGCGCCGCGCCGCCGTCGCGGCCAGGTCGACCGCGTCACCGGCGGCCAGCGTGACGTCGGTCGGCACGCGCAGCGCCGTGCCACCGAGCAGACGCACCAGGGGTACGCCGAGCCGCCGCGCGGCCAGGTCGTGCAGCGCCACGTCGAGCGCCGCCTTCGCCGACTCGTTGCCCACCACGGCGCGGTGCACCAGGGCACAGGCGGCCTGGAGGTCGTCGGCGTCGCGGCCGATCAGCAGCGGCGCGAGCAGTTCGCGTACGCACGCCTCGGCGCCCGCCACCGACGCGCCGGTGACCTGCCAGACCTGCGGCGCCTCCCCGAAGCCGGACCGGCCGTCGCCGTCGACCACCTCCACGACCAGGGTGTCCACGGTGGTGGTGCGGCGCAGCGCGGTGACGAACGGGGTGTGTAAGGGGGCCGACAGACGGTGGGTGCGTACCGCGGCGATCGTCATGTGGGGCACCCTATAGCCAACTGGCGGCGAGCAGGGGAGGGCCGATGGCCGGGCGGGAATGGGAGCTGGTGGGCGCGCCGAACGCGCGTGACCTGGGTGGACTGCCGACGACCGACGGGCGGCGGGTACGGGCGGGGCGGCTCATCCGCACGCCCGCGCTGGGCCGGCTCACCGACGAGGACCTGCCGGTGCTGGGCAAGCTGGGACCGGCGTGCGTGGTGGACCTGCGTGACGTCCACGAGCAGGCGGTGGCCCCGCCGGACCGGCTGGTCGGGGAGCCCCGCACCGTGCACCTGCCGGTCTACGACGCGGCGCACCCGGTGTTCACGTACGTCTCGGCAGTGTTGCAGGGCCACGACCTGGACGCGTACGCGGCGCTGGCCCGCGAGGGCATGCCGGGGGCGATGACCGCGATCTACCGCTGGTTCGTCACCGGGGAGTCGGCGCGGGCCGGGTTCGGTGCGGCGGTGCGGCTGGCCTCCGAAGGCGCGAACCTGCCGCTGCTGTTCCACTGCTCGGCCGGCAAGGACCGCACCGGCTGGCTGTCGGTGGTGCTGCTGACCGCGCTGGGCGTGGAGGATGAGGCGATCCGCGCCGACTACCTGGTGCACAACGAGCTGACCGAGAGCCTGCGCGAGGTGCTGCTGTCGGCGATGATCCAGCGCCGGCCGGACCTGGACCCGGCGGTGGCCCGGCCGCTGCTGGAGGTGCGCCCGGAATACCTGGACGCCGCCTACGACGAGGTGCGCCGCGCGCACGGCTCGTTCGACGCGTACCTGCGGGACGGTCTGGGGGTGACCGACGCGGACCGCGCCGCGCTGCGCGAGCGGCTGCTGGAGTAGCCGGGTCAGCCGGCCAGGTCGTGCCGGGCGGCCCAGACCCGCTCGGAGACGTGCGCGATCAGCCGGCAGGCGTCGTCGGAGACCTCATCACCGTCCGCGCCGCCGTCGGCCAGGTCGGTGGTGGTGCAGACGACGATCGTGTACGGCGGCGCGTCGTCCGGGAACACCACTCCCGCGCCGTGGCGTACGCCGCGTACCCAGCCGTTCTTGTGCGCGATCCGGGTGCCGTCGGGCAGCCCGGCGGCCAGGTCCTCGCGGTGTTCCTGCGCGACGAGCACGTCGAGCATGGCGGCGCAGCCGGCCGGCGAGGCGAGCCGGCCGGGCCGGGTCGCGCCGAGCGCCAGCTCACCGAGCACGGCGGCCAGGTCGGCGGCGGTGACCAGGTTGTCGATGCCGGAGTCGCGGGCGGCGAAGTCCTCGATGCCGCGGCCGGTGACGCTGTGCCGCGCCCCGGCGAGCGCCCACGCCTGCGCCACCGCGGGCAGCCCCACCTGGCCGATGCAGATGTTCGTGGCGAGGTTGCTGGACCGGATGATCATCCGTTCGGCGAGCCAGCGCAGTGGCGCCTCGCCGCCGACGCGGTCCCAGACCGCCTCGTCGTTGTCGTAGTCGCGGTCGTTGGCGAACCGGGGCACGCCCGGCAGCGCGGAGTCGAACGAGTTGCGCACCGGCACCGGCGCGTCCAGGTCGAGCCGGCCGGCCTCGGCGGCGCGGAACAGCGCCACCAGCACGGCGAGCTTCATCGTGCTCGCCGCGTAGTGGGTGGCGTCGGCCCGCCGCGTCCACGTGGGCCGCGCGCCGGGACGGCCCACGTACGCGGAGACGGTGCCGGGCACCCGGTCCAGGTGCGCGTCGAGGTCCTCCCAGATCATGTGCGCACCGTAGCCGATCTTCGGGGCGTACGCGGGGCAGCGGCGACCACGGGGGCGGGGCTAGCGTGCGGAGATGACGACCCCGTTGTACGACGACATCGCCGACTGGTACGAGGAGTACGCCAGCGAGACCTCGTCGGTCTACATGGACCGGGTCCGGTCGGTGCTGGCCGACCTGCTCGGTGACGGCCCGGGGCGGTGCGTGGACCTGTGCTGCGGCACCGGGGCGCACGCGGCCGAGCTGCGGCGTCTCGGGTGGACACCGGTGGGAGTGGACCTGTCCGGCGGGCAGCTACGCCACGCCCGCGCCCGGCTGCCGGTGGCCCGCGCCGACGCGACCGCGTTGCCGCTCGCCACCGGCGCCGTACCGGCGGTGGTCTGCGTGCTCGCGCACACCGACATGCCGGACTATCCGGCGGCGGTCGCCGAGGCGGCGCGGGTGCTGGCGCCCGGCGGCCGGCTGCTGCACGTCGGGGTGCACCCGTGCTTCGTGGGCGCGTTCGCCGACCGGTCCGAGCCGGAGCGGATCGTGATCGACGGCGGGTACGCCTCGCGGGACCGCACGGTCCGCTCGTGGAACGCGACCGGGGTGCGGGCGCGGGTGGGCGCGTGGCATCTGCCCCTGGCCGGCCTGCTGGACGCCGTGGCGGCCGCCGGCCTGCGGCTGACCCGGGTGGTCGAGTCCGGCTCCGGCCCGATCCCCGACGTCCTGGCCCTGGAGGCCACCAAACCCCACTGACCCCACCCCCCCCGCCGCACCGCCGCCTCGCGCCCACCCCGTCGGTGGGGACGGTGGGGACGGGGGAAGGGGGGAGCCCGGTCCGCCTAGGGCGGGCCGGGCTCCGGGTGGGGCTGGTGAGCTGGTGGGTCAGCCGGCGTGCTTGCGGCGGGCGGCCATCCGGCCGCGCTGGGTCTGGTCCAGCACCACCTTGCGGATGCGCACCGCGGCCGGGGTGACCTCGACGCACTCGTCCTCGCGGCAGAACTCCAGCGCCTGCTCCAGGGACAGCTTGCGCGGCGGGATCAGCTTCTCGGTCTCGTCGGCCGTCGACGAGCGCATGTTGGTGAGCTTCTTCTCCTTGGTGATGTTGACGTCCATGTCGTCGGAGCGGGAGTTCTCGCCGACGATCATGCCCTCGTACACCTCGGTGCCCGGCTCGACGAAGAGCTGGCCGCGCTCCTGGAGGTTGGTCATCGCGAACGCGGTGACCGCCCCGGCCCGGTCGGCGACCAGCGACCCGTTGTTGCGGGTGCGCAGCTCGCCGAACCACGGCTCGTACGACTCGAAGACGTGGTGCAGGATGCCGGTGCCGCGGGTCTCGGTGAGGAACTCGGTCCGGAAGCCGATCAGGCCGCGCGCCGGGACCAGCCACTCCATCCGGATCCAGCCGGTGCCGTGGTTGACCAGCTGCTCCATCCGGCCCTTGCGGGTGGCCAGGAGCTGGGTGATGGCACCCAGGTACTCCTCCGGGGAGTCGATGGTCAGCCGCTCGACCGGCTCGCAGGTCTTGCCGTCGATCTCCTTGGTGACGACCTGCGGCTTGCCGACGGTCAGCTCGAAGGACTCGCGGCGCATCTGCTCGACCAGGATCGCCAGGGCCAGCTCGCCGCGGCCCTGCACCTCCCAGGCGTCCGGCCGCTCGGTGGGCAGCACCCGCAGCGACACGTTGCCGATCAGCTCCTTGTCGAGCCGGTCCTTGACCATCCGGGCGGTGACCTTGGCGCCCTTGACCCGGCCGACCAGCGGCGAGGTGTTGGTGCCGATGGTCATCGAGATGGCCGGCTCGTCCACGGTGATCAGCGGCAGCGGCACCGGGTTCTCGGCGTCGGCGAGCGTCTCACCGATCATGATCTCCGGGATGCCGGCGACGGCGATGATGTCGCCCGGCCCGGCGGACTCGGCCGGCTTACGCTCCAGGCCCTCGGTCATCAGCAGCTCGGAGATGCGTACCCGCTGGGTGCTGCCGTCGGTGCGGCACCAGGCCACGGTCTGGCCCTTGCTGATCGTGCCCTGGCGGACCCGGCACAGCGCGAGCCGGCCCAGGAACGGCGAGGCGTCGAGGTTGGTGACGTGCGCCTGCAGCGGCGCGCCCTCGTCGTACGCGGGCGCGGGAATGGTGTCCAGCAGGGTGCGGAACAGCGGCTCCAGGCTGCTGCTGTCATCCGGGACCGCGCCGTCGGCGGGCTGGGTCAGCGAGGCGATGCCGTCGCGGGCGCAGGCGTAGACGATCGGGAAGTCGATCTGCTCCTCGTCGGCGTCCAGGTCGAGGAACAGCTCGTAGGTGTCGTCCACGACCTCCTTGATCCGGGCGTCCGGACGGTCCACCTTGTTGATCACCAGGATGATCGGCAGCCGGGCGCGCAGCGCCTTGCGGAGCACGAACCGGGTCTGCGGGAGCGGACCCTCGCTGGCGTCGACGAGCAGCACGACACCGTCGACCATGGTCAGGCCGCGCTCGACCTCGCCGCCGAAGTCGGCGTGACCGGGGGTGTCGATGATGTTGATGGTGACGGCCTCCGAGCCGTCCGCCGGCAGGTACCGCACGCCGGTGTTCTTGGCGAGGATGGTGATGCCCTTCTCGCGCTCGAGGTCCATCGAGTCCATGACCCGCTCGGTGGTCTCACCACGGGCGCCGTAGGCGCCGGCCTGCCGCAACATGGCGTCGACCAGGGTTGTCTTGCCGTGGTCGACGTGGGCGATGATGGCGACGTTGCGGAGGTCGGTGCGTAGCTGCATACCCTCCATACTCCTGTCTGCGGTTGCCGGGGCACGCCTCGGGGTCACCCCGAGACAACCCGGATCTGCGTCGAAAGTGCTGTGCCGACCGTTCCAGCGACTGGCATGCTGACACCCGTGCGGGGTGTCCGATGCCTGACCTGCTGAGCTGGCTGCAGGAGCTGCCGCCCCTGCTGATCTACGTGGCCGCCGCGGCGATCGTCGCGGCGGAGACCGCGGTGATCGTCGGGCTGCTGATGCCCGGCGAGGCGACCCTGCTTCTGGTCGGCTTCCTAGCGTACGCGGGGACGCTGCGCCTCGCGCCCGTGCTGGTGGCCATGACCGCCGCCGCCGTGATCGGAGACACACTCGCGTGGCGGGCGGGCCGCCGGTACGGCCCCCGTCTGCGCGCCTCGGGCGTGGGTGCCCGGATCGGCGCGCACCGGTGGCGGCGGGCCGACTCGCTGCTGGAGCGCCTCGGCGGCCGGGGCGTGCTCGCGGCCCGCTGGATCGCGTTCGCCCGCACGCTGGCGCCCCGGCTGGCCGGGTCGGCGGGGATGCCGTACCGGCGGTTCGCGCCGTGGAACCTCGCCGGGGTCGCGAGCTGGGTCGGCGCCTCGGTGCTGGCCGGCTACCTGGCCGGTGAGTCGTACGAGCGGGTGTCGAAGCTGCTCGGCCGGGCCACCGGCGCGGTGCTGGCCCTGCTGCTGTGCCTGCTCGCCGTGGTCCTCGCGGGCCGCTGGCTGGGGCGCAACCCGGACCCGGTACGCGCGCTCACGGCGCGGGCCGCCGCGTTGCCGCCGCTGCGCTGGGTGCGGGCCCGGTACGGGGTGCTGTTCTTCCTGGTCGCCATGCGGGTCGGCCCGGCCTGGACGCTGCTGATCAACCTGGCGCTGGGGCTGGCGTTGCTGTTCGTCGCCGGGCTGGCCGTGGCGGTCCTGCTGGAGGCGGTCGTCGCGCACAGCGGGCTGGGTGTCCTCGACGGGCTGGTCGCCGACTGGTTCGCCGCCCGGCGTACCCCCGGGGTGGTCGACACGGCGCTGCTGGCGGTGTCGGTACTGCGCGGCTGGGTGCTGATCGCCGCGGTCGCCCTGGTCGCCGCGGTGGTGGCGCGGCGGGGCCGGTCGTGGCGGGCCGACCCGCTCGGGGTGCTGGGTACTGTCGGCGCCGCCGTGCCGCTGGTCCTGCTCGTCGTCGTCGCGGACCTGACCGGCCCGGGTGGCCCGGACCGCCCCGGTGACCTGTTCCCGACCCAGAACGCGGTGGTGACCGCGAGCTTCGGCACGCTCGCCTGGCTGCTGTCGCGGGGGGCCCGCTGGCCGGTGGGCGCGGCGGTGTGGACGGCCGCGTCGGCGGGGGTGGTCACTGTCACCGGCGCGCGGCTCTACCTGGGCTTCAGTACGGCGAGCGGCACCGTCACGGCGGTGCTGCTGGGCCTCGCGTGGACGACCGTCTTCGTGGTGGCGTGGGCGACCCGGGACCGGCTGGCCGACCGGGACGAGCGACCGGCCGGCGCGGACCGCGGCGAACGGCCGGCCGACGCGGTGGCGGGGGAGTCGCCGCCCCGGCCCCGGCGCCGCCGGTCCGCGTCGCGGGTACCCCCCGGACCCGTCGATCCTTGCTAGGGTGCGCCGACGGGGGACTACGGGGAGGTCCGATGCGGCGAGGACTCGGCCGATGGGCCGTGACAGTGGTGGCGCTGCTCGCGGCGGCCACGCTGGCGGCGTGCGGCGAGGAGGAACGGCCGGTCCGGGAGGTCGCTGCGGACCTGCCCACGGCGGCCCCGGCGGAGCAACCGCAGGAGGCGCCCGCCGACGCGCCGAGCGAGGAGCCGCCGGCGGTCGCGGCGATGGGCGGCCGGCCCAGCCCGAGCGCGTCGGCGAAACCGAAGCCGCGGGCGAAGCCGTCGCGCACGACCACGGCGCCGCTGGCCCGGCCGAAGCCGCCGACCGAGACCCAGGTGCCACCGGCGCCGCCGAAGCCGGCGGACGACGGCTGCAAGCCGAGCTACCGGGGCACCAAGGCCGGCCAGAGTCAGGTGAAGGCGGCGCTCGCCGACGCGGCGGCGCGGACGTACTGGCCGACGTCGGCGCCGGACATCCGCATCCCGTCGGCGCTGCTGAAGGCCACCGCCTGGCAGGAGAGCGGGTGGCAGTCCAACATCATCGCCTGTGACGGCGGGGTCGGGCTGATGCAGGTCATGCCGGCCACGGCGGAGTGGATGAACCAGCGCTTCGGCCAGTCGTACGACATCGACGCCTACCGGGACAACGCCTATCTGGGCGGCACCTACCTGGCCTGGCTGACCAAGTACATCGGCGACATGTACTTCGAGTCCGACTACCGGCTCGACGCCTCGCTGTGCACCGCCGAGCTGAACTCCTGCCTGCTCAACGCCGTGATCGCTGCCTACAACTACGGGCACGGCGCGGTCGCGCGGGAGGATCAGCCGCTGACCATCCCCAACCCGCAGTACGTGCGCAACGTGCGGGCGCTGATGACCGAGTGCGAGTGCCTGAGCTTCTGAGCGACCGGACGGACGGGCGGGGGCCGGCGTACGCGCCGGCCCCCGCCCGTCTGGTCAGTCCCGCGCGGCGACCGGCTCGGCCGGCGTCGCGGCGGGCGCGTCGGCGTCCCGGGTGATCCGTCCGGGCCACCAGAACCGGTCGCCGAGCAGGAACGCCAGCGCCGGCACCAGGACGGTACGGACCAGCAGCGTGTCCAGCAGCACGCCGATGCAGACGATGATGCCGATCTGGGTGAGCGTGATCAGCGGCAGCACGCCGAGCACCGCGAACACCGCGGCCAGCAGGATGCCCGCGCTGGTGATCACGCCGCCGGTGACCCGCAGCGCCGACAGCATGCCGTCGCGGGTGCCGGTGCGGCGCGCGTCCTCCCGGGCCCGGGTGACCAGGAAGATGTTGTAGTCGACGCCGAGCGCCACCAGGAACACGAACGCGAGCAGCAGCACCCCGCTGTCCAGCGCCGGGAAGTCCAGCACGTGGTCGAAGAGCAACCAGGCCGCGCCGAGGCTGGCGAAGAACGAGCCGATGACTGTGAGCACCAGCAGCAGCGGCGCCAGGAGCCCGCGCAGCAGCAGCACCAGCACCGCGCCGACCAGCAGCAGGATGAGCGGCAGGATCAGCTGGAGGTCCTTGGTGTTGGCCTCGTTCGAGTCGTAGGTGGCCGCGACCGAGCCACCGACCAGGGCACCGTCGGGGGCGTCCGCGCCCTCCACGGCGGGCGGTGCCGAGTCCGGTACGGCGGACACGGCGTCGCGCAGCGCCACCACGGCCCGGTCGGAGGCGGCGCTGCCCGGCTCGGCGGTGAGCACCACGTCGATCTGGGCGACCCGGTCCCCGGCGGCGCCGGGCCGCGCCGAGGCGACCCCGTCGACGCCGCTCGCCGCGGCGAGGACCGCCTGGGCGGCCTGCGGGGTGGTGAGCACCGCGACCGGCTGGGTGCTGCCGGCCGGGAACGCCCGGGCGAGCGTCTCGGCTCCGGCGACCGCCTCGGGCTTCTCGCTGAACTGCTCGGTCTCGGACAGCCCGGTGCGGATGCCCAGGCCGCCGAGGGCGAGGCCGGCGAGCAGCAGGACTGCGAGCGCGGCGACCGGCAGCGGCCGGCGGACCACCAGCTCGCCGAGGCGGCCCCAGATCCGGCCCTCGCGGGCGGCACTGCCGACGCGGGGGACGAAGGGCCAGAACAGGCCCCGGCCGAACAGCAGCAGCGCGGCGGGGAGCACGAACAGGGCGGAGAGCATGGCGAGGATCACACCGGTGGCGCAGGCCAGGGCGAGCGCCCGGTTGGTCTCCTGCTCGGACAGCAGCAGCGTGAGCACGCCGAGGACGACGGTGCTGCCGCTGGCCAGGATCGGCTCGGCGGTGCGGCGCAGCGCCGACCGCATGGCGGCGAACCGGTCCTCCTCGCGGCGCAGTTCCTCCCGGTAGCGGGCGATGAGCAGCAGCGCGTAGTTGGTGGCGGCGCCGAACACCAGCACGCTGGCGATGCCGGTGACCTGCCCGCTGGGCAGGTAGATGCCGAAGGCGGGGACGAGGGACTCCACCACGCGCAGCGTGATCTGCTCGGTGGCGCCCACCACCAGCAGCGGTACCAGCCACAGGAACGGGCTGCGGTAGGTGACGAGCAGCAGCACCGCCACCACGGCGGCGGTGACCAGCAGCAGGGTGGTGTCCGCGCCCTGGAACACCTTGCCCAGGTCGGCGGTGAACGCGGGCCCGCCGGTGACCTCGACGGTCAGCTCGCCGGGCAGGTCACCGACGGCCTCGCGGAGCTTCTCCACCTCGTCGACCACCGCCGACGGGCCGCCCTCGGTGGACAGCGGCACCGCGACCAGCGCCACAGTGCCGTCCGGGGAGACCTGGGCGGGGGAGACCCGCCCGCCGGCGGCGAGCGAGCTCAACTCGCCGCCGAGGCCGTCGAGCACGCTGCGGTCGGCCCCGCTCAACGGGGCCCGGTCGGCGCGGCTGACCACCACCAGGGCGGTCTGGGCGTCCTTGGAGGGCAACTGCTCCTGGAGCCGCTCGACCTGCGTCGACTGCCACTCCACGGACAGGCCGGTGTCGGAGACGGGCGCCGGATTGTCCGGCTTCGGTAGCCCGAAGGCGACCACGCCGACGACGAGTGCGGCGGCCAGCGTGAGCCAGGCGGCCAGCCGGCCCCGGACGACGCGGGTGAACAGAGACATCTGATGCCCTCACATATTGGTCGCGGGGGATTCTCTCTTAACGAGTATCTTGATGAGCGAGATTATCCGCGGTGGTTCTATGCTGCAACCGGAACTGTTCGACAGGGGGTGGCGGCAAGCGGTGGCGGCGCACAGGATGTACCGGCGACGTGACGACCCACGCGGGCGCATGGTGGCCGACATCACCAACGACCTGCGTCGTTACTCGGTCGACGCGCAGCACATCGGGCACGCGTTCGCCGGGCTGCACGGACTCAACGCCACCGACCTGTACGCCCTGATCGCGGTCATGGAGGCCGAGCTGGTGGGCGACCCGATCACCCCCGGCCGGCTCGGCGAGGCGCTCAACCTCTCCTCCGGCTCGGTGACCGCGCTGGTCGACCGGCTGGAGCGCGGCGGCCACATCCGGCGCGACCGGGACACCGCCGACCGTCGCAAGATCCTCCTGCACTACGCCGACCGCGGCGCGACGCTGGCGCAGAGCTTCTTCGGGCCGCTGGGTCGCCGTACCGACGAGGTGATGGACCGCTTCAGCGACGACGAGCTGGCCGTGGTGCACCGGTTCATGGCCGAGATGGTGCACTCCATGCGTACCCACCGGGACGAGATCCGCGCCGCTCCCCGTCGCGGCGACGCCTCCGGCCCGGCCGACTGATCATGCGGCTGGTCACCCGGGCCGCCACCGCGGCGCTGCGACTGCCCGCCGCCCGCACCGGGCGGGTCGCCGTCACCCGGGACATCCCGGTCCGGGTACGCGACGGGGTGACGCTGCGCACCGACCACTACGCGCCCGGTCTGCCCGCCGCGCCGTGCGTGCTGATCCGCACCCCGTACGGGCGGGGCGGGCCGGTCCGGCTGCTGGGCCGCCTGATCGCCGAGCGGGGTTTCCACGTGGTGATCCAGTCGTGCCGCGGCACGTTCGGTTCCGGCGGCGAGTTCGCGCCGCTCGTGCACGAGCGCGACGACGGCCTGGACACGCTGGACTGGCTGCGCCGCCAGCGGTGGTGGACCGGCGCGTTCGGCATGTTCGGCGCCAGCTACCAGGGCTTCGTGCAGTGGGCGCTCGCCGCCGAGGCGGGCGACGAGCTGCGGGCGATGGTCGCCGTGGTGACCGCGTCGGCCACCCGCGACTCCACGTACGCGGGGGAGTCGTTCGCGCTGGACACGGTGCTCACCTGGGCCGAGCTGCTCCAGGCGCAGACGGTGCCCTGGCTGGCTCGGCAGTGGGAGCTCAAACGCGGCCAGCCCCGGCTCGCCCGCGCCCTGGCGCACCTGCCGCTGGCCGAGGCGGACCGGGTCGCCACCGGCGTGACGGTGCCGTTCTTCCAGGAGTGGCTGCGTCACCACACCCCCGACGCCGACTACTGGCGTACCCGGGTCTTCGGCGACCGGATCACCGAGGTCCGGGCCCCGGTGGCGATGGTCAGCGGCTGGCAGGACATCTTCCTGCCGGCCCAGCTCGACGACTACGCCCGTCTGCGGGCCGCCGGGACGCGGACCCGCCTGGTCGTCGGGCCGTGGACGCACGGCAGCCCGGGGCTGCTCCTGGCGTCGCTGCGGGAGGGCCTGGACTGGCTCGACACCCACCTGGCCGGGCGGCCCGGGCCGGAACGCGCGCCGGTACGGGTGCACGTCGGCGGCGACGGCGGCGGCTGGCGCGACCTGCCGGACTGGCCGCCACCGGCCACACCCGCGCGATGGCACCTGCGATCCGCCGGCGGGCTGGCCCCGGAACCGCAGGAGCACGGCGCACCGGACCGGATCTGGTACGACCCGGCCGACCCCACCCCGTCGCTCGGTGGCCCGCTGCTGGTGGCCCAGCGGGCCGGCGCGGTGGACAACCGGCCGGTCGAGGCGCGCCCGGACGTGCTCACCTACACCAGCGAGCCGCTGCGCGACCCGGTCGAGGTGGCCGGGCCGGTACGCGCCGAGATCCACCTGCGCAGCGAACTGTCGTACCTGGACGTGTTCGTGCGTCTGTGCGACGTGGACCGGCGCGGGCGCTCCTGGAACGTCTGCGACGGCCTGGTCCGCGTCGAGCCCGGGCGGTTCCCGCGTGATCCGTCCGGAGTGGTCACCGTGCCGGTGACGCTCTGGCCGACGGCGTACCGCTTCGCGTCCGGGCACCGGCTGCGGGTGCAGGTCTCCGGTGGCGCCCACCCCCGCTACGCGCGCAACCCCGGCACCGGTGAGCCGCTCGGCACCGCTGTGACCCTCCGTGCTGGCTGGCGGGAGATCCTCCACGATCGTGAGCATCCCTCGGTGTTGGTGCTGCCGCTCGTGCCGGCACCGTCCACAGCGGGCTGATAGTTCAAAAAAGCGCCCCTGAGCTGGGCACTTCTGCCTAACCGTGGTTAAGCTCGGAGCAAGTGCCCGGTGCCGTGCAGTTATCCGGCGGGGCGCGTCCGCGGATCGCATGTCATCACGCGGTGTGATTGTCGTGCCCTCGCCGGTCATCGATCGGAAGGGGAGCTGCCATGACGTCGGCCCCGGCGAACCTGCTGGCCGTCCGGAACCTGTTACTCACCTATCTCAACGTCGACAAGAACGCCGTACGCGCCGACGACCTGGAGCCGGCGGAGGTCGGCATCGTCGGCGACGTGAACCACCGTGGCGGTTACCACTGCGGCTCCGACCGGGTCGTCACGAACGACTACTCGGTGGTGGAGTCCAGCCGGGACCGGTCCGGGCTCACGTTGTACGCGTCAGCGCTGGACGTCGGCACGTTCTCGGTCCGCTCCGGCGGCGGCACGCACAACCTGCGGACCTTCTCCGCCTGGATGGTGGCGCAGTGCGCCGCGAACGCGGCCGACACCCGGGACATCCGGGAGATCATCTACTCCCCGGACGGGCGGACGGTGCGCCGCTGGGACCGGCTGGGACGGCGGACCGGCGGCGACAGCAGCCACCTGTTCCACACCCACTTCAGCTTCTTCCGCGACTCCACAAAGGCGGGGCGGGACCAGACCCCGCTGTTCCGCCGCTACCTCACCGCGATCGGGATGATCGCCGTCGTGAAACCGGAGGACGACATGGAACAGACCGACAAGCTCATCGGGAACACCGGCTCGAAGAGCCGTACGGTCGGCGACGTCCTGGCCGACCTGCAGAACCTGCGCAACTGGCTCATCTCGCCGGCGAACACCACCGGGCTGGTCAACCCGCCCATGGCGAACTCGCCGTTGCAGCAGATGCTGGCGATGCTGCGCGCCTGGCCGGCACTCGTGGCGCAGGTGAACGAGTTGTCCGGCAAGGACTTCACCGACGAGCAGCAGATCGTCTCCGGGGTGCTGGCCGGGCTGCCGCCGGAGAAGATCGCCGAGGCCATCCCGCCGCAGATCGCCCGGGACGTGGCCGACGAACTGTCCCGCCGGCTGACCGCCTGACCGTCCGGCGCCGCGACCGTCGTGTCGCGGCGCCCCGGTCCGGCTCATTCGGCAAGAGATATTGCGCAACAGCTCTTGCGAATGTCAGACTCGCCGGATGGAACAGCCCACGGTCCGGCAGGTCACCGACTCGCGGGTGCTCGCCGCGCTCGCCCACCCACTGCGCCGCCGGCTCATGGACGTGCTCAAGGTGTACGGCCCGTGCACAGTCGGCACGCTCGCCGAGCACACCGGCCAGGCGCCGGCGAACGTGAGCCACCACCTCAAGGTGCTCGCCGCCGCGGACCTGCTGGTCGAGGCGCCCGAGCTGGCCCGCGACCGCCGGGAACGCTGGTGGCGGCTGCGCGACCGGGGGGTGCGCTGGTCCAACAGCGACTTCGACGACGACCCGGCGGCCCGGGTGGTGGCCGACGCGGCCAGTTCACTCAACCTGGAGCGGCACGCCGAGCTGGTCCGCGCCTGGCAGGCGGCGCCCGACGAGGCGCACGCCGCGTGGGGCGAAGGGCCGTTCAGCACCGACAAGTGGCTGCACCTGACCCCGGACGAGCTGGCCGAACTCAGCCGCGAGGTGATCGAGCTGCTGGCCCGGTGGGCCGACCGGACGGTGCCCGACGACGGGCGCCGCCGCGAACCGGTCTTCGTGTTCGCCCACGGCGTCCCGGGCCGGCCGTGACCGCCACCGCGCGGACGTCCGGCCCGGTCGACGCGCCGCCCGGCGGCTTGTTCCGGCACCGCGACTTCCGGCTGCTCTGGACCGCCCACACGGTCAGCGCCGTGGGCAACAACATGACCGTCGTGGCGCTGCCGCTGGTCGCGGTCGCGGTGCTCGACGCGACCACGTTCCAGGTGGCGGTGCTCACCGCGGCGGCGTGGCTGCCGTGGCTGCTCGCCGGGCTGCCGGTCGGGGCGTGGGTCGACCGCGTCCGCCGCCGGCCCGTGATGATCGCCGCCGACCTGGTCGCCGCCGCGCTGTTCGCGAGCGTGCCGGTGGCCGCCCTGCTCGGCCTGCTCACCGTCGGCCACCTGCTGGTCGTGGCGCTGGGCGCCGGACTGGCCCGGGTCTTCTTCGAGACCGCCGACCAGGTCTACCTGCCCACGCTGCTGCGTCCCGGGCAGGTGCCCGAGGCCAACGCCCGCCTGCACGCCACCCAGACCGCGAGCTACCTGGTCGGGCCCGGGCTGGCCGGCCTGGTCGCCCAGCTCGTCGGCGCGGTGGCCGCGGTGGCGCTGGACGCGCTGAGCTTCCTGCTCTCCGCGCTGTGCCTGCGCCGCATCCGCGCGGCCGAACCCCGGCCGCACCGTCCCGCCGGGACGACGTCGCTGCGCCGCGAGGTCGCCGCCGGGCTGCGGTTCGTCGTCCGCGACCCGTACCTGCGGGTGCTGACGGTCTTCGGGGCGGCCAGCAACATCGGGCTCACCGGCTACCAGGCCGTGCTCGTGGTGTTCCTGGTCCGCTCGGCCGAGCTGCCCGCCGGGCTGGTCGGCCTCCTGATCGGACTCGCCAGCCTCGGCGGCGTGATCGGCGCCGCGCTGGCCGCGCGCCTGTCCCGGCGGCTCGGCAGCGCCCGGACGCTGCTGGTCGCCGGTGCCCTCACCGGCCCGCCCGCGCTGCTGATCCCGCTCGCCGGGCCCGGCGCGCGCACCGGCTGGCTGGTGCTCGGCGGGATCCTGGTGAGCCTCGGCGTCGCCGTCGGCAACGTGGTCAAGGGCAGTTTCCGGCAGACGTACACGCCGTACCGGCTGCTCGGCCGCGTCACGGTGAGCATGCAGCTGCTCAACTACGGGACGATTCCGCTGGCCGCCCTGCTCGCCGGGGCGCTGGGCGCGGCGTGGGGGCCGGGCGGCGCGATCCGGGTGATGACCGCCTGGCTGGCGCTGACCCCGCTGATCCTGCTGGCCGGGCCACTACGGAAACGGCGCGACCTGCCGGCCGCGCCGTTCTGAGGATGCACTGCGGCGGCGGTCGGAGCCCGACCGCCGCCACCGGCACGCGTTACATCGGACGAACGTTGTCCGCCTGCGGGCCCTTCTGCCCCTGGGTCACCTCGAACTCGACCTTCTGGCCCTCGTTCAGCTCGCGGTAGCCACTGCTCTGGATGGCCGAGTAGTGGACGAACACGTCCGGGCCTCCGCCGTCCTGCTCGATGAAGCCGAAGCCCTTTTCCGAGTTGAACCACTTGACCGTGCCGGTTGCCATGCGTCTCTCCCTGTTCAATGCGAGCGAGCACCGGCTCCGCGGCCGGTGATCGCCCTGTACCACCCTGACAGTAACCGTCCGGACCGGAATCCGCTGCCGGAAGCGCGCGGCGCGCCCGTGAATACGTGCGCGACCGGAAAAAGACCCCGCCGTCGGGCCGGGCACGGCATGCTTGCCCCGATGAGCAGGCAGACGGCTCTGGCCGACCTGGAGCAGGAGATCGCGGCGCCCGGCGGGGGCCCGGACCGCCTGCGCCTGGTCGGTACGCCGTTCGTGCCGGAGGTGCGCCTGTACCTGGCCGAGGACGCCATCCTGTGGTGGGCCCGGATGGAGGCCGCCGCCGGGCGGTCGCTGCCGCCGCCGTACTGGGCGTCGGTCTGGGCCGGTGGCCAGGCGCTCGCCCGGCACCTGCTGGACCACCCGGAGCTGGCCGCCGGGCGGCGGGTGCTCGACCTGGGGGCCGGCTCGGGGCTGGTCGCCATCGCCGCCGCGCTCGCCGGGGCCGACCAGGTCATCGCCAACGACATCGACCCGTACGCGGTGGCGGCGGTCACCGTCAATGCCCGGGCCAACCGGGTCCGGGTGACAGCCGACGGCGCCGACCTGCTCGACGGGGTGACCGGCGCCGACCTGCTGGTGGCAGGGGACGCCCTCTACGACGCGGGCCTGGCCGCCCGGGTCCTGCCCTACCTGCGGCGCTGCGCCGCGCACGGCGTGCAGGTGCTGGTCGGTGACCCGGACCGGGGCCACCTGCCGCCGGACGGGCTGGAACTGGTGGCGAGCTACCCGGTGCCGACCACCGAACCCTCGGTCGACTCCCCGGTACGCCGGGTGCAGGTGCTCCGGCCCCGATGAGCCCGGCTGACCCTAGGGGTCTCCCCGGCCGGGTGTCGGGGACCACTGGGGGATCATGCCCGATGCGCCCGCGTGCCGCCGCCGCATAGCGTGCAGCTCATGAACGAACTCGTGGCCGCCGCCGGTGAGCTGCCCACCACCCTGTTGATGGGGCTGCTCGGCGTGGTCATGCTCGCCGACGCCGTACCCCTGATCGGGGTGCTGGTGCCCGGCGACGCCGCGGTCCTGGCCGCGGTCGGCGCGGGTCGTCCGGCCGGTGGGGCGCTCACCGTCGCGGCGGTGGTCGCGGGCTGCCTGGTCGGCTGGTCGCTGAGTTTCTTCGCCGGCCGGCGCTGGGGCGGGCGGCTGCGGGACAGCCGGGTGGGCGGCTGGATCGGCGAGTCCCGCTGGGCCGCAGCCGAGACGCTGCTGCACCGCGGCGGAGGACGGATCGTGCTGGTGGCGCCGTTCCTGCCGGTGTTCAACGCGTTGCTGCCGCTGGCCGCGGGCGGGCTGCGGATGTCGTACCGGCGGTTCCTGGTCTGCGCGGCGGCCGGGGCGACCGCGTGGGCCGGGCTCTACGTGGCGCTGGGGCTCGCCGCGCGGGCGCTGACCGGCCTGCTCCCCGGGGCGCTCAACCCCACGGTGCTGACCATGGCGGTCGGGCTGCTGCTGGCCGGCCCGGTGCTGCTCGCCACCCGGCGCCGGCTGCGGGCGCTCACTGCCTGACCGCGCCCGGCCCGGCCGTCACGGGGGAGGCCGGGCCGGGCGTCCTCACCAGCCGCGGGCGCGCCACTGCGGCAACGCGGGCCGCTCGGCGCCGATGGTGCTGTCCTTGCCGTGGCCCGGGTAGAACCAGGTGTCGTCCGGCAGCCGGTCGAACAGCTTGGCCTCGACGTCGTCGATGAGCCGGCCGAAGCGCTCCGGATCCTGGTCCGTGTTTCCCACGCCACCCGGGAAGAGGGAGTCCCCGGTGAAGAGATGCGGGGTGCCGGCCGGGTCGCGGTAGAGCAGCGCGATCGAGCCCGGTGTGTGCCCGCGCAGGTGGATGACCTCCAGCCCGCAGTCACCGACCGGCACCGTGTCGCCGTCGGCGAGCCGCTCGGCCTCGATGGGCAGGCCCTCGGCGTCGTCGGCGTGCACCAGCGCGCGCGCCCCGGTCTTGGCCACCACCTCCTCCAGCGCGACCCAGTGGTCCATGTGCTGGTGGGTGGTCACCACGGCGGCCAGCCCGCCGTCGCCGACCAGCTCCAGCAGGCGCGGCGCCTCGTTCGCGGCGTCGATCAGCACCTGCTCGCCGGTGGCGTTGCAGCGCAGCAGATAGGCGTTGTTGTCCATCGGGCCCACCGACAGCTTGGTGACGGTGAGCCGGTCGAGCTCGCGCACGGCCGGCGGACCGCCGGGCGTGACGTCTCCGGTGTAGGTCATGACGATGTTCAGATCCATTCCGGTGGGTTCGGCAGGGGGCCGTCGGGTTCGACGGTGAGCAGCTCGCCCGCGCCCCGGCCGGTCAGCCAGGCGGCGAGTTCCGGCGCGGGGCCGGTGACCGTGGGCGCCCCCTCCGGGTCACCCACGACGAGTTCGGACGCCGCGCCGTCGAAACGCAGCACCATGGCCGGTGCGGCCGGGTTGCCGGCCAGCCCGGTCACCACCTCGTGCAGCAGCCGCTGGGCGAACGCCTCCGGCCAGTCCGCGGGCCGGTAACCGGCCGCCAGGTCGACGTGGTGCACCTCGACCTCGCGCAGCCGCCCCCAGACCAGCATCGCCGCCGGCCACGGGCCACGCCGGGTCTGCACCGTGGCGCCCCAGGCGTCCACGGGCATCGCCGCGACCGCCGCGTCGAAGCGCTGGCCGCTGCGGCGTACGTCGTCCAGCAGGTCGGCCGGGCCGCGGTCGGCGCCGGCGTCGATGTCGTCGGCGCGGGCCTGCGCCGAGGCGTACATCGGGATCTCCTCGCCGGTGCGCGCCGAGGTGAGCAGGTTGACGAACCCGTCGGCGTTGCGGGCCAGGTGGGTGAGCACGTGCGCGCGGGTCCAGCCCGGCAGCAGCGAGGGCGCCGCGACGTCCGCGGCGGTCAGACCGGACACGGTACGCAGCAGCCGGTCGTTCGCCTCGGCCAGCGCGCCGGTCAGCAGCAGGGGGTCGGCGGTCATCGCGTTCTCACCCGTCCGACCCTAGCGGGCCGGACCGGGCCGTGCCCGGGGGGAAATCGCTTTCGGCGCGTCGGCGTGCCACCTACCGTCGGGGCCGACGACATAGGGCCGGCGCCGGACGCGCCGGGCTCCACGTCGTCGGGTACGCGGCACCGGGAGTCGGAGGGGAGGTGGTGCGCATGCCGGTCGCAGCGCGTGTGTTCCGCCGTACCTCCCCTCGACACCGATGAGGACACCATGACTCTCGATCTGACCGCCCTCGGCTGGGACGCCGGCTGGGCGGCCCATCTCGACCGGCGCGCCGGCCACCGTCCCGGGCGGGTCGCCCGGGTGGACCGGGGCGTCTGCACCGTGCTGTGCCCGCAGGGGCCGGTGCGGGCCAGCCTCGGCGGCGGCGTGCTGTCCGCCGCCGCCCGCGACCTGACCGCGCTGCCCTGCGCGGGTGACTGGGTGCTGCTGTCCACCTGGCCGGACGGCCCGGTCACGGTGGAGGCGGTGCTGCCGCGGCGTACCGCGCTGGTGCGGCGTACCGCGGGCAAGGACGCCAGCGGCCAGGTGCTGGCCGCCAACCTCGACGCCGCCGCGGTGGTCGAGCCGGTGCACCCGGAACCGGACGCCGCGCGGATCGAACGGCTGCTCTCCCTGGTGCACGAATCCGGGGCGGAGCCGCTCGTCGTGCTCACCAAGGCCGACCTGGCCGCCGACCCGGCGGCGGTGGCCCGGCAACTGGCCGACCTCGCGCCGGGGGTGCCGGTGCTGCCGGTCAGCGCGGAGCGGGGCACCGGCCTGGCGCCGCTGCGCAGGCACGTCGCCCCGGGGCGCACGCTCGGCCTGCTCGGCCCCTCCGGCGCCGGCAAGTCGAGCCTGGTCAACGCGCTGGCCGGGGCGGACGTGATGCGCACCCAGGCGATCCGCCGGGTCGACGGCAAGGGCCGGCACACCACCACCTGGCGGTCGCTGGTGCCGCTGCCGGGTGGGGGAGCGGTGCTGGACACCCCGGGCGTACGGGCGGTCGGCCTGCTCGACGGCGCGGCCGGCCTGGACCGGGCGTTCGCCGACATCACCGAGCTGGCCGCCGGCTGCCGGTACGCCGACTGCGCCCACGACGCCGAGCCGGGCTGCGCGGTGCGGGCCGCGATGGACGACGGCGAGCTGCCGGTGCGCCGCTGGGAGAGCTGGCGCCGGTTGCAGCGGGAGATCGAGCACGAGGGCGGTCGCCGCGCGGCCCGGCTGGCGGCCGAACGGCGGGGCGGATGGCGGGCCGGGCGGCGACGCACCGGACGTCCGGCGACCCCGCCCACACCCGGGGCATTCTGAGCCGGCCCGGGCCGGTCGGGTGGACCTGCGTGGTTCCCGCCCGACCGGCCTGAGCTGGGGGAATGTTCGCGCGACGGAAGTTGTCATACGTCGGGGCTAGAGTTGCCGAGGCGTCTTTTCTGCGCCCGACAACCTGTGAAAACCACCCAGACCCGGCGTCTGGTGCACAGATCCGCCTCATATTCTTCTTCCGGGAGCACACGCACCGTGGCCGACCGACTGATCATCCGTGGCGCGCGCGAGCACAACCTGCGTGACGTCAGTCTCGACCTGCCCCGGGACGCCCTGATCGTCTTCACCGGGCTCTCCGGTTCGGGCAAGTCGAGCCTGGCGTTCGACACCATCTTCGCCGAGGGCCAGCGCCGCTACGTCGAGTCGCTGTCGTCGTACGCCCGGCAGTTCCTCGGCCAGATGGACAAGCCCGACGTCGACTTCATCGAGGGCCTCAGTCCCGCCGTCTCCATCGACCAGAAGTCCACCTCGCGCAACCCGCGCTCCACCGTCGGCACGATCACCGAGGTCTACGACTACCTCCGCCTGCTGTTCGCCCGCATCGGCGAGCCGCACTGCCCGATCTGCGGCGAGCGGATCTCCAAGCAGAGCCCGCAGCAGATCGTCGACCGCGTCCTGGCCATGGCCGAGGGCACCCGGTTCATGGTGCTCGCGCCGGTGGTGCGCGGCCGCAAGGGCGAGTACGTCGACCTGTTCGCCGAACTCCAGGCCAAGGGCTACGCCCGCGCCCGGGTCGACGGCGTGGTGCACCCGCTGACCGAGCCGCCGAAGCTCAAGAAGCAGGAGAAGCACACCATCGAGGTGGTGATCGACCGGCTCAGCGTCAAGCCGAGTGCCAAGCAGCGGCTCACCGACTCGGTCGAGGCCGCGCTCGGCCTGTCCGGCGGCCTGGTGCTGCTCGACTTCGTCGACCTGCCGGAGGACGACCCGGCCCGGGAGCGCCGCTACTCCGAGCACCTGGCCTGCCCGAACGACCACCCCCTCGCGATCGAGGATCTGGAACCCCGCGTCTTCTCCTTCAACGCCCCGTACGGCGCCTGCCCGGAGTGCACCGGCCTCGGCACCAAGAAGGAGGTGGACCCCGAGCTGGTCATCCCCGACCCGGAGCGCACGCTGCGCGAGGGCGCGATCCAGCCCTGGGCCACCGGCCACAACCTCGAATACTTCCTGCGGCTGCTGGAGGCGCTCGGCGAGGCCGAGCACTTCGACATCGACACCCCGTGGCGGGCGCTGCCGTCGCGGGCGCAGAAGACGATCCTGCACGGCTCCGACGACCAGGTGCACGTGCGCTACCGCAACAAGTACGGCCGTGAGCGCTCCTACTACACCGGCTTCGAGGGCGTGGTGCAGTGGATCGAGCGCCGGCACACCGACACCGAGTCGGAGTGGTCCCGGGACAAGTACGAGGGCTACATGCGGGACGTGCCCTGCGCGGCCTGCGGCGGCACCCGGCTCAAGCCGGAGGTGCTCGCGGTCACCCTGGCGGGCAAGAGCATCGCCGAGGTCTGCAACCTCTCCGTCGGCGAGGCGGCCGACCTGCTCGCCGGCATCGAGCTGACCGACCGGCAGAAGATGATCGCCGAGCGGGTCCTCAAGGAGATCAACGCCCGGCTGAAGTTCCTGCTCGACGTCGGTCTGGACTACCTCTCGCTGGACCGCCCGGCCGGCACGCTCTCCGGCGGTGAGGCCCAGCGCATCCGGCTGGCCACCCAGATCGGCTCCGGCCTGGTCGGCGTGCTCTACGTGCTCGACGAGCCGTCGATCGGCCTGCACCAGCGCGACAACCACCGGCTCATCGAGACGCTGCTGCGGCTGCGCGGCCTGGGCAACACGCTGATCGTGGTCGAGCACGACGAGGACACCATCCGGGTGGCGGACTGGATCGTCGACATCGGCCCGGGCGCGGGCGAGCACGGCGGCAAGATCGTGCACAGCGGGTCGGTGCCGGCGCTGCTGGACAACACCGAGTCGGTCACCGGGGCGTACCTGGCCGGGCGGAAGTCCATCCCGACGCCGGCCGCCCGCCGGCCGCAGACGCCGGGGCGCGAGCTGGTGGTGCACGGCGCGCGCGAGCACAACCTGCGCAACCTCACCGTGAGCTTCCCGCTCGGCCAGCTCATCGCGGTCACCGGCGTCAGCGGCTCGGGCAAGTCGACGCTGGTGAACGACATCCTCTACACCGTGCTCGCCAACCAGATCAACGGCGCCCGGCTGGTGCCCGGCCGGCACACCCGGATCACCGGCCTGGAGAACGTGGACAAGGTCGTCGGCGTGGACCAGTCGCCGATCGGGCGGACGCCGCGCTCCAACCCCGCCACGTACACCGGTGTCTGGGACCACATCCGCAAGCTCTTCGCCGAGACCACCGAGGCCAAGGTGCGCGGGTACGGCCCGGGCCGGTTCTCGTTCAACGTCAAGGGCGGGCGCTGCGAGGCGTGCTCCGGTGACGGCACGATCAAGATCGAGATGAACTTCCTGCCGGACGTCTACGTCCCCTGCGAGGTGTGCAAGGGCGCGCGCTACAACCGCGAGACGCTCGAGGTGCACTACAAGGGCAAGACGGTCGCCGAGGTGCTGGACATGCCGATCGAGGAGGCGGCCGAGTTCTTCTCCGCCATCCCGGCCATCCACCGGCACCTCAGGACGCTCGTCGACGTCGGCCTCGGCTACGTCCGCCTCGGCCAGCCCGCGCCGACGCTGTCCGGCGGTGAGGCGCAGCGCGTCAAGCTCGCCTCCGAACTCCAGAAGCGCTCCACCGGCCGCACCGTCTACGTGCTCGACGAGCCCACCACCGGCCTGCACTTCGAGGACATCCGCAAGCTGCTGATGGTGCTGGAGGGCCTGGTCGACAAGGGCAACACGGTCATCACCATCGAGCACAACCTCGACGTGATCAAGACGGCCGACTGGCTCATCGACATGGGCCCCGAGGGCGGCCACCGGGGCGGCACCGTGCTCGCCACCGGCACGCCGGAGGAGGTCGCCGAGGTGCCGGAGAGCCACACCGGGCAGTTCCTGCGGCCGATCCTCAAGCTCGACGGCGAGGCCAAGGGCGCCAAGGCGGCCACCACCCGGGCGGCCAAGGCCAACGGCAGCGCCAAGACGCGGACCCGCAAGGTCCCCGCCGGGGCGCGCTGACCCATCCGGTACGCGTTTTCGCAGGCCGGGCCGTCGGTGCCCGGTCTGTGACGCGCCAGTATGAACCGTGCCCCACGCTGGTGCGTGTTTCCGCAGTAAGCCGAGAGAAAGGCCGGATATGAGTGATGATCAGGCGCTGACCCGACCGGTCACCCAGAGCCGCCGTACCCTGCTCACCGGAGCCGGAGCGATCGGCGCGGCCGTGGTGCTCGCGGGCTGCGGCAGCGACGACGACGCGTCCCCCGGGCTCGCCCCGACCAGCGGCGGCCCGCCCGGCGCCACCGCGACCGGCGACGCCGGCGGCGGCGACCGTGACGGCGGCAGCGCGCTGGCGCGCACCTCGGACATCCCGGTGGGCGGCGGCGCCGTCTTCGCCAGCCAGGGCGTGGTGATCACGCAGCCCGAGGCCGGCCAGTTCAAGGCGTTCGACCCGATCTGCACGCACCAGCGCTGCCCGGTGTCGAACGTCGACGGCGGCACGATCAACTGCACCTGCCACAACAGCCGGTTCTCGATCGTCGACGGCTCGGTGAAGGGCGGCCCGGCCACCAAGCCGCTCGCGGCGAAGGAGATCAAGGTCGACGGCGACCAGATCACGCTGGCCTGACCCGTTCCGCGCCCCCGCCGGCCGGTCGTCGGCGGGGGCGCGGTGACGGTCGCGTGTCAGGGGTGCGGACTAGGCTTGACGCCGTGGCTGACCCCTCGACCTACCGTCCCGCGCCCGGCACCATCCCGGAGTCGCCAGGGGTCTACCGCTTCCGCGACGGCACCGGCCGGGTGATCTACGTCGGCAAGGCGCGCAACCTGCGCAGCCGGCTCAACTCCTACTTCGCCGACCCGGTCGGCCTGCACCAGCGCACCCGGCAGATGGTGTTCACCGCCGAGTCGGTCGACTGGATCACCGTCGCCACCGAGGTCGAGGCGCTCCAGCAGGAATACACCTGGATCAAGCAGTACGACCCCCGGTTCAACGTCCGCTACCGCGACGACAAGTCGTACCCCTATCTCGCGGTCACGCTCGACGAGGAATACCCCCGGTTGCAGGTGATGCGCGGCGTGAAGCGCAAGGGTGTGCGCTACTTCGGGCCGTACTCCCACGCCTGGGCCATCCGCGAGACGCTCGACCTGCTGCTGCGGGTCTTCCCGGCGCGGACCTGCTCGTCCGGGGTGTTCAAGCGGGCCGGCCAGGTCGGCCGGCCCTGCCTGCTCGGCTACATCGGCAAGTGCTCGGCGCCGTGCGTCGGCAGCGTCACCGCAGAACAGCACCGGGAGATCGTCGACGGCTTCTGCGACTTCATGGCCGGCCGCACCGACACCATGGTCCGGCGGCTGGAGAAGGAGATGCTCGACGCCAGCGAGCAGCTGGAGTTCGAGCGGGCCGCCCGGCTGCGCGACGACGTCGCGGCGCTGCGCCGGGCGATGGAGAAGCAGACGGTGGTGCTCGGCGACGGCACCGACGCCGACGTGGTCGCGTTCGCCGACGACCCGCTCGAAGCCGCCGTGCAGGTCTTCCACGTCCGCGGCGGCCGGGTGCGCGGCCAGCGCGGCTGGGTGGTGGAGAAGACCGAGGAGCTGACCACCGGCGACCTCGTGCACCACTTCTGCACCCAGGTGTACGGCGGCGAGCAGGGCGAGGCCGACGTGCCCCGCGAGCTGCTCGTCCCCGAGCTACCAGGCGACGCCGACGCGCTCGCCGACTGGCTCACCGCCCGCCGGGGCAGCCGGGTGTCGCTGCGGGTGCCGCAGCGCGGCGACAAGCGGTCGCTGCTGGAGACTGTCGAGCGCAACGCCAGGGACGCGCTGGCCCGGCACAAGCTCAAGCGGGCCGGTGACCTGACCACCCGCAGCCAGGCGCTCGACGAGATCGCCGACGCGCTCGCCATGAACACCTCACCGCTGCGCATCGAGTGCTTCGACGTGTCCCAGATTCAGGGCACCGACGTGGTCGCCAGCATGGTCGTGTTCGAGGACGGGCTGCCCCGCAAGAGCGAATACCGCCGGTTCATCGTGCGCGGCGCCACCGACGACCTGTCGGCCATGTCCGAGGTGCTGCGGCGGCGCTTCGCCCGCTACCTCGACGCCCGCGCCGAGACCGGTGAGCTGGGCGAGGAGACCGCCTCCGACCCCGACCGGCCCGGCATCGACCCGACCACCGGGCGACCGCGCAAGTTCGCGTACCCACCGCAGCTCGTCGTGGTCGACGGTGGCCCGCCCCAGGTCGCCGCCGCCGCGAAGGCGCTCGCCGAGCTGGGCATCGACGACGTGGCGCTGTGCGGGCTGGCGAAGCGGCTGGAGGAGGTCTGGCTGCCCGACGACGAGTTCCCGGTGATCCTGCCGCGCACCTCCGAGGCGCTCTACCTGCTGCAACGGGTCCGCGACGAGGCGCACCGCTTCGCCATCACGTTCCACAGGCAGCGGCGCTCCAAGCGGATGACCGAGTCGGCGCTGGACAACGTCCCCGGCCTCGGCGAGGTACGCCGCAAGGCGCTGCTGCGGCACTTCGGCTCACTGAAGCGGCTGTCGTCCGCCACGGTGGAGGAGATCACCGAAGTGCCCGGGGTGGGCCGGCGTACGGCCGAGGCGATCCTGGCCGCGCTGGACGGCTCCACCACCACCACCACCGAAGCCGCCCCCCGCCCCTGACCCGTTCCCCGGCTCCTGCCCGTTCCTGCTCGCGCCCGTTGTCCGGCCCGCCGGCAACGCCCGAGTGGAACACCATGGGTGTCTCCGCCCGCATTTGACACCCATGACGTTCCACCGACGGCGCTGGTCCCGATGGGCGGAAGCGTCATTCCACCTCCTGGGAGGGTTCCGCGGGTGGTTTGGTGGGGGTTGTGTCGCCACGCGAGGGCGGGTGACCCGTCGTCCCCGCCCTCCCGCCCCGGCCTCGGCCTCGGCCCCGGCCCCGGCCTCGGCCCCGGCGATCTTGCACTTTGGGCCCGTGGGATGCCCGTTTCGCGAGGCATATCCGGCACCAAAGTGCAAGATCGCGCGCGGGCAGGGGTGGATCTTGGTGTTCGGAGCGGAGATCTCCGTGCACCCATCCGCGCGGCGCGGGTGGTTTGGTGAGCGGTGTCCGGTTCGCTGCGATGGGCGGGGGCCTGGCTGTGGTCGGTGCCATCGTCAGCGTGGAATCGGTGGGCGGCGCGGGGCGTTGTACATGGCTGACCGCCGAGGAACCGGGTCGAGCGCCGGACACCGGCCCGCCCGGCACCCGGGAGCGGATCGCCAGGTCAGGGAATCGGCCTGGCCCGGTCGTCGTTACATCCCCGAGCCGCGGAGCAGGCCCCCCCAGGGTCGCCCGCGCGCCAGCCCTATCGACGGGCACCCCCAAAGACTTTCCCCCCTTTCGCGCGGCGTCCCCTTCGCCGCGTCATCCCCCACTTCAGGGAGGCAACCATCATGGCTACCACTCTGCTGCGTAAGACCGTTCTGACCGCTGCCGGTATCGCCGCCACCGCCGGCGGCATCGCCGGCCCCGCGATCGCCGCCCACGCCGCCCCCACCACCACCAGCGTGGTGGCGGACCGCAAGGGCCACGGCGAGCGGGAACTCGACGTGCGCTACGAGGCGCAGCCCAACTTCTACTTCTGCGGCCCCGCCGCCGCCCGCAACGCCCTGAGCGTGCAGGGCAAGAACATCGACGTACACACCATGGCCAAGGAGATGGGCACCACCGAGGCCGGCACCAACAGCATCAACGACATCACCCCCGTACTGAACAAGGAGACCGGCACCAAGGACGCCTACAAGTCGGTCGAGATCAGCACCCCCAAGGCCGACGACAAGCAGACCGACACCCTGCGCGCCGACGTCGTCAAGACCGTCGACGCCGGCCGGGCCGTGGTCGCCAACATCGCCGGCACCGCCACCGACACCGACGGCACCACCCACTCCTTCGAAGGCGGCCACTACATCAGCGTCATCGGCTACCGCGACAACGGCAACACCGTCACCATCGCCGACAGCGCCGACCCCACCACCGCCACCTACCGCATGAACATCGACAACCTCGCCGACTGGATCGCCACCCGCGGCTACAGCACCAGCTAAGACAACACCGCCGCGCCGATGGCTGCAGAGCAAGAAAACGCAGCCAACGCGGCCAGCACGACCTCGCGGACCAGAGCACCACCGCGTGAACCCCAGCGAGGCCACAGCACACCGGAAGGGCCCGACCCCCACCACGGGGTCGGGCCCTCCCGCGTGCGTCAGGACTCGGCGAGGACGGCCAGGATCGCCTCGCCGTACTTGGCGAGCTTGTTCTCGCCGACCCCGTTGAACCGGGACAACTCGGCGAGGGAGGTGGGCGGCTCGGCGGCGATCTGCCGCAGGGTCGCGTCGTGGAAGATGACGTACGCCGGGACGCCCTGCTCCTTGGCGGTGGCCGCGCGCCACGCGCGGAGCCGCTCGAAGACGGGCGCGGCGGCGGGGGAGAGGTCGGCGACCACAGTGGCGGCGCCCCGCGGCTTGGCGGACCGGCCGGCGGCCGGGCGCTCGGGCTCCTTGCGCAGCGTGACGGTACGGCGCCGGCCGAGCACGTCCGCGCTCGCCTCGGTCAGCGCCAGCGTGCCGTAGTCGCCCTCGACCGCGAGCAGACCCTCGGCCAGCAGTTGCCGCACCACCCCACGCCACTCGGCCTCGCGCAGCTCGGTGCCGATGCCGAACGTGCTGAGCGCGTCGTGGCCGTACTGGTCGATCTTGTCGGTGTGCTTGCCGAGCAGGATGTCGATGCTGTGCCCGGCGCCGAACCGCTGGTTGCGCTCGCGGTCGAGCCGGAAGACGGTGGACAGCAGCTTCTGCGCGGCGACGGTGCCGTCCCAGGACTCCGGTGGTTCGAGGCAGGTGTCGCAGTTGCCGCAGTCGGCCACGCCGGTTTCGCCGAAGTATTCGAGCAGTTGGGAGCGGCGGCAGCGGACCGTCTCGCAGAGCGCCAGCATGGCGTCCAGGTGGGCGGCGAGGTTGCGCCGGTGCGCCAGGTCGCCCTCCGACGTCTCGATCATCTTGCGCTGCTGCACGACGTCCTGGAGTCCGTACGCCAGCCAGGCCGTGGACGGCAGCCCGTCGCGCCCGGCGCGGCCGGTCTCCTGGTAGTAGCCCTCCACCGACTTCGGCAGGTCCAGGTGGGCGACGAAGCGCACGTCGGGCTTGTCGATGCCCATGCCGAACGCGATGGTGGCGACCATGACCAGACCGTCCTCGCGCAGGAAACGCTGCTGGTTGGCGGCGCGGGTCGAGGCGTCCAGCCCGGCGTGGTACGGCAGCGCGGGGATGCCGTTGGCGACCAGGAACTCGGCGGTCTTCTCCACCGAGGCGCGGGACAGGCAGTAGACGATGCCGGCGTCGCCGGAGTGCTCGTCGCGCAGCAGGCTGAGCAGCTGGCGGCGCGGCTCCCGCTTGGGCACGATGCGGTACTGGATGTTGGGCCGGTCGAAGCTGGCCACGAAGTGCCGGGCCTCGGTGAGCCGCAGCCGGGTGGCGATCTCGGTGCGGGTCGCCTGCGTCGCGGTGGCGGTCAGCGCGATCCGCGGCACGTCCGGCCAGCGTTCGTGCAGCATCGACAGGTTGAGGTAGTCGGGGCGGAAGTCGTGCCCCCACTGCGAGACGCAGTGCGCCTCGTCGATCGCGAACAACGCGACCCGGCCGCGTTCCAACAGGCCGAGTGTGGACCGCACCGCGAGCCCTTCCGGGGCGAGGTAGAGCAGGTCCAGCTCGCCGGCGAGGTAGGCCGCCTCGACCCGGCGCCGCTGCGCGGGATCCTGGGTCGAGTTGAGGAACCCGGCCCGGACGCCGACCGCCGTCAGGGCGTCGACCTGGTCCTGCATGAGCGCGATGAGCGGGGAGACGACCACCGCCACACCGTCGCGGACCAGCGCGGGGATCTGGTAGCACAGCGACTTGCCGCCACCGGTGGGCATGAGCACCAGCGCGTCGCCGCCGGCCACCACGTGCTCGACGACCTCCTGCTGGAAGCCGCGGAAGGCGTCGTACCCGAAGACGCGGCGCAACACGTCGAGCGCGTCGCCGGCCGGTGGGGAGGTGGTCCGCTCGTCGGTGGGGGAGACCATCCGCGCAGTCTACGAGCGTCCCCCGACACCGACCGTCCCGGCGAGCCGTCACGAGCGCGGCGACTTGTTCCGGTCGTCACCCCGTGGAATCCCGGGCCGGGTCGCAGCCGTTAGAGTCGCTGATTGACCATGCGCGGCCGACCGGGCCGCGGCGCCACGGCTGGGGGTAGCGGGTGAGCGAGGCGCGTACAGCGGGTGACCTGGGGCCGACCGAGGCGGAGACGACGCCGGTGCGACCGGCGCCGGCCGAGTCGGACACCTCCCTGGTGGTGGTGACCGGCCTGTCCGGCGGCGGGCGCAGCACCGTGGCGCGGGCGCTGGAGAACGTCGGCTACTACGTGGTCGACAACCTGCCGCAGGCGCTGCTGCTGGACATGGCCGAGCTGGCGTTCAAGGCCGGTGGCGCGGCCCGGCGTACGGCGATGGTGCTGGACGTGCGCTCGCGCGCGTTCTCCACCGACCTGGCCGGGGCGATCCGGGAGCTGCGTGAGCGCGGCTTCCAGCCCCGGGTGGTCTTCGTCGACGCCGACGACGAGGTGCTGATCCGGCGGTTCGAGAGCGTGCGCCGCTCGCACCCGTTGCAGGGCGACGGGCGGCTGGCCGACGGCATCGCTGTCGAGCGGGCGCTGCTGGAGGAGGCCCGCGAGCAGGCCGACGTGATCATCGACACCAGCCACCTGAACGTGAACCAGCTGCGCCGCCGGGTCGAGGAGCTGTTCGGCGGCGAGGACGCCCGCCGACTGCGGATCACCGTGATCTCGTTCGGCTTCAAGTACGGCCTGCCGCCGGACGCCGACTTCGTGATGGACGCCCGGTTCCTGCCGAACCCGTACTGGGTGCCGGAGCTGCGCGAGCACACCGGCCGCGAGGAGGCGGTGAGCGCGTACGTGCTGGGCCAGGAGGGCGCCGACGCGTTCGTGGCCGGGTACGCCGACCTGGTCAACGCCACCACCGCCGGGTTCGAGCGGGAGGGCAAGCGCTACCTGACCGTGGCGGTCGGCTGCACCGGCGGCAAGCACCGCAGCGTGGCGATCGCCGAGGAGCTGGCCTCCCGGCTGCGTCACTCCGGTATCGCCGCGAACGCCCAGCACCGGGACCTGGGGCGGGAGTGACCCTGACCAGGGTGGTCGCCTTCGGCGGCGGGCACGGGCTCTCGGCGTCGCTGCGGGCGCTGCGTCACTGCGTACCCGAACTGGACCTGGACATCACCGCGGTGGTCACCGTCGGTGACGACGGCGGCTCCAGCGGCCGGTTGCGCGCCGAGCGCGGCGGCCTGCCGCCGGGCGACCTGCGGCAGGCGCTCGTCGCGCTGGCCGGTGACCATCCGGCCACCCGGCGCAGCGCGGCGTTGTTCCAGCACCGCTTCGCCGCCGCCGTGCCGCAGGCGCCGACGCCGGCCGCGCCGGTGCCGGTCGCGGTCGGCGACTCGCTCGCCGGCCACGCGGTCGGCAACCTGCTGCTGCACGGGCTCACCGAGCTGCTCGGCGACCCGGTGGCCGCGCTCGACCACGCCGGGGCGATGCTCGGCGCGGTGGGGCGGGTGCTGCCGATGTCCCGCCAGCCGGTGGGCATCGAGGCCCGGGTCCGCGGCGCCGACCCGGAGCACCCGGACGAGGTGTCCACGGTGCGCGGCCAGCACCAGGTCGCGGTCACCCCGGGCACCGTCGAGTCGCTGCGGCTCAACCCGTCGGCGCCGGCCGCGTGCGCCGAGGCGGTGACAGCGGTACGCGCCGCGGACTGGCTGATCTTCGGGCCGGGCAGCTGGTACACGAGTGTGCTGCCGCACCTGCTGGTGCCGGGGCTGGCCGACGCGATCGTGTCCAGCCCGGCGCGGCGGCTGGTGACGCTCAACCTGGTGGCCGAGAAGGAGACCTCGGGGCTCTCCCTGCCCGACCATCTGGACACACTGCGGCGCTATCTGCCCGAGTTGAAGGTGGACCGGGTGCTCGCCGACTCCACGGCGGTGGGTGATCCCGCGGCGGTCGAACGTGCGGCAGAATCGCTGGGTGCCCGGCTGGTCCTCGCTCCCGTCGCCGTCCTGGACGGCACGCCCCGTCATGATCCAGCCGCCCTGGGCGCCGCGCTGGTGCCTGTCCTGCGCGCCGATCGTTAGACACGTACGTAATCACCGGCGACACGCCGGAACCGGTCCGTGAGGGGGCGCACTATGGCGATGACGGCTGCGGTCAAGGACGAGCTGAGTCGGGTCGACGTGCCCAAGCCCTGCTGTCGGCGGGCGGAGATGGCCGCCCTGCTGCGTTTCGCCGGCGGCCTGCACATCGTGTCGGGCCGCGTGGTGGTCGAGGCGGAGCTGGACACCGGCGCGGTCGCGCGCCGGCTGCGGCGGGAGATCGCCGAGGTGTACGGCTACTCCAGCGAGATCCACGTGCTCGCCTCCGGCGGGCTGCGCAAGGGCAGTCACTTCATCGTGCGGGTGGTCAAGGACGGCGAGGCGCTCGCCCGGCAGACCGGCCTGCTCGACGTGCGGGGCCGCCCGGTGCGCGGCCTGCCGCCGCACGTGGTGGCCGCGAACGTCTGCTGTGCCGTGTCGGCGTGGCGGGGCGCGTTCATGGCGCACGGCTCGCTCACCGAGCCGGGCCGCTCCAGCGCGCTGGAGATCACCTGCCCCGGCCCGGAGTCGGCGCTGGCGCTCGTCGGCGCCGCCCGCCGGATCGGCATCACCGCCAAGAACCGCGAGGTGCGCGGCGTGGACCGGGTGGTGGTCAAGGACGGTGACGCGATCGCCGCGCTGCTCACCCGCATAGGTGCGCACTCCAGCGTGCTGGCCTGGGAGGAGCGGAGGGTACGCCGGGAGGTGCGCGCCACAGCGAACCGGCTGGCCAACTTCGACGACGCCAACCTGCGCCGCTCCGCGCGCGCTGCGGTGGCCGCCGCCGCCCGGGTGACCCGCGCGCTGGAGATCCTCGCCGACGACGCGCCGAACCACCTGACCTCGGCCGGGCGGCTGCGCCTGGAGCACCGTCAGGCCTCGCTGGAGGAACTGGGCGCGCTCGCCGAGCCGCCGCTGACCAAGGACGCCATCGCCGGCCGGATCCGCCGGCTGCTCGCGCTGGCCGACAAGCGTGCCCGTGACCTGGGCATCCCGGATACGGAAGCGGCAGTCACGCCGGACATGCTCGTGGTCTGATAGGACTCGGGCGGCAGTGCACCGCGAGCGGGATCACCACCCGCCGCAGCGCGACGCCGCGCGCTCGGATATGGTCGCTGCGTACGGCAAGGGGGCCGGAACAGGCGCTCCTCGCCGTGCTCACCGCCTCGGGCGGTCAGGTCTCCGTGACCGCGGCGGGGTGGCCGAGATGACATGTCGACGGCCGGCTCCAACGGTCGGCGCACACACCTCCGCCGGCAGCGGTCTGGCGCCGGCGGACCAGAACGCGAGGAGATGGGACCTGTGACCATCCGGGTTGGCATCAACGGCTTCGGCCGGATCGGCCGCAACTTCTTCCGGGCAGTGCTGGCGTCCGGCGCTGACATCGAGGTCGTGGCGGTCAACGACCTGACCGACAACGCGACGCTCGCCCACCTTGTCAAGTACGACAGCATCCTGGGCCGCCTCCCGCACGAGGTGAAGGCCACCGCCGACGAGATCACCGTGGGCGGCAAGACCATCAAGGCGTACGCCGAGAAGGACCCGGCGAAGCTGCCGTGGGGCGAGGTCGGCGCCGACGTGGTCATCGAGTCCACCGGCTTCTTCACCGACGGCACCAAGGCGAAGGCGCACCTCGACGGCGGGGCCAAGAAGGTCATCATCTCCGCTCCGGCGAAGAACGAGGACGTCACGGTGGTCATGGGCGTCAACCAGGACCAGTACGACCCGGCCAAGCACAACATCATCTCGAACGCCTCCTGCACCACCAACTGCCTCGCGCCGATGGCGAAGGTCCTGCAGGACACGTTCGGCATCAAGCAGGGTCTGATGACCACCATCCACGCGTACACGCAGGACCAGAACCTGCAGGACGCGCCGCACAAGGACCTGCGCCGGGCCCGGGCCGCCGCGCTCAACATCGTGCCGACCTCGACCGGTGCCGCGAAGGCCATCGGCCTGGTCCTGCCGGAGCTCAAGGGCAAGCTGGACGGCTACGCGCTGCGCGTGCCGATCCCGACCGGCTCGGCCACCGACCTGACCGTCGAGGTCGGCCGGGAGACCACTGTGGACGAGGTGAACGCCGCGCTCAAGGCCGCCGCCGAGGGCCCGCTGCGGGGCATCCTCACCTACAACGAGGACCCGATCGTCTCCGCCGACATCGTGACCGACCCGGCGTCGTGCATCTTCGACGCGCCGCTGACCAAGGTGATCGGCAACCAGGTCAAGGTCGTCGGCTGGTACGACAACGAGTGGGGCTACTCGAACCGCCTGGTCGACCTGGTCAAGCTGGTCGGTCAGTCCCTGTGAGTGCGAGGAGCGAGCTTGCGAGCCCCGCAGTCACGAACGGAGGGCTAGCTCTGTGACGATCCGTAACCTCGACGACCTGCTCGCCGAGGGGGTGTCGGGTCGGCGCGTGCTGGTGCGCGCCGACCTGAACGTCCCGCTCGACAAGCAGACCGGGGACATCACCGACGACGGCCGGATCCGGGCCGTCCTGCCGACGCTGAGCGCGCTGGTGCAGGCCGGCGCGAAGGTGGTCGTCTGCTCGCACCTGGGCCGCCCGAAGGGCGCGCCGGACCCGCAGTTCAGCCTGCGCCCGGTCGCCGGGCGGCTCGGTGAGCTGCTCGGTGCCCCGGTGCACGTCGCCGAGGACACCGTCGGCGACTCGGCGCGGTCCACCGTGGCCGACCTGGCCGACGGCCAGGTCGCGCTGCTGGAGAACCTGCGCTTCAACAAGGGCGAGACCAGCAAGGACGACGCCGAGCGGGGCGCATTCGCCGACCAGCTCGCGGCGTTCGGCGACGCCTACGTGGACGACGCGTTCGGCGCGGTGCACCGCAAGCACGCCAGCGTGCACGACGTAGCGGCCCGGCTGCCGCAATACGCGGGCCGGCTGGTGCTGCGCGAGGTCGAGGTGCTCAGCCGCCTCACCGGCGAGCCGGAGCGGCCGTACGTGGTGGTGCTGGGCGGCTCGAAGGTCTCGGACAAGCTCGCAGTGATCGAGGCGCTGCTGCCGACCGTGGACCGGCTGCTCATCGGCGGCGGGATGTGCTTCACCTTCCTCAAGGCCCAGGGCCACGAGGTGGGCACGTCGCTGCTGGAGAAGGACATGGTCGAGACCTGCCGCAACCTGATGGAGCGCGCGCCGGGCAAGATCATGCTCCCGGTCGACGTGGTGGTCGCCGACGCGTTCGCGCCGGACGCCGCGCACGACACCGTGCCCGCCGACGGCATCCCGAGTCACCGGCTGGGCCTGGACATCGGCCCGGAGACGGTGGCCGGTTTCGCCGCCGCGCTGTCGCAGGCGAAGACCGTCTTCTGGAACGGCCCGATGGGCGTGTTCGAGATGGCGGCGTTCGCCAACGGCACCCGCGGCGTGGCCGAGGCGATCACCAAGGCCGACGCGTTCAGCGTGGTCGGCGGCGGCGACTCGGCCGCGGCGGTGCGCGCGCTGGGCCTGGACGAGTCCTCGTTCGGGCACATCTCCACCGGTGGTGGCGCCTCCCTGGAATACCTGGAGGGCAAGACCCTCCCCGGCATCGCGGCCCTGGAGAACTGAATGGCGAGCACGACCCGCCGGCCGCTGATGGCCGGCAACTGGAAGATGAACCTGAACCACCTCGAGGCCAACCTGCTGGTGCAGAAGCTGGCCGCGAGCCTGAACGAGAAGCAGCTCACCGACGTCGAGTGCGTGGTGCTGCCGCCCTTCACCGACCTGCGTACCGTGCAGACCGCCGTGGACGGCGACAAGCTGCTGATCGGCTACGGCGCGCAGGACCTGTCGCCGCACCCGTCCGGCGCGTACACCGGTGACATCGCCGGGCCGATGCTCGCCAAGCTGGGCTGCGGCTACGTGGTGGTCGGGCACTCCGAGCGGCGGCAGTACCACAACGAGGACGACGCGCTCGTCAACGCGAAGGTGTCGGCGGCGCTGGCGAACGGGCTCACCCCGATCCTCTGCATCGGTGAGGGCCTGGAGGTCCGGGAGCAGTCGGGTCAGGTGCGGCACTGCTGCGACCAGCTCGACGGCGCGCTGAAGGGGCTCACCGCCGAGCAGGTCACCAAGGTCGTCGTGGCGTACGAGCCGGTCTGGGCGATCGGCACCGGCAAGACGGCGACCCCGGACGACGCCCAGGAGGTCTGCGGCGCGGTGCGCAAGCGCATCGCCGAGACCTACGACGAGGGCACCGCCGAGCAGGTCCGGATCCTGTACGGCGGGTCGGTCAAGGCGTCGAACGTCGCCGCGATCATGGCGCAGCCGGACGTGGACGGGGCTCTGGTCGGGGGCGCCAGCCTGGACGCGGAGGAGTTCGCGCAGATCTGCCGGTTCCCGGAGCACATCACCCGCTGATCGCTCGCTATCCTTGACGCTGCCCGTCCACCGGTCGGTGCCGCCGTGCCCGACAGGTCCGGGCAGTGATCGCAACGAGAGGACTGACCCCCGCCATGCCGATCTGGTTCGCCTACACGATGATCGTGTTGCTGGTCATCACGAGCGTCCTGCTCACCCTGCTGATCCTCCTGCACCGCGGCAAGGGCGGCGGGTTGTCGAGCATGTTCGGCGGCGGCGTCAGCTCCAGCCTGGCCGGTTCGTCGGTGGCCGAGAAGAACCTCGACCGCTACACCGTTCTGGTGGGAATCGTCTGGTTCGCGTGCATCGTCGGGCTTGGGCTCTGGCTGCGGCTGCAGATGGCCAGCGGCACCTGAGCCGACGCTGAGAAGCGTACAATCTGCGCGCGGTCCGTCACGGACCGCGCGCAGTTTTGTTTCTCCGCACGTCGCCCGTCGCCCACCCCCTCCGGCGGCGGTCCCCTCCGACGACAGGGAGCGAGCAACCGTGCCCAGCAACAACGTCATCCGCGGCACCCGGATCGGGTCCGCCCCCGAGCGGTTCGACCAGCGGGTCGAGCCCGCGCCGCGCCGGCCGGTCGTCTACTGGTGCCGCCACGGGCACCGCGTCGAGTTCCTGATCGCCGCCGAGGCGGAGACGCCCGCCGCCTGGGAGTGCCCCCGCTGCGGCGAGCCGGCCGGCCCCGACCCGGGCGACCCGCCGGGCCGCCAGCGCGCCGAGCCGTACAAGACCCACCTGGCGTACGTGCAGGAGCGGCGTACGCCGGAGGAGGGGGAGGCGCTGCTCGCCGAGGCCCTCGACGCGCTGCGGCGTCGCCGCGGTCGCGCCTGACCCGAGGTGTTAAGGAGGGGCCCCTTCTCTACCGGAGACGTTAAGAAGGGGCCCTTCCTTACATGCTCAGCGCAGGCTGCGCAGCCGCGGCGGCACGCTGGCCGCCGCGGCCCGGTCGAGGAGCCAGAGGGTACGGGAGACGCCCCGCACCCCGGCGGCAGGCAGCTGCACCGGCCCGGCCCCGGCCAGCGCCATGCCCACCGCCCGGGCCTTGTCCGCCCCGGCGGCGATCAGCCAGACCTCCTCGGCCGTGTTGATGGTCGGGAGCGTCAGCGTGGTCCGCACCGGCGGCGGCTTCGGGCTGCCCCGCACGGCGCTGACCGGCCGGTTGTCGTGGTGCACCGGGTGCTCCGGGAACACCGACGCGACGTGCCCGTCCTCGCCGACGCCGAGCATCAGCACGTCGAAGTGCGGCACCACCGCGTTTCCGGGCCGGGCCGCGGCGGCCAGCTCCCGCGCGTACCCGGCGGCAGCCGCCTCCGGGTCCTCACCGGCCGGGCCGTCCGACGCCGGCATCGGGTGCACCCGGGCCGGGTCGAGCGGCACCGTGTCCAGCAGCGCCGCCCGTGCCTGCGTCTCGTTACGCTCCGGGTCGCCGCCGGGCAGGAACCGCTCGTCGCCCCACCACACGTCGACCCGGGACCAGTCGACGGCGTCCCGGGCGGGCAGCTGCCCGACCGCCCGGTACACCGCCGCGGCGATCCGCCCGCCGGTCAGCACCACCGACGCCTGGCCGCGCTCGGCCTGCGCGTCGAGCAGCTTCACCACCAACCGGGCCGCCACCGCCTGCGCCAGCAGGTCGGGGTCGGCGTGTACGGCGACACTCGCCTCAGTCATCCGTCGAGCCCTCGTGCTCCGACCGCCCACCGGCGGTCACCTGTGCCTCCGACCACCCGGTCCGGGCGGTCACTCGTTCGCGGTCGCGCCCGCGTGCGCGGTCACGCCGGCCTCGGCCCGCTGGGCGGTCGCCGGATCCTTCCACACGTGCACCCGCTGGGCCGGACGCTGGTCGAGGCCGGTGATCCCGGCCGCAGCGCCGAGCGCCTCCGCGTAGACCTGGTCGGCGTCGAGGCGGCGCAGCTCCTCGGCCAGCTCGTCGCCGAGCGGCCGGCGCACCAGCGGCAGCGTGCGGTCCTCCTGCCCGGTACGCCGGAACACCGCGACGCTGTCGTCCCGCGTGAGCGTCAGCTCGTCGCCGTTGGCGCAGCGCAGCTGCACCTGGCGCATCCGCGGGAACTCCTCGGTGGCGGTCAGGACCGGGTCGATGCCGAGCCGGGCCTTGAGCCAGCCGCGCATCAGCGCCGCCGTCGGGTCCGACGGGGGCGCCACCACGCTCGCCTCGGTGACCCGGGCCTGGGTGGTGTCGAACGCGCCCGCCACGAGCGTGCGCCACGGGGTGATCCGGGTCCACGCCAGGTCGGTGTCGCCCGGGGCGTAGTCGTGGGCCCGCTGCCGCAGCTCGGCGATCGGGTCGGCCGCCTGCGCCGCGTCGGTGATCCGCCGGTCCGCGACCACGCCGAGGAAGTCGGTGGAGATCTCCTCCGGCGGCTCGCCGTGCCACCACGTCACCACCGGTACGTCCGGCACCAGCAGCGGCATCACCACCGACTCGGCGTGCAGCGCGAGCCGCCCGTACATCCGGGTCACCACCGCCTCGCACGGCCCGAGCCGGCCACCCACGACGATCTCCGCGTCCAGCCGGTTGCGGTCGCGTTCCACGTCGGAGCGGACCACCACGAGCAGCCGGCACGGGTGCGCCGCCGCGGCGATGGTGGCCGCCGCCTCGGCCTCGCGTACCCGCTTCTCGTCCACCACCACGATCAGCGTGAGCGCCATGCCACTGGCCACCCCGCCCGCGCTGCGCCGTTCCGCGGCCAGCGCCTTGACCACCTCGTTGCCGGTGGTGTCCCACAGCCCGATCATGCTCTTCTCCAAGCCCGGCCCTCGCGGGCCAGCATCTCGTCGGCGGCCCGGGGCCCCCACTCACCGGCCCGGTACGGCTCCGGGGTCGTGCCCTCCCAGGCGTGCTCCAGCGGGTCGACGACCTGCCAGCTCTGCTCCACCTCGGCGGCGTCCGGGAACAGCGTCCGGTCGCCGATCAGCACGTCCAGCACCAGCCGCTCGTACGCCTCGGGGCTGGACTCGGTGAACGCCTCGCCGTACTGGAAGTCCATCGCGATGTCGCGGACCTCCATCGTGGTGCCCGGCACCTTGGAGCCGAACTTCAGCACCACGCCCTCGTCCGGCTGTACCCGGATGACGAGCTGGTTGGGGCCGAGGGACTCCATGTCGGCGGCGTTGAACGGCAGGTGCGGCGCCTTCTTGAACATGATGGCCACCTCGGTGACCCGCCGGGGCAGCCGCTTGCCGGCCCGGATGTAGAACGGCACCCCGGCCCAGCGGCGGTTCTGGATGCCCAGCTTCACCGCCACGTACGTCTCGGTGGTGGAGCCCTCCGGGACGCCCTCCTCCTCCAGGTAGCCCTTGGCGCGCTCGCCGCCCACCCAGCCGGGCAGGTACTGGCCGCGCACGGTGTCCTCGGAGACGTCCCGCGGCACGGTGATCGCCTTGAGCACCTTGAGCTTCTCGGCCCGGATCTCGTCGGCGTCGAAGCTCGTCGGTTCCTCCATCGCGACCAGGGCGAGCAACTGGAGCAGGTGGTTCTGGAGCACGTCGCGGGCGGTGCCGACCGAGTCGTAGAAGGCCGCGCGGGTGCCGATGCCGACGTCCTCGGCCATGGTGATCTGCACCGAGTCGACGTACTTGGAGTTCCACAGCGGCTCGAACAGGTTGTTCGCGAAGCGCAGCGCCAGGATGTTCTGGACCGTCTCCTTGCCCAGGTAGTGGTCGATCCGGAACACGTCCTGGCGGGTGAAGACGTCGTCGACCAGGTCGTTGAGCGCCTTGGCCGAGGGCAGGTCGTTGCCGAACGGCTTCTCCACCACGACCCGCCGCCAGCCGCCGGACTTGGCGTTGTCCGCCATGCCGGTGCGGGCGAGCTGCTTGAGCACCACCGGGAAGGCCGCCGGGGGGATGGAGAAGTAGAAGGCCGCGTTGCCGGGGATGCCGTGCGAGCCGCGCAGCTCGTCGAGCGTGGCGGCGAGATGGTCGAACGCCGCGTCGTCGTCGAACGAGCCGCCGACGAACTTGATGTTGCCGGCGAGCCGGGCCCACACCTCCTCCCGCCACGGTGTGCGGGCGTGCTTCTTGGCCGCGTCGTGCGCCACCGACTCGAAGTCGCCGTCGCCCCAGTCGCGGCGGGCGAAGCCCAGGACCACGAAGCCGGGCGGCAGGAGCCCTCGGTTGGCCAGGTCGTAGACCGCCGGCAGCAGCTTCTTGCGGGCCAGGTCACCCGTCACCCCGAAGATCACCAGGGCACACGGCTCGGGGATCCGGGGCAGCCGCCGGTCCTGCGGATCGCGCAGCGGGTTCACCGGGCCACCTCCTCCTGCGTCTCGGTCCGCTGATTCCAGGTCGTTGATCGTCACGTGCGTGTCCGTCCGGCCGTTTCCAGGAGCTGGGCGACGCCCGTCGCCCGCTCGGTCAGGTGCAGTCGCAGCACCGGTCGCTCCCGGCCGGCCAGGGCCCGCCGGTCGCCGGCGGCCTGGGCCGCCTGGAGCTGCGCGAAGGTGTACGGACGACCGGGCACCTCCAGATCATCGGTGACCGCACCGGTGATCTGGAGGTGCCGGCCGTGGATGTCGGTGTGTTGCGGCCGGCGCGGTCCCCAGCCGAAGGTGACCGGCCGTCCGGCGGCCCGCGCCAGCAGCGGGCGCAGCCCGGCGACCGCCGCGTCGGCGTGCCGGTCGAGGTACGCGGTCACCACGAGGTGCTCCCGTTCACCCAGCCCGTCGAGCAGCCAGCGCAGCGCGCCGGTCAGGTCGGCCGGGGCGCCGCTCGGGGCGTACACCTCGATCGCGCCGTCGACCGACGACGGCGGCCCGCTCTCCGGCGCGTCGCCGGCCACTGCGGCGGCGGGCGACGCGAACGGGTCGGTCCGCAGCGTCACCGCGGCGGTCGCCGCCGCGTAGGCCCAGGTGAGCAGGTGCGCGCCGAGTGGTCCGTTGACCGCGACGTCGGCGGACACGCCCGGTCCGACACCGGCGCCGAGGGCGCCACCGAGACCGACCGTCAGCACGCCCGGCCCGGTGGCGCCGGGGGAGTCGGGGGACTCCGCGACCACGGGCAGCAGCCGTCCACCTGTCGCGTCGGCGAGCAGCGCGCCGGCCCAGCGGCCCAGACCGTCGAGGCCGGTGCCGTCGGGAACCAGCGCGATCGTGTCCCGGCCGGAGCCGGGCGCCGCGCCCAGTGCCGCGCCGAGCGCCAGGGCCGGATTGTCCCGGTCCCGGTCGAGCGCGCCGGTGAGCGCCTCGGCCTCGTCCAGCACCTCGGCCACCGGAGCGCCGGCCAGCGCCGCTGGGACCAGGCCGGACGCGGTGAGCGCGGCCCACGGCCCGGACACGCCGGGCTCGGCCGGGATCACCATCGCGCCCAGCTCGTCGGCGCGCGCCGCGAGTTCCGAGCCGGGTTCGGTGACCACCACGACGTGCCGGGCGGCGTCCGGGCCCTCGTCCGCCCACGCCTGCCGGTAGGCGCGCAGGTGGGCGTCGGTGGCCGGGTCGAGGCCGTGCCGTGCGGCGAGCACCAGGAGGGTACGCGCCGGACGATCGGCGAGCGCGGCCCGGATCGGTCCCGGGTCGGCGGTGTCGAGCACCGTCAGCGGCCGGCCCAGGCACTCGGCCAGCACCTCCGCGGCGAGCGTGTCGTCGTGTGCGCCGGCCAGCACCACGTGGTCCAGGTCGCCCAGCTCGGCGGCCAGTTCGGCGAGCTGGGGGAGCAGGTCCCGGCTGCGCCGGTGAGCGTGCAGCCAGCCCAGCCGGTCGAGGGCCGCCGGCTCGGCGGCGGGCCCCCAGAGGGCCGGGTCCGCGGCGGCGAGCCGGGCCGGGACGTCGTGGGAGACGAGCGTGGCGCGCGTGGACGCGCCGAGAGCGTCCGCGCCGCGCACGGCCAGGCCGGCGGCCATGTCCGCCCGCCCGGCCAGCAGGTCACTCACCGCGCCACCTCGGCTCGCTCAAGGCAGACCACCTCACCCGGTCCACGGTACGGCGCGACGCGTCCCGGGGCCCGGCCCCGGGACGCGTCGGACGCCGTCGGTCACGCGTTGCCGCCGGCCTGCTGCGCCGCCTGCGCGTTCTTCCCGGCGGCCCGGTGCGGGCTGCCCGAGCCCTTGGCCGCCTCGGCGAGGGACTTCTTGACCCCCTCCAGCAGCTCCACCCAGCTCGCCTCGAACTTCTCCACGCCCTCGCGCTCCAGCGTGGCGATCACGTCGGACAGGTCCACGCCCACCGCCAGCAGGTCGTCGAAGACCTTGCGGGCGTCGTCGTACGCGACGGTGACGGTGTCCGCCTTCGTCTCGCCGTGCTCGGCGTAGGCGTGGACGACCGGCTCCGGCATGGTGTTGACGGTGCCGGGCGCGATCAGCTCCTCGACGTAGATGACGTCCCGGTAGTCCGGGTTCTTCGTCGAGGTGGAGGCCCACAGCGGGCGCTGCGGGTGGGCGCCCGCGTCGGCCAGCTTCTGCCAGCGCGCCGAGGAGAACACCTCGCCGTAGCGCTCGTACGCCAGCCGGGCGTTGGCGACCGCGGCCTTGCCGCGCAGCGCCTTGGCCTGGTCCGAGCCGATCTTCTCCAGCCGCTTGTCCACCTCGGTGTCGACCCGGGAGACGAAGAACGAGGCGACCGAGCCGATCTTCGACAGGTCGTGCCCGTTGGCCTGCGCCTGCTCCAGGCCGGCCAGGAAGGCGTCCATCACCTGCGAGTACCGGTCCAGACCGAAGATCAGCGTGACGTTGACGCTGATCCCCTCGGCCAGGGCCGCGGTGATCGCGGGCAGGCCCTCCTCGGTGGCCGGGATCTTGATGAACAGGTTCGGCCGGTCCACCAGCCACCACAGCGCCTTGGCCTCGGCGACGGTCTTCGCCGCGTCGTGCGCCGAGCGCGGGTCCACCTCGATCGACACCCGGCCGTCCACGCCGCCGCTGACGTCGTACGACGGTCGCATCACGTCGCAGGCCCACCGCACGTCGTACGTGGTGAGCATGCGGACCGCCTCCTCGACGTCCACGCCGCGTACGGCGAGGTCACGAAGCTGCCAGTCGTACTCGTCGGCGTCGCTCAACGCCTTCGCGAAGATCGTCGGGTTGGTGGTCACCCCGGCTACGTGGCTCTCCCGGCGCAGCTTGTCCAGCCCGCCGGAGGTCAGCCGTACCCGGGAGAGATCGTCGAGCCAGATCGCCACACCGGCGCCCTGGAGCTCCTTCAGCCTGTCCGTCATGCCGTCCACGCTCCCCTCAGTTGCCGGTCGTGAAACCGGTGATGTCGCCCACCCGGGTCAGCGCCGCGTGCGCGGCGGCCACGATCCGGTCGGGGGTGAACCCGAACTGCTCGAAGAGCACGGTGTGCGGCGCGCTGGCGCCGTAGTGCTCGATGCTCACGCACTCGCCGCTGTCGCCGACGATCGCGCGCCACGACATGGCGATACCCGCCTCCACGCTCACCCGTGCCTTTACCCCGCGAGGCAGCACCGACTCCCGGTACGCCTCGTCCTGGGCGAAGAACCACTCCTGGCAGGGCATGGAGACGACCCGGGTGGGGGTGCCGTCGGCCTCCAGCCGCTCCCGCGCGGTGAGGCAGAGCTGCACCTCCGAGCCGGTGCCGACGAGGATCACCTGCGGCTTGCCGTTCGACGCCTCGGCCAGCACGTACCCGCCCTTGGCGACGCCCTCGGCGCCGGCCAGGTCGGTGCGGTCGAACGTCGGCAGCGCCTGGCGGCTGAGCGCCAGCGCGGTCGGCCGGTCGGTGTGCTCCAGCGCCTGCCGCCACGCCCAGACCGTCTCGTTGGCGTCGGCCGGGCGGACCACGTCCAGGCCGGGGATGGCCCGCAGCGCGGTCAGGTGCTCGATCGGCTGGTGCGTCGGGCCGTCCTCGCCGAGGCCGATCGAGTCGTGCGTCCAGACGTACGTCACCGGCAGCTTCATCAGTGCGGCCAGCCGCACCGCCGGGCGCATGTAGTCGCTGAACACCAGGAACGTGCCGCCGTACGGGCGGGTGCCGCCGTGCAGGGCGATGCCGTTGAGGATCGCGCCCATGGCGTGCTCGCGGATACCGAAGTGCAGCGTGCGGCCGTACTCGTCACCCGGGAAGTCCTTGGTGGCGTGCGCGGCCGGGACGAACGACGGCTCGCCCTTCATCGTGGTGTTGTTGCTCTCGGCCAGGTCGGCCGAGCCGCCCCACAGCTCGGGCAGCACCGGCGCCAGGGCCTCCAGGATCTTGCCGGAGGCGGCCCGGGTGGCGACGCCCTTGGCGTCCGCCGGGAAGGTCGGCAGCGCGTCGGTCCAGCCGGTCGGCAGCGTACGGCTGGCCATCCGGTCCCACAGCGCCTTGCGCTCCGGGTTGGCCTGCGCCCAGGCGTCGAACCCGGTGGTCCACTCGGCCTGCTCCTGCGCGCCGCGCTCCAGCACCTGACGGGCGTGCTTGAGCACCTCCTCGTCGACCTCGAAGGTGCGCTGCGGGTCGAAGCCGAGGATCTCCTTGGTGGCCTTCACCTCGTCCGCGCCGAGCGCCGAGCCGTGGATCTTGCCGGTGTTCTTCTTGTTCGGCGCGGGCCAGCCGATGATCGTGCGCAGCGCGATGAACGACGGCCGGCCGGTCTCCGCCTTGGCGGCCAGCAGCGCCTCGTACAGCGCCTCCACGTCCTCGTGGTAGTCGCCCTGGTCGGCGTCGCCGCGGCGCCAGTCGACGGTCTGGACGTGCCAGCCGTACGCCTCGTAGCGGGCCGCCACGTCCTCGCTCTTGGCGATGCGGGTGTCGTCCTCGATCGAGATCTCGTTGTCGTCGTAGATCACGCAGAGGTTGCCGAGCTGCTGGTGACCGGCGAGCGCGCTGGCCTCGTGGGTGATGCCCTCCTCGATGTCACCGTCGGAGGCGATGCACCAGATGTCGTGCCGGAACGGCGAGTCGGCGCGGTCCGGCTCGGGGTCGAACAGGCCGCGCTCGCGGCGGGCCGCCATCGCCATGCCGACCGCGTTGCCGAGGCCCTGGCCGAGCGGACCGGTGGTGGTCTCCACGCCCGGGGTGTGGCCGTGCTCCGGGTGGCCCGGGGTGAGCGAGCCCCACTGGCGCAGCGCCTTGAGGTCGTCCAGCGCCAGCGGGTAGCCGGAGAGGAAGAGCTGGATGTAGAGAGTCAGGCTGGAGTGCCCGGCCGACAGCACGAACCGGTCGCGTCCGGCCCAGTTCGGGTCGGCGGGGTTGTGCCGCATGACCCGGTTGAAGAGCAGGTACGCCACCGGGGCGAGGCTCATCGCCGTCCCCGGGTGGCCGTTGCCGGATTTCTCCACGGCGTCCATGGCCAGCACGCGGACCGTGTCGACGGCCCTGCGGTCGAGGTCGGACCAGTTGAGAGCGGGAAGCTCGGGTCGGTTGGCAGCCACGATGGTTGTGCTCCTCGGCAGATGGGCGGAACCCTCACTGATGACCCTATCGAGCGGTGCTAAACGTCCGCCCGGGGATCTCAGCATGCTGTTCTGTACGGATCGCGGACGTCCGGTCGTTCAACCCCAGGTGTGACGGCTCGCACCGTTGCCGGGTCCACGGGGCAGCGAAAACGACGCCGCGTAGTGTGTGGGGCGGTGTGTGGACCCGCAGCGGTCCGGGCCGAACGACCTCCCCCGCCGATGCCGGAAGGTGGCAATCCGTGAGCATGATCACCGAGCGCCCCGTCAGCAACCCTGCCGGGCAGTCGCCGGTGGGCGCGGTGGCGGAGGCGCCGGCGAGCGGCCGGCGGGACGTACGCGCCGTGGTGGCGGCGTACGTGACGCTGACCAAGCCGCGGATCGTCGAGCTGCTTCTGGTCACCACAGTGCCGGCGATGATGCTGGCCCACGGCGGGATGCCGTCGCTGTGGCTGGTCGCCGTGGTGCTGGTCGGCGGGTCGCTCGCGGCCGGTGCGGCGAGCGTCATCAACTGCTACATCGACCGCGACATCGACCAGCTCATGCGGCGCACCAAGCGCCGCCCGCTGCCCGCGCACACCGTGTCGCCGCGCAGCGCGCTGGTCTTCGGCCTGGTGCTGGCGGCCGTGTCGGTGGCGCTGATGGCGGTGGCGACGAACTGGCTGGCGACGGTGCTGACGGTCGCCGCGATCGCCTACTACGACCTGGTCTACACGCTGTGGCTGAAGCGGACCACCGCCGCCAACACGTTCTGGGGCGGCATCTGCGGCGCCGCTCCGGTGCTGATCGGCTGGGCCGCTGTCACCGGCACGCTGGCACCGGCCGCGTGGGGCCTGTTCGCTGTCGTCTTCTTCTGGCAGATGCCGCACTTCTACGCGCTGGCCATCAAGTACAAGGCCGACTACGCCCGCGCCGGTGTGCCGATGCTGCCGGTGGTGGCCTCGGTCCGGCGGGTGAACGCGGAGATCATCGGCTTCTCCTGGCTGACGGTGCTCTCCTCGCTGGCGGTGTGGCCGCTCGGGATGAGCCCGATCTACGGCGTCACCGCGCTCGTGGTCGGCGGGATCTTCCTCGTCGAGGCGCACAAGCTGTGCCGGCGCGCGACGCGCGGCGAGGCGGTCAAGCCGATGCGGCTGTTCCACTGGTCCACCACGTACCTCACGATCCTCTTCGCGGCCGTCGCGCTCGACGCGCTGCTCTGACCCGCCCGTCCGGCGGTTCATCAGAAATTTTTTTCGGGCTTCCCCGGACGTGTTCAACCCGGACAGATTGTGACGATCCCGCCCGTCCGCTTCGCCCAGATATAAGCGACATGTGCGGGCAAATTACCTGTGGTTCTTCTTAAACCGATGGGTAATTGGCATCACATTCAGTTCATGGTTCTCGCACATCCGGGTGGAACTCTGCTTAGGCTTCGCGTCATGGCAGATGGTTCCGATACGACGCTGACGGCTGACAAGACCGCCGAGCAGGCCCCCAACGGCCTGGTCGCGGGCATCAAGTCGTTCGCCGCCGGACACGGCGGCGCGAAGGCGGTCATCGAGTACGTCGGCAAGCGCGGCGCACGGATCGTCCTCGTGGGTTCCGACGGGGTATGGGCGGACCAGTTCGCCGACGGCACGGACGTCGCACGCCAGGCCTGCGCCAAGGCCGGGGTCGACGTCGAGAACGCCTGGGAGCGTGAACTGATGGACCAGATGCGTCCGAGCAACGACCTGTGGCGGTCGATGGCCCGGCGCACGATGGCCCGTTGACATATACCGAATGACCGACCACCACCAGTCGACCCGGGGGAGACCCCGGGTCGCTTTCGTCACCTGCGCCGAGCTGCCCGACCTCGACCCGGACGACCGGCTCGCGCTCGGCCCTCTCGCCGCCCGCGGCGTCACCGCCGAGATCGCCGTCTGGGACGACCCGGCAGTCGACTGGTCCGGGTACGACCTGGTCGTGCTCCGCTCCCCGTGGGACTACGCCCTGCGGCGGGACGAGTTCGTGGCCTGGGCGCGTACCGTGCCGGCCCTGGTCAACCCGGCCGACGTGGTCGCCTGGAACACCGACAAGCGCTACCTGTCCGAGCTGTCCGCCGCCGGGGTGCCCACCGTGCCGACGGAGTGGGTCGAGCCGGGACAGGCGTGGACGCCGCCGTCCGGGGGCGAGTACGTGATCAAGCCGGCCGTCAGCGCCGGCAGCCAGGACACCGGCCGCTACGACCTGACCGACAGGGAGCACCGCGAGCTGGCGCCGGCCCACGTCCGGCGGCTCTCCGACGCCGGGCGGGTCACCATGGTCCAGCCGTACCTCGACGCGGTGGACACCGCCGGGGAGACCGCGCTGCTGTTCCTGGCCGGGCCCGGCGGCCTGGCGTTCAGCCACGCGATCCGCAAGGGCCCGATGCTGACCGGGCCGGACCTGGGCGAGGCCGCGCTCTACAAGGAGGAGCGGATCGACGCCCGCGTCGCCACGGCGGAGCAGCGCGCGGTGGCCGACAAGGTGCTCGCGGTGGTGCCCGGCGGCCCGGACCGCCTGCTCTACGCCCGCGTCGACCTGATCCCCGGCCCGGACGGCGAGCCCGTGCTGGTCGAGCTGGAGCTGACCGAGCCGAGTCTGTTCGTCGGGTACGCCGACGGCGCCCCGGACCGGCTCGCCGACGCGGTGCTCACCCACCTGGCCCGCCGCCGCTGACCTCCGGGGCCCGGCCGAGCCGGGTCGCGGATGCCGGCCGGTTCAGGCGACGGCCGCCGTGAGCCGGGCCAGGTGGGCGTCGATCTCCGCGCGTGCGTCCGCGGGATCCAGGCCGGTGGTCAGGATCCGTACCGTGACGCCGTCCAGCAGCGTCGCCAGCGCGGCGGCCTCGGCCCGCGCGTCCACGTGCCCGGCGATGCCACCCGCGGCCCGGCCGAGCGTGAGCAGCCGCTCGACGTTGGCCCGCATCTGCGCCTCGCTCTCCGCCAGGATCGCCGCGACCTGCTCGTCGACGAGCGCCTCGGCGGTGAGGACCAGCCAGACGCGGGCCTCGAAGGCCCGTTCGGCGTCCAGCGGGACGAGTTGGCGCACCGCCTGCCGGATCACCTCCGGCGTGACCGGGTCGGCGGGGATCGTCCGGGCCCGCGCCACCACGCGTCCGGCCAGGTGGTCCATTGCCGCCCGGACCATCAGTTCCCGAGCCGGCAGGTAGTGCTGCGCGGTCGCCAGCGGCATGCCGGCCTCGGCGGCGACGGCCCGCACCGTCATCCCGGCCGACCCCGCCCGCGCCAGTACGACGCAGGCCGCCGCGCCGAGATGACGCCGCCGCTCCTCGTGGTCCACAACCTTGGGCACGAGGTGATCATAGATGGTCGGTCATTTGACCGATATAGGTCGGCCGCCTAACGTTGCCCGGCATGACCGCACCCCTCACCGACACCGCACGCGACACCCGCCGGTTCAGCTACCTCGACATGGCGCTCGTGCTCGCCGTCGGCGTCGGCCTGGCCAACTCGGCGGTCGCGGACCTGCTGGCCCGGGGACCGGCGCGGCTGGGCATGCCGGAGACGGCGGCGTCCACCATCGCCTGGGCCCTGATCAACGGCACCCAGCTCGCTGTCGGCCTCGCGGTGGTGCGCCACCGCTTCGGCGAGATCGCCCGGCCGCTGCGGCTCGTCCGCCCGGCGGGCCGCCAGGTGGGCGCCGCGGTGGGCTGGGGCCTGGCCAAGGCCGCGCTCACCCTCGTGCTCGTGGTGGCGCTGCCCGCGGCGCTCGTCGAGGGCGGCGGTGGTGAGGGCGGCTACCCCGCCGGAAGCCTGCTCGCGCAGTTCGCCTTCGCGTTCGCCTTCGGCGCCGTCGTCTCCCCGCTCTACGAGGAGATCCTCTACCGGGGTGTCTTCTACCAGGGGCTGGCCGCGCGGCTGCCCGCCGTGGCCGCCGTGGTGCTGTCGGCGGCCTTCTTCGCCGTCGTACACCTGCCCCGGGTCTTCAACACCGTCAGCGCGCTCTTCGCCGGGCTGCTGTTCGCCTGGCTGCTGCACCGCCACCGCAACCTCTGGGTGCCGATCCTCGCCCATGCCGTCAGCAACGGAACGCTCGTCGCGCTGGCGTTCGCCGCCGAGGCGTCCGCCTGACCGCCCGGAGGCGGCGACAGCCCGCTCAGTCGCGGTCGCTGTGGTTACGTGCCCAGCGACCACCGATCGGCGGCGTGTCCAGTCGCAGCGCGGCCTCGGTGCCGGCCAGGTCGTTGTCCTCGAACGCGCAGGACACGCAGCTGCCCGCCTCGGTGACCCAGATCCCGTACGCCTGGGTGTCGGCGTCCCGGTGCCAGATCCGGTTGCCGCGCACGGTGGCCGAGTCGAACGGCGCGGCGATCGTGATGCCGCCGCACGCCGGTGGCGAGTCGGGCAGCTCGTACGCCGTGCCGGGCCCCGGTGTGTCCGCGCTCCAGCCGGTGGAGCCGTCCGGGCGTACCTCGGCCAGGGAGAGCCCGGTGGCGCTGTTGTCGGACACCACCGCGTCCCGCGAGCCGACCCGGACCACCTTGCCCCGGTGCCCGCCGGCCGGCCAGTCGGCGTTGCCGTCGGCGACCTCGCGCGGGCCGTACCGCACCGCCTCGCCGGAGCCGGAGCAGGCCGGGGCGGAGCGGCGGCCGTTGTCCCGGATCCGGTTCCCGACGATCGACGTGTCGAGCATCGGCCGGTCGATCCGGATGCCGTCCAGCGCGTTCTCCCGGATGTCGTTGTCCTGGATCACCACGTCGGCCGCCGCGCCCCGGTAGCCGTGGCCCAGGTCGTGCTCGTGGTAGCCGAAGCCACCGTTGCGGCTGATCCGGTTGGCCTGCACCGCGTACGGGCCGGGGGTGTTGCCCATGCTGATGCCGTCGCCGACGTTGTAGTCGATCACGCAGCCGGTGACCAGGCCGCCGCGCCCGGCGACCCCGGCGGTGCCGTTGCCCGACACGTCGAAGCCGGCCTCCAGGTTGTTGGTCATGGTGCAGGCGGAGACGATCAGCCCGTCCGCTCCCCAGTCGGAGATGCCGAACCGGTTGGCCTGGCTGTGGCAGCCGACGATCCGGATGCCGCGCGGCGGGGTCCAGTAGTCCTTCTGCAGCTCCAGGAAGATGCCGTTGGTGCCGTTGCCGATGGTGGTGCAGTTGGCGATGGTGAGGCGCTCCACGTCGCCCCAGCCGCCGATGCCGACGCCGATCCCCGCGCCGCCCATCTGGTCGCCGTTGTCCAGCCGGCCGCATCCCACCACGACCACGCCGTCGATCAGGCTGTCCTGGAGGAAGTCACAGCCCAGGCCGGTCGCCCCGGTGTGGTGGATGTAGAGGTTGCGGAACACGCCGCGCACCACGTACTGCAGGCCCAGCCCTTTGGCCAGGTAGTCGTAGGACGTCTGGGCCACGCCGGAGCCGTCGATCTCGAAGTCGGCGAACGAGCAGTCGGCGATGTGCCGGTCCCGGTCCGCGCCGTGCTGCACGGTGGTCCAGAAGGCGAGCGGGACCGGTGCGCTGCGGTTGCCCTCGTTGCTGAGCAGGAAGCGGGTCGCTGCCGGTCCGGCGCCGATCAGCGAGACGCCGCTGCGCCAGACGGTGCCGGCGTCGCGGATCGAGTACAGGCCGGGCGGGCAGTAGATCACCCGGGCCCGGCCGTCGGCGTCGTACCCGGCGCCGAGGCGGTCCACCAGCGCCGCCAGGGCGGGCTGGTCGTTGGTGACCCCGTCGCCGGTGAGGCCGTACTCGCGGGCGTCGCACCACAGCGGCGCGCCGGCGACCGGGGTCAGCCGTTGCGGGGTGGTGGTGGAGAGGCTCTTGCGCGACACGGGGAGCTCCCCTCGGGCGACTGTCGGTGGCCCGTGCCGCTTTCCCGCTCCCGCCGCGCGGTAACGCCCGCGCTCAGGCGGCGGCGCCCACCCGTTGCGCGGCAGGCGCGGCCGGGGCCTCCGGGGCGGCCGGCAGCCGCTCCCGGGTGGCCCAGAGCACGCCGAGGGTGGCCAGCAGCACCAGGCAGGAGCCGAGCATGTGCGCGCCGACCAGCACGGCGGGCAGGTGGGTGAAGTACTGGACGAAGCCGATCACGCCCTGGCCCAGCTCGACCGCGATCAGCACCGCGGCGGCCCGGGCCGCCCGCGCCGCGCCGACCGCCCGGAACGCGAAGTACAGCGCGACCGACAGGCCGATCAGCAGGAAGACGCCGTCGGCGTGCACCTGGGAGATCGCCGCCGGGTCCAGGCCGTTGCGGGCCGCGCCGTGGTCGCCGGCATGCGGTCCGCTGCCGGTCACCCAGGTGCCCACGACCAGCACCGACGCGCTCACCGCCGTGGTGATCCAGGCGAGCGTACGCAGCGGCGCCGGCACGGTCGGCGCCACCGGCCCGTCCGGGTCCTTGATGCGCCGCCAGAGCGCGTACGCGACCGCGATCACCGCCATCGAGGCGAGGAAGTGCAGCCCGACCACCCACGGGTTGAGGTTGGTGAGCACCGTGATGCCACCGATGATCGCCTGGGCCGGGATGCCGAACAGCACGCCCACGGCCAGCGGCAGCGTCCCGCGGCGGCGGGGGCGGTGCGCCAGCACGGCCAGCACCACGGCGAGCGCGATGATCCCGACCGCGAAGGTGAGCAGCCGGTTGCCGAACTCGATCACCCCGTACACGCCCATCTCGGGTGTCGTGGTGTAGGAGTCCTCGGTGCACCGGGGCCAGGTGGGGCAGCCGAGGCCGGAGGCGGTGAGCCGGACGGCCCCGCCGGTGACCACGATCGCGACGTTCGCGATGATCGAGGCGAGCGCGAGGCGGCGCAGCAGCGTGGCGGAGACCGGAAACCGGACGGATCGCTTCACGAAGCGAATCCTACGCACCGTAGTTGATCCCGATCGGGTGACTCCGGCACACCGGTGGTCGGAATCACCGGACCCCGGGTTTGCAGGCCCTCGGCGAATTACGTAACGTTGCTGTTGTGAAAAACGCGGCGGCGCTCTCCCGAACGCCGGTGACCGGTCCGGTCGCCGGTGGCTCGCGCGCACGTCGCGGCGTACGGCCCGGCGAGCGGGAGACCGCTCCGGCCGACCTGTCGACCCGCGACCGGGTCACCCAGCTGCTGCTGGAGCGTGGCCCCACCACCGCCGCGCAGCTCGGCTCGGCGCTCGGCCTGAGCCCGGCCGCGATCCGCCGCCACCTCGACGCGATGCTCGCCGACGGTGACGTGGTCGCCCGCGACCAGACCGTCCGCGGCAGCCGCGGGCGCGGCCGCCCGGCCAAGGTCTTCGCGCTCACCGAGGCGGGCCGCGGTCGCTGCGGCACCCACCACTACGACAACATGGCCACCGCCGCGCTGCGGTGGATCGCCCGCACCGGCGGCACCGAGGCGGTCGCGGCGTTCGCGGCCGAGCAGGTCTCCGCGCTGGAGGCCCGCTGCCGGTCGGCCATGGAGGACGCCGGAGACGCCCCGCTCGCGCGGGCGGAGGCGCTCGCCGGCGCGCTGACCGCCGAGGGTTACGCTGCCAACGCGTCCACGATCGCCTCCGGCGGCCAGCTCTGCCAGCACCACTGCCCGGTGGCGCACGTGGCCGCCGAGTTCCCTCAGCTGTGCGAGGCCGAGACCGAAGTGATCTCCCGTCTGGTCGGCACTCACGTACAGCGCCTGGCCACCATCGCGCACGGCGACGGCGTGTGCACCACGCACATTCCCGCCCAGTCCGGTTCCACCGTCACCACTGTGAGGACAGATAGATGACCGAGCAGATCGTCCAGCCCCTGACCCAGGAGGAGCAGCTCGCGGCCCTCGGCCGTTACGAGTACGGCTGGGCCGACCCCGACGTCGCCGGGGCGTCCGCCCAGCGCGGCCTCAGCGAGGCGGTGGTGCGGGACATCTCGGCCAAGAAGAACGAGCCGGCCTGGATGCTCGACCTGCGGCTCAAGGGCCTGCGGCTGTTCGGCCGCAAGCCGATGCCGAACTGGGGCGCCGACCTCACCGGGATCGACTTCGACAACATCAAGTACTTCGTGCGGTCCACCGAGAAGCAGGCCACCTCCTGGGAGGACCTGCCCGAGGACATCAAGAACACCTACGACAAGCTCGGCATCCCGGAGGCGGAGAAGCAGCGCCTGGTCGCCGGTGTCGCGGCGCAGTACGAGTCCGAGGTGGTCTACCACCAGATCCGTGAGGACCTGGAGGAGCAGGGTGTCGTCTTCCTGGACACGGACACCGCGCTCAAGGAGCACGAGGACCTGTTCAAGGAGTACTTCGGCACGGTGATCCCGGTCGGCGACAACAAGTTCGCCGCGCTGAACACCTCCGTCTGGTCCGGTGGCTCGTTCATCTACGTGCCGAAGGGCGTGCACGTGGACATCCCGCTGCAGGCCTACTTCCGGATCAACACGGAGAACATGGGCCAGTTCGAGCGGACGCTGATCATCGTCGACGAGGGCGCGTACGTGCACTACGTCGAGGGTTGCACCGCGCCCATCTACTCCTCCGACTCGCTGCACAGCGCCGTCGTGGAGATCATCGTCAAGAAGAACGCCCGGTGCCGGTACACGACCATCCAGAACTGGTCGAACAACGTCTACAACCTGGTCACCAAGCGCGCCGTGTGCCACGAGGGCGCGACCATGGAGTGGGTCGACGGCAACATCGGCTCCAAGGTCACCATGAAGTACCCGGCGGTCTACATGACCGGCGAGCACGCCAAGGGCGAGGTGCTCTCGGTGGCCATGGCCGGCGAGGGCCAGCACCAGGACGCCGGCGCCAAGATGGTGCACGCCGCGCCGCACACCTCCTCGACCATCGTGTCGAAGTCGATCGCCCGGGGCGGCGGCCGCACCTCGTACCGCGGTCTGGTGCAGGTGCTGGAGGGCTCGACCAGCAGCAAGAGCACGGTCAAGTGCGACGCGCTCCTGGTCGACACGATCTCCCGCTCCGACACCTACCCGTACGTCGACATCCGCGAGGACGACGTGTCGATGGGGCACGAGGCGACCGTCTCCAAGGTCAGCGAGGACCAGCTCTTCTACCTGATGAGCCGGGGCCTGAGCGAGGACGAGGCGATGGCGATGATCGTGCGCGGCTTCATCGAGCCGATCGCCAAGGAGCTCCCGATGGAGTACGCGCTGGAGCTCAACCGCCTGATCGAGCTGCAGATGGAGGGCGCGGTCGGCTGACGCCGGCCGCCCACCCTCCGACTCACTGACACCTCGTCGCAGAACAGACCAAGGAAGAGATGACTACCCAGGCTTCCGCGCCGCCCACGACCAAGTCGCAGGCGCTCCGCTCGTACGACGTCGCCGACTTCCCGGCCCTGACCGGCCTGGAGGAGGAGTGGCGCTTCACCCCGCTCAAGCGCCTGCGCGGCCTGACCGGGTCGGCGCAGGGCGCGACCGGCGCGGTCCGGCATGAGTACGGTGACCTGCCCGAGGGCGTCACCGTCGACCGGATCGGCCGGGACGACCCCCGGGTGGGCAGCGTGCTCACCCCGTTCGACCGGGTCAGCGCGCTCGCGTACGGCGGGGCCGACGGCGCGCTGCTGGTGCGCGTCGACCGCGACGCGGTGGTGGAGCAGCCGGTGCGCCTGCGGGTGGTCGGCGAGAACGCCGAGACGCTCGCCTTCGGTCACACGTTCGTCGAGGTGGACCGGTTCGCCGAGGCCACAGTGGTGATCGAGCACGTCGGCTCGGCCACGCTGGCCGACAACGTCGAGGTGACTGTGGGCGACGGGGCGAAGCTGACCCTGGTCACCGTCGCCGACTGGGCCGACGACGCGGTGCAGGCGCAGCACCTCAAGGTACGGCTGGGCCGCGACGCCCGGATCCTGCACGTGCAGGTCAGCCTCGGCGGCGACCTGGTCCGGCAGTACACGTCGGTGGAGTACACCCAGCGCGGCGGCGAGGCCGAGCTGTACGGCGTCTACTTCGCCGACTCCGGCCAGCACCTGGAGCACCGGCAGCTGGTCGACCACACCGTGCCGGACTGCCGCAGCAACGTCGGCTACCGGGGTGCGCTGCAGGGCGACGACGCGCACACGGTCTGGGTCGGCGACGTGCTGATCCGCGCCGAGGCGACTGGTACCGACACGTACGAGATCAACCGGAACCTGCTGCTCACCGACGGCGCGCGGGCCGACTCCGTACCCAACCTGGAGATCGAGACCGGCGAGATCGCCGGCGCCGGGCACGCCAGCGCGACCGGCCGGTTCGACGACGAGCAGCTGTTCTACCTGATGGCCCGGGGCATCCCGGAGGCCGAGGCGCGGCGCCTGGTGGTGCGCGGCTTCTTCGCCGAGCTGATCAACAAGATCCCGGTCGAGGACCTGCGCGAGCGCCTCGGCGACGCCATCGAGGCGCGGCTGGCGAAGGCCGGCGCCTGATGCTCAAGATCTGCTCCACCGAGGACGTGCCGAAGGGCACCGTGATCAGCGCCGACGTGGACGGCGTGCAGGTCGCGATCGTGCACGGCGAGGACGACGTGTTCTACGCGGTGCACGACGAGTGCTCGCACGCCGCCGTGGCGCTGTCCGAGGGCGAGGTCGAGGGCTGCACGCTGGAATGCTGGCTGCACGGATCCCGTTTCGACCTGCGTACCGGTGAGCCCACCGGGCTGCCCGCGACCGAACCCGTACCCGTCTATCCCGTCGAAGTCCGCGACGGCGACATCTACCTTTCCGTGGACGGCGACGGCCGTCCGCTGCCGAGCAATGGAGTGACCCGCTGATGAGCACCCTGGAGATCCGCGACCTGAAGGTGTCGGTCAAGCTGCCCGAGGGTGAGCTCAAGCCGATCCTGCACGGGGTCGACCTGACCGTGCGCTCCGGCGAGACGCACGCCATCATGGGCCCGAACGGCTCCGGCAAGTCCACGCTGGCGTACTCGATCGCCGGTCACCCGAAGTACGAGATCACCGGCGGCGAGGTGACCCTCGACGGCGAGGACGTGCTGTCCATGTCCGTCGACGAGCGGGCCCGCGCCGGCCTCTTCCTGGCCATGCAGTACCCGGTCGAGGTCCCCGGCGTGTCGGTGGCCAACTTCCTGCGTACCGCCAAGACCGCCATCGACGGCGAGGCGCCGAAGCTGCGCACCTGGGCCGGCGAGCTGCGCGGCGCCATGGAGAAGCTCCAGATGGACCCGGCGTTCGCCCAGCGCAACGTCAACGAGGGCTTCTCCGGCGGCGAGAAGAAGCGGCACGAGATCGTGCAGCTGGAGCTGCTCAAGCCGAAGATGGCGATCCTCGACGAGACCGACTCCGGCCTGGACGTGGACGCGCTGCGCGTGGTCAGCGAGGGCGTGAACCGGGTGCGCGACACCGGCGACACCGGCCTGCTGCTGATCACCCACTACACGCGCATCCTGCGCTACATCAAGCCGGACTTCGTGCACGTCTTCGTGGCCGGCCGGATCGTCGAGCAGGGCGGCCGGGAGCTGGCCGACAAGCTCGAGGAAGAGGGCTACGAGCGGTACGTCGCCGGGGCCGGCGCGGCGCGGGCCTGAGACTCGACATGACCTCGATGGCCATCCCGGCGGGCATGCCGCAGTACGACGACGTGCCGCGCTTCGACGTGGCGAAGGTGCGGGCCGACTTCCCGATCCTCGACCGGGAGGTCAACGGTCACCCGCTCGTCTACCTGGACAGCGCGAACACCTCGCACAAGCCGCGGCAGGTGCTCGACGTGCTCGCCGAGCACTACGCGCTGCACAACGCCAACGTGTCGCGCTCGGTGCACACGCTGGGCACCGAAGCGACCGAGGCGTACGAGGGCGCGCGGGCGAAGATCGCCGCGTTCATCAACGCGCCGAGCGTGGACGAGGTGGTGTTCACCAAGAACTCCACCGAGGCGATCAACCTCGTGGCGTACGCGTTCTCCAACGCCTCGCTGCGCGCGGACGGTGACCCGCGGTTCCGGCTCGGCCCCGGCGACGAGATCGTGATCTCCGAGATGGAGCACCACTCGAACATCGTCCCGTGGCAGTTGCTGGCGGAGCGTACCGGCGCGACGCTGCGCTGGTTCCCCGTCACCGACCAGGGCCGGCTCGACGAGTCCGGCCTGGACGACCTGGTCACCGAGCGGACGAAGATCGTCTCGCTGGTGCACATGTCGAACATCCTGGGCACCGTCAACGCCACCTCGCGGATCACCGCGCGGGTCCGCGAGGTCGGCGCGCTGCTGCTGCTCGACTGCTCGCAGTCGGTGCCGCACCTGCCGATGGACGTGGTCGGCTACGACGCCGACTTCATCGTCTTCACGGGGCACAAGATGTGCGGGCCGACCGGCATCGGCGTGCTCTGGGGCCGGGGCGAGCTGCTCGCCGCGATGCCCCCGGTGATGGGTGGCGGCTCGATGATCGAGACGGTGACGATGGCGGGCTCGACGTTCGCCGCGCCGCCGGCCCGGTTCGAGGCGGGCACCCCGCCGATCGCCGAGGCGGTGGCGCTCGGCGCGGCCGTGGACTACCTCACCGCGATCGGCATGCCGGCTGTTCAGTGGCACGAGAAGGAACTGACGGCGTACGCGCTCGATGCCCTCGCCACAGTGCCGGACCTGCGGATCTTCGGCCCGACGGTGCCTGTCGGCCGGGGCGGGACGATCTCGTTCGCGCTCGGTGACGTGCACCCGCACGACGTCGGGCAGGTGCTCGACTCGCTCGGCGTGCAGGTGCGGGTGGGCCACCACTGCGCCAAGCCGGTGTGCACCCGCTTCGGGGTGCCGGCCACGACTCGGGCGTCGTTCTACCTCTACACCACCACCGCGGAGATCGACGCCCTGGTGGCGGGTCTGGAGCGGGTGCGGAAGGTGTTCCAGTGATGCAGCTCGAATCCCTCTACCAGGAGATCATCCTGGACCACTACAAGCACCCGCACGGCCGTGGCCTGCGGGAGGCGGCGGATCCGGCCGCCCGGGTCGGCGAGGCGCACCACGTCAACCCGACCTGCGGCGACGAGATCACCGTGCGGGTGGCGACCGACGGCAGCGTGTTCACCGACATCTCGTACGACGGGATGGGCTGCTCGATCAGCCAGGCGTCGGCGAGCATCCTGCACGAGCTGCTGCGCGGCAAGGCCGCGAGCGACGCCGCTGTGGTGCACGAGGCGTTCGTGGAGTTGATGTCCGGGCGGGGCCAGGTCACGCCGGACGAGGACGTGCTCGGAGACGGGGTGGCGTTTGCGGGTGTCGCGCGCTACCCGGCCCGGGTGAAGTGCGCGCTGTTGTCGTGGATGGCGTTCAAGGACGCCGCGGCACGCGCCGGGGTGGGCGTGAGCCCGGAGGTGAAGGCATGAGCGACGAGAACATGACCTCGGAGACCGGCGCGGTGGCGACCGACGGCACGGTTGCCGGTGGCGCGGCCGTCAACGGAGCTGACGGTGCGGCCGCGGGTGCGGCGGCGCCGGCCGGCGGCAAGGCCGCGATCGGTGACATCGAGGAGGCGATGAAGGACGTCGTCGACCCCGAGCTGGGCATCAACGTGGTCGACCTCGGCCTGGTGTACGGCGTCCACGTCGACGACGAGAACGTCGCCACCCTGGACATGACGCTGACCTCGGCGGCCTGCCCGCTGACCGACGTGATCGAGGACCAGGCGCGGCAGGCGCTGACCACCGGTCCCGGCGGCGGCCTGGTCAACGACATCCGGATCAACTGGGTCTGGCTGCCGCCGTGGGGCCCCGACAAGATCACCGACGAGGGGCGCGACCAGCTCCGCTCGCTCGGCTTCAACGTCTGACCGTTCTCCCGGTCACCGCAACGGGCGCGGCACCCCTGCCAAGGGGTTGCCGCGCCCGTAGTGTCTGCGGGCTTGATCGACACCGTTACGCCGAAGTGGTGTGGTCGGAGTGGCTCTGATGCCGCCACCTCGGCGTAGTGGTGTCGATCAAGGTGGGCTGACGGCACTGCCATCGGCGGCGGGGCGAGGAACGGCGAGATCTTGGTACGAAATTGCCCCTTGGGTGGCCGTTTCCTTCCGAGACCTCCTCGCCTCCCTCATGCCGGGATCCGGCCCCCTCGTTGTGGGAAACGTCCGCCTTTTCGGCTTGATCGACACCGTTACGCCGAAGTGGTGTGGTCGGAGTCGCTCTGATGCGGCCACATCGGCGTAGTGGTGTCGATCAAGGTGGGCCGACGGCACCGCCGCCGGCGGCGGGGCGAGGAACGGCGAGATCTTGGTATGAGATCGCCCCCGAGGAGGCAGATTCGTACCAAGATCTCCAGCCCAGCCCAGCCGCGGGGTGCGCGTGCGGGCGCGCGGGAAAAGCGGTCGCGGAGTGAGGGAGCCGGGTGCAGGATGAGCGGGTGATCGAGGCGTACCCGAAGCAGGCTCCTGTCCGTGCGGCCACCGCCGCGCGTCGACAGCGCACCCTGCCCTCGGCCGCCTCGGCCCATCACCCGTCGTCGTGACCGGGGCGTTCCTGGCCGGCCTGGTCGCCGGCTACGGCGTCGCCATTCCGGTCGGCGCGATCGCGATCCTCATTCTCGGACTCAGCGCGCGTACCTCGTTCCGGGTCGGTGCGGCGGCGGCACTCGGCGTGGCCAGCGCCGACGGTCTCTACGCGGCGCTGGCGGCGCTCGGCGGGGCCGCGGTGGCGAGCGGGCTCGCGCCGTTCGCGGGTCCGCTGCGGCTGGTCGCCGCGGGGGTGCTGCTGGCTCTCGCCGGCCTCACCGCCCGGCGCGCGCTGCGTCCACCGGCCACCACGCATCCGCCGAGCCCGTCGGCCACCACGCACCCGCCGAGCCCGTCGGTCACCACGCACCCGCCGGGCCCGCGGCCACCACGCACCCGTCGGGCACGACGCAGGAGCCGCGCGCGCGGGGTGGTCTGGACACGCCGGTGCGCGCGTTCGCCGCGGTTCTCGCGCTGACCCTGCTCAACCCGGCCACTGTGGTCTACTTCGTGGCGCTCGTCCTCGGCCGGGGTGACGTGCTCGGCTCCGGTCCGGCGGGCGCCGCCGCCTTCACCGCCGGGGTCTTCCTCGCGTCGGCGAGCTGGCAGTTGCTGATCGCCGGGGGCGGCACGCTGATCGGCCGGGCCCTCACCGGTCCCCGTGGGCGGCGGGTCACCGCGCTGCTGTCCAGCGTCATCATCGCGGCTCTCGCGGTCGCCACTGTGCTCGGCGTCTGACCGACGGGGACGGCCCGACATGCCGGGCCGATGACGGGGCCGTTCGTGATCCGTCACCGGGGGATCGGCCGAACCGGCAGTCCCGGGCGGCGGAAAGATCCATTCCCGGCCCGGCGTCCGACCGCAGGTGTCCTCGGCCGTCAGGCCGGCCGGCTCGCCCTTGCGAAGCGCGGATCTCGCAGGCCGGGACGGCGCGGATCACCGTCCAGGTAGAACCGCATCGTCTTTCCGGTTGATGTTCGAGGTCGCGAGTGGTCCTAGGGTCACGGAACGATCCGTGGACCGTTCACGTACGCCCGGTCATCCCCGCCGGTCGTGCATCAGTCCACACCCGACCGCAGGGAGAAGACTTGAGGATCACCCTGGGGCGTCCGCCGCGCCACCGGCAACCCGCCGGCCGGGCTCGGCGCGGACGGACCGCTGCCCTCCTCGTCGCCGCGCTGGCCGCGGCGACACTTCCCGTTCTCGCCGCGCCCGCGCCCGTCTCCGCCGCACCCGCTGTCCACGGACCGTGGCAGAAGGTGGACGGCAAGCCGGCCGCTACCAAGGCGGGCCGCAAGGCCGCCGTCAAGGCCAAGCGGCTGACCGCGTACAAGCTGGACCGCGGCAGCATGAAGGGCCTGCTGGACAAGGCCCCGGCCGAGAAGCGCGTCGCGGTGGCCCGCGTGGCGAAGCAGGTGGTGTCGCTGCCCGCTCCGGACGGCACGTTCCAACGGTTCGAGCTGGTCGACTCGCCGGTCATGGAGGCGGGCCTGGCCGCGAAGCACCCGGAGATCACCACGTACGCCGGCAAGGGCCTGGACGACCCGACCGCGACCATCCGGGCGGACCTCACCCCGCTCGGGTTCCACGCCTCGGTCCGCTCGGCCGAGGGCAACTGGTACATCGACCCGTACTACCAGCGCGACCAGAGCCTGTACGCGAGCTACTTCGCCCGCGACCTGGAGCACCCGGAGGGCGAGTTCGTCGAGCGTGAGGACGTCACGCAGGAGGCGCACGCGCTGGCCGAGGAGATCGCCGAGGCGGAGGTGCCGGCCGGGCCGCTGGTGAAGCTGCGCACCTACCGGGTGGCGCTGGTGACCGACCCGTCGTACGCCACCTACTTCGGCGCGGAGAACGTCACCGCCGCGAAGGTGACGCTGATGAACCGGGTCACCCAGATCTACGAGGACGAGACCGCGATCCGGCTCGTCCTGATCAACGACACCGACAAGACCAACCTGAACACGCCGGCCCGGGCCACCGAGCCGAACGGCCCGTGCGGCGCGGCGGCCTGCTTCACGCCGGCGCAGCTCACCTCCTGCGGCGGCGGCACGCTCAGCCGTAACCGGATCGTGCTCGGCCAACTCGTCGGCGCGAGCAACTACGACGTGGGCCACGTCGGCCTGGGCGTCAACGGCGGCGGTGTGGCCAGCCTCGGCGTGATCGGCGGCAACGGCAAGGCGCAGGGCTGCACCGGCCTGCCGACACCGGTCGGCGACTTCTACGCGGTCGACTACGTCTCGCACGAGATGGGTCACCAGTTCGCCGGCAACCACACCTTCAACGGCACGCAGTACAACTGCTCGGGCGGCAACCGCAGCGCGGCCAACTCGTACGAGCCGGGCAGCGGTTCGTCGATCATGGCGTACGCGGGCATCTGCCAGCAGGACAACCTCCAGCCGCACAGCGACCCGTACTGGTCGCACCGCAGCTACACCGAGATCACCAACTACGTCACGTCGAACCGCCCGGCGATCAACGAGGTGCAGAACGTCTCGCTGTACGGGTTCGACGCCGACGGTGACTCGTTCACCGTCCGCTACGCGGGCGCCGACTCGGCGCCGATCGTGCGGGGCGTCAACTACACCACCGCCGGCATCAAGGCCGCCGTCGAGGGCATCGCCGGCTGGCCGGCCGGCGCGACGGTCACGGTGGCCGCGTTCGGTGGCAGCGGCACGCTCAACGACAACGGCTTCCAGGTGACCTTCGGTGGCACGCTGGCGACCACGAACGTGGCGTCGCTGGAGCTGACGAACGCCTCCGGCGCCTCCGGGTTCGTCGGCGAGACGGCCAAGGGCGGCGCCGTCGACAACGGCGGCTGGCTGGTCGAGGAGACCTCCAACCACGCCCCGGTGGTCACCGTCCCGGACACCGTCACCATCCCGGTGCGGACGCCGTTCGCGCTGACCGGCAGCGCCACCGACGCCGACGGGGACACTGTCACGTACCTGTGGGAGCAGAACGACAGGGGCGCCACGACCGGCACCGCGCTGACGAACAACACGAAGGTCAACGGTCCGCTGTTCCGGGTGTTCAGCGAGGCGGCGATCGTGTCGCCGACCGACACGCTGAAGTACTACTCGCCGGGTCTGAACTCGGTCACCACCGACTCGACCCGGGTCTTCCCCGACATGAGGCAGATCCTGGCCGGCAACACCAACGCCGCCACCGGCACCTGCCCGGCGGCCCCGGCACCGCCGGCCACCGGTGGCGCCTCGAACGTGCCGGCCGGGCTGGTCGACTGCTACTCGGAGTTCCTGCCCACCCGCGACTGGGTCGGCATCGCCGGTGACCGGACCCTGCACTTCAAGCTCACCGCCCGGGACGGGCGGCTGGGTGGCGGCGGCATCGGCAGCGCCGACGTCGCCGTGGTGCTGGCACCGGACGCGGGTCCGTTCCTGGTGACCTCCCAGGACACCGCCGCGGTCCTGGACGGCGGCTCGACCCGGACCGTGACGTGGGACGTCGCCGGCACCGACGTGGCGCCGGTGAACGCCGCGCAGGTGAAGATCTCGCTGTCCGCCGACGGCGGGCTGACCTTCCCGTACGTGCTGGCCGAGCAGACCGCCAACACCGGCACCGCGACTGTGACGCTGCCGAACGTGGCGACCGAGAAGGCCCGGATCAAGATCGAGGCCGTCGGAAACGTCTTCTTCGACGTCAACGACGCCGACTTCACCATCCGGTCCGCCCCGGTCGTCACCAGCACCGCCCCCGGCGGTGGCGTGAGCGTGCAGTACAGCGACGCGCTCTCGCCGGCCGTCACCGTCACCGCGACCGACGGCGACACCACCGGCGCGGACCTGACCGCCGCCGCCACCGGGCTGCCCGCCGGCCTGTCCCTGGCCGTCACGAGCACCTCGGCGACGGACGCCCGTCCGGGTACGCGTACCTGGACGGGCGCCGGCACGACCACGGCGGCCCCGGGTGACTACCCGGTCACCGTGACCGTGTCCGACGGCTCCGGGCTGACCGGCAGCACCTCGTTCACCGTCACCGTCGCCGCCGAGGACGCGGCGGTCAGCTGGGCCGGTGACACGCTCGTGAACACCGCGACCGGCGGCGCGTCCGGCCAGGCGCTGCTACGGGCCGTGCTCCGGGACGGCTCGGTGCTGCCCGGCGCCACGGACACCACAGCCGGTGACATCCGTACCGCCACAGTCACCTTCACCAGGGACGGCGTGACGCTGTGCACCGCCGTGCCGGCCCTGCTCGGCACGGCCACCACCACCGCGTCCGCGGCGTGCACGGCCACCCTGCCGAAGGGCACGCACACCGTCACCGCGACGGTGGGCGGCAACTACACGGGCAGCACCACCGCCCAGGTCACGGTCGCCGTCTCCGACGGCGGGTTCCTCACCGGCGGCGGCGAGTTCACCGCCACCCGCTCGGCGGGGACCTACCCGGCCGACGTGAACTCCACAGTCGAGGTGGAGCTGAACGCGAAGCCGGGCAAGGCGAACAAGCCCGCCACGGGCAGGGCCGAGGTCGAGTTCCGCTCCGGCGGGAAGTCGTACACGATCAAGGCCGGCACCGTCGACGCGCTCGGCGTCACCTCGGCGGGCCGGACCGCCCAGGTGCGCTACCAGGCCGCCCTGTACGACAACAAGGGCAAGCTGGTGGCCTCCGGCCTGACCCTGGCCGTGACGGTGACCGACCGGGGCGCCCCCGGTAGGAACGACACCGTCGGGGTCACGCTGTGGAAGGGCGGCTCCCTGCTCTTCTCGTCCGACTGGACGGGCGGCGCGACCGCCGAGGTCAAGCTGAAGGGCGGCAACCTCACCGTCCACTGATCCACGCGGTTGACGCGGGAGGGCACCGGCAGCGGTGTCCTCCCGCGTTGCGTTCCCGGGTCCGTCGATGGCGTACCGTCGGGCCATGAGCAGCCGACCCGCCGCCGGGGGCGGCCGGTGGGTCGAGGTCGACCCCGGCCGCGTCGCCCGCTGGGTCGAGGGTTTCACCGGCCGGCACGGCCCGCCGACGACGACCGCGCAGGAGTACGGGCTCCTGCTCACCGCCCCGGACGGCGCCACCGCCGAGCTGCACACCCCGCCCGGCGCGAGCGCGTCGGCGGACGTACCCGGATTCGTCGCCTCCGCCACGGCGGCCCGCCGGCTCGGCCTGTTGCTGGCCCGCAAGGGCGCTGTCGCGGTCGGCGTCGCCGACGGCACCGACCTGGTGGTCTCCAAGGTGGACACCCGGTACGTGCAGGGGCGTACCGCGGCGGGCGGCTGGTCCCAGCAGCGGTTCGCCAGGCGGCGCGACAACCAGGCGAAGGCCGCCCTGGGCGACGCGGCCGAGCTGGCCGTACGCCTGCTGTTGCCGGAGGCGGGCACGCTGGCGGCGCTGGTGTGCGGCGGCGACCGGCGCGCGGTGGACACGGTGCTGGCCGACCGGCGGCTGGCCCCGCTCGCGGCACTGCGCGCGCCGCGCCTGCTCGACGTGCCGGAGCCCCGGCACGCGGTGCTGGTGGCGGCAGTCGCCGCCGCCCGGGCGGTCCACATCCTGGTCCGCTGAACAGGAAAGATCACCTCAAGACGGCGCAATCCCGCTCGTCGATGATGCATCGAATCGACTCGATGCATAAGGTCGGTGTCATGAAGCGGCGGGTCTCCGGGCGACCCGCAGGGCCAGCTTCGCCTCCGCCATCACGCCGACATCGTTGGGAGAGAACAACTTCATGAGCGGATATCAGGACGGCCGGCTGCGGACCCGGTGGCGCCGTGCGACGAGGCTCCTCGTCGCGGCGGCGGCGATGAGCGCCGGAAGCCTCGTGCTCACCGCGACACTGACGGCCGGCACGGCGAACGCGGCCGCCGGCCCGGTCGAGCGCGCCGCGCTCGCCGCGCCCGCAGTCACCAGCGTCACCGCGGGCGGGGCGCACACGTGCGCGATCAGCACCGACGGGGGACTGTGGTGCTGGGGCTCGAACTACGGCGGCCAGCTCGGCGACGGGACCACCACGAACCGCAGCGCCCCGGCGCGGGTCGGCACCGCCACCTGGACGAATGTCGACGCCGGCTCCGGGCACACCTGCGCGGTCCGCACGGACGGGACGCTGTGGTGCTGGGGCTCGAACTTCCGGGGCCAGCTCGGCGACGGCACCACCACCAGCCGCAGCGCCCCGGTGCAGGTCGGCACCGCGACCAGCTGGGCCAGAGTCGACGCCGGCCCCTCGCACACCTGCGGGATCCGCACCGACGGCACGCTCTGGTGCTGGGGATTCAACCGGACCACGCAGCTGGGCGTCGGCGCCTCGCCGTACGTCGCCAACACCCCGTTGCGGGTCGGCACGGCGACCGACTGGGTGAGCGTCTCGACCGGCTTCGGGCACACCTGCGGTATCCGGACCGGCGGCACGCTCTGGTGCTGGGGGTCCAGCTCGGACGGCCAGCTCGGCCTGGGCAACCTGGCGCCCCAGACGGCGCCCGCGCAGGTCGGCACCACGACCGGGTGGACCGGCGTCGCGGCCGGGTACGCGCACACGTGCGGGGTCCGTTCCGGCGCGCTGTGGTGCTGGGGTGAGAACGGATACGGGCAGCTCGGCGTGAGCGGCACGTACCGTACCGCGCCGGTGCAGATCGGCACCGTCACCACGTGGAGCCGGATCGCCGCCAGCAGCGATACGTCCTGCGCGTCGCGTACGGACGGCAGCGTGTGGTGCTGGGGCAAGAACTCGGCCGGACAGGTGGGCGACGGCAGCACCACCCACCGGTCCGCGCCCGCCCAGGTCGGCACGGCCACCACCTGGACCGGCGGCCTCGCGGTCACCGACCACGGCTGCGGGATCCGCACCGACGGCGGCCTGTGGTGCTGGGGTGACAACAGCGGTGGCCAGCTGGGCGACGGGACGACTGTCAACCGGTCCACCCCGGGTCAGGTGACCCTGCCCGCCTGACCGGCCCGGTCAACGGCACCGGCCCGCACCGCTGACCTGGTCAGCGGTGCGGGCCGGTGCGCGGAGCGGCTCAGGCCCCCGAACCGAAGGTGTCGCAGGACTTCGGGTCGCCGGTGGTGAAGCCCTTGGTGAACCACTGCTTGCGCTGCTCCGAGCTGCCGTGGGTGAACTCGTCCGGGTTCACCGGCCGGCCGGACCGCTGCTGGATCGCGTCGTCGCCGATCTTCTCGGCGGTGTCGATGGCCTGCGAGATGTCCTGCTCGGTGATGCTGGTGAAGATCTTCTGCCCCTTGTCGTCGGCGGTGCCGGTGGCGTTCTTCGCCCAGGCCCCGGCGTAGCAGTCGGCCTGGAGTTCCAGCTTGACCGAGAGCGCGTTCGCGCTCTGCGGGTCGCGCTGCTGCTGGCGGCGCATCTGCGCCTCGGTGCCGAGCAGGTCCTGCACGTGGTGGCCGTACTCGTGGGCCAGCACGTACGGCTGGGCGAACTCGCCCTCCGCGCCGAGCTGATCGGCGAGCAGCTTGTAGAAGCTGAGGTCGATGTAGACCAGGTCGTCGGCCGGGCAGTAGAACGGGCCCACGCCCGAGTCGGCAGCGCCGCAGGCGGTGCTCACGTTCTGGCTGAAGAACACCGTCTTCGACGGCCGGTACTGCTCGCCGAACGCCTCCGGCATGGCGGTACGCCAGTACGCCTGGATCGAGTTGACGTAGAGCGCGTTGCGGCAGTCGAGCTGCTTCAGCGCGTCCTGCGCCGAGCACTTCTGCTCCAGCGAGGTGTTGTCGCCCTGCTCGGAACCGCCGCCGTTGGTGGCGGCGTTGAGGCCGAACCCGCCGCCCACCAGGGCGACGAGCACGGCGATGATGATGCCCACGATCCCGCCCCGGCCGCCGCCGATCGGGATCGGAATGCCCATCCCGCCGCCCCCGCCGGACCCTCGCCGGTCGTCCACCTGGCTGGTGTCGACCCGCGCGTTCTCGTTCAGCTCCATGTTGACCCCGATCACCGATGTGTCCGTATGTGGTGGTTGCGGTACCGGACCGGGTCCGGACGGCGGTTTCCGTACCCGATGATCTTGCACGGTAATCCGGGGGAGTGGCCCCGCGGAGCCCGGTACACTTGCCCCCGTGCTGCGCTGCGAAGGCTGAACGGCCCCGCGCCGACGGGAAATCACCACCCGCCGGCGCTTTCGCGTGCCCTGAGTCAGCCCTTCCGGACCCGAGAGCGAGTACTCCGAGATGATCACTGCCACCGGCCTGGAACTGCGCGCCGGTTCCCGGATCCTGCTGTCCGACACCACCCTGCGGGTGCAGCCGGGGGACCGGATCGGCCTGGTCGGCCGCAACGGCGCCGGCAAGACCACCACGCTCAAGGTGCTCGCCGGGGAGGGACAGCCGTACGGCGGCCAGATCGACCGGCGCAGCGCCATCGGCTACCTGCCGCAGGACCCACGTACCGGTGACCTGGACGTCACCGGCCGGGACCGGGTGCTCTCCGCCCGTGGCCTGGACGTGCTCATGGCGCAGATGAAGGAGCTGGAGGACAAGCTCGCCGAGGGCGCCGACGACGAGCGGCTGGTCCGCCGCTACGGCGCGCTGGAGGACCAGTTCGCCTCGCTCGGCGGCTACGCGGCCGAGGCCGAGGCGGCCCGGATCTGCGCCAACCTCGGCCTGCCCGACCGCGCCCTGGCGCAGACCATCGGCACGCTCTCCGGCGGTCAGCGCCGCCGCATCGAGCTGGCCCGGATCCTGTTCCGCGACGCCGGCGAGAACGGCGGCGGCATCCTGCTGCTCGACGAGCCCACGAACCACCTCGACGCCGACTCGATCACCTGGCTGCGCGGCTTCCTCGCCAACCACAAGGGCGGCCTGATCGTGATCTCCCACGACGCCTCGCTGCTGGAGGCGGTGGTCAACAAGGTCTGGTTCCTGGACGCCACCCGGTCCGTGGTCGACACGTACAACCTGGGCTGGAAGGCGTACCTGGAGGCGCGGGAGACCGACGAGCGGCGCCGCCGCCGGGAGCGGGCCAACGCCGAGAAGAAGGCCGGCGCGCTGATGGCGCAGGCGGACAAGATGCGGGCCAAGGCCACCAAGACCGTCGCCGCGCAGAACATGGCCCGGCGCGCCGAGCGCCTGCTCTCCGGCCTGGACGAGGTCCGCGTCGCGGACAAGGTCGCGAAGGTACGGTTCCCGAGCCCCGCGCCGTGCGGCAAGACGCCGCTGACCGCGAACGGCCTGTCGAAGTCGTACGGGTCGCTGGAGATCTTCACCGACGTGAACGTGGCTGTGGACCGGGGTTCCCGGGTGGCCATCCTCGGCCTCAACGGCGCCGGCAAGACCACGCTGCTGCGGATGCTCGGCGGGCTGCTGGAGCCGGACACCGGCGAGGTACGCCCCGGGCACGGGCTGCGGCTGGGCTACTACGCCCAGGAGCACGAGACGCTCGACGTGGACCGGACGATCCTGGAGCACATGCGCAGCGCCGCGTCCGACCAGACCGACACCGACCTGCGCAAGATCCTCGGCGCGTTCCTGTTCTCCGGCGAGGACGTGGACAAGCCGGCCGGTGTGCTCTCCGGCGGCGAGAAGACCCGGCTGGCGCTGGCCACGCTGGTCTGCTCCGGTGCCAACGTGCTGCTGCTGGATGAGCCGACGAACAACCTCGACCCGGTCAGCCGCGAGCAGGTGCTCGACGCGATCGCCCGCTACCCGGGTGCGATCGTGCTGGTCACGCACGACCCGGGCGCGGTCACCGCGCTCAAGCCGGACCGCGCCATCCTGCTGCCCGACGGCGACGAGGACGCCTGGTCCGACGACCTGCTGGAGCTGGTGGAGCTGGCCTGACCCCCCACCCCCTTTCTTGCCGGTCGATCATGAAGTTGACGGCACTTCTGGAGATCCAGATCGCCGTCAACTTCATGATCGACGGGGTGGGGCGGGTGGGGCGGGCGGTCAGGGCAGGAGGGCGGCCAGGTGGGGGAGGACGCCGGAGGTGAGCAGGATGGTCGCGCCGATGGCGATGAAGATCGCCGGGACCAGCCAGTGGCCGGCGCGGCCGACCAGCGCCACCACCCGGGGGTGCCCGCCGAGCGCGGCGGCGACCGCGCACCACACGGCCACCAGCACGGCGAACACCAGCAGCCAGATCAGCCCGGTGACCGGGTCGAGGGCGCGGAACACCGGCACGTAGACGGCGATGTTGTCGGCGCCGTTCGCGATCGTCACCCCGGCGACGCCGAGCAGGCTGCCGACCACCGCCGGCGGTTCGTCGTCGTCGCGCCGGGTCAGCAGCGCGCGGACGCCGAGCGCGACCGGCAGCAACCCGAGCAGGCCGGGCCACGGATCCGGCACCACGAGCAGCCCGGCGGCGGCCACCACCGCGACCGCGACGAGCGCGCCGATGCCCGCGTACTGCCCGGCGACGATCTGCCAGGGCCGGGGCCGGCCGTTGTGCCGGGCCGCCACGAACAGCACGGTGAGCACGACGATGTCGTCGAGGTTGGTGGCGGCGAACACGCCGGCCGCACCCGCCGCGGCCGTGATCACGTCGAACACCCCGGGCACGATACGGCCCCCGCGCACCCGTCATCCGCATGATCCACACCAGCTCGCCGAACTGGAGGTGTCCGGAGCGCGGCGATGCCGCCACTTCGCCGAAGTGGCGCCGACGGGTTCGTCCGGCGGGTTCGTCCGGCGGGCCGGTACGGATCAGCCGGCCGGAAGGATCACTCTATCGGGAAGCTGACATTGCGTAGCGTGTCGGTTGGCGAATAGTTGATATCTGGCGCATGATCGTCCGAGGCGGTCTAATAGGTGGGACCGTATCCGAACCGCACAGTCTGGGACGTGAGGAATCAGCATGGCAGCCACCGGCACAGCCACCAGCACTGAGAAGGGTCGCCGGATCGTCGGGGCCGAGCGTCAGACGCTCGCCAAAGACCTGGTAAAGCGGTACACCGGCGGAGAGAGCATCCGTGCTCTGGCGGCCTCGACCGGCCGTTCCTACGGGTTCATCCACCGGGTGCTCACCGAGTCCGGGGTGCAGCTGCGGCAGCGCGGCGGCGCCCGGCGCCGGAAGAAGGCGTGACCCGCCCCCCAGCGTCGTCCATCAGCGCGTTCCGGGGTGTCCGGTGACCGCCGAGACGACCGGAGTGCGCTTCGACTGCGACGGGCCGGTCGCGACGGTGACGTTGTGCCGGCCCGACGTGCTCAACGCCCAGACCCCGGCGATGTGGCGCGCGATGAGCGACTTCTCCCGCGACCTGCCCGGCGACGTACGCGTCGTCGTCGTACGCGGAGAGGGGCGCGCCTTCTCCGCGGGCCTGGACCTGGCGGTCGCCGGTGCGACCGGGCCGGGCTCCTTCGCCGAGCTGGCCGCGATGCCGGAGGCGGAGTGCGCCGACCGGATCGCCGGCTATCAGGACGGTTTCACCTGGCTGCACCGGCCGGACGTGGTGTCGATCGCCGCGGTTCAGGGCCACGCCATCGGCGCCGGCTTCCAGCTGGCGCTGGCCTGCGACATGCGGGTGCTCGCCGCCGACGCGAAGCTCTCGATGGCCGAGGTGACCCTCGGCCTGGTTCCCGACCTGGCCGGCACGCGCCGCCTGGTCGAGCTGGTCGGCTACTCCCGGGCGCTGGAGATCTGCGCCACCGGCCGGCGGATGGACGCCGCCGAGGCGGACCGGATCGGTCTGGCCACGCTCGTGGTGCCGAACGACGAGCTGGACGGCGCGGTGCGTGATCTCTCCGCCGGGCTGCTCGCCAACAACCGGGACGCGATCATCGAGATCAAGGCGCTGCTCGCGGGCGCGGCCGTGCGCTCGCACGCCGAGCAGCAGCGCGCCGAGCGCGAGGCGCAGACCCGGCGGATCCGGGACCTGGCCGGGCGGGGCGAATAGCCGGTACGGCGATTTCGTAAGGACCGTTCGGGAAGATCCGGGTTACTCGCGAGGTTGTCACAGGCGTCGGGAGAATGGACTCCGACGGTTCATGCTGCCCCGACGACCCGGAGGTGACGAGTGTCCCACCCGATGGCCGGCGGCGGCATGGGCGGCTGGAGCATGCTCCGGTCGCTGCGTAACCGTGACGAGGTCTCCGCCCACGAGCTCAAGCGCGGCACCGCCCGGCGGATCGTCGCGTTCGCCCGGCCCTACCGGCGCGACATCGTCGTCTTCCTGATCACCGTGATCGTCGCCGCTGTGATCGGCGTGGCCACGCCGCTGCTCGCCGGCGACGTCATCGACGCGATCGCCGGGGGCGGCCCGGACGCCCGCTCGACAGTGGTCCGGCTCGCCCTGATCATCGCCGCGCTCGCCGTGGCCGACGCGCTGTTCTCCCTGGTCCAGCGGTGGTATTCGGCCCGCATCGGCGAGGGCATCATCCTCGACCTGCGCACCCGGGTGTACGACCACGTCCAGCGGATGCCGTTGCAGTTCTTCACCCGCACCCAGACCGGCGCCCTGGTCAGCCGGCTCAACAACGACGTGCTCGGCGCCCAGCGCGCGTTCACCTCGACGCTGTCCGGCGTGGTCAGCAACGTCATCCAGCTCGTGCTCACCGCCGGGGCGATGCTCGTGCTGTCCTGGCAGATCACCGTGATGGCGCTGGTGCTGCTGCCGATCTTCATCATCCCGGCCCGCCGGGTCGGCCGGCGGCTGGCCGAGATCACCCGCGAGTCGTACAACCTCGACGCCAAGATGAACGCCACGATGACCGAGCGGTTCGGCGTCGCGGGCGCGCTCCTGGTCAAGCTGTTCGGCGCGCCGGAGGTGGAGGCCGACCGGTTCGCCCGCCGGGCCGAGCGCGTACGCGACATCGGCATCCAGTCCGCGATGTACTCGCGGACGTTCTTCGTCGCGATGCTGCTCGTCGCGTCGCTGGCCCAGGCGCTGACGTACGGCGTGGGCGGCTGGCTGGCGGTCACCGGGGCGGTCAGCGCCGGCACCGTCGTCAAGCTCGCGTTGCTGCTGACCCGGCTCTACGGCCCGCTGACCGCGCTGTCCAACGTCCGGGTCGACGTGATGAGCGCGCTCGTCTCCTTCGACCGGGTCTTCGAGGTGCTCGACCTGCGCCCGTCCATCGCCGAGAAGCCCGACGCGGTGCCGGTGCCGCGCGGCAACGGCCGGGTCGAGTTCCGCGACGTGCGCTTCCGCTACCCGAGCGCCGCCGAGGTGTCGCTAGCCTCCCTGGAGGAGGTCTCGACCCTCGACCGCACGGTGAACGAGCCGGTGCTCAGGGGCGTCTCGTTTGCCGTCGAGCCGGGGCAGATGGTGGCCCTGGTCGGCCCCTCCGGGGCGGGCAAGTCGACGCTGTCCATGCTGATCTCCCGGATCTACGACGTCAGCGACGGTCAGGTGCTGGTCGGTGGCGTCGACGTGCGGGACGCGACGCTCGCCTCGCTGCGCGACGAGATCGGCGTGGTCACCCAGGACTCGCACCTGTTCCACGAGACGATCCGGGAGAACCTGCGCTACGCCAAGCCCGACGCCACCGACGACGAGATCTGGGCGGCGCTGGCCGGCGCGCAGGTCGCCGACCTGGTCCGGGCGCTGCCGGACGGGCTCGACACGACGGTCGGCGAGCGGGGCTACCGCTTCTCCGGCGGCGAGAAGCAGCGCATCGCCATCGCCCGGCTGCTGCTCAAGGCCCCGTCGATCGTGATCCTCGACGAAGCCACCGCCCACCTGGACTCGGAGAGCGAGGCCGCGGTGCAGCGGGCGTTGTCCGTGGCGCTGACCGGGCGTACCGCGCTGGTGATCGCGCACCGGCTCTCCACAGTGCGCGACGCCGACCAGATCCTCGTGCTCGACGAGGGCCGGATCGTGGAGCGTGGCCGGCACGACGAGCTGGTGGCGGTCGGCGGCCTGTACGCCGAGCTGTACCGCACCCAGTTCGCGGTCACCGACTCGCCGCCGGCGCCCCACACCGAGGCCGAGCAGCCCGAGCCGGTGGTGACCACGGTGCCGATGGGCACCTACGTCGCCCACGAGGCCATGCCCCCGGCGGCCGCCAACTAGCCCGCGGTGACCGCGGCGCGCAGCTCGGCGAACGCGGCGCCGAGCGTCTCCGGCGTGAAGTGGGCGTTCAGGCCGCTCGGGTTGGGCAGCACCCAGAGCCGGGCCGCCGCGAGCGTCTCCGGCTGCGGCCCGAAACCGGCCTTCGGCCGGGCGAACCCGATCCGGTACGCGGTCACACCGACCACAGCCACCCAGCGCGGCCGGTAGCGCTCGACCTTCGCGGTGAGCGTGGCGGCGCCGTCGACGAGTTCGCCGGCGGTCAGTTCGTCGGCGCGGGCGCTGGCCCGGGCCACCATGTTGGTGATCCCGAGGCCCAGCGCCGGAAGCGTGTCCTGTTCGCTGGGGTGCAGCAGGCGTGGTGTGAAGCCGCCCCGGTGCAGGGCGGGCCAGAACCGGTTGCCCGGGCGGGCGAAGTGCCAGCCGGTGGCCGCCGACCACAGGCCCGGGTTGATGCCGACGAACAGCACGTCGAGGCCGGGCGCGATCACGTCGGGCAGCAGCCGGTCGGCCGCCGCGGCGAGCTGCTCGCGGCTGGGCCGGGGGTGGCGGCGGGCGGGCGTGCCCGGTCCGGGCGCGGCCTCGGGCCGCCCACCGGCCGGCCGCCGTCGATCGCTCACCGGCCCACCGTCCCGGGTGACCGGCCCGCCGCGGGAAGCCCGACCACCGCAGCCACCGTCACAGCCCGCGCAGCGCGCCGCCGTCGACCGGAACGGTGATCCCGGTGACGTACCCGGCGGCGGGGGAGAGCAGGAACGCGGCCACCCTGCCGAACTCCGCCGGGTCGCCGATGCGCCCGAGCGGGATCGCCGCCTCGGCCTGCGCGCGGGCCCGCTCGGGATCGCCGGAACCGGCAAGCAGCTCCCGGTTGCGGTCGGTCATGATCCGTCCCGGCAGCAGGCTGACCACGCGGACGCCGCGCGGGCCGAACTCGTCGGCCATGTCCTTGGCCACGCCTGCCAGACCCGGCCGCAGGCCGTTGGAGATGCCGAGGCCTGGTAGCGGTCCGCGTACCGAGGTGGACAGCACCAGCCCGATCGCGCCGCCGTCGGTGAGCGCTCCGGCCACCGTACGGGCGAGCCGGACGCTGCCCAGGAAGACGGTCTCGAACGACTCCCGCCACTGCTCGTCGGTGACGGTGGCGGCGGTGCCGGGCGGCGGGCCGCCGACCGAGATCAGCGCGCCGTCGAGGCGGCCGAAGTGTTCGCGGGCGGCGGCGACGAGCCGTTCCGGGGTGGCGGGGTCGGCGAGGTCGGCGGTCAGCCCGATCGCCCGCTGCGGGTCGCCGAGCGCCTCGATCGCGGCGGCCACCCGTTCCGGGGTACGCGCGGAGATGACCACCCGGGCACCGTCGGCGACGAGGTGTTCGGCGGTGGCGAAGCCGAGGCCGCCGGAGGCGCCGGTGAGCACGTACACCCGGTCGGCGAGTCCGAGATCCATGCACCGATCCTGCCGTACCGGCGGGTGCCTGTCAGCGCGGGGCGGGCCGCACCAGGCGTACCCGGCCGGCGACCTGGACCGCGACGGCGCCGCCGACGCGGGCGAGTGCCGGCAGCCGGCGTGGCCGGGGCGGGCGGCGGCCGTCGTAGCGGCTTGCGGCCTCGCGCACGGCCAGCTCCTCCGTGCCCAGCGGCGGCAGCGCGTCCCGGTCGCGCAGGTCGCGGGCCAGGTCCCAGCCGTCGCGCAGCGACCCGTTCGTGGGACGGCCGTCGGCCCACGTGGTGAACGCGGCCGGCCAGTCCGGTCCGAGGCCGGCGGCGACCAGCGGCCAGTGCCGGGCCACGTCCCCGGCCCGCTTGCGCAGCAGCGCCCGGCGGGCCGCCTCGACCGGGGCCGGGGCGAAGCCGGGCGGCAGCGGTCCACCGGCGACGAGCGCGGCGACCAGCTCGGCCTGCCGGGCCGCCAGGTCACCGCTCACGTGACCACCGGGTGGCCGGACGCGGCGGCCAGCGCGTCCAGCTCGCCGCGCAGCTCGGCGGCGGGCGGGTAGTGCCCGTCGCGTTCCAGCAGCAGTGCGGGCGGCCGGCGCCGGGCGCACAGCTCGCGGACCAGGTCCAGCACGGCCTCGGGCACCGGATCGGTGTGCGTGTCGTGGTAGAAGCCGCCGTGCTCGGCGCCGCCCGCGACGTGCACGTAGGCGATGCGTTCCAACGGCAGCCGGTCCAGCAGCGCGGCCGGATCGCCGCCCCGGTTGCGGGCGTTGGCGTGCACGTTCGCGATGTCGAGCAGCAGCAGCGCGTCGGTGGCGTCGAGGATCTCGGTGAGGAAGTCCGCCTCGTCCAGCTCGTCGTCCGGCCAGTCGAACAGCGCCGCGATCGGTTCCAGGGCCAGCGGCACCGGCAGCTCCGCCTGCGTCCGCCGGACGTTCGCCACCACCGCGGCGACCGCCTCGCGGCTGCGCGGCAGCGGCAGCAGGTGACCGGCCTCCAGGCCGCCGGCCCGCACGAACGCGATGTGCTCGCTCACCAGCGGCGCGTCCAGGGCCGCGGCCACCCCGGCCAGGTGCGCCACCCGCGCCGGGTCGACCGGCTCGGCGCCGCCGAGGGACAGCCGCACCCCGTGGGGTACGACGTCGACGCCGCGTCCGCGCAGCTCGGCGAGCCCGTCCGGGAGCGGCCCGGCCGGGGCGACCGCCTCCGCGACCACCTCGACGAAGCGCAGCCCCGGCAGCCCGGCGACGAAACCGGCGATCTCGGGGCGCCAGCCGATGCCGACGCCGGACGGGCCGCTCATCCGCCGCACCCGCCGCCCCCGCCGCAGCCACCACCCCCGCCGCACGAGCTGCCGCCCCCGCAGGAGCCGCCGCCGGCGGTCGCCCCGCCGCCGCACGAGGTGCCGGAGCTGGCGCCACCCGCGTTGCCCATCGCCTGCCGCTGGATCTCGGCCTGCTCCGCGAAGCCCGGATCCATGGTCCAGAGCGTGGCGGTGCCGAACAGCGCCACGCCCAGCGCCACGTCCGTCGCGCCGTACGTGGAGTACGCGGGTCCGGCGGCCGGCCGCAGCCAGGCGTGCCGGCGGCGCATGTCGTTCAGCGCGGCGGTGGCCGCCCGGGTCCGCCAGGGCACGCGGTTGAGCAGCACGAACGCCAGGCCGAGCGGGAACAGGCTGAGCAGCAGCCAGCCGGTGGGCCGGTCGTTGAGCAGCCCGGAGATCGCGCGCACGATGCCGATCGCCAGCAGGGCTCCGACCAGCAGCGCGCCGCGCCGCAGCGTCCGGCGCCGCTCCTGGTCCAGTGCCAGGCCCCGGCGTACCAGGCCGTCGCGCAGGTCGTCGAGCGCGCGCCGGACCCACTCGTCGGCGGCCAGTTCCCGGGTACGCAGACCCCGGCTCGCCGCGTGGTGGACCGCCTGGTCCAGCGGGGTGGCCCCGGCCGGCAGCGGGCCGCCCGTGGTGAGCCGCCGGTCCGGTCGTACGCCGACCGCGCCGGAGTGGCGCAGCCCGCCGAGCGCGGCCCAGACGGCGAGCTGGTCACCACCGTTGAGGTACGCGACCTGCTGCGGACCCAGGTCGCCGTACGCGGTCACCGCCGTGCCCGCCAGCATCCGCCGCCGGTAGACGATCGCGCCGACCACCAGGACGACGGCGAGCAGCAGGTACCAGCGCAGGAAGACGGGGCCGGGGATGCCCCAGGTGTCGGAAGGGGTCATCGTCTGCTCCTGTCGCGCGGAGGGGTCGCGGCTCATTGTGGAGCAGGCGCGCCAGAGTCGATCTCCTGGAGCGGGGTAGTTACCGGACCGAGACCGGCGCCGGTTCAGTGCCGGCGGACGGCCTCCTCGACCAGGTCGAGCACCCGGGCCAGGTCGCCGGCCGGACGGCCCATCGCCAGGTGCAGCACCAGCCCGTCGTAGGCCAGCTCCAGGAACTGGGCCAGCACGTCGATCGGCACGTCGTCGCGGAGCACGCCGGCTTCGCGCTGGCGCAGCAGGCGCTCCCGGGTGGCCCCGGCGATGGCCTCGGAACGCTCCGCCCAGCGCTTGGCGAAGGCGGGGTCGGTGCGCAGCCGGCGGGAGACCTCCAGCTGGCTGCCGAGCCAGCCGGTGGTGTCCGGCGAGACGGCCCGGGCCAGCAGGTCGCGCATGACCTGCACGAGGCCGTTGCGGGCCACCGTCTCCACCATCGCGGCGGCGTCGTCCTCGGCCACGGCGAGGAAGAGGGAGTCCTTGTCCCGGAAGTGGTGGAAGATCGCGCCCCGGGACAGGCCGGTGGCCTCCTCCAGCCGCCGCACGGTGGCGCCCTCGTAGCCGTGCCGGGCGAAACACGCCCGCGCCGCCGCGAGGATCTCCTGCCGGCGCGCGTCGAGCTGGTCCTGACTTACTCTGGGCACGAACGGATCGTCGCAGGTGGAACCGGCCGATGCAAACCGTACGTACGGCTTGAGATGCTCCGACGCTTGATCATCTTCGCCGTCCGGTGGTTACGATCGGCGGGTGACCGCCCCTCCCGCGCGCCCGCTCACCGTCGCCGCCGTCCAGGCCCAGCCGGTCCCCGGCGACGTCGCCGGCAACGCCGGTGCCGCCGCCCGCCTCGTCGCCCGGGCCGAGGGCGCCCGCGTCGTGGTGCTGCCCGAGCTGTTCCTGCCGGCGTACCACCCGCCGACCCTCGGCGCCGATCCGGACGCCACGGACGTGGCTGCCGACGCCGACGGCCGGGTGACCGACGCCCGGCTGGACCCGCTGCGCTCCGCCGCCGCCGACGCGGGCGCGGCAGTGGTGATCGGCGCCGCCGTCCGCCACCCCGACCGGCGGCGCACCATCTCCTCGCTCGTCGTGGACCCGGCCGGCACTGTCACCGCCGCGTACGACAAGCAGCAGCTCTGGAGCGGCGAGCGGGAGCTGTTCGACGCCGGACGCCGGGGCGCCACGATCGAGGTCGACACGTGGCGGCTGGGTCTGGGCGTCTGCTACGACGGCTGTTTCCCGGAGCACGCGCGGGCCGCCGCCGGCGACGGCGCACACGGCTACCTCTGCCCGAGTGGCTACCTGGCCGGCTCGGCGCACCGCCGCGACCTCTACTACGCCGCCCGGGCGCTGGACAACACGATGTACGTGGTGTTCGCCAACTCGGTCGGCGGCACCGATCCGTGGCGGTTCAACGGCGGCGCGGCGGTGTACGACCCGGAGGGCCGGCCGCTGGCCCGGGGCGCCGACACCGGCGAGGACGTGCTGGTGGCCACGCTCGACCCGGACGCGCTGGCCGCCACCCGCGCGGCGCACACGATGCTGCTGGACCGCCCGCTCGACGCCGGGGCGGATCGCGCCGTCCTCGTCGCCTGATCGCCGTGGCGGGGCCCTCGGCCCTGTCGGTGCTCCAGCCGTTCCCGTAGGGTGCCCAGGTGCCGTTGCTCCTGCTCGATCTGGACAACACCCTGCTGGACCGCGACGGGCCGTTCCGCGCCTGGGGAGAACGCTTCCTGGACGGCATCGGCGCGCCCCGGGCCGACCTCGACTGGCTGGTGTCCGTGGACGCGGACGGGCTGACCAACAGGTGGGACGTGGCGGATGCGATCCGCGACCGGTACGCGCTGCGCATCCCCTCGATCGACCTGGTCGACGAGCTGCACGACGGCGTGGTGGCCCACATGCGGCTCGATCCGCTGGTGGCCTGCGCGCTGCGGATCGCGGCCGACGCCGGCTGGGTGCCGGTGGTGGTCACCAACGGCGCGTCCCGTCAACAGGACGCCAAGATCCGCAAGACCGGCCTGGACCGGTACGTCGCCGACTGGGTGATCTCCGAGGAGGCGGGCGTCAGCAAGCCGAACCCGAGGATCTTCGCGCTCGCCGCCCAGCGGGCCCGGATGCCGCTGCGCGGCGCGTGGGTGGTCGGCGACAGCCCGGAGGCGGACATCGGCGGCGCGACGGCGGTGGGCCTGCCCAGCGTCTGGCTGCACCGGGGACGCCGCTGGTCCGACCCGAGGTTCGCGCCCACCCGGATCGAGGACGGGCTGATCGCGGCCGTCGCGGCCGTCCTGGCCGGCTGACCGCGCGCGACGAGGCGCAGCGACGAGGCGCGGCGACACGGCGGCCCGGGCGGCGGCGCGGAAAATCCGTTGACCTGCCCCGGGCGGGGTACGAGCATGGTGCCGCGCGAGTGCGCAGCCGGGGTGTGCCCGGTCGAGGAGAGGGGGTCGGTCATGGCCGTTTTCGCAGGGTCGTACCACCTGCCTCCACCAGCCTCGATCGAAGGACAGATCCACCCGTGCGCGATCACGACATCCCGGCGCCGCAGCGCCGTGGCCGCGGCAAGAGCCGCTTCGACGACGACGAACCCGACTTCCTGAAGCGGGGGCGGCACACCCCGCCGACCCTCACCGACCCGGACGCCGAGCCCGAGGCGGAGGACGCCTGGTCCTCCTGGGACCAGGCCGTCCACGGCCCCGAGCCGCACCCGGAGTGGCTGGTCACCGAACTGGCCGCCCGGGACACCGAGCTCGGGGTGCTCAAGACCGGCAAGGAGGCGGACGTCCACCTGGTCCGCCGCGCCGTGCCGGGCACCGACCGCGCGTGCCTGCTGGCGGTCAAGCGGTACCGCGACGCCCAGCACCGGCTGTTCCACCGGGACGCCGGTTATCTGGAGGGCCGCCGGGTACGCCGGTCCCGTGAGATGCGGGCGATGACCGGCCGTACCGCGTTCGGCCGGCAGATGATCGCCGGGCAGTGGGCGGCGGCCGAGTTCGCCGCGTTGTCCCAGCTCTGGGAGATCGGGGCCGCCTCCGGGCGGATCGCCGTGCCCTACCCGGTGCAGCTGCTCGGCACCGAGCTGATGCTGGAGTTCGTCGGCGACGCCGAGGCGGGGGAGGCCGCGCCGCGGCTGGCCCAGGTCCGGCCCGACGACGACGAGCTGCGCGACCTGTGGGACCAGCTCGTGGAGGCGCTGACTGTGCTCGCCCGGGCCGGGTACGCACACGGCGACCTGTCGCCGTACAACCTGCTGGTGCACGCGGGCCGGCTGGTGATGATCGACCTGCCGCAGGTGGTCGACGTGGTGGCCAACCCGCAGGGGGCCGAATTCCTGGCCCGCGACGTGCGGGTGGTGGCCGCCTGGTTCACCGCCCGCGGGATGCCCGCGACGGTGACCGACCCGATGGCGCTGACCGAGGCGCTGCTGCGGGAGGCGGGCATCCGCTGACCCGGCGGGCGTCCCGGGCGGGAGACCGCCCGGGACGCCCGCCGGTCCGGGTCACTGGAGGTAGCGCTCGACCTCCGGCACCGGGCGCTCGCCCTGGGCGTCCGGGTCGCCGTGCGCCTGGCGGGCGGCCCGCCGGCGGCGCAGCAGGTCCCAGCACTGGTCCAGGGACTCCTCCAGCGCGCGCAGCCGCTCCCGCGCCTCGTCGTCGGTGCCGGCCTCGTGCTGCTGCGCGTCGGCACGCAGCCGGTGCTCCTCGTCGACGAGTTCCGAGATCCGGCTGAGGATGGTCTTGTCGTCCATGCCCGAAGCTTGGCACAGCGGACGGGCCCGCGCCCGCGTTCTGCCGCCGTCCGCCGGAGGTGAGCGTTGCTCGCTCTCCGCAACGGCCACTGTGTACGCGAGTGACGCATATCCCACCGGCTCCATTCTCGACAAAGAGATTGTTGCTACGTGAAATATCCTCCGACCTGCCTTTTGATCTGCGGCTCAGGATGGCATGCTCGCGAGCAACGTCACGGGTCGATACGGAGTCGCGACCCTGAGTCAACCGAGGGAGCGTTCAGGTGCCCGAACCGACGGACACACCGAGGCCCACCGGCCGACCCCGAACCGTGCCGCTGCGGCAGATCCTGCCGGCGGTGCTCCGCGACCCCGCCCGGGCCCTCATCGACATCGGTAACCGTACCGAAGGCGACCTGGTCCGGCTCAACCTCGGCTCGTTCCGCCCCTACCTGGTCACCCACCCCAAGCACGTGCAGCACGTCCTGCGCGACCGGGCGGACAACTACGAACGGGCCGGTGACGGACTGTTCTGGCGCCCGGTCAAGCGGCTGTTCGGCGAGGGGATCCTCGGCGAGGGGCAGATCTGGTCGGCCAGCCGCCGGATGCTCCAGCCGATGTTCACCGCCAAGCGGGTCGAGGCGCTGGTCGACGGGATGGCCGACGCGATCCGCGACGCGGTGGAGGAGCTGGACGAGCCGGCCCGCGCCGGGCAGCCGGTCGACATCGGCGTGGAGCAGGCGCGGATCGTCAGCCGGGCGATCATGAAGGTGCTCTTCGCCGACCGGATCTCGGTGCCGGACGCGATGCGCGTGATCGAGGCGCAGGACCGGATCGCCACCGCCGTCATCCCCCGGATCATCGTGCCGTTCGCGCCTCTGTCCCTGCCGATGCCGGGGGACCGCACGTTCGCCCGCGCCGTCCGCATCGTCGACGACGTGCTGGTGCCGATCGTCCGCGAGACACGCGAGTCCGCCGACCAGGGCGACGACGTCATCTCGACGCTCTGGCAGGCCCGCACCGACGACGGGCGGCAGCTCGACGAGCGGCAGGTCCGCAACGACACAGTGGCGATGTTCGCCGCCACCACGGAGACCACCATCAACGTGCTGACCTGGGCCTGGCCGCACCTGGACCAGCACCCCGAGGTGGCCGAGCGGCTCTACGCCGAGATCGACGAGGTGGTCGGCGGCGAGCCGGTACGCCGCGAGCACCTGAGCCGCCTCACGTACACCCGGATGGTGCTCGACGAGTTGCTGCGGCTCTACCCGATCGGGTGGATCATCCCGCGCCGCGCGGTCGCCGAGGACGTCATCGACGGCGTGCCGATCGAGCCCGGCGCCACGATGGCCGTCAGCCCGCTGATCACCCAGCGGATGCGGCAGTTCTGGGACCGTCCGGACGAGTTCGACCCGGAACGGTTCCGCCCCGAGCGGGTCCGGGCCCGGCACCGGTACGCCCACTTCCCGTTCGGCGGCGGCCCGCACCAGTGCCTCGGCATGTACCTGTTCTACCTGGAGGCCCAGCTCATCCTCGCCACCATGCTCAGCCGCTACCGGTTCCGGCTGCACCGCCCCGGCGTACCCGGACTGCGGCTGGCCGCGGCCCTGCGGCCGCGCGAACGCGTCGAGCTGACGCTCGTCGCCGCCGGGCGGACGGAGCCGGCATGACCGACGGGCCGACACCCGATCCGCTTGCGGTCGCCGCGGAGCAGGGCCGGGTCTGCGCGCTCGCCGCGCAGGGCCAGCGCGGCCTGCGCAGGGCCGCCGCCGCGCACCCCGAGCTGTTCCCCGGCGACCCGTTCGACGCGACGCTGTTCAGCAGCATCGCGCAGGCGATGGCGTTCAGCGCCCCCTGGCACACCGCCGCCGAACTCGCGGTGACCAACCGCGCGGTCCTCTGGGGCTTCGCCGTCGACTGGCTGGTCGACCACCAGGCCACCAGCCGGGCCGAGGTCGACCGGATCACCGGCGTCTGCCTGGACGTGCTCGACGGCGCCGCCTCGGGCGACCCGCTGGGCCGGTTCCTCGCCGAGTTGCGGGACGACGTCGCCGCCGCGCCCGCCTATCCGGCGCTGCGCGGCCACTGGCGGGACACAATGGCACGCACGCTCGACGCGATGGCCCGCGAGTGGGACTGGCGGCGCACCGGCCGCCCCACCCTCGACGACTATCTGGCCAACGCCGACAACCTCGCCGCCACAGTGGTGAACGTGGCGCACTGGATCCACACCGGATCGGTGTCCGACGCCGGCACGCTGGAGCGGCTGATCCAGGTCGGCGACGAGGTCCAGCGGGCCCTGCGCCTGGTCAACGACCTCGGCACCCACCGCCGCGACGCCGAGTCCGGCGACCTCAACGCGCTGCTGCTGGTCGACGACCCGGCCGAGGTCGAGCGGCGCTTCGCCGAGCAGGTCGACCACTGCCGCGTCCTGCTGGCGAAGCTGGCCGGCGAGGTGCCGCGGGAGGCCGACTTCCTGTCCCGGCAGCTCGGCTTCACCACCGGCTTCTACCGGAACACCGACTTCTGGGGCGTGCGGTGACGCTCACCGCCGGATCGGTGCCCGCCACCCGGTCCGGGACCACGCACGACCTGATCACGGCGCTCGGCGGTGAACCGGAGGGGCAGACGTCGCCGTCGGTCTACGAGACCGGACGGCTGGTCGCGCTCGCGCCCTGGCTCGACGGCCACGACCGGCGCGTGGCCTGGCTGCTGGACCGGCAGCGTCCGGACGGCGGCTGGGGCGGTGCCGGCGGGTACGCGCTGGTGCCGACGCTGAGCGCGATCGAGGCGCTGCTGACCGTGCTGCACCGCGACGGCCCGGCCGCCGCGCCCGCCGCCGCCGCGCACCGAGGGCTGGCGTACCTGACCGGCGCGCTGCGCGCCGGCGCCCCGCCGGACCTGCCGGCCACCGACCTGATCGTGCCGGCGCTGCTGACCGCTGTGGACCGGCATCTCGACGGGCCGGCCGGTCCGCCACCCGGGCTGGCCGAGTGGGCCGGCCGGCCCCGTCTGCCGCTGCCGGCCGGTCTCGACGCGGCCCGGCTGACCCGGGTACGCGGACTGCTCGCCACCGGGAGGCCGGTACCGGAGAAGCTGGCGCACGCGCTGGAGGTGGCGGGCGAGCTGGCGTACCGCGCGCCCGGGGTGCGTCCCTCGGCCAGCGGCGCGGTCGGCGCCTCACCCGCCGCGACCGCCGCCTGGCTGGGCGGTCCGGAGCCCGGACCGGCACTGGACTACCTGAACGCTGTCGCCCGGCCCGGCCCGGTGCCCTGCGCCAGCCCGATCACCGTCTTCGAACGGGCCTGGGTGCTCGGCATCCTGGTTCGGGCCGGCGTGCCGGTCGGCGCGCCCGAGCCGGTGCTGACCGAGCTGCGCGCCGCTGTCGGACCGGCCGGTGCGGCCACCGCGCCCGGCCTGCCCGCCGACGCCGACACCACGGCGGTCACGCTCTACGCGCTGGCCCGGCTGGGCCGTGCGCCTGGCGTCGCGCCGCTGGCCGGGTTCGACACCGGACGGCACTTCTGCACCTGGCCGGGGGAGGACGGGGCGTCGCTGACCACGAACGCGCACGTGCTCGACGCGCTCGGCGAGCAACCGAGCGCGCCCGGCGTCACCGGCGCCCGCCGCCGGGTCACCGAGTGGCTGCTGGACCGGCAGGAGCCGGACGGGCGGTGGGAGGACCGCTGGCACGCCTCGCCGTACTACGCCACCTACGGGGTGCTGCTGGCGCTCGCCGACCACGCGCCGGACGGCGCGGCGCGCGTCGCGGTCGAGCGGGGGGTGGCCTGGCTGCTGGACACGCAGCGCCCGGACGGCTCCTGGGGACGGTGGGACGGCACCGCCGAGGAGACCGCGTACGCGGTGCTCGCCCTGGCCGACGCGGGCCGGTCCGGCGACTCCCGGATCACGTCGGCGCTGGCGCGGGGGCGCCGTCGACTGTCCGAGCTGGACGGATGCGACGGTGAACCGGCACTATGGCACGACAAGGACCTCTACCGCCCGACGCGGATCGTGCGCGCCGCGGTGCTGGCGGCCTCCGGCCGTGCCGGGGCGACCCGGACCGGGGCCGCACCTACCATGATCAGGATCGCTTGAATGAGGTTCCCGACGGCTGCTAGCGTGCGCCGGAGTCGATCGGATTTCGGACCGACCGAAGACCGGGCCAGGACGGTGTGATGGGTTCCCGCAGTACGAATCTCCGTACGAAGATCATCGCGCTGCTGGCGTCGCTGACCGCGCTCTGGGCGTTCGCCGCGTGGGTGACCGTACGGGACGGATTCAACCTGCTCGGCGTGCAGACGCTCAACGCGCGCGTCTTCGAGCCGAGCGACCCGCTGCTGCAGGAGTTGCAGGCCGAGCGCCGGCTGTCGCTGCGCTACCTCGGCGAGTCCGACCCGGGCCGGCTGCAGGAGCTGGAGGCCCAGCGCGCCCGTACCGACGAGACCGCCGGCGCGCTGTGGCGCTCGGTGCGGGACTGGCGCACCGAGATCCCGGCCAGCGAAGAACTGATGAGCCGGCTCGACGAGCTGAAGACCGAGCTGGACCAGCTCGGCCAGGTACGCGCCGACGTCAGCCGCAAGACCATCGACCGGACCACCACGCTCATCGCGTACGACGAGGCGGTCGACGGGATCTTCGCGGTGTTCGACGCCCTCGGCGGCCTCGACGACGACGAGATCGCCGAGGACACCGCCGCGCTCATCGACCTCAACCGGTCCCGGGAGCTGCTGTCCCAACAGGACGCGCTGATCACCGGCGCGATCGCGGCCAACCGGATCACCGTCGGCGAGCAGACCGCGTTCGCCCGCCTGGTCGGCGCGCAGTGGTTCCTCGCCGACCGCACCTCCCGGGAACTCGCCCCGAGCGACCGCGCCCGCTTCGAACGGATGGTCGAGGGCGACGCGTTCCAGCAGCTCCGCACGCTCCAGGACCAGGTGCTCGCGGCCAAGGGCGCCGAGGTGCGCCCGCCGGTGAGCGCTGCGGCGTGGCAGGCCGCCGCCGAGAAGGCGATGGCCGACCTGCGGGAGGTGATCCTCGCCGGCGGTGAGGACATCGTGTCCCGGGCCATGCCGGTCGCGATCGGCGTCATCGTGCGGCTGGTGCTCGCCGCCGGTCTCGGCCTGATCGCCGTCATCGCGTCCGTGGTCGTCTCGATCACCACGGCACGGGCGCTCGTCCGCCAGCTCGAACGGCTGCGCGAGGCCGCCTTCAAGCTGGCGCACGAACGCCTGCCGAGCGTGGTGGAACGACTGGGCCGCGGCGAGGAGGTGGACGTCGCCCGCGAGGCGCCGCCGTTGCAGTTCGGCGACGACGAGATCGGCCAGGTGGGCAAGGCGTTCAACGTCGTCCAGGAGACCGCCGTCCGCACCGCCGTCGAGCAGGCCGAGCTGCGCCGCAGCGTACGCGACGTGTTCCTCAGCCTGGCCCGGCGCACCCAGGCGCTCGTGCACCGGCAGCTCACGCTGCTGGACGCGATGGAACGGCGGGAACACGACGCCGAGGAGCTGGAGGACCTGTTCCGGGTCGACCACCTGGCGACCCGGATGCGGCGCAACGCGGAGAACCTGATCGTGCTCTCCGGCTCGACTCCGGGCCGGGCCTGGCGGCGCAACGTCCCCATGGTCGACGTGGTCCGCGGCGCCGTCGCCGAGGTCGAGGACTACACGCGGGTCACCGTGCGCCCGCTGGGCGAGGTGGCGCTCACCGGCCGCGCCGTCGGTGACGTCATCCACCTGCTGGCCGAGCTGATCGAGAACGGACTCTCCTTCTCGCCGCCGCAGACCACCGTGGAGGTCCGCGGCCAGCTCGTGGCCAACGGCTTCGCCATCGAGATCGAGGACCGCGGCCTCGGCATGAGCGCCGACGAGCTGGCCGCCGCCAACGCGCGCATCGTCGACCGGTCCGAGCTGAACCTGGCCGACGCCGCGCGGCTCGGCCTGTTCGTGGTCAGCCGGCTCACCGAGCGGCACGGCGTCAAGGTGCAGCTCAAGGAGTCCGCGTACGGCGGGACGACGGCGGTGGTGCTGATCCCGCGTGAACTGATCACCGCCGACGGCGCCGACGCGGCCGACGCCCTGCCCGCCCCCGGGACGGCCCTGCCGGCGGCGCCCGCACCGGATCCGGCGCGGAGCACGCGCGACGGCGACGGGCCGGCGACCCCGTCCGGCCCGGACGGCGACACCGAACCGGACCAGCCGGCCGAGCCCGCCCCGCAGGCGCCGGAGCCGGTGGCGCGGGCACCCCGGCTGACCCCCTCCGGGCTGCCCGCGCGTACCCGCAAGCGGCAGCCCGGGGTGGTGGGGCCCACCACGGAGCTGGCGGTGGTGGAGCGGCGGCCCGCCGCCACGACCGACGAGCCTGACGCGTCGCCGGCGACGGAGCCGGAGACCGCGCCGGTCACCGACGCGGGACTGCCGGTCCGGGTACGCCAGGCCAGCCTCGCGCCGGAGCTGCGGCACGACCAGACCGAGGCGGAGGACGACGCCGCCGACGACGACACGGCGCGTGCACCGGAGCAGGTGCGCCGGATGATGAGCTCCTACCAGAGCGGTACCCGACGCGGCCGTACCGATGCCGCGCGATTGCTCGGTGGAGCCCAGGGGGCCGGCGGCGGGCCGGCCGACGCGGACGAGCAGGTTACCTGACCGGGACGTCGACGCGACGGAAACCGGAAGTTGACGGCACACAAGCCGGGAAGATGAGGACGACGAGTGGCGCAGAAGACGGCTTCGAGCGCGGATCTGACGTGGCTGCTGGATGACCTGGTCGGCCGGGTCAAGCAGGCGGAGCACGCCGTGGCGCTCTCCACCGACGGACTGTTGATGGCCTCGTCCCGCGGATTGAGCCGGGACGACGGCGAGCACCTGGCGGCCATGGCGGCCGGCATCCAGAGCCTGGCCCGCGGCGCGGGCAAGCGGTTCGGTGGCGGGCACGTACAGCAGACCATCATCGAGATGCAGTCCTCCTTCCTGTTCGTCACCGCGGCCGGGCGCAACGCCTGCCTGGCGGTGCTGGCCTCGGAGGACGCGGACGTCGGCCTGATCGCGTACGAGATGGCCATGCTCGTCACCCGGGTCGGCCGGTTCGTCGCGTCACCGACCCGGGAACAGCCCCTCGGCGAGAACGCGGCACGATGACCGGCCGGGGGGACTCCGCGGAGCAGGAGTGGGTGGACGACCACGCCGGCCCGGTGGTGCGCCCGTACGCGGTGACCGGAGGCCGGGCCCGCCCGGTGACCGGCACGTTCGACCTGATCTCGCTGGTCACCTCGACCCGCACGGATGTCGGGTCGGAGTCCGGGCTGGGCCCGGAGCACGTGGCGATCGTCGGCCTCTGCCAGCGGATCCTCTCCGTGGCCGAGATCGCCGCCCATCTCGACCTGCCGGTGGGCACGGTCCGGGTCCTCCTCGGAGACCTGGCCGCCCGCAGCCTGGTACAGGTACGCGAGCCGCGCGCGACCACCGCCGGCCTTCCCGACGAGCACGTTTTCGAGGCGGTAATCAATGGACTACGGGCGCTCTGAGCGGCCGGCGGGCGCCGCGCCGCTGCCCACCGCGATCAAGATCCTGATCGCGGGCGGGTTCGGCGTCGGCAAGACCACGATGGTCGGCGCGGTCAGCGAGACCCGGCCCCTGCGGACCGAGGAGGTGCTGACCGAGACCGGGATCGGCATCGACGACCTGTCCGGCATCGAGGAGAAGTCGACCACCACCGTGGCGATGGACTTCGGCCGCATCACCATCAGCGACGACCTGGTGCTCTACCTGTTCGGCACGCCCGGGCAGGACCGGTTCTGGTTCGTCTGGGACGAGCTGGCACTCGGCGCGCTCGGTGCGGTGGTGCTCGCCGACACCCGCCGGCTGGCCGACTGCTTCCCGTCGATCGACTACTTCGAGGGACGCGGTACGCCCTTCGTGGTGGCGGTGAACTGCTTCGAGGGCGCCAAGACGTTCCGTCTCGACGAGGTGCAGGCCGCGCTCGACCTGGACCCGGGCGTACCGGTGGTGCTGTGCGACGCGCGCAAGCGGGAGTCGGCCAAGGAGGTGCTGATCACGCTGCTGGAGCACGCCATGAAGCTGCGGGAGGCGCGCCGCCGCGCCGCCGAGGACTGAAGGGTCACACATCGACGGGGGAGTGGCGATGACCGAGGTGAGCGTCCGGGCGATGACCCCGGACGAGTTCGACAGCTGGCAGGACGAACTCGCCGCCGGCTACGCGCGGGAGCACGTGGCCGCCGGCAACTGGACTCCGGAGGAGGCGCTCGACCGGGCCCGGCGGGAAAGCGCGGCCTTCCTGCCGCAGGGCATGGCCACGCCCGGCATGCTGTTCCTGCTCGGCGTGCTGGCCGACGGCTCGCCGGTGGGACGCCTGTGGATCGGCCTCACCCACCCGCGTGGGCTCGCCGGCTGCGCGTTCCTCTACGACATCGAGGTCGCCGCCGGGCACCGGGGCCGGGGCCTCGGGCGGGCGCTGCTCGCGGCCGGGGAGCGGGCGGCCCGGGAGCGGGGCGCGCAGGCGCTGGAGCTGAACGTCTTCGGCGCCAACGAGACGGCACGCAAGCTGTACGAGACGTCCGGCTACCGGGTGGTCACCCAGCAGATGCGCAAGGACCTGTCGTAGGGCGGTCCCTACAGGCGGGTGGCGGTCCGGATCAGGGCGGCGAGGGACCGGGACCGGCTGTGCGGCGGCCACGCGATGACAGTGGTCACCGCCGGAGCGTCCGGCACCGGCACGGCGGTCAGGTCGGCGAGCAGCAGCGTCCGGACTGACTCCGGCAGCACCACAACGGTACGGCCGAGCGCGATGAGCTGGAACAACTGGGCGTGGTCCCGGACCTCGGGGCCCGGGCCGTCCGGATACGACCCGTCGGCCCGGGGCCAGCGCGGCATCGGCAGGCCGGGCAGCGTCTCCACCTCGGCCATGAGGAGGTGCGGCCGCCGGGCCAGCGGATGTCCGGCCGGCAGGACCGCCACCTGCTGCTCGGTGACGAGTTCCTCGGTGTCCAGCCCGGTGGTCGAGTCGAACGGCAGGTGCAGCAGCGCCACGTCGGCCCGCCCGTCGCGCAGCAGCCGTTCCTGTTCACCGATGCCGCACAGCAGCACCTCGACGGGGACCGCGTCCGGCTCGGCCGCGTACGCGTCGAGCAGTTTCGGCAGCAGCTCGCTCGACGCGCCCGCCTTCGTCGCCAGCACCAGCCCGGGGCCGCCGTTCACGGCCTGACCGGCGCGGCGGGTACGGCGGTCGGCGGCGTCCACGGCGTCCAGGGCGGCCCGGCCCTCCCGGAGCAGCACCGCACCGGCGGCGGTGAGCGCGACGCTGCGGCTGTCCCGTTCCAGCAGCGTCACGCCGAGGCGCCGTTCGAGTTGCCGGATCGCGCGCGACAGCGGCGGCTGGGCGATGCCCAGGCGGCGCGCGGCGCGGCCGAAGTGCAGTTCCTCGGCGACCGCGACGAAGTAGCGAAGCTCCCGCGTCTCCATCCCGCCACCGTACCGCCGGATCGATACCCGCCGGGTATCGGCCGCTACCGAGGTGGTGTTGGAGGCCCGCGCGCCCCGCGGACAGGATCGAGAGCATGAGCGAACGGACGATCGCGCTGGTGACGGGCGCGAACAAGGGCATCGGGTACGAGATCGCGGCGGGCCTGGGCGCGCTGGGCTGGCGGGTGGGCGTCGGCGCCCGGGACGAGCAACGGCTCGCCGAGGCGGTCGCGAAGCTGCGCGCGGGCGGCGTGGACGCGTTCGGCGTACCGCTGGACGTGACCGACGACGCGAGCGTGGCCGCCGCCGCCCGGCTGCTGGAGACGGAGGCCGGCGGGCTGGACGTGCTCGTCAACAACGCGGGCGTGACGGGTGGCGCGCCCCAGCACCCGGGTGACGTCGACCTCGCGACCATCCGGACCGCGGTCGAGGTGAACGTGATCGGGGTGGTCCGGGTGACCGAGGCGATGCTGCCGTTGCTGCGCCGCTCGGCCTCGCCGCGGATCGTCAACATGTCCAGCGGCGTCGGCTCGCTGACCCGGCAGAGCGCCTCGGAGGGCGAACATCAGACCGGCCCGCTGTCGGTGGCGTACTCGCCGTCGAAGAGCATGCTCAACGCGGTGACCATCCAGTACGCGCGGGCGCTCGCCGGCACGGGCATCCTGATCAACGCCGCCTGCCCGGGTTTCACCGCGACCGACCTCAACAGCTTCCGGGGCGTGCGGACCCCACAGCAGGGCGCGGCGATCGGAATCCGGCTGGCGACGCTGCCGGACGACGGGCCGACCGGCGGCTACTTCGAGGACGCGGGCACGATCCCGTGGTGAGCGGCGCTCGTCAGCACCACATGACCGGGTTGCCGGTCGCCACCGACGCCGCGCACAGCCGGCGCAGCGGCTCCACGATGTAGGCGAAGTCGCCGCCCGACCGGCTCCGGGTCCGTACCGCGAGCCGTTCGGGCGGCGGCTCGCCGTGCTCGCCCACCGGCCGCATCGCCACCACCGTCCGCGCCCCGCCGACTGTGAACTCCACCCGGTCGCCGGACAGCGGCCGCTGGCCGAACCGGACGGCCCGGAACAGCGTGACCGGCGGGTCGGCGCGGTCGAGGACGAAGAAGCCGTCCGGATCGACCCCGGCCTGGAAGCTCGGGCCGAACATGAACACCCCGTGGTAGCTCTCGACGTACTGCATCAGCACCCGGCCGGTCGCCTCGTCGATCAGCTCCACCTCGTCGGTGATCCGGTCGGTGCGCGCGAACGCGTCCAGCTCGGCGAGCGCCACCGCCGCCCGGTCGGCCGGCAGCGAGCCGCCGTTGAGGTTCGGCAGCGCGGTGGCGAGCGTCGGGAAGCGCTCCGGGCCGGCGGCGCGTAGCGCCTGCTGGAACAGCCGCACACCGGCCCAGTTGGACACGTGCTCGTTCGCCTGCTCCATTGCCTTGTGCGGGCACGCCTCCGCCTGCCAGGCGTCGAACGTGCGGTGCGCGGCCTTGTTGCCCTCCCACGGCCGCAACAACGCGAGACAGCCGTCCTCGTCGTAGCCGACCGGCCCGACCGGGCACGGGGTGGCGAGGCCGTCCTGCCAGCACCGGCAGTACACGAACGCGTCGAGTCCCACGCCGGCACGCTACCGGCGCGCGGCCGTCGGCGCGCACCCGTTTCCGGCGGCTCGTCTCCAGCGGCTCGTTTCCGGCGGGTCAGGTGACGGCGAGCAGCACGGCGTCTCCGCTCGCCGCCGCGTCGCGGTAGAAGTCGCGCAGCGCGGTGAAGTTCGGCAGCAGGTAGTTGTCGAACTCGTCTTCGCCGTCGTCCCAGATGTGCGGATAGATCTCGGCCTCCGACATGGCCGCCGGATCGAAGCGGGCCCGCAGAGTCGCGTCGTCCACCGCGTCGAGCCCGGCGGCCACGGCGCGCACGGCGCCGGGCATGAGCAGCCGGGCCGGGCCCATGCCGAGGTCCGGCCCGATCGGGTCGCCCCCGATGATCGCCGGGCCGGCGTCGCCCCGGACCTCGTACGTGGTGCCGTTCAGCAGGTAGTGCAGACCGTGCCACGCCTTGTCGAGGTCGAGTTCGTCCGGACCGCCGTCGAACAGCGTGCCGACCGTGTCCGGGTCGGCCAGCACCGTCGCCAGCTCCTCGCCGGACAGCCGGCGTGCGGTGAACACCATGCCCATGTGGTCGTCTCCCGGGGTGTCGGTCGGAATCGGCGGCAGCGTAACGCGGGCGTCCGACAGCGTGCCATCATCGGCGCATGGCCTCGGAGTCCCGGCACCTCAGCGTCCACATCGACCGTCCGGTCGCGGAGGTCTACGCCTTCGCCGCCGACCCGGCGAACCTGCCCCGCTGGGCCCCGGGCCTCGGCGGCTCGGTCGTGCTCGTCGACGGCCACTGGTACGTGGACACACCCGAAGGGCGGGCGCGGCTGACGTTCGCCCCGGCCAACGAGTACGGCGTGCTCGACCACGAGGTGCTGACGCCGTCGGGCGAGACGGTCTACGTGCCGCTGCGCGCCATCGCCGACGGGGACGCCACCGAGGTGGTGTTCAGCCTGCGGCGGATGCCCGGCATGAGCGACGTGGACTTCGACCGGGACACCGCGCTCGTCGAGGCGGACCTGGCCCGGCTCAAGGCCGTGCTGGAGAGCGCCGCCGGCTGAGAGCGACCGCGGCGTCCATCACGAGTCGCGGGAAGCGGCCCGGGAACAGGTCTGGCGCCAGGGCCGGTGACCCGCTGGGAATGGGAATTGCGCATTCGATTCCGGCGAACGCAGATCCGGCGGACGCAATTCGGTGAATCAGTCGCCGATCGCGTCACGCATTCGTTCCCTCGTCCAGTATTCGGACGGATCGGTGGCGCCGGGGCTCGGATTGTGCGTCGCGACCACCGGGCCGGGCGGCGCCGGTCGCCGCGCGCCCCCGTCGCGCGCCGCGACGACCACGACGGCCGCGGCCACGGCGAGCGCCGCGACGGCGGCCGCGCCGAGCAGCACACGATGGGACATGTCGCCTCCTCCGGGGCCGGTGCCGGTCCGACCGGCACCGGTCCGCCTGGTGCGCCGGGCGGCACACCAGGCGGACCGTCGTTCACCAGGTGTCGTTCGCGTACGTGTTGTAGAGCGTCCCCACCACCGCGGCGGAGAAGTACGGCGAGCCGTTCGTGTTCGAGCCGCTCGAGTAACTCATCACCCCGTGCACGTCACCGCGCCTGGTGGTGTTGTCGTAGCTGTAGTACCACGGACCGCCGCTCGAACCGCCCCCGAAGCCGCAGTTCATCTCGATCCGGTTGCTGCCCGCGTCCCGCGACGTGCCCGAGCAGACCCACTGGACCTCACCGCTGTCCTTGTTGCTCGGGTAGCCGAAGATGTCGTAGTGGTACGCCCGGCCACCGCCGGTGAGCAGCCCGTTCGCGCCGACCGCGTCCACGATCGACCGGCTGCCGTAGACGAGCGCGACCGCAACGTCGTACTGCCGCTCGCGGGTGCTGATCCAGCCGCTCGGCACCGCGAGCGTGGACCAGTCCCAGGTGCCGTACGGCTGCGCGCCGTTGCGGTACGACGGCACGAACATCCAGTTCGCGGTGTGCCAGTCCCGGCCCGGCCCGTCGTGCACGCAGTGCGCGGCCGTGAAGACCATGTTGCGCGCCGGGCTGTTCACCACGCTCGCGGAGCAGTAGTGGCCCAGGCCGTCGGTCGAGCTGGTGTAGAAGATCTTCCCCACCGTGATCGACTCGTTCAGCTGGGCGCCGAACCCGCTGCCGTCCTTCGGCGCCACCGCCTCCGCGAAGCGCCGCACCCGCTCCGCCACAGGGCTCTGGGTGACCGGGCCGGCGGACTTCTCCACCTCGTCGGCCGGAGTGGCCGCCGCCATGCGCTCGGCCGTCCAGTAGGCCCTGGCCTGCGCGGACGACCCCGCCTTGCGCTCGATCGACGTGACAGCGGCCGGAGCGGCCGTGCCCGCGGTGGTGCCGGTGCCGGCCAGCGCCGGAGTGCCGGCGAGGATCGCCGGCAGGATCAGGGCCGGCAGGGCCAGAAGTTTGATCGTCGTCTTCATGAAATCCTTCCCAGTGTTCGATTCCCGGATCGAAACTGGAGCGCCCCCGTTGTTCATCGCGATGTCGGCAACGTATCGACGATATTCGGGGCGTGTCAACGAATCATGGACGTCGATTGTTTTCAGTGTCGGATGTGCGATCGGGGGCGATGGAATTCATCGAATAACAATTTCTCAATGCGTGGGATGGGCGAAAGGTTGGCCCTTTCGGCCCGCTCAGCGGCGGGTCGACGTCAGGAACCGGGTCCACGCGGCCGGGGTGAAGGTGAGCACCGGCCCGGCCGGGTCCTTCGAGTCGCGGACGCCGACCACACCGGGCAGGTTGCCGGCGACCTCGACGCAGTCGCCGCCGTTGCCGCCGCTGCGGGTGCTCTTGCGCCACCGGGCGCCGCTCAGGTCCATGCCGCCGCCACTTCCCTCAGCAGTTCCAGGGTCCGCGCGCGAGGCAGCGCCTCGCCCCGGATGCGTTCCCACCGACGCTCCAGGGTAGCAATCTCCGAGGGCTGCTCGATGATCTGCGCGCGGGCCTGACTGTCCACATGCGCCACCCGGTTGCCGTCGCGCAGTTCCGCGATGACGAACGGCCCGTCCAGCCCGGGATAGGTCGGCGTGTCCACCGGTACCACGTGGAGCTGCACGTTCGGCAGTTCGGCGCAGGCGAGCAGGTGGGTCACCTGCGCCTCCATCAGCGCCCGGTCGCCGGCGGCGGCGCGGCGCAGCACCTGCTCGTCGAGCACCACGACGTACAGCGGCCCGCGCGGGCGGGTGAGGATGCCCTGCCGGTCCAGCCGGGCGGTGACCAGGTCGGTGACCTCGTCGGCGGTCAGCGGCTGGCCGATGAACGTGGCCCGGGCGTACGCCTCGGTCTGCAACAGGCCCGGCACCCAGGCCAGTTGGAAGGCTCGCAGCGCGACCGCCTCGCGTTCGATGTCGACCCACGGGCGGAACCAGACCGGCTCGCGGCGGCGGACCGCGTCCGGCCAGAGCACCTCGATCGGCTGGCCCAGCAGGTTCGCCACAGTCGCGCGGTGCCGGCTCTGCGGGATGTGCCCGGGGTTCGCCCAGCGGGCCACCGTCTTCGGGTGGAGTCCGAGTCGTTCCGCCAGGCTCTCGGCGGTGTGGCCGGCACCGGCCAGCGCGGTGACGAAGGCATGGTTCATGCCCATTCCTCCCCGGAGCAAAAGAACCGTCCGAAGGAGATTACACAACGCTGTGTGATTGTTCGGGCACCCTCGGCACGGTAGGGGCATGACCGAACCGACACCCACATCGGCGTACCCCCGGGTGGTGCTGCCGCTGACCGGCCACCGCGCGTGCGGTCCGGCCTGGCGCTGCGACCGCTGCGGCGAGCCCTGGCCGTGCCCGACCCTGCGGGCCGCGCCCACCGACGCGGCCCGCCGCGCCACGATGATCCCCGAGTTCTCCCGGCTCACCCGGCAGGCCATCCGCGACCTGCGCGGCCGCCCCGACGGCCCGGACCCGATCGCGATCGTGCGGCGCTTCCTGTGGTTCCTGCCGCTCACCGACTCCGAGGCACGCGCCGTCGCGCTCCGCCTCCGCTGAGATGTAAGGAAGGGCCCCTTCTTAACAGACGTCTGTTAAGAAGGGGCCCTTCCTTACATGAAGAACTCAGCTGGCGATCATGCGGCGCAGCACGTACTGCAGGATGCCGCCGTGCCGGTAGTAGTCCGCCTCACCCGGGGTGTCGATGCGGACCACGGCGTCGAACTCCACGCCGGTGTCGGTGGTGACCTTCACCGTGCGCGGGGTGTCGCCGTCGTTCAGCGCGGTGACGCCGCTGATCGAGAACGTCTCCGTGCCGGTGAGGCCCAGCGACTCGGCGGTCTCGCCGCCCGGGAACTGCAGCGGCAGCACGCCCATGCCGATCAGGTTCGAGCGGTGGATCCGCTCGTACGACTCGGCGATGACCGCCTTCACGCCCAGCAGCATGGTGCCCTTGGCCGCCCAGTCACGCGACGAGCCGGAGCCGTACTCCTTGCCGGCCAGGATGACCAGCGGGACGCCCGCCTCCTGGTACGCCATCGAGGCGTCGTAGATCGAGGTCTGCTCGCCGGTCAGGTGGTTGACCGTGAAGCCGCCCTCGACACCCGGGACGAGCTGGTTGCGCAGCCGGATGTTGGCGAACGTGCCCCGGATCATCACCTCGTGGTTGCCGCGGCGGGAGCCGTACGAGTTGAACTCGTGCCGGGCCACGCCGTGCTCGGCCAGGTACTTGCCGGCGGGGGAGTCCGCCTTGATCGAACCGGCCGGGGAGATGTGGTCGGTGGTCACCGAGTCGCCCAGCTTCGCCAGCACGCGCGCGTCGGCGATGTCCTGGACCGGGGCCGGCTCCTGCTGCATGCCCTCGAAGTACGGGGGCTTGCGCACGTACGTCGACTCGCCGTCCCAGGAGAACGTGTCACCGGTCGGGGTCGGCAGCGACTGCCAGCGCTCGTCACCGGCGAACACGTCGGCGTACGCGGCGCTGAAGCCGGTCGCGCCGATCGCCGAGGCGATGACGTCCTGGATCTCGGCGCTGTTCGGCCAGATCTCCCGCAGGAACACCGGGTTGCCCTGGGCGTCCTCGCCGATCGGCTCGTTCGCCAGGTCGATGTCCATGGTGCCGGCGAGCGCGTACGCGACCACCAGCGGCGGGGACGCCAGGTAGTTCATCTTGACGTCCGGGTTGATCCGGCCCTCGAAGTTGCGGTTGCCGGACAGCACCGACACGACTGCGAGGTCACCGTCGTTGACGGCGGCGGAGACCTCCTCCGGCAGCGGGCCGGAGTTGCCGATGCAGGTGGTGCAGCCGTAGCCGACCAGGTTGAAGCCGAGCTTCTCCAGGTACGGCGTGAGGCCGGCGCGGTCGTAGTAGTCCATGACGACCTTCGAACCCGGCGCCAGGGTGGTCTTCACCCACGGCTTGCGGGCCAGGCCCTTGTCCACCGCGTTGCGGGCCAGCAGCGCGGCGCCGATCATGACCTGCGGGTTCGAGGTGTTGGTGCAGGAGGTGATCGCGGCGATCACCACGGCGCCGTGGTCCAGCTCGTACTCGACGCCGTCGGCGCCGGTCACGCGTACCGGATTGCTGGCCCGGCCGCCCGCGCCCACCGCGGCGGTCTCCAGGTCGCGCGGCGCGTCCGCCGGGTCGTTGACGCCGTTGGCGGGGGAGTCGCTGGCCGGGAACGACTCGGCCGACGCCTCGTCGGCCGGGCCGTCGGCACCGAACGGCTTCTCCTGCTGCGGCACGCCCGGCTTGCGGCCCGGGTCGCCACCGGTCTCGTCGGCTGCCACGTAGTCGCTGAGCGCGGCGCGGAACAGCGTCTTGGCGCTGCCCAGCGGCACCCGGTCCTGCGGGCGCTTCGGGCCGGCCAGCGACGGCTCGATGGTGCCGAGGTCCAGCTCCAGGCGCTCGGAGTACTCCGGCTCGCGCTCCGGGTCGTGCCAGAGGCCCTGCTCCTTGGCATACGCCTCGACCAGCGCCACCTGAGACGCGTCGCGGCCGGTCAGCTCCAGGTAGCGGACGGTCTCGGCGTCGATCGGGAAGATCGCCACGGTCGAGCCGTACTCCGGCGACATGTTGCCGATGGTGGCGCGGTTCGCCAGCGGCACCGCGCTCACGCCCGGGCCATAGAACTCGACGAACTTGCCGACCACACCGTGCTTGCGCAGCATCTCGGTGATGGTCAGCACCAGGTCGGTGGCGGTGGTGCCGGCCGGCATCTCGCCGGAGAGCTTGAAGCCGACGACCCGGGGGATCAGCATGCTGACCGGCTGGCCGAGCATCGCGGCCTCGGCCTCGATGCCGCCGACGCCCCAGCCCAGCACGCCCAGGCCGTTGACCATGGTGGTGTGCGAGTCGGTGCCGACGACCGTGTCCGGGTACGCCTGGCCGTTGCGCTCCATGATCGTACGGGCCAGGTACTCGATGTTGACCTGGTGCACGATGCCGGTGCCCGGCGGGACGACCTTGAATTCGTTGAACGCGGTCTGGCCCCAGCGCAGGAACTGGTAGCGCTCCTTGTTGCGCTCGTACTCCAGCTCGACGTTGCGCTCGAACGCGTCCTCGCGGCCGAACAGGTCGGCGATGACCGAGTGGTCGATGACCAGCTCGGCCGGAGCGAGGGGGTTGACCTTGGTGGCGTCGCCGCCCAGGTCACGGACCGCCTCGCGCATGGTGGCCAGGTCGACCACGCAGGGCACGCCGGTGAAGTCCTGCATCAGCACCCGGGCCGGGGTGAACTGGATCTCCACGCTCGGGTCGGCGGTGGCGTCCCACGCGCCGAGCTGCTGGATGTGGTCGGCGGTGATGTTCGCGCCGTCCTCGGTCCGCAGCAGGTTCTCCAGCAGGATCTTCAAGCTGTAGGGCAGCCGCTCGTGGCCCTCCACCTTGTCGATCCTGAAAATCTCGTAGCTCGCGTCTCCGACGCGTAGCTGGGTCTTCGCACCGAAGGTGTCGAGGCTCGCCACGTCGTACTCCTTCACACCAGCGACCGTGAGTAGTCCTGAGCAGTTTGTCGCACCGACCGGGGCGCTGCCGTGCTTAGGCAACACTTACCTGCGTCGGTCTCTACAAAACCGTACGTCCGTCTTGCTATTCGTGCAACCTCGTGCCACGCTGCGGGACGAGGAGGTGCCACCATGATCCATCACGTCCTGCTCGCCTGCCCCCGCGGCTCCGAGGACGCGTCCCGCTCCTTCTACACCGGTCTGCTCGGCCTCGCCGAGAAGCCCAAACCCCCGGCCCTCGCCGCCCGCGGTGGCTGCTGGTTCACCGGGTACGGCGCCGAGCTGCACCTGGGCGTCGAGGACGACTTCCGCCCCGCCCGCAAGGCGCACCCCGCGCTGCTGCGCACCGACCTGGACGAGCTGGCCGCCCGCCTCGACGCCGCCGGGCACGCCGTGACCTGGGGCGACGACGAGATTCCCGGCATGCGGCGGTTCCACACGTACGACCCGCACGGCAACCGGCTGGAGTTCCTGGCCCCCGCGGGCTGACCCGGCGCGGGTAGGGTCGGCGGGTGGTCGACGTACAGCACTGGCTCGCCGCGCTCCCGCCGGCCCTGATCTGCCTGCTCGTGGGCGGCGTGATCGGCGTGGAGAGCATGGGCATCCCGCTGCCCGGCGAGATCGTGCTGGTCAGCGCCGCGCTGCTCGCCGCCACCGGCGCCGTCGGGCCCGAGTGGGTGGCGACCGCCGCGGCCACCGGCGCCATCATCGGCGACTCCATCGGGTACGCCGTGGGCCGCCGAGGTGGCCGCCCCCTGCTGGAACGGCTCGGCCGGCGCTTCCCGAAACACCTCGGCCCGGCACACCTGGCCCGCGCCGAGCTGAGCTTCGCCCGGCACGGCGTCTGGGCGGTGTTCTTCGGGCGGTTCGTCGCGCTGCTGCGCATCCTCGCCGGGCCGCTCGCCGGGGCGCTGCGCGTGCCGTACCGCCGGTTCCTGGTCGCCAACGCCGCAGGCGGGCTGGTGTGGGCGTTCGGCACCACCTACCTGCTGTTCTATCTCGGGCAGGCCGCCGAGCACTGGCTCAAGGACATCTCCTGGGCCGGGCTGGTGCTGGCTGTGCTGGCCGGCGTGGTCAGCACCGCGTGGCTGCGCCGCCGGGCCAAGCGCCTGCACGTGTCCGAGCCCTCCGAGCAGCCCGCCCCGGTCCCCGCCGCCGACCGCTGACGGCTCACCCGAGCGCGCCTGAGAATCCAGCGCCTCCCGGCCATCACCCTCCAGGGCCGCACAGTGCTCTCCCTCGCGCCGCCCGCCCCCGCCCTGGCCCGCCCTCGTCCGGTTGATCAAGGAGTTTGTGCCCTGTGCGGGCTCCCGGAGTGACACAAACTCCTTGATCACCGACGCGGATCGGGGCGAGCGGGTGGGCAGGGCGCGGCGAACCGCCGGGCCGGGTGAACGGGTGAACGGGGAGCGCGCTGCCCGGGGGGATCGCCCTGCCCTGTCGATCATGAAGTTGGCGGTGGTTGGTGCCTGATTTGTCGCCGCTAACTTCATGATCGACGCGATCGGGGCGGTGCGGGTGGGGTGCCGGGGTCTCGGTGAGGGCTGGCGGCAGAGTCAGGGGGTGGTGAGCAGGGTGAGCAAGGTTTCGCGGGCGGTGCGGACTGCGGCGCGGGACTCCTCGGTGTGGTCCAGCGCGTCGAATCCGTGCTGCCCGTTCGGCACGTCCACCACGCACAGCGGGATGCCGCGCCGCCGCGCGACCACCGTGAACGCCTCGATGGTGGGGGCGACCTCGGGCCGTTCCCGCCCCGCCCGGGTCAGCACGAGCGTCGGCCCCGCCGCGCCCTCCGCGTGCGCGGCGTCGACGTTCGCGCCATCGGGAGATGCCGCCTCCGGGCGCTCGGCGTCGTCGGGGGAGGCCGTGCCCGACGCAGTGGTGGCGCCCTGATCCGCGTGCAGGTCGAGGGCGTCTATCGGGCGGAAGCGCGGGTCCACCGGGGGCCATCCGGGCAGCGGGGCCAGCAGCGGATAGGTCGCGGCCACGCCGCGCAGCCAGACCGGCGGGTCCCGGAGCCAGTCGCCGAGCAGCAGGCCGGCGCCGGAGAAGAACCAGAGGCCGAGCCGGTCGGGGTCGACGCGCGGGTCGGCGCGAAGCAGTTCGGCGGTGGCGGCGACCCGGGCGGCGACCGTGTACAGGTCGTCCGGGCTGGCCACGGTGAGCCGGGGGATCGCGGCCAGCACGCCCGCCTCGGCGAGCAGCGCGCCGTAGCCCCGGTAGAGCGGCCAGTCCCGCGCGTCGGGCGCCTCGGGCGGTCCCGGTACGCCGTGCACGACGACGACCGCGGGATGCCGGCCGTCGCCGGTGGGCACGTGCAGGTCGACGTCGCCGTGCCGCTCGACGGCGGCGGGCGGAGGATCGAGGACGAACGGGCTCTCCCAGAAAACGGTTCCCATCATTGCGATGGTAGGAGAATCCGCCGCCCCCGACTGTCCGGTCAGGACGAGGAAGCCTTGGCGTGCCGCTCGCGCAGCCGCTCCCGGATCTCCTCCGGGGTGTACGCCCGGCGCCGCCGTTCGGCCCGCGCCACCACCACTCCGGTCGCCGCGACGCCGGCGAGACCCGCGAGTCCGAGTACCTTCCACCACCGCATCCGTTGCCGCATCCGCATAGGGTAGTCCTCCATGAGCATCAGCCTGGACGAGGCAGTGGAGCTGACCCGCACCGGCGACCTGTGGGTGTTCCGCGGACGCAGCGTGCCCGACCGGGCCATCCAGCTCACCACGAACAGCCCGGTGAACCACGTCGGCATGGCGGTGGTGCTCGACGACATGCCGCCGCTGATGTGGCACGCCGAGCTGGGGCGTTCGCTGCCGGACATGTGGACCGGCACCCACCAGCGCGGCGTGCAGCTGCACGACCTGCGGGACGCGGTCTGCGTCTGGGCCAACCGGTACGGCCAGCGGGGTTGGCTGCGCCAGCTCGAACCACCGGCCGACGCGGCGATGGAGGAGGCGGTGCTGCGTACCGTGGCTCGCCTGGACGGCACGCCGTTCCCGTCCACCGCGCAGCTCGCCTGGCGGTGGGCGCGGGGCCGGCTGCCGCACCCGCGCCGCCTGAGCCTCGGCGCCCTCCGGGGCAGGACCGGCGACCGGAACCAGATCGGCATCCTGAACAGGATCATCGACAGGGGCGACGCCGGCAGCCGGGGCAGGGCCGGCGATACCGGCCACCGAGGCGATACCGGCGACCGGGCCGATACCGGCGACCGGGCCGATACCGGCGACCGGGCCGATACCGGCGACACGAGCAGGATCGGCGACACCGGCAGGGAGAACGCCGCTGCGCTGGAGACCGCGTACTGCGCCGAGGTGGTCGCGGTGACCTATGAGGCGATGGGCCTGCTGCCCGCCGGGCGGCGGCCCAACTGGTACGACCCGGGCCGGTTCTGGAGCGGCGACGACCTGGCCCTCAGCGGCGGCGCGCACCTCGGCGCCGAGATCGAGGTACGGATCCCGCCGCGCTGAGGAAGGTTTGCCGCCGGGGCGGGCCGGTAATGAGGAGCGTCGTGACGGCTTCCACCGACCTCGACACGCTCACCGACTTCTTCGACCGGTACGGCGTGGCGCTGACCACCGCCGACGTGCCGGCCATCGCCGGCTGCTACGCCCTGCCCGGGCTGGTGGTCGCCGACACCTACAGCTTCTCGTTCACCTCGCCCGCGGCGGTGGCGCTCAGTTTCGTCGGCGCCGCGCCCGACTACCAGGAGCGGGAACTCGTCGCCGCGAACGCGCAGATCGAGGACGTGCAGCAGATCTCCGCGCTGCTCACCGAGGTGGCGGTGCGCTGGGAGTTCCTGGACAGCCAGGGCGGCGCGGTGCCGGGCGAGCGCTACCGCTACCTGCTGCGCACCACCGAGGACGGCCCGGTTATCTGCACCGTCATCCGTACCGCCTGATCGTGGTGGTGCGGCGGCCGGCCGTGTGGCCGGCCGCCGCACCGACGGGCGTCAGCGGTGGTGGGCGCCGGCCCAGCGGTCGGCCTCGGGGGCCGGGTGCAGGCCGGGCTCGTGCAGGCCCTCCTCGGTGACCTGACCGATCCGGCGGTACGTCTCCGGCCGGCTGGTGCGCAGGATCGCGCCCCAGATCAGGCCGACCACGCCCGCCGCCACCGGGATCGCCGGCAGCAGCCACTTCAGGTAGCTCGCGGTGTCGGGGGCGAGCAGCGCGTCGAAGTTGAACAGCAGCACCAGCAGCACGGCGGTGAGCAGGACCGTGCCGAGCGCCGGGGCGATTGCCCGCTGCCACGCGCTCTCCGGGCCCTGGCGGCCCCGGAAGAAGCCGACCACGGAGGCGGAGGTGAGCGTCATCAGCAGGACGACGCCGACCGCGGCCGCGCCGGACAGCCAGGTGAACAGGTCGATGACCGGGTCGCGGCCGGTCATCGCGAACGCCAGGAACACCACGACGGCGAGGATGCTCTGCACCAGCGAGCCCGCGACCGGTGCGCCGCTGCGGCTGGAGGTGGCGCCGAGGAAGCCCGGCAGCACCCGCTCCCGGCCCAGCGCGAACAGGTAGCGCGCCACGCCGTTGTGGAACGACAGCAGGGCGGCCAGCACGCTGGTGATGAACAGGACGTTGGCGATGTCGGCGACGACCGCGCCGGTGTACTGGTCGAGCGCGCCGAAGATGATGCCCGGTCCCGCCTCGGCGCTGGCCGCCGGGGCGTTCTCCGGACCGGTGAGCACGGTCAGCGCCCAGGCCGAGAAGGCGTAGAACAGGCCGGTGAACGCCACCGCGATGTAGGTGGCCCGGGCGACGGTGCGACGCGGGTCCTTGACCTCCTCGCTGTAGATGGCTCCGCTCTCGAAGCCGGTGAAGGAGGCGATGGTGAACGCGAGCACCGCGCCGAAGCCGGCGCCGAACAGGTGGCCGGGGCTGATGCCGGCGGTGGTGACGGTGCCGCCGTCGGGGTTGGCGAAGGCGACCAGGTCGAAGATCAGCACGGCCACGCACTCGAGGATGAGCAGCACCGCGAGCACCGTGGCGTTGAGGTCGATGCGCAGGACGCCGAGCGCGCCGATGAAGACCCAGGCCAGCAGCGCCCAGACCCACCAGTCGAGCTCGATGCCGGTCTTGGCGGACATGAAGTCGCCCAGGATCGCGCCGAGCAGGCCGTACAGACCGATCTGGATCGCGTTGTACGCCGCGAGCGCGACAGCCGAGCCGGCCACCCCGCCGGCCCGGCCGAGGCCGTTGGCGATGTACGCGTAGAACGCGCCCGCGTTGGCGACGTACCGGCTCATCGCGGCGTAGCCGGTGGCGAAGACGGCGAGCACGGCGGCGAGGAGCACGTATCCGAGCGCGGCGCCGATGTTGCCGCTGACCGCGTACATGGTGGTGACACCACCGCCGAGAACGGTCAGCGGGGCGGATGCGGCGACGGTGAAGAAGACGAGGTGAGCGGTGCCGAGACGACCGCGGCGCAGCCCACCGTCGGAGAAGAACGGATCGGAGGACAAGGCTTCTCCAGGGGAGGGGGGTGAGGGGATTGAGGTGTCTACTTCGGAACAACCTGAAGCAGGGTATTGGTGATCACGTATCGTGACAACCCCACTTCGATATCGATTGGGGTGCGCGTGATCGGCCGGAATTGAGCTGTGCGTGGTCATGCCGTACCGTCCCGTGTCGACGATCACGGCCACCGTTCGAGGATGGACCATGACCTACCCCGGGGCGCAGGCCACTTACCGGCTTGCGGATGCGCTGTTCCTTATCGGACACGACGAGTTCACCGGCAAGCCGCACGTCGCTGTCGACCGGCTGGAGTGCGGGCTGGCCGGCGCCGCGCTCGCCGAGCTGATGTTCGAGGGCCGGATCGCCCTCGACGGAGGGGGGATCGCCGCTGTCGATCCGCGGCTGTGGCAGGAGCCGCTCACCGACCTGCTGATCACCGAGATCCTGCGCCGCGAGGGGGCGCATCCGGCCCGGCTGTGGATCCGCTACCTGCGGACCCAGCTCAACATCAACGAGCGGGTGGGCACCCGGCTGGTCACCGCCGGCGTGCTCCGCCGTGAGCAGGGCAAGCTGATCGGCCGGACGGTGCGCTGGCCGGCCATCGACCCGAACCAGGCGGCCTCACCGCGGGTGCGGCTGACCGCGATGCTGATGCACTCGTCCCCGGCCGAGCTGGACCCGGGGACGCTGCTGCTGGCGACCCTCGCCGAGGCGGTCGGGCTGGCCGCGCACATCTTCGATCCGCAGGTGGCAGCGCGGATGCGTGACTGCCGCCGGTTCCTGCCGGCTCAGCTCGAAGGGTTGCTCGCCGCCGTCGTGGGCGCGCTCGACGTCACCACCACGACGGTACGGCGATGACGTCCCGCCCCGGGCCGAGCCGGGGCGGGACGGCACCGGTCAGGCCGGGTCTCGCCACATCGGGTAGAGGCTGGGGCCCTCCGGCAGGTCCAGCGTGACCGGACGGCGCCGGAATCCGAGCCGCTCGTAGAGCGCGGCGTTGCGCGGCGAACTGGCCTCCAGGTACGCCGCGGTGCCGGCCTGATCCAGCTCGGCCAGCTTGTTACGCAGCAGCGCCGAGCCGACGCCCTTGCCGTGATGGTCCGGGTGCACCGCGATGAAGGGCAGGTACCAGTGCGGCTCGCCCGGGTGCCGGGCGCTCATCATCTCGTCCAGCACACCGAACCGCTTCATGGCCTCCGCGCCGATGGCGGCCTCCATCTCGTCGAACTCGTCGCCCTCCTCGGCGTCGTGACCCTCGCCGGTGGGCAGCCAGAGCGTGGCGCCCAGGCCGTCGCCGGCGACGTACACCTCACCGGTGCGCAGCGCCAGCGCGACGAACGGTCCGAAGAAGGCGGGATGGACCCGGGCCCGGTGGTCGTCGGCCGGGAAGACCCAGCCGCTCACCGGATCCCGCATGAACGCCTCGGCGAGGATCGCGGTCACGACGGCGGCGTCCGCCGTGGACGCCCGCCGGATGTCGCCCTGCCACTCAGTCACTGGCCAACCGTCCTACCGGCTCGACGAGCCATTGTGGTCATTGATCGGCGTGCAAGGTATCAGGTGCGAGGCACCGGACGGCAGGGCTCGGGCGCGATGCTCGCCGCGACCCGGCCCGGCTGGCTACTCTGGCCCGGACCCGACAGGAGGACCATGTCCCGCACGCGTCGTCCCGGCCCGCAGCCCGGGGCCGCCATGACCTCGTCCCCCTGGATCCTCGTCGCCGCGGGCGTGGTCGTGATGGTGGTCCTGCTGGTGGTGGCGCTCGGTTCGGTGCGGGGCCGGCGGACGTTCCCGGCGGCCGGTCCGGCGGATCCGGTGATGTCGCTGCCGCACGTCGCGCCGACGCCCACGGCGGTCACCCCCACCGGCCCGTCGCCGGTCTCCGCCACCGCCGCGGTGGTGCCGGGCCTGTCGCCCCGGTCCACCTTGCTGCCCGCCCGGCCGACTCCGGCCGCGCCGACTCCCAGCCCTCGGGGTGTGGCCCGGCCGGTGCTGCCTCCGACGCCTCCTCCGACGCCGCCGTCGGCGGTGACCGGCCGGTACAGCGTGCCGAGCGCCTTCGACGGCGGGTTCATCGGTGAGGTGCTGCTGGTCAACACCGCGCGCACGGCGCAGGGCTGGACGGTGCGCGCGGTGTTCCCGGGTGGCCGGCTGGTCACCGCCTGGGTCGAGGGCGCCGAGCAGGGTGTGTTCCGCTTCGACGACGGCGTGTTGACCTACCGCAGCGGGTTCGACCTGGCCCCCGGGCAGTCGCTGCCGGTGCGGTTCCACATCGAGCGGGCCGGCGCCCGGCCGGTGAGCTGCACCGTCGACGGCACGCCCTGCGCCGAACGGTAGGTCGCGCGGCCCGGTAGGGGCCGGCATCGGATGCCTCCTCTTGCAAGGCGACTGCTTTGTTGCGGCAGTGTTTGCAAGGGATTGCAGAATGTTTCGGCAAGGGCTAGCGTGCGGGCGAATCAGCGACCAGAGAAAGGCCGTCGATGAAACCGCCGCCGATATCCCCCAAGGCGCTGCTCGCCCTGGTCACCTCCCTCGTACTCACTCTCGTCGGCGTGCCGGTGGCCCTCCACCAGCTCGGCGCCGACGCCACCGGCCCGGCCGCCGCCACCCCCGACGTCCTGGCCGCCGGCAACACTCCGCAGTGGAACCGCGAGCCGTCCCCCGACGCGCTGCTCAAGGCCGGCACCGGCACCGCCAAGGCCGAGCAGTTCTACTTCGTCCTGCCCGACCGGTTCGCCAACGGCGACAAGCGCAACGACACCGGCGGTCTGACCGGCGGCCGGCTCACCACCGGCCTCGACCCGGCCGACAAGGGCTTCTACCACGGTGGCGACCTCAAGGGCCTGATCGACCGGATGGACTACATCCAGGGGCTCGGCACCACCGCCATCTGGCTCGCGCCGATCTTCAAGAACCGGCCGGTGCAGGGCACCGGCGCGGACGTCTCGGCCGGCTACCACGGCTACTGGATCACCGACTTCACCCAGGTCGACCCGCACTTCGGCACCAACGCGGAGCTGAAGAAGCTGGTCGACCTGGCCCACCGGCGGGGTATCAAGGTCTACCTCGACATCATCGTCAACCACACCGCCGACGTCATCCGGTACGCCGAGGACAAGTACGGCTACGTGGACAAGAAGACCGCGCCGTACCGCGACGCGCAGGGGCGTCCCTTCGAGGACCGCAACTACGCCGACGGCACCCGGAAGTTCCCGGCGGTGAACTCGACGTCGTTCCCGTACACCCCGGTGTTCGCCACCCCGGCCGACGCGAAGGTCAAGGTACCGGCGTGGCTGAACGACCCGACCATGTACCACAACCGCGGTGACTCCACCTTCGCCGGGGAGAACAGCGAGTACGGCGACTTCTTCGGCCTCGACGACCTGTGGACCGAGCGTCCCGAGGTGGTCCGCGGCATGACCGACATCTACGCCCAGTGGATCGGCAAGGTCGGCGTGGACGGGTTCCGCCTCGACACGGTCAAGCACGCCAACCTCGACTTCTGGCCGCAGTTCGCCCGCGGCATCGACGCCGCCGCCGCGAAGGCCGGCAAGAAGGACTTCTTCATGTTCGGCGAGGTCTACAGCGCCGAGCAGGAGATCCAGTCCACCTACGTGCGGCAGGGCGGACTGCCCGCCACGCTCGACTTCTCGTTCCAGGAGGCGGCACGCGGGTACGCCGCCGCCGACGGCTCGGCCAAGTCGCTCGCCGACGTCTACGCCAAGGACGACCTGTACTCCGCGCGGGACACGAACGCCAACCGGCTCACCACGTTCCTGGGCAACCACGACATGGGCCGGATCGGCTCGTTCGTCGCCGCCGCCGGCGGTGACGACGCCACCCAGCTGAACCGCAGCCGGCTCGCCCACCAGCTCATGTTCCTCACCCGCGGCCAGCCGGTCGTCTACTCCGGCGACGAGCAGGGCTTCACCGGACCGGGCGGCGACAAGGACGCCCGGCAGGACATGTTCGCCTCGCGGACCGCCGACTACCTCGACGACGACCTGATCGGCACCACCCGCACCCACGCCGCCGACCAGTACGACACCCGCCACCCGCTCTACCGGACCATCGCCGAGCTGGGCGAGCTGCGGACGGCGCACCCGGCGCTGCGCGACGGCGTGCAGGTGACCCGGTACGCGGCCGACGGGCCGGGCGTCTTCGCGTTCTCCCGCGTCCTGCCCACCGACCGGATCGAGTACGTGGCGGCGGTGAACAACGCCGCGACGCCGCAGACTGTCACAGTGGACACCTGGTCGGCCGGCGCCCGCTTCACCGGCGTGTACGGCGGCGCCACCGGCGCGACCGCCGGCGCGGACGGCAAGCTGAGCGTCACCGTGCCGGCCATGTCGGCGCTGGTGCTCAAGGCCGACCGGGCGATCCCGCAGGCCGGGGCACCGACGATCACGATCACCGAGCCGGGCGACGACCCGGTCCCCGGCAAGGCCGCCGTCACCGCCCAGGTGACCGGCGACCCGCTCGCCACCGTCACGTTCGCCGCCCGGGTCGCGGGCGGCAAGTGGACGCTGCTGGGCACCGCGCAGCGCGCGCCGTACACCGTGCACCACGACCTCACCGGCCTGCCCGGCGGCACCCGCGTGGAGTACAAGGCGGTGGTCCGCGACGGCAAGGGCCGCACCGCCACCGCCCGGGCCACCGGCACCGTCGGCACCCCCGCCCAGGGCGCGTCGCGGGACTGGGCGATCGTGCACTACCAGCGTCCGGCCGGCGGGTACGACGACTGGCGGCTCTACGCCTGGGGCGACATCGACCCGGCGTACGTGACGGAATGGCCCGCCGGGCAGCCGTTCGCCGGTGAGGACTCGTACGGCCGGTTCGCCTGGGTCAAGCTCAAGCCCGGTGCGAAGACGGTCGGTTTCCTCGTGATCGACGGCGACGGCAACAAGGACGTCGCGAACGACCGCACCATCGACGTGACTGCGACCGGCGAGATCTGGGTCAAGCAGGGCGACCCGGCGGTCTACCCGACGCGGCAGGCCGCCACCGGCGAACCCGACCCGCCCGTCGCCCAGGACACCGCGCTGATCCACTGGCGCAAGGCCGACGGGAACTACGACGGCTGGGGCCTGCACCTGTGGGACGGCGCGGCCAACCCGACCGACTGGGCCGCCCCGCTCAAGCCGGAGAAGACCGACGCGTACGGCGCGGTGTTCCGGGTGCCCCTCGCCGCCGGGGCGACCGGGCTGAGCTACATCATCCACCGAGGCGACGAGAAGGATCAGCCCGAGGACCAGCGGCTCGACTTCGCCGGTGCCGGGCGCGAGGTGTGGCTGCTCGCCGGCGTGAAGGGACGGCTGCTGCCGACCACCACGTCCGGCGCCGCGAAGGATCTCGACCTGACCAAGCAGAAGGCGCAGTGGATCGACAGGTCCACGGTGGCGTGGGCGACCGGGCCGACCGACGGCAGGCGGTACGCGCTGGCAGTCGCCCCGGCCGGTGGGATCGGCCTCGCCGACGGTGAGCTGACCGGCACGTACACCACCATCGCGCTGCGGGCGCAGCGCAACGGGCTGACCGAGGCGCAACGGCAGGCGTACCCCCATCTCTGGGCCTCGCGCGCCTTCTCGCTGGACCGCGCCGACCTGGCCCGGGTGCCGGCGGCGCTGCGCGGCCAGATCGTGGTGACCGAGCGGGACGCCGAGGGCGCGCTGCTCGCCGCCACCGGCGTGCAGATCCCCGGCGTGCTCGACGACGTCTACGCGGCGGCGACCGGCGCGAAGCTCGGGCCGACGTTCGCCGGCCGGGTGCCCACCCTGGCGGTGTGGGCGCCGACCGCGCGGACCGTGTCGCTGGAACTGTTCGACTCGCCCACGGCCCAGCCGGCCACCGTGGCGATGCGCCGCGACGACCGCACCGGCGTCTGGTCGGTACGCGGCACGAAGGCGTGGAACGGCCGCTACTACCGCTACCGGGTGCAGGCGTGGCAGCCGGCCACGCAGAAGATGGTCACCGCGTCGGTGACCGACCCGTACTCGGTGGCGCTCGCGCCGAACTCCACGCACAGCCAGATCGTCGACCTGACCGACCCGGCGCTCGCGCCGGCCGGCTGGGCGAACCTGCGCAAGCCTGCCGCGCCGCCGGCGTCCAAGGTCCAGATCTCCGAGCTGTCGGTACGGGACTTCTCCATCGCCGACACCACGGTTCCCGCCGACCGGCGGGGCACCTACCTGGCGTTCACCGACCCGAACAGCGCCGGCATGAAGCACCTGCGCAAGCTCGGCGACGCCGGGGTCAACCACCTGCACCTGCTGCCGGCCTTCGACTTCGCCACCATCCCGGAGAAGCGGGCCGACCAGGCCCGGCCGAACTGCGACCTGGCCGCGCTGCCGCCGGACTCCGACGAGCAGCAGAAGTGCGTCGCGGCGGTCGCCGGCACCGACGGCTACAACTGGGGGTACGACCCGCTGCACTACACGGTGCCCGAGGGTGGGTACGCCACCGACCCGAACGGCGCGAAGCGCACCACCGAGTTCCGCCAGATGGTCGCCGGAGTCAACAAGGCCGGGCTGCGGGTGGTCATGGACGTGGTCTACAACCACACCTCGGCCGCCGGCGCCGACCCGAAGTCGGTGCTCGACCAGGTGGTGCCGGGCTACTACCACCGGCTCCTGGAGGACGGGACGGTCGCCAACTCCACCTGCTGCGCCAACACCGCGCCGGAGCACGCCATGATGGGCAAGCTCGTGGTGGACTCGCTGGTGACCTGGGCCAAGGCGTACAAGGTCGACGGCTTCCGGTTCGACCTGATGGGCCACCACCCGAAGGCGAACATCCTGGCCGTACGGGCCGCGCTGGACAAGCTCACGCTCGCCCGCGACGGCGTGGACGGCCGCAAGATCCTGCTGTACGGCGAGGGCTGGAACTTCGGCGAGGTCGCCGACGACGCCCGGTTCACGCAGGCCACCCAGGCCAACATGGCCGGCACCGGCGTCGGCACGTTCAACGACCGGCTCCGCGACGCGGTGCGCGGCGGCGGCCCGTTCGACGCCAACCCGCGGGCGCAGGGCTTCGCCTCCGGCCTCTACACCGACCCCAACGGCGACGACGTCAACGGTTCGGCGGCCGAGCAGCGGGCCCGGCTGCTGCACCAGCACGACCTGATCAAGGTGGGGCTGACCGGGAACCTGCGCGGCTACCGGTTCACCGACTCCACCGGCAAGCGGGTCACCGGGGCGCAGGTCGACTACAACGGCGCCCCGGCCGGGTACACCGCCGCGCCGGGCGAGGCGGTCACCTACGTCGACGCGCACGACAACGAGATCCTGTACGACGCGCTGGCGTACAAGCTGCCGCAGGGGACCTCGGCGCAGGACCGGGCCCGGATGCAGGTGCTCGCGCTGGCGACCACCGCGCTCGGGCAGGGTGCCGGGTTCGTGACCACCGGCTCGGAGCGGCTGCGCTCGAAGTCGCTGGACCGCAACTCGTACAACTCCGGTGACTGGTTCAACCAGATCCGGTGGGACTGCGCCCAGGGCAACGGGTTCGGCGCCGGCCTGCCGCCGGAGGCCGACAACAAGGACAAGTGGTCGTACGCGAAGCCGCTGCTGGCCGATCCGTCGCTGGTGCCGGACTGCGCGGCGATCGACCTGGCCGACGCCCGGTACGCGGAGCTGCTGCGCGTCCGCCGGTCCTCGCCGGTGTTCGGGCTCGACACCGCCGCCCAGGTGCAGAAGCGGGTGGCGTTCCCGCTGTCCGGGACGAAGGAGACCCCGGGCGTGCTCACCATGACCCTCGACGCGCGAGGGCTGGACGGGAGGTGGAAGTCGGTGACAGTCGTCTTCAACGCCACGCCGGAGACGGCGAAGCAGACAGTCACCGGGCTGCGCGGGGCGAACGTGGCACTGCACCCGGTGCTGCGGAACTCGGCCGACCCGGCGCTGCGTACCGCGTCGTTCGACCGGGCCGCCGGCACGTTCACCGTGCCCGCGCGCAGCGTGGCGGTGTTCGTCCAGAGCTGACCGCACGGCCGACCGGCCCCCTGCCACGTTTCGTGGCAGGGGGCCGGTCGCGTACCCCGGGCCGTCAGGTCAGTTGAAGCAGTCCTCGACGGTGTTGGCGCAGTTGGTGGGGTCGTTGTTGCTGATGAGGGACTTGTCGTCGAGCTTGACGCGTCCTTCGTTGTTGAGGACGCCGCCGGCGACCCGGTGGAGCTTGCTGGAGTCGGTGGCGGTGTTCTTGGTGACGTGGGTCTTGGTCAGGGTGATCTTCGCCTTGTTGTTGAAGATGCCGCCGCCGTTGAGGGCGGTGTTGCCCTTGATGTCGGTGTCGCGGATGGTGAGGGTGGCGTTGTCGTCCTTGTCGTGGTCGCGGACGATGAAGCCGTCCTCGATCTTGACGAGCCACTCACCGTTGAAGATGCCGCCGCCGAAGCGGTTGGCGGTGTTGTCGACGATCTTGCTGTCGGCGATCGTGGCGCTGGCGTGCTCCTTGTTGTCCGGGTAGCCCCAGTGCTTGCCACCGGTGACCACCACACCGCCACCGTCGCCGTCGGCGTGGTTCTTGGCGACGTGGACCTTCTCCAGGAGCAGGTCGGTGTTCTCGGCGTACACGCCGCCACCGTTCTCGCAGGCGGTGTTGCCCGTGATGGCGGTGAAGGAGACCGTGACGGTGCCGCCGCTGCTGAACAGACCGCCGCCGTTCTTGCCGGCGCGGTTGTCCGACAGGGTGGACTTGACGCCGTCCTTGCCGTGGTCGGAGCCGAAGATCTCGACGATGCCGGCCTCGTGGTGCTTGCCCTTCGGGTCGTAGCCCTTCGGCGCGGCGGAGGCCGCCGGGCCGTGCCCACCGGACAGGCCGCTGCCGTTGGCGATGCCGCCGCCGTTGCCGCCTGCGGTGTTGTCGTCGACGTGGGTCTCCTCGACCTTGAGGATGCCCTCGTTGTAGACGCCGCCGCCGTCGCCCTGGGCGTGGTTGCCGACGACCTTGCTCTCCTTGAGCCAGGTGCGGCCGTAGTTGGCGATGGCGCCGCCGTCGCCCTCGGCGTTGTTGTCGACGAGCTTGACGTTGTCCAGGTAGGCGCTGCCGCCACGCTCGACGAGCAGCGCGCCGCCGTCGCCCTCGACCCGCTTGTCGTCGTCCTTGCCGCCGTTCATGCCGTCCGCGACGGGCGTGACAGCGGCGGCCGTGGTCGCCGCGGCCGGAGCCGCGACAGCCGGGGCCGCGACAGCCGGGGCCGCGACAGCCGGGGCCGCGACAGCCGGGGCGGCGGCCGGCGGCTGGCCGCCGCCGGGGTACTTGAACTCGTTGGCGTTGCCGCCCTTGACGGTGAGGTCCTTGAGGGTGAGGTCGCCGCCGTCGACGACGCGGAAGATGCGGAAGGTGTCTTCGGCGTCGCGCTTGATGGTGGAGTTGTTGCCCTTGATGGTGACGTCCTGCTTGATCTCGGGCAGGGCGGAGCCGAACTTGCGGTCCTTGACGCCGAGTTCGTAGGTGCAGTTCTCGGCGAGCTTGATGGTGCCGCCGTGGTCGCGGTTGGCCAGTTCGAGGGCGTCGATCAGGGCGTCGTCCTTGCAGGGGACCTCGCGGGTCTTGCCGTGGTCGTCCTTGCCGTCCTTGCCCCACTCGCCCTTGTCCGGGCCCCACTCGCCACGGTCGCGGCCTTCCTTGCCGCGGTCCTTGCCGTCCTTGCCGTACCCGTCCTTGTCGTACCCGTCCTTGTCGTACTCGCCCTCGGCGCCCTTGTCGCCGTAGTCGCCGTCGCTGAGCTGCTGCGTGGTCGACCACTTGACGTCGGCGAGCCGGTGCGGGCCGGTGGCCCCGGTGGTCGCGTAGGCCACGCCGGCGAGGCTGACCGCTCCGGTCAGGCCCACAACGCCGGTGGCGAGCCACATCCGGCGACGCCGGAGCGGGGAGATGGTCTTGCTGGTGGCGTCATCGTTATTGCGAAGGTAGTTGGACATCGGAGCTCTCTGCCCTCTCCTTGTACCTGACAAGGTCGCTTCGCCCTGGCGAGGCGGCCTTCGCTACAAATCGGTTGTAGCTGCTGAAGATGACCGTATGAGAACCTTCTTCGCCTCGTGGTCATACACGAAAAAAACCCGCATAAGGGTGCGGGTGGGATGGGCGGGCGCAGTGCGGCCCGGATGCCCCGGCGGGGGACACCACGGCCAGCCGGGCTGTCCGGGGTGGGAGCCCTCCTCGCGACACGGCGCGAGGAGGGCTTCCCGGTTATGTGGTGGTTCCGTCAGTTGAAGCAGTCCTCGACGGTGTTGGCGCAGTTGGTGGGGTCGTTGTTGCTGATGAGGGACTTGTCGTCGAGCTTGACGCGTCCTTCGTTGTTGAGGACGCCGCCGGCGACCCGGTGGAGCTTGCTGGAGTCGGTGGCGGTGTTCTTGGTGACGTGGGTCTTGGTCAGGGTGATCTTCGCCTTGTTGTTGAAGATGCCGCCGCCGTTGAGGGCGGTGTTGCCCTTGATGTCGGTGTCGCGGATGGTGAGGGTGGCGTTGTCGTCCTTGTCGTGGTCGCGGACGATGAAGCCGTCCTCGATCTTGACGAGCCACTCACCGTTGAAGATGCCGCCACCGAACCGGCCGGCCGTGTTGTCCACGACGGCGCTGTCGGCGATCGTGGCGCTACCCGCGAGGCCGTCCTTCTCGGCGCCGTTACCGGCCCAGTCCCGACCACCGGTCGTCACCACGCCGCCGCCGTCGCCGTCGGCGTGGTTGCCCGCCACGTGGACCTTCTCCAGGAGCAGGTCGGTGTTCTCGGCGTACACGCCGCCACCGTTCTCGCAGGCGACGTTGCCGCCGATCGCGGTGAACGAGACGGTGACCCAGCCGCCGCTGCTGAACAGACCGCCACCGTTGTGGCCGGCCCGGTTGTGGCTCAGCGTGCTCAGCGAGGCGTCCTTGCCCTCGTGCGCCCCGATGATCTCGACCGTGCCCGCGTGGTGCTTGCCGTGCTCGCCCTTGTCGCCCTTGCCGGGCTTCGCGGCCGAGGTCAGGTCGACCGGCCCGTCGTGGTGCTCACCGCCGCCGTTGGCGATGCCGCCGCCGTTGCCGCCTGCGGTGTTGTCGTCGACGTGGGTCTCCTCGACCTTGAGGATGCCCTCGTTGTAGACGCCGCCGCCGTCGCCCTGGGCGTGGTTGCCGACGACCTTGCTCTCCTTGAGCCAGGTGCGGCCATAGTTGGCGATGGCGCCGCCGTCGCCCTCGGCGTTGTTGTCGACGAGCTTCACGTTCGACAGGTGCGCGCTGCCGCCACGCTCCACCAGGAGCGCGCCGCCGTCACCCTCGAACCGCTTGTCGTCGTCCTTGCCGTCCGGGACGAGCGTCGTCGGCGCGGGGCCACCGCCGCCGGGGTACTTGAACTCGTTGGCGTTGCCGCCCTTGACGGTGAGGTCCTTGAGGGTGAGGTCGCCGCCGTCGACGACGCGGAAGATGCGGAAGGTGTCTTCGGCGTCGCGCTTGATGGTGGAGTTGTTGCCCTTGATGGTGACGTCCTGCTTGATCTCGGGCAGGGCGGAGCCGAACTTGCGGTCCTTGACGCCGAGTTCGTAGGTGCAGTTCTCGGCGAGCTTGATGGTGCCGCCGTGGTCGCGGTTGGCCAGTTCGAGGGCGTCGATCAGGGCGTCGTCCTTGCAGGGGACCTCGCGGGTCTTGCCGTGGTCGTCCTTGCCGTCCTTGCCCCACTCGCCCTTGTCCGGGCCCCACTCGCCACGGTCGCGGCCGCCCTTGCCGTACCCGTCCTCGCCCTTCTCGCCGCCCTTCCCGCCCTCGGCGCGGGAGTCGTCAGCGGCGTTCTGCGGCGCGGCGGCGTGGTTCTCCGCCACCGGTTCGGTGCCGGACTTGTCGTCGCGGGCGGCGAGACCGCCGAGTGCCGCCAGCCCGACGACGCCGGTCAGCCCGGCCACGCCGGTGGCGACCCAGAGCGCCCGCCGCTTGCTCGTCCGCGGCGGGGGCGCCATCGGCGCGCCGCCGTCGGGTGTCGTTACGTCGTTCGACATGAGAGCCCTTTCGGTTCTTCCCAAACGGGTCGCACCGCCCCAGGCCGGGCGACCAGCTACAAACCGGTTGTAGCCTCTGATCAGCACCGTATGAGAAGGTTCCTCGCGAGGAAGACGTATCCGAAAAAAGCCCGCATTCCTCCCACGAACGGCGGTCGGTGACCAACCACGTGAGCGGTACGGGAACGGCCCGGAACGGCGGCGGGCCCCACCACCTGCCGGAAAGGCGCGGTGGTGGGGCCCGAGGGAGTTCGCGGCCGCGGGGGATCAGCCAGGCAGGCGGGGGCCCGCCTCACGCTGCTCGGCCAGCCAGGTCTCCACCTCGGCGGAGGCGCGCGGCAGCCCGGCCGACATGTTCACCGGGCCGTCGGCGGTGACCAGGATGTCGTCCTCGATCCGCACGCCGACGCCCCGCAGCTCCTCCGGGACCAGCTCGTCCTCCGGCTGGAAGTAGAGCCCCGGCTCGACGGTGAGCACGTACCCCTCGCCGAGCGGCCCCTCGCGGTAGGTCTCCTTGCGGGCGTTGGCGCAGTCGTGCACGTCGATGCCGAGCATGTGACTGGTGCCGTGCAGCGTCCACCGCCGGTAGACCGTGGAGGCCGGGTCCATCGCCTCGTCCACGCTGACCGGCAGCAGCCCGAGGTCCTTCAACGCCTCGGCCAGCACCCGCATGGAGGCGAGGTGCACGTCCCGGAACGCCACGCCGGGCCGGCACATCTCGATGCCGGCCTGCTGCGCGGCGTACACCGCGTCGTAGACCTGACGCTGCAACGGCGTGAACCGGCCGTCGACCGGGAGCACCCGGGTCACGTCGGCGGTGTAGAGGTTGCGGTTCTCCACGCCCATGTCCATCAGCAGCAGCTCACCCGGACGGGTGGCGCCGTGGTTGTGCACCCAGTGCAGGATCGTGGCGTGCTCGCCGGCCCCGACGATCGAACCGTAGCCGACGTCGTTGCCGTCGTGCCGGGCACGCAGCGCGAAGACGCCCTCCAGCAGCCGCTCGGAGACCCCGCGGTCGGCGGGCAGTGCCCGTGCCACGTCCTCGAAGCCGCGCACCGTCGCGTCGCACGCCTCCTGGAGCTGCGCGATCTCCCACTCGTCCTTGACCAGCTTCAGCTCGGCGATCGCGATCGCCAGCTCCCGGTCGCGGCCGGGCTGCCCCTCGGCGCGCGCGCCGTCGTACTGACGCACCGCCGCGTCCACCCGGGCGTCGAAACCGCGGAGCACACGGGTACGCCCCGGCGCCAGCTCGGCCAGCGCGGCGTCCAGCTCGCTCAGGTCGGCCGTCGGCAGCCCCAGCTCGGTCGACTTCTCCCGCAGCGTCGGCCGGCGGCCCACCCACAGCTCGCCGTGGCGGCTGCGGAAGAACTCGTCGGTCGCCCGGGACGACCGGGGCCGCATGAACAGCGTGGCCTCGCCGCCCGGCCGCAGCACGAGGACGCTGTCCGGCTCCATGTCGCCGGTCAGGTACGCGAAGTCGCTGCCCGGCCGGAACCGGTGGTCGGTGTCGTTGGCGCGTACCTTCTCGTTGCCGGTGGGGATGACCAGCGTCTCGCCCGGGAAGGCCTCGGCCAGCGCGGCCCGGCGCTTGACGTGGTTGGGCACCTCGGCGCGCGGTGTGACCGGCAGTTCGGTGTCCCGCCAGCCCTGCCGCATGAACGACAGGAACGCCTCCGGGAAATCCGGGTCGTGCGACTCCGTGCCGTCCGCCGCCTTGCCCTGCCCGGTCCGCTCCTCGGCCATGATCCGCCCCTCCCTGAGCCTCGTCGCTGGTCCCGACGGTACCGCGCGCACGACAGCGGGAGGTGCCTGCGGTGCCGCGACGGTGGCTTCCGGCGCGTGGAAAGATGGCGGCCATGTGCGGACTCCTGGCCTTCTTCAGCGCGCGCGGCGACGCCGCCGCCCACCGCGACAACATCGCCGGCGCACTGGAGTGCCTGCACCACCGCGGCCCGGACGAGACAGGGGTCGAGCTGGTCGGCGACGCCTCTGGCCGGTACGCGGACGGCGTGTTCGCGCACAAGCGCCTGGCGATCATCGACGTGGCGCTGAGCCACGAGCCCCTGCCGTACGCGGGCGGGCGGTACCTGCTCACCTTCAACGGCGAGATCTACAACTACATCGAGCTGCGCGAGGAGCTGATCCGCGACTACGGCGCCCAGTTCGCCACGAACGGCGACGGCGAGGTGATCGTCGCCGGCTACCACTACTGGGGTGAGCAGGTGCTCACCAAGCTGCGCGGCATGTTCGCGTTCGTGATCTGGGACCGGCAGGAGCGGCGGGCCTTCGGCGCGCGGGACTACTTCGGCATCAAGCCGCTGCACTACCTCCAGACCCAGGACGGCCTCTACCTCGCCTCGGAGAAGAAGGCGCTGCTGCCGTTCGCGCACTCGGCGTACCAGGGCGACGCTGGTATCGACACCGCGAACCTGAGCCACTACCTGACGCTGCAGTACGTGCCCGAGCCGGGCACCCTGCACAAGGGGATCAGCCGGATCGGCTCGGGGGAGTACCTGACCTGGACCCCTGGTGGCCGGATCGAGGTGCGCCGCTGGTACCGCCCGGTGTTCCGGCCGGCCCCGGTCTCCGACGAGCAGCGGCTCTACCACGACATCCGGGAGACGCTGCGCGAGAGCGTACGGATGCACATGCGCTCGGACGTGCCGGTCGGCTCGTTCCTGTCCAGCGGCATCGACTCCACAGCCGTGGTGGCGCTGGCCCGCGAGTTCAACCCGAACATCCTCACCTTCACGGTCGGCTACGACGTGCCCGGCTACTCCGAGATCGACGTGGCCCAGGACTCGGCCCGGCACCTCGACGTGACCACGATCCCGACCAAGATCGGGCCGCAGGACATGATCGACGCGCTGCCGAAGATCGTCTGGCACCTGGACGACCCGGTCGCCGACCCGGCCCTGGTGCCGCTCTACTTCGTGGCGAAGAAGGCCGCCGAGCACGTCACAGTGGTGCTCTCCGGCGAGGGCGCGGACGAGTTCTTCGGCGGTTACACGATCTACCGGGAGCCGCTGTCGCTCAACGCGGTCAACAGCCTGCCCGACGGCGTGCAGAAGGGCCTGCGCGCCGTGTCCAAGGCGATCCCGCAGGGCGTCAAGGGCAAGAGCTTCCTGGAGCGCGGCACCACCCCGATCGAGGAGCGCTACTACGGCAACGCCCGGATGTTCACCGAGGAGGAGAAGCAGCACCTGCTGCGCCGCTACGACCCCTCGGTGCGCTACACCGACGTGACCGCGCCGATCTACGCCGAGTGCACCGAGCTGGACGACGTCACCAAGATGCAGTACGTCGACCTCTACACCTGGCTGCGCGGCGACATCCTGGTCAAGGCCGACCGGATCTCGATGGCGCACTCGCTGGAGGTGCGGGTGCCGTTCCTGGACCGGGAGGTGTTCAACGTCGCCGCCGGCATCCCGGTCGACCTGAAGCTGCCGCCCCGCTCCGAGGCCACCAAGTACGCGATGCGCCAGGCGCTCCAGGGCGTCGTGCCGCCGGCCATCGTCAACCGCAAGAAGCTGGGCTTCCCGACCCCGACCCGGGTCTGGCTGCGCGGCGAGATGTACGAGTGGGCGCGGCACGTGCTGGCCACCTCGGGCGCGGGCGACCTGATCGACCTGTCGTACGCGATGCGCCTGCTCGACGAGCACAAGCGGGAGGAGGCCGACCACTCCCGCAAGGTGTGGACCGTGCTGATCTTCTGCATCTGGCACGCCATCTTCGTGGCCAAGACGCTCGACCCGGGCATCCAGCGCAACCAGTCCGCGCTGCTCACCAAGCCGGTCGTCGGCAGCATGGTCCGCTGACCCGCCAGACGTGACAGGGCCCCCGGGGTACGCCCCCGGGGGCCCTTCTCACTGCGGGATCACCTGCCGGTGCAGGTGACCGTCGGCAGGGAGTTGGTGCCGGAGAAGTTCGCGGTGAAGCCGAACGTCGTGGTGCCCTCCGGCGGGACGCTGCCGTTGTAGGCGGCGTTGGAGACGCTCACCGACGCCCCGCTGCCGCTCAACGTGCCGTTCCACACCTGGTTGATGGTCTGACCGCTGGGCCAGGTCCAGTTGGCCGTCCACCCGGAGTACGTCCGGGTGCTGTGGTTCATGATCATCACTTCGCCCTGGAAGCCGCCGTTCCAGGCGCTGACCACCTTGTACACCGCCATGCAGGTGCCGGACGGCATGGTCGGGCTCGTCGTCGGCGCGGGCGTGGTCGGGGCCGGGGTGGTCGGCGCGGGCGTCGTCGGGGCGGGCGTGGTCGGCGCCGGGGTGGTCGGGCCGGGGCTGCCGCCCGAGCCGATCCCGGTCACCTCGCCGTTGCCCCCGTCGAACGTCACGTCGGAGCAGCCGAAGAAGTTCTCCTGGCTGTCCGAGCGGACCCAGCGCGAGTAGATGATGTGCCGGCCGCTCTTGTTCGACGGCAGGTTACCGGTGAAGTAGTAGTGACCGTCGTTGGTGCCGACCGCGCCGCGCTGCGGCGGGTTGGTCACCTGCAGGAACGGCTGCTCCTCCAGGTCGCTCCAGGCCAGCGGCCGGTTCGGGCTCCAGCTGTCCTTGGTCACGTAGAAGTAGAACGTGCCCGGGTGGTGGGCCCAGTTGCTGTACCGGAACTCCATCGACCGGCCCGCCGTCAGGTGGGTGATCGGCCAGTCGTTGCGCGCCGCGTCGTACCCGCTGAAGCCGGGGTTGCCGCCGCTGCACAGCTTGCCGTCGGGGATGAACCCGACGGTCCGCCCGCCGGCGTCGGAGCGCAGCACGCTGAACCAGTTGTACAGCGAGTTCGCCCCGTTCGTGGCCACCGCCGACGAGCAGGCGGGGTTGTTCGGCCGGATCTCACCGGTTCCGGTGAGGCCGTCCTTCCAGCACAGGTAGGTGCGGGCGCCCGGCGTCATGGCCGCGCCGTGTGCGGCCGCCGGTCCGGAGTTGGTGGCCAGGGCGAACGCGCCCAGGGCCAGGGTGGCGGCCGCGGTGAGCAACGCGGCCGTACGGGATCGGTGCACGGGGATCTCCTGACTCGCGGAGCGTGGCCCGGTTCGGCCCGCCCCGCTGCGACGAGCGGATGCGACGATCGCGGTGCCCGCGCCCGGTCGGCGTGCGGCCGGGGCCGTCGGCGGGCGCGCACCGCCTGCGGTCCGTTGCCACGGACCGTGGATGCCCTCGCGTCGGCTCGACCCGGCGGCCGGTGACGCGGCAGCCCCCCGCGTCGTTACCCGGCATCGCCATCCCACCACGTCCGGACGCCGCCCGCAATAGGTGCTGCTCGATGTCCGGGTCGCGGCGCGCCGCGACCCCGCCATGCGCCAGGATCGGGGGAGGACGACGAGGGGAGCCAGGATGGGGTACGCGGTGGTGCTCGGCGAGGCGCTGGTGGACCTGCTCGACGCCGAGCACGAGGGAGAAACCGTCTACCGGCAGGCGATCGGCGGCGGCCCGCTCAACGTGGCGGTGGCGATCGCCCGGCTCGGCGGAGACGCGCGGTTCGTCGGATCGCTCGGCGACGACGCGCTGGCCGGACGGATCCGCGCGTTCCTCACCGACGCGGGTGTGGACGTGAGCGGGACTGTCACGGTGCCGGCGCCCACAGCGCTCGCCGTGGCGACGTTCGCCGGCGCGGAGCCGGACTTCCGCTTCTACGGCGAACCCCGCTCGTACGCGCTGCTCGGCCCGGACGACCTGGACGTGGCGCTGGTCGAGGGCGCGGACGTGCTCTACTGCGGCTCGATCGTGCTGCTCGACCCGCCGGTGCTGGCCGCCGCCCGGCGCGCCTGGTCGATCGCGGGCGCGCTGCGGGTGTTCGACCCGAACGTGCGGCCCCGCCTGCTCACCACGCCGGGCGCGCTGGACGGGCTGCGGGCGGTGGTCGCCGAGTTCGCGGCCGCCGCGCACCTGGTGAAGCTCAGCAGCGCCGACGCGCGGCTGCTCTACCCGGACGAGCCGGTCGAGGGCGTCGCCGCGTACCTGCGGGAACTGGGGGCGAGCACCGTCGTGGTCACGCTCGGCGCGGACGGTGCCCTGGTCGCCGCCGGCGACGACGTGGTACGCGTGCCCGCGCCGAAGGTGGACGCGGTGGACGCCACCGGCGCGGGCGACTCGGTCATGGGCGCGCTGGTGGCCGACCTGCTGGTCGCCGGTGAGCCGGCCGACCCGGCCGGGTGGCGGGAGCGGGTCGCGTTCGCGCTGCGGGTGGCGGCGGTGGTGTGCGAGTCACCGGGCGGCGCCACAGCCATGCCCACCCGCACCGCTGTCGAAGCCCGCTTCGCGTGAAAGGAAGGGCCCCTTCTTAACGCCTCCGGTAGAGGAAGGGCCCCTTCTTAACACCCGCCCCCCGCGCGGAGGCCGGCGTCACGCGCGGAGGCCGGCGTCACGCGCGGAGGCCGGCGTCACGCGCGGGGGCCGGCGTCCCGCGCGGAGGGCGAGCTCAGGCGCGCGGACGGGTCATCGTCAGGACGGCGGTCAGGGACAGGAACGCGGCGCCGGCCAGGACCACCGCCATGGGCAGCGCGCTGCCCTCGCCGCCGAGCCCGACCAGCGGCGCGGCGAGCGCGCCGACCACCGACTGGATGCCGCCCATCAGCGCCGCAGCGGTGCCCGCGTGCCGGGCGTGCGCGTCCAGCGCCAGCGCGGTGCTGTTCGGCATCACCATGCCGAGCGAGCCGACGAAGGCGAACAGCGCCACCGCCGTCACGGCCAGGCTGCCGGCCAGCGCGCCGCTCAGCACGCCGAGCGCGGTGACCAGGCCGACCACGAGCGTGGTGACCAGCAGCCGGCGCGGCGTGAACCGGTCGAGCAGCCGGGCGTTGGCCTGCCCGACCGCGACCAGGGCGAGCGCGTTGACGCCGAAGATCACGCTGAACACGGCCGCGGAGACGCCGAAGACGTCCTGGAACACGAACGACGACCCGGAGATGTACGCGAACAGCCCGGCGAACGCGAAGCCCTGCGTCAGCGCGTACCCGAGATAGACCCGGTCGGCGAGCAGCGACCGCATGGTCCGGACGGTGGCCCCCAGGCCACCGGTGCTGCGGCGCTCGGCCGGCAGCGTCTCCGGCAGGCGCAGCGCGACGGCCACGGCGAGCACCGCCCCGATGACGGCGAGCGCCACGAAGACCGCCCGCCACGAGCCGAACCGCAGCACCAGGCTGCCCACGCCCGGCGCCGCCACCGGTGCCACGCCGAAGACCAGGGTGAGCCGGGAGAAGTACTTCGCGGCGTCCCGTCCCGAGTAGAGGTCGCGGACCACCGCGCGGGCGACCACCACGCCCATGCCGCCGGCGACGCCCTGGGCGAACCGCGCGGCGGCCAGCAGCGGGGCGTTCGGCGCCGCGGCGCACGCCAGCGCCAGCACGGTGTACGCGACCACGCCGACCAGCACCGGGCGGCGGCGCCCCCAGCGGTCACTGAGCGGACCGGTGACGAGCTGGCCCAGGGCGAGGCCGATCAGGCAGGTGGTCAGCGAGAGCTGGATGCCGGCTTGGTCGGCGCCGAGGTCGCGGGTCATGGCCGGGAACGCCGGCAGGTACATGTCCAGCGACAGCGGACCGATCGCGGTGAGCGTGCCGAGCAGCACCAGCAGCGTCACGCCGCCGGTGGACGCGGTGGTGCGGTCGGCGGCCGGGCGCGCGGCGGTCGGCGCGGCGTTGCTCACGAGTGGGTACCCCCTGGATCCGGTGCGTCCGGGTACCTTACATCTGTAGTCAGAACTATTGCGATGTGAGGCGGGTGACCCCGTGGCGACGAACGAGCAGGTCGCGCGCGTCGGAGCGGTCGTGGGGGAGCTGCACCGCCTCCTGCGCCGCCGGACCGGGGCGCGCGTCGGACGAGACCCGCTGCCCGAGGCGCAGGTGGAGTTGCTGCTGCTGGTCCGGGAGACGCCGGGGATCAGCGGCAAGGAGGTGGCCCGGCGCCTCTGCACCGCGCCCAACACGGTGAGCACGCTGGTCCGCGACCTCACCGACGCCGGGCTGCTGGCCCGTGACCGCGACCCCGGCGACCGCCGGGTGCTGCGGCTGCGCGTGACCGAGGCCGCCCGGGCCCGGATGGCCGACTACGAGACCAACCGCGCCGCGCTGCTCGACGAGGCACTGGCCGAGCTGGACCCGGCGGCGAGGGAGGCGATCCTGGCCGCCGCCCCGCACCTCGACGCGCTGCTCGGCGCACTGCGGGGCCATGCCCGGCCGGAACCGCCCGGACGGGCCCCCGGAAACCCGGTGGCCGTCGCGCCGTCCCGCCCCGCATGATCACCGGATGGCCCTGCACCAGGACGAGATACCCGTGGACGAGCAGGTCGTCCGGGCGCTGCTGGCCGACCAGCGCCCCGAGTGGGCCGCGCTGCCGCTGACCCCGGCCGGGGCCGGGACCGACAACACGATGTACCGCCTCGGCGCCGACCTGCTCGTCCGGCTGCCGCGCACCGCCGAGAAGGCCGGTGCCCTGCGCAAGGAACAGCAGTGGCTGCCCCGGCTCGCGCCGCTGCTGCCGTACCGGGTGCCGGAACCGGTGTACGCCGGCGTCCCGGCCGACGCCTTCCCGCTGCCGTGGTCGGTGCAGCGGTGGATACCGGGCGACGAGGTCCGGTCCGGCACGGTCGAGGACTGGGCCGCCCTCGGCGCCGACCTGGCCGTATTCGTCAGGCGCCTGCACGCGACCGACCTGCTCGGCGCGACCCGCGCGGGCCCGCTCAGCGGATACCGCGGCGGCAGCCTCCACCCCTGCGACGCCTGGATCTCCGCGGCGCTCGACGACTGCCGGAGCCGGATCGGCGACGAGACGGACGTCGACACCCTGGTCCGGCTCTGGCGGGACGCCCTCACCCTGCCCGAACCCGCCGGGCCGCACGTCTGGCTGCACGGCGACCTCAAGCCCACCAACCTGCTGGTGCACGGCGGACGGCTGCGGGCGGTCATCGACTTCGGCGGCCTGACTGTCGGGCACCCCGACGCGGAACACGCGCCGATCTGGGACCTTCCGCCGCGGGCCCGGCACGCCTACCGGGAGGCGCTCGGCGTGGACGACGTGACCTGGGCACGGGCCCGCGCCTGGGCGCTCGGGGTGGCGGCCAGCGGCGTCTCCTACTACTGGGACACGTTCCCGGCGTTCGTCGCCGAGTGCCGCAACCGTCTCCGCGAGATCCTCGCCGACGCCGGCTGAGCGCGGCCGCCGGTCAGGCCGTGCCGTCCAGCTCCGCGTAGCCGCGGCGGGCGGCGATCAGGCCCGGCCGGGCGCCGAACGGCGACTCGGCCGCCACCCGCTCCGGCGGGGCGCTGCCGGTGTGCCCGGCGCGGATCAGCCACGCCTGCCGCGCGAGCTGCGCGTGCTGCTCGCGGACGAAGTCCACGCCGACCGGCTCGCCGTGGCCGGGCACCACCACCGTCGCGGGCGTGGTCAGCCGCAGCAGGTCGGCCAGCGCGTCCGGCCACTTCAGGGGGTACGACTCCTCGAACGCCGGTGGCCCGCTCTGCTCCACCAGGTCGCCGGCGACCAGCACGTCCGCGTCGGGCACGTGCACCACCAGATCGGCGTCGGTGTGCCCGTGCCCGGGATGGCGCAGCACCACCCGCCGGCCGCCGACGTCGAGCACCGTCTCCTCGTGCACCTCGTGCGTCGGCGCCCGCAGCTCGGTACGCGCCAGCTCCTCGGCCAGCGCCGGGTGCCCGGCACGCATCTCCTCGTACGCGGCGCGGCGCACCGCGTCGGACCGGTCCCGCAGCGCCGCCGCGGCCTGGGCCTGTGCGTAGATCGCGGTGTCCGGCCCGGCCAGCGTGGCGTTGCCGAAGCAGTGGTCGAAGTGGTGGTGCGTGTTCACGATCGTCCACGGGTACGGCGTCACCGCCCGCGCCGCCTCCGCCAGCTCCCGGGCCTGCCCTGCGGTCGAGAGCGTGTCGACGAGCAGCGCCGCGCCGTCACCGGCCACCAGCACGACGTTCACCGCGAGCGTCGGCTCGCGCAGCACGTGCACCCCGGCGGCGACCTCGGAGAACCCGGCCATCATGACTGGCGCACGGCCCGCTCGACGAAGCGCTGCCGGTCGACGAGCACCCGCTCGACCCGGCCCTGCGCCGCCACGGTGGGCCCGTCGGTGACTGTCACGTCGAAGACGAGCCGCTTCCCGTCGACCTTCACCAGCTCGGCGTGGGCGGCCACGGTACGACCGACCGGCGTGGCCGCGCGGTGCTCCAGCTCCACCCGCACGCCGACAGTGGTCGACCCGGACGGCATCCGGGTCGCGGTGGCGGCCACCGTCGCGGCCTCGGCCAGCGCCAGCACCCGGGGTGTGCCGAGCACCGGCACGTCCCCCGAGCCGACCGCCTGCGCGGTGTCGGCGTCGGTCACTGTGAGCTCGACCCGGGCGGTCAGGCCCGGCGTGAAGGGCGACTCCGGCTGCTCCTGCATGCGGCCGAGCCTAGTGCAGCCGACCCGCGGCCGTCCGGCGTCCGGGCCGCCGCCGGTCCGGTCGTCACCGCCCGCCCGCATGCCCGCCCGTCGCCCGCCGTTAACCTTGTCCGCGATGGCCGAGCTGACACAATCTCCGACCCCCGCCCCCGACGCGACCACCGAATCGCCCGACGGTGGGCGCCGCCGTGTGATCGCGATGACCATCTGGGGCGTCGCCTTCGTCGTCGCCTGGCTCGCCATCGGCCTGCCCACCGACCCGGCGTACGCGTTCCTGTGGATCTGGGCCGGCACCGTCGCGTGGAACTCGGCCCGCCCGTGGCGCAGCCACCTGCGCTTCGCCCGGGACTGGATCCCGGTGGTGCTGCTGCTCGCCGCGTACAACCTGTCCCGCGGGTTCGCCGACAACGGCGCCACCCCGCACGCGATGGAGCTGATCGTCGCCGACCGCTTCCTCACCGGGTGGCTCACCGGCGGCGAGGTGCCGACGATCTGGCTCCAGGAGCGCCTGTACGACGCGTCCGAGGTGCGCTGGTGGGACGTGCTGGTGAGCTGGATCTACTTCTCGCACTTCGTGGCGACGTTCGCCGCCGCCGCGGTGCTGTGGATGCGCAACCGGCGGCGCTGGATCGCGTACATGTCGCGCTGGGGCTTCCTGTGCGCGGCCGGCCTGGTCACCTACTTCGCCTACCCGGCCGCGCCGCCGTGGTGGGCGGCGCAGAACGGCCTGCTCACCGAGGTCGCGCGGATCTCCACCCGGGGCTGGAAGGAGATCGGCATGCACGGCGCGGGCAACCTGCTCAACGCCGGGCAGATCGCCTCCAACCCGGTGGCCGCGATGCCGTCGCTGCACACCGCGTTCGCGCTGTTCGTGGTGCTGTTCTTCATGCGGTCGGTGCGCAAGCGCTGGTGGCCGCTGATGCTGGCGTATCCGCTGGCCATGACGTTCACGCTGATGTACAGCGGCGAGCACTACCTGATCGACGTGCTGGTCGGCTGGGCGTACGTGGGCATGACGTTCCTGGTGGTCGGCCTGGCCGAGCGCTGGTGGGCGGCGCGGCAGGCCCGGCGTGCCGGTGAGCCCGCCGTCGCCGCAGGTGCCCCGTCCGCCGACGGCGACACCGCCGCCGACACCCCGGACCGCGCCGCCGACGACCGGGACGCGGTGCCCGCCGAGCGCCGGTAGGCCCCCCCGCCGCCGTCACGGGCGGCCGGGTCGTCTGCGCGCCGCCGTGGTTCGCCGTGGCGTCGCGGCCGCCGGGGTCAGCGGCCGCTGTCGGTACGGCGGGCGGCGCGCGACCGCTCGGTCAGCTCCGCGGCCAGCTCCCACGCGTCGGCCAGATCCCGGTCGACAGCCGCCGCCCCGGCCCCACCGGCGGTGTCCGCGTGCACGGTGGCCAGCCGCAGCAGCCGCTGCACCGGGCCGCGGGTGACGCGCACGCTCTGGATCCGGGCGTACGGCACCAGAGTCAACTGCCTGGTCAGCAGCCCGGAGCGGGCCACGAAGACCCGCTCGTCGAGACCGGCGCCGACCACCTTGCGGCTCAGCGGGCGCAGCCACCGGGCCCGCGACGGGGGCGGTGTGGCGGGCAGCGCGTCCAGCCGTACGCCGGGCAGCACCTCCGCCACGACCATCGCGCCGGTGCCCGCGTCGCCGACCGGCAGCAGCCGGTCCGGGCGGTTGCGGTCGTCCGGCTCACCGGCCGAGTAGCCGGCCACCTCCAGCCGCAGCCGCAACCACCCCTTCATCCGCCAGAGCAGCGGCCAGGTCGCCCGTACGGTCTGCACCCGGTGCAGCGGCACGGTCTGCATCCGCGTCTCCAGCAGCCCGTTGTGCACGCGCAGCGTGCCGTCGTCCCGGTCGAGCCGGAAGCTCCAGTCGTCGAGCACCCGGCGGATCGGTTGCAGCACCACGCCCGCCATCGCGGTGAGCGTGCTCGCCACCGCGATGAACGACCACGAGCCCTCGGAGAGGAACTGGGCGCCGACGAACACCAGGCCCAACGGCAGCAGGAACGCCTGCGGCGTGAGCAACTGGCTGATCAGCAGGTCCTGGTTGCGTACCGCGTGCAGCCGGCGCCCTTCCGGCACGGGCGCGACCGGCGCGCCGGGCTCGGCCGCCGGAACCGGCGCCGGGGCGGAGCGACCGGCCACCGCGAGCAGACGCTGCCGCAGCGCGGTGGCCTCGGCGACGCTGAGGTAGGCCAGGGGCGCCTCGGTCTTGCCCCCGCCGACCACCTCCAGCCGCAGCTCGGCCAGGCCGGTGAGCTGGGCCAGCAGCGGCCGGACCACCTCCACCGCCTGCAACCGCTCCAGCGGGATGGCCCGGGTACGCCGCCACAGCAGGCCCTCGTAGACCCGCAGCTCGCGGCCCACCAGGTGGTAGCCGGTGTTCCACCAGCTCACCACCGACAGCACCGTGGCGCCGAGCACGAAGACGGTGACCAGCACCGCGAACCAGCCGAACCCGACCCGCGACAGCGTCGACCAGGAGAGCCCGGCGATCACCACGACCAGCGACTTCGCGCCGTGCAGCGCCGGGCTGAGCGGATGCAGCCGCTGCCGGGGCTCCTCACCACCGGCGGGCGGCCCGGCCGCCGGACCCCACGGTCCCGGGTACGGCGGCAGCGGCGCGGGCCACGGCCCGGGCGCCGCGTCGGGTCCGGGCGGCGGCCCGTACCCGGGTGCCGCCGAGCCGGGCGGCCCGTAGCCGGGTGGCGGTGCGTACCCGGGAGGTGGCCCGTACCCGGCCGGAGGTCCGTAGCCGGGCGGAGGCCCGTCCCCGGACGGTGGTCCGGGGACGGGCGGCGGTCCGTATCCCGGCGCGGGCGGCCACGGATACCCGTTGGGCTGCTGACCCGGAGCCGGTGGCTGCGCCGCGTCGGCCGGCGTGGGCGGGCCGGGCGTCGGCTCGGGCCGGTCGTCGTGGGGCGGCGGGGCGCCGGAGTCGCTCCGTTCGCTCACAGGCCCTCCGCCCGGTCCTCGCCCAGAGCGGTCAGCCGGTCGCGCAGCCGGGACGCCTCGGCCGGACGCAGGCCGGGCACCCGCGCGTCGCTCGCGGCCGCGGCCGTATGCAATTGCACGGTGGCGAGGTCGAAGGCGCGCTCCAGCGGACCCGCGCTCACATCGACGAACTGCATCCGCGAGTACGGCACGATGGACAACCGCCGCACCAGCAGGCCGTGCCGCACGAGCAGATCGTCGTCGCGCTCGGCGTACCCCCAGGCGCGGACCGCCCGCACGATGGTGACCGACCGCCAGACGCCCATCAGCACCGCCACGCCGACGGCGGCGCCGAGCAGCCAGTGCCCGGACAGCGCCCAGGCCACGCCGAGCACCACGAGCGCCACGGCCAGCCCGATGCCGAGCCGGATCAGCTCCACCCAGATCAGGTCGCGGGAGATCGGCTGCCAGCGGACCGTGTCCGGCCAGGGCTCCAACGCGCTGCGCGAGGCGGGCGGGAGGCCGGCCGGGCCGTCACCGCTCACCGGGAGGACCTGCCGTGCTCGCCGCCGGTACGGGCTCGGGTCATCTGCTCGCTCACGCTTCGAGCGTAGGCGATCAGGGCAGCGGGACCACCTCGCGGAGGAAGCCGCGTGCGTCGAGGAAATCACCGAGGGAGCCCCGGTGGTCCGGGCAGGCCAGCCAGGTCTTGCGCCGGTCGGGCGCGTGCAGGCGGGGATTGTGCCAGCGGAGCTGGAAGGCGGCGGGCGCGCGACACCCCCGCGCCGAGCAGATCAGCGTCTCGTCCGGGGTGGTAGGAGTCGTCACCGGGGCGAGTCTAGAGGCCGCACGCCGGGAGTTTTAGCGCCGGGCGGCCACGGGGGGAGCCGCCCGGCGACGGGGTGAATCGTACACACTGCGGACCCCTTGTTGTCCACCCGTGTTCAGCGTTTCCCGCGCGGCGGGACGGCGTGGCCGGACGGCGCGGCGAAAATCGTGCCTCTCCCACCCTCGGCTCTCAGCGAGGCATGACAGTCTTGATACGCACCACGCCGCGACGACGAACCTGCTGTGGAGGACCGGTGGCCCAGCCGACCACACCCGACGTGCCGAACCCGACCGAGGTGGCGCCGGACGCGCCGCCCCCGGCGGGCACCACCCCGGCACAGGACGCCACGCTGCTGGAGCGGGCGCTGTTCGAGACCAAGCGGGTGATCGTCGGCCAGGACCGGATGGTCGAGCGGATGTTCGTCGCGCTGCTGGCGCGGGGGCACTGCCTGCTGGAGGGCGTGCCGGGTGTGGCCAAGACGCTCGCCGTGGAGACCCTGGCCCGGGTCGTCGGCGGCTCGTTCGCCCGGGTCCAGTTCACCCCCGACCTGGTGCCCGCCGACATCATGGGCACCCGGATCTACCGGCAGTCCAGCGAGAAGTTCGACGTCGAGCTGGGCCCGGTCTTCGTCAACTTCCTGCTCGCCGACGAGATCAACCGCGCGCCGGCCAAGGTGCAGTCGGCGCTGCTGGAGGTGATGAGCGAGCGGCAGGTCTCCATCGGCGGCGAGAGCCACCGGGTGCCGGACCCTTTCCTGGTGATGGCCACCCAGAACCCGATCGAGCAGGAGGGCGTCTACCCGCTGCCGGAGGCGCAGCGGGACCGGTTCCTCATGAAGATCGTCGTGGGCTACCCGACCGACGCCGAGGAGCGCGAGATCGTCTACCGGATGGGCGTGGCACCGCCCGAGCCGGCCCGGGTGTTCGACACCCCGGACCTGGTCGCCCTCCAGCACAAGGCCGACCAGGTGTTCGTGCACAACGCGCTGGTCGACTACGCGGTCCGGCTGGTGCTCGCGACCCGGGCGCCGGCCGAGCACGGCATGCCCGACGTGGCTCAGCTCATCCAGTACGGCGCCAGCCCGCGCGCCTCGCTCGGCCTGGTCCGGGCCACCCGCGCGCTGGCGCTGCTGCGCGGGCGGGACTACGCGCTGCCGCAGGACGTGCAGGACATCGCGCCGGACATCCTGCGCCACCGGCTGGTGCTCAGCTACGACGCGCTCGCCGACGACGTACCGGCCGACCACATCGTGCACCGGGTGATGTCGACCATCCCGCTGCCCGCCGTCGCGCCCCGTCAGCAGGCCACACCGCCGCCACCGGCCGTCCCGCACAACGGATGGCCCGGGCAGCGGCCGTGACCTCGCCCACCCCGCTGAGCGCCGCCGGCGACCGCTCGGGGGCCGTGCTGGCCCGGCTCCAGCTCATGGTCACCCGGAAGCTGGACGGGCTGCTCCAGGGCGACTACGCCGGGCTGCTGCCCGGACCGGGCAGCGAGGCGGGGGAGTCCCGGGAGTACCGGCCCGGCGACGACGTGCGCCGGATGGACTGGCCCGTCACCGCCCGCACCACCATGCCGCACGTCCGGCGTACGGTGGCCGACCGCGAACTGGAGACCTGGCTGGCCGTGGACATGTCGGCCAGCCTGGACTTCGGCACCGGCCGGTGGCTCAAGCGGGACGTGGCGGTCGCCGCGGTCGCCGCGCTGGCCCACCTCACCGTGCGGGGCGGCAACCGGATCGGCGCGGTGGTCGGCACCGGCGGGCCGGGGACGATGCTGCGGCTGCCCGCCCGCTCCGGCCGCAAGGAGGCCCAGGGGCTGCTGCGGGCGGTCGCCGGCGCCGAGATCCGGCCCGGCCGCAGCGACCTCGGCGCGCTCGTCGACATGCTCAACCGCCCGCCCCGGCGGCGCGGCGTGGCGGTGGTGATCTCCGACTTCCTCGCGCCGCCGCAGCAGTGGGGCCGGCCGCTGCGTAAGCTGCGGGTCCGCCACGACGTGCTGGCCGTCGAGGTGGTCGATCCGCGGGAACTGGAACTGCCCGACGTGGGGGTGCTGCCGGTGGTCGACCCGGAGAGCGGTGAACTGCACGAGGTGCAGACCGCCGACCCGGGCCTGCGCCGCCGGTACGCCGAGGCGGCGGCCGCCCAGCGCGGGGCGATCGCCGCCGAGCTGCGCGCCGCGGGCGCGGCCCACCTGCGCCTGCGTACCGACCGAGACTGGCTGCTGGACATGGTGCGTTTCGTCGCCGCGCAGCGGCACGCCCGCACCAGAGGGACGACGCGATGATCCGTTTTCTGCAACCGTGGTGGCTGCTCGCCGTGCTGCCGGTGCTCGCCCTCGCCGCCGCGTACGTCTGGCGGCAACTGCACCGCCGGCAGTACGCGCTGCGGTTCACCAACGTCGACCTGCTGCGTACCGTCGCGCCCAAGGGACTGGGCTGGCGGCGGCACGTCGCGGCCACCGCGTTCCTGCTCTGCCTGCTGGTGCTGGCGACCGGGCTGGCCCGGCCGGCGATCGACACCCGGGAGCCGCTGGAGCGGGCCACGGTGATGCTCGCCATCGACGTGTCGTTGTCGATGCAGGCCGACGACGTGTCGCCGAACCGCCTGGAGGCGGCCCAGGAGGCTGCGAAGCAGTTCGTCGGCGAGCTGCCGGAGAGCTACAACCTGGGGCTCGTCTCGTTCGCCAAGTCGGCGAACGTCCTGGTGCCGCCGACCAAGGACCGGGCCGCCGTCACCACCGCCATCGACGGGCTGGTGCTGGCCGAGGCGACCGCCACCGGCGAGGCGGTCTTCACCTGCCTGGAGGCGATCCGCTCGGTGCCGGCCGACGGCGCCGCCGGCATCCCGCCGGCCCGGATCGTGCTGCTGTCCGACGGCTACCGCACGTCGGGCCGCTCGGTCGAGGAGGCCGCCGCGGCGGCGCAGGCGGCGAACGTGCCGGTGTCCACAATCGCGTTCGGCACCGACTCCGGGCAGGTCGACATCGGCGGGCAGCTCCAGCGGGTGCCGGTGGACCGCACCGCGCTGTCCCAGCTCGCGGAGACCACGCAGGGCTTCTTCTACGAGGCCGCGTCGGCCAGCGAACTGAAGCAGGTCTACCAGGACATGGGCAGCTCGATCGGCTACCGGACCGAGCCGCGCGAGATCACCCAGTGGTACGCGGGGATCGCGTTGCTGCTGGCGCTGTGCGCGGGCGGGCTGAGTCTGCTCTGGACGTCCCGGCTGGTCTGAGCCGGAACCGGCCGGCGGTGGTCAGTGACCGCCGCCGGCCAGCACGAACAGGACGGCCACCCAGACGGCGGCGAGGGTGAAGCCCAGCGGGGCGACGTAACGGCTCATGAGTGTGCTCCGTGGCGACGGTCGGCCGGTGAGGGCCGTGGGGGGTCGGGGCGTACGCGCACGAAGTCGTGACCGGGTGCTCCGCCGCGCGGCAGGCCACACCCCGGCGTGGTCGCCGGGAAGCGGATGCGGTGCGGAGGGCGGGAAGCGGGTCAGCCGGGTGGACCGAGCCGTGGCTCAGCGGGGCTGACGGTGGGCCCGGCCACGACTGGGAGGATCGCTATCTCGCACAGCGATCACCTCCTGCGGTCGGCGGGGCCCGGAGCGGGCACGGAGCGGCCCGTAGACGCGATCATCGTACACCGGGGGTGTGGGTGTCGCGCGCGCGGCCGGCAGTCTCCGCGGACCCCCGCCGACGTCGGCCGGGGTGGGCCCTGTGACCTGCGCGGGTTAGCGCTTACCTGTCGGTAACCCCTAGGCTCCGACCGACCGAGAGATCACTGGAGCAGAGGGGGATCCGTGGCCCGAACCGTGCTGGTGACCGGCGGGAACCGGGGGATCGGCCTGGCCATCGCGCAGGCGTTCGCCAAGCAGGGCGACCGGGTGGCGGTGACGTACCGGAGCGGCGAGGCTCCCGACGGCCTGTTCGGGGTGCGGTGCGACGTGACCGACGCCGAGTCGGTCGACGCCGCGTTCACCGCGATCGAGGCCGAACTCGGCCCGGTGGAGGTGCTGGTCGCCAACGCCGGCATCACCGACGACACGCTGATCATGCGGATGTCCGAGGAGCAGTTCGCGCGCGTCCTCGACACCAACCTGACCGGCTCGTTCCGGGTCGCCAAGCGGGCCTCGACGAAGATGCTCCGCGGCCGCTGGGGCCGGATGATCTTCATTTCCTCGGTGGTCGGCCTCTCCGGCGGCGCGGGCCAGGTCAACTATGCGGCCAGCAAGGCCGGCCTGGTCGGCGTGGCCCGCTCGATCACCCGCGAGCTGGGCACCCGCAACATCACCGCGAACGTGGTGGCGCCCGGCTTCATCGACACCGACATGACAGCGGGCCTGCCCGAGGAGCGCAAGGCGGAGATCCGCAAGTCGATCCCGGCCGGCCGGATGGCCACCCCGGACGAGGTCGCGGGCGTCGTCACCTGGCTCGCCTCGGACGCGGCCGGATACGTCACCGGCGCCGTCATCCCGGTCGACGGCGGCCTCGGCATGGGCCACTGAGCAGAGCACGGAGGAGACACGCAATGTCCGGACTTCTCGCCGGTAAGCGGCTGCTGGTCACCGGCGTCATCACCGACGCGTCGATCGCCTTCTCGGTGGCGAAGCTCGCCCAGGAGAACGGCGCCCAGGTCGTGCTCACCGGCTACGGCCGGCTCTCCCTGGTGGAGCGGATCGCCAAGCGGCTGCCCGAGCCGGCGCCCGTGATCGAGCTGGACGTCAGCAACGAGGAGCACCTGGCCGGGCTGGCCGACAAGGTGCGCGAGCACGTCGACGGCCTGGACGGCGTCGTGCACTCGATCGGGTTCGCCCCGCAGAGCTGCCTCGGCGGCGGTTTCCTCGACGCCCCCTGGGCGGACGTGGCGACAGCGCTCCAGGTCTCCACCTACTCGTACAAGTCCCTCGCCATGGCCGCGCTGCCGCTGATGTCCGCCGGGGGCGCCGTGGTGGGTCTCACGTTCGACGCCACCAAGGCGTGGCCGGTCTACGACTGGATGGGCGTGGCCAAGGCCGGGCTGGAGTCCGCCTCCCGCTATCTGGCGCTGCACCTGGGCAAGCAGGGCATCCGCAGCAACCTGGTCGCGGCCGGCCCGCTGCGGACCATCGCGGCCAAGTCCATCCCCGGCTTCGACCGGTTCGAGGACGCCTGGACCGAGCGCGCCCCGCTGGGCTGGAACCTCACCGACCAGGAGCCCGCCGCGCGGGCCTGCCTGGCGCTGCTGTCCGACTGGTTCCCGGCCACCACCGGCGAGGTCGTCCACGTCGACGGCGGCTACCACGCCATCGGCGCCTGAGATGTAAGGAAGGGCCCCTTCTTAACGCCTCGTGCAGCGGAAGGGGCCCTTCTTAACACGTCGCGGCCCGGGTGGTCACCACACCGACCAGGGGGCGTCGCCACGCCGTGACGGCGGGCGAGGAAGAATGGCCTCATGGCGTACGACGCGTTGGTGCTGGTCTCCTTCGGTGGCCCGGAGCGGCCCGAGGACGTTCTCCCGTTCCTCCAGAACGTGACCCGGGGGCGGGGGGTGCCCCCGGAGCGACTCGCCGAGGTCGCCGAGCACTACCTGCACTTCGGCGGGGTGTCGCCGATCAACCAGCAGTGCCGCGACCTGCTCGCCGCGATCCGCGAGGACTTCGCCGCCAACGGCGTCGACCTGCCGGTCTACTGGGGCAACCGCAACTGGGATCCGATGCTCGCCGACACCGTCGCGCGGATGCGCGACGACGGGATCACCCGGGCGCTGGCGTTCGTGACGAGCGCGTACGGCGGCTACTCGTCCTGCCGGCAGTACCAGGAGGACATCGCCTCGGCCCGCGCCGCGGTCGGCCCGGACGCCCCGCTGATCGAGAAGCTGCGCCAGTTCTGGGATCACCCCGGCTTCATCGAGCCGCACGCCGACGCGGTCCGCGCCGCGCTGGCCCAGCTCGACCCGGCGAAGCGGGACAGCACCCGGCTGGTCTTCACCGCGCACTCCGTACCGATGTCGGCGGCGGCCACCGCCGGCCCGCACGGCGGCCGCTACACCGCCCAGCTTGAGGAGGTCGCCCGGCTGGTGCACGCCGCGGCCGCGCCCGACCTGGAGTACGACCTGGTCTGGCAGAGCCGGTCCGGGCCGCCGCAGGTGCCGTGGCTGGAGCCGGACGTCAACGACCACCTGGCCACGCTGCCCGAGCAGGGCGTGACGAGCGTGGTGGTCAGCCCGATCGGGTTCGTCTCCGACCACCTGGAGGTGGTGTGGGACCTGGACACCGAGGCGCTGGAGACGGCCAAGCAGCTCGGCCTGGACTTCGTCCGCGCCGGCACCCCGGGGGTCGACCCGCGGTTCGTGGCGATGGTCCGCGAGCTGGTCGGAGAGCGTACCGCCCCGGACGGGGAGCGGCTGCGCCGCCGACTCGGCGAGCTGCCCGCCTGGGACACCTGCCCGGCGTTGTGCTGCGTGCCCCCGGCCCGCCGGCCCTGAGCCCGACCCGACGACACCCCTGGGGACGACACGATGCTTGACCGCAAGCCGGTGCAGAGCTGGCTTACCGACATGGACGGCGTGCTGGTGCACGAGGGGCAGCCGGTGCCCGGCGCCCCGGAGTTCGTCAAGAAGCTGCGCGCCTCCGGCAAGCCGTTCCTGGTGCTGACGAACAACTCCATCTACACCCCGCGCGACCTCCAGGCCCGGCTGGCCCGGATGGGGCTGGACGTGCCGGAGGAGGCGATCTGGTCCTCGGCGCTGGCCACCGCCCAGTTCCTGGCCGACCAGCGGCCGGGCGGCACCGCGTACGTGATCGGTGAGGCCGGCCTGACCACGGCGCTGCACGCGGTGGGGTACATCCTGAGCGACTTCGCCCCGGACTACGTGGTGCTGGGGGAGACGCGCACCTACAGCTTCGAGGCGATAACCAAGGCGATCCGGCTGATCAACGACGGCGCCCGGTTCATCTGCACCAACCCTGACGCCACCGGCCCGTCGGTGGAGGGCGCGTTGCCGGCTGCCGGTTCGGTGGCGGCGATGATCTCGAAGGCGACAGGCGTCGACCCGTACTTCGTGGGCAAGCCCAACCCGATGATGATGCGCTCGGCGCTGAACACCATCGACGCGCACTCCGAGTCGACCGCGATGATCGGCGACCGGATGGACACCGACATCCTGTGCGGCCTGGAGGCCGGGCTGGAGACGATCCTGGTGCTCACCGGCATCAGCAGCCGGACCGAGGCGGAGCGGTACCCGTACCGTCCGTCGCGGATCGTCGACTCGGTGGCCGACCTGATCGACGAGGTCTGAGCCGGGGGTCTGCGGCGCTAGAGCCGCAGCGGCGCGTTGCAGGCGGCCACCAGGGCCTGCCGGCACGCGGTGGTGAGCGGACGCAGCGCCGCGTCCCGCTGCTGCGCCTCGTAGGTGTTGACCGCGCCGCCCGGTGCGCTCTCCCCGGCCAGCGCGAGCACCCGGTCCAGCACCGCGGCGCGGGCGAACAGGCGGCGGGCCCGCGGATCGAAGCCGGGCGGCAGGTCGGTGGCGCCGTCCGGGCGGCGCAGCGCGGCGAGCGCACCGGCCAGCTCCGGCCGCCACTGCGCGACGTCCAGCCGGGTCAGCGTCGCGGTGGTCTCGGCCAGCACGGCGGCGAGTTCGGCCTCGGCCTCCGCCGCACCCGGGGTGGCGAGCGACGCCTTCGGTGCGTCCGCCGGCAGCGGATGGACCCGCCAGAGCACCGTCTCCCAGGTCATCCCCGAGCCGGACGTGTGCGTACGGACCTCGGGCACCAGCCCCATCCCGCTCGCCACCACCGCCTCGCCCGCCACCAGCGCCGCCCCGGCGAATGCGCCCGGGCCGGGCAGGCCGCGCGGGTCGCCGGGCGCGGGCAGCACCAGGCGGATGTCGTCGGGTGAATGCTTGGCGAGGCTGGGCAGGGCCTCCCGCAGCGACACGTCGGTCCAGGTGCCGGGGGCGTCGGCGACGAGGTGCTCCTCGTCGCCGGCGACGGCGTCGGCCACCTCGTCGAACGGCACCAGGCCGGCTCGCCAGGCACGCACCCAGGCGACGAACCGGCTCGACCGGCGCGCAGCCAGCGTGGCCGCGCCCGTTGCGGGGGAGGACATGCGGAAAGGGTACGTGCTCCGCGCCGCTGCTGTCTCGGCTGCCGCACCGGCGGCGCGACCTGGCCCCAACTACCCCCTTCGCACCGTTTCGTGCCGACGGATGACGGCCCGGTCGGCGCGTCGCCGGGCGACACGCCGGGGCACTGGTTAGCGTCAGCGGCATGGCGGGGCGATACGACGGGGACGTGCTGGCCGGCGACTGGCGACGACGGAAGGTGACCCCCGAGGTCGACGCCGAACCCGACCTGGTGGTCGAGGACGCCGACTCCGGATTCTGCGGCGCCGTCGTCGGCTTCGACTCCGGCGCGGTGGTGCTGGAGGACCGGCACGGCCGGCGGCGCAACTTCCCGCTGCTGCCCGCCGCGTTCCTGCTCGACGGCAAGCCGGTCACGCTACGACGGCCGGTCCGCGTCCCGGTGCCCGCCGCGCGCCGGCGTACCGCGTCCGGGTCGATCGCTGTGGACGGCGTACGGGCGCAGGTCGCCAAGGCCAGCCGGATCTGGGTGGAGGGCGTGCACGACGCCGCGCTGGTCGAGCGGATCTGGGGTGACGACCTGCGCATCGAGGGCGTGGTGGTGGAACCGCTGGACGGCATCGACGCGCTCGCCGACGAGGTGCGCGCGTTCGGCCCCGGCCCGGGGCACCGGCTCGGCGTGCTCGTCGACCACCTCGTGCCCGGCTCGAAGGAGAGCCGGATCGTGGCCCGCGTCAACTCGCCGCACGTGCTGGTCACCGGGCACCCGTACGTCGACGTGTGGCAGGCGGTACGCCCGGCGGCGCTGGGTATCGCGGCGTGGCCAGTGGTGCCTCCGGGGCAGCCCTGGAAGGAGGGCGTCTGCGCGGCGCTCGGAGTGGGCGAGCCGGCCGACATGTGGCGGCACATCCTGTCCCGGGTGGACAGTTTCGCCGACGTGGAGACGCCGCTGATCAACGCGATGGAGCGCCTGATCGATTTCGTCACCGAGCCCGGGTGATTAGTCGCTGCCCGGTCGCGGTTGCTGTCAGGGCTGTGGTTGCGGTTGGGGTCCGGGGGCGACCGTGCCCGGCTCCGGGCGGTCAGGCTTGATCCCTGCGCCGGTCACGGTCGCCCCCGGACCCGCCGTGCACCGACCCCGCCCGCCCCGCCCCCGTCCCCCGGTCCCGGGCGCCCTCGCCTGGTTGATCAAGGAGTTTGTGGGCGTATCGGAGATCAACGCCGACACAAACTCCTTGATCACCGGGGTGAGGGTGGCCGGAGTGTGCGTCGATCTTGCAGTTGCGGTCCGTGTGGATCGGGCATATGGGGCGAAGTGCGGGCCGCAAGTGCAAGATCGACGGGGGCGGGGCGGGGCGGGGCGGGGGCGGGGCGGGTGGGGCTGTCAGGGGAGTTCGTCGGGGGTGCGGGTCAGGACGAAGGTGGCTATGTCCAGGGCTGTCGGGGTGCCGGAACCGTCTCGGATGACGGTGAGGATCTCGCCGTCCTGGGAGCCGGAGCGGCCCCGCCACCGGTCCGGGCCCTCCGGGGTGAACCGGAGCACCGGCCTGCCCACCAGACCGCCGACCAGGTCACCGGCGGCGTCGACGCGGAACTCGTACTCGCCGCCCATCCACCACCAGCGGCCGGTCAGCGCGGCCACGTCGGCGGCGGGCGGGCCGGCCGGGCGCCAGGGGGCGGGCGCGGCCGGTTCGGCGTCCAGCACCAGCGTGAGCGCCTCCCGGCCGAGCGCGCCGACGTGGTGGCCGCGCAGCCCGTACGCGTTGGCGAAGTTGACCACTGCGGTGCGGGTGGGCCGGTGCACGGCCAGGCCGGCGACGTACCCGGGCATGGAGCCGCCGTGCCCGACGTACACCCGGTCGCCGACCCGGTAGAGCTCCACGCCGAGGCCGTGGCCGCCGGTCCACGAGTCCAGGTCGTTGATCACCACTGGGGCGCACATCTCGGTGAGCGTGGCGGGGGAGAGCACCGCCGGGTCCGGGTCGGCCAGGAACGCCGCCCAGCGGCCCAGGTCCTCGACCGTCGACCAGAGCTGCCCGGCCGGGGCCATCGCCCCGGTGTCGGTACGCGGCTCCTCCCGCAGCGTCTCGTGCCAGGGGTGGACGACGTAACCGGGGGCGTACGGCTCGGTGGGGTGGTACGTGGTGCGGCGCATGCCCAGCGGTGTCAGCAGCCGCTCGGTCAGCAGGTCCGCCCACGGGGTGCCGGTGATCCGTTCCAGCACGGCGCCGAGCAGCCCGTACGCCAGGTTCGAGTAGTGGTAGACGAAGTGCGGCGGATGAGCGATCTTGTCCGGCGTCAGCCCGGCCAGCAGCGTGTCCAGGTCCGTGCCCTCGGCGCGCTCCCACCAGTCGCCGTCCGGCTCGCGTTGCAGGCCGCTGACGTGCCCGAGCAGGTGGCGCACCGTCACCGTGCCGACCGGGGTGCCGGGCAGGTGGGCGTCGAGCGGGTCGTCGAGCGCCAGCCGGCCGGCGTCGCGCTGCTGCATCACCAGCACCGCGGTCATGGTCTTGGTGATCGAGCCGACCCGGTACTGGAGGTCGCCGTCCGGGCGGGGCGTCTCACCGGCGACCGCCAGGTGCGCCAGCCGGCCGTCGCGGACCACGCCGAGGGCGAGCGAGGGACCGCGCCCCTCGGCCTGGGCCCGGGCGACCAGCAGGTCCACCTGACGCGCGGTCTCGGGCAGCAGGGGCATGTCGTCCTCCTCGTCGGCGGGTGCCGCGGTACGCCGTGCCGAGCCTAGCGATCATGACAGTTCGATGACACGTGCGTTGACGTGTCAGGATTGTTCTCGTGGACGCCGTGTTCTGGATCGTTCTGGGTGTGGTATTAGCGGTCGCCGAGATCTTCACGACGACGCTCTTCCTGATCATGTTCGGGGTCGGGGCGTTCGCCGCCGCCGGCGCCGCGGCGCTCGGTGCGCCGGTGGCGCTCCAGGCGGTGGTCTTCGCGGCGGTGTCGGCGCTGTCGGTGGCGGTGGTCCGTCCGGTGGTCCGGCGGCACGCCCGGCCGACGCTGGAGACCGGGGAGCAGCCGTTCGGGGTCGAGGCGCTGGAGGGGGCCACCGCCGTGGTCCTGGAGCCGGTCGACGCCGACCGGGGCATGGTCAAGATCGATGGTGAGCTGTGGACGGCCCGCTCGTACGACGCGACGCGCACGTACGCCGAGGGTGAGCGGGTGCAGGTGATCAAGGTCCGGGGCGCTACCGCCCTGGTATGGCAGGACGACATTTCCACCCCGGGTGAGCTGCCCGAAGCGAAAAGGTGAACGGTATGGAGTTTCTGGCGATCCTGATGATCGCGGTGGCGTTGATCGGTGTGGTGACGCTGTTCAAGGCGGTGCGGATCGTGCCGCAGCAGCGTCAGGACGTGGTGGAGCGGCTGGGCCGGTACAAGCGCACGCTGAACCCGGGCCTCAACCTGCTGGTGCCGTTCGTCGACGCGGTGCGCACCAAGGTCGACATGCGCGAGCAGGTGGTCAGCTTCCCGCCCCAGCCGGTGATCACCTCCGACAACCTGGTCGTCTCGATCGACACGGTCCTCTACTTCAAGGTGGTCGACTCGGTTCGCGCCACCTACGAGATCTCCAACTTCCTCCAGGCCATCGAGCAGCTCACCGTCACCACGCTGCGTAACGTGATCGGCTCGCTCGACCTGGAGCGCGCGCTGACCAGCCGCGAGGAGATCAACCGGCACCTGTCCGGCGTGCTGGACGAGACCACCGGCCGCTGGGGCATCAAGGTGACCCGGGTCGAGATCAAGGCGATCGAGCCGCCGCCGAGCATCCGCGACTCGATGGAGAAGCAGATGCGCGCCGAGCGGGACCGCCGTGCCGCGATCCTCAACGCCGAGGGGCACAAGCAGTCGCAGATCCTCACCGCCGAGGGTGAGAAGCAGGCCGCGGTGCTGCGTGCCGACGGTGACCGGCAGGCCCGGATCCTCCAGGCGGAGGGCCAGGCCAAGGCGATCCGTACCGTCTTCGACGCGATCCACACCGCCAACCCGAGCCAGAAGGTGCTCGCCTACCAGTACCTCCAGGCGCTGCCGCAGATCGCCAACGGCACCGCCAACAAGGTCTGGATCGTCCCGACCGAGCTGACCAAGGCCCTGGAGGGCATGGGCGGCGCGCTGGGCGGGCTCGCGAACATGGCCGGCGACGTGCCGTCGCCGGAGGCCGCCAAGAGCGCCGGCGAGGTCGAGCGGGAGGCCGCCGAGGCCGCCCAGGCCGCGGCCGTCGCGGCCCAGGAGATCCACGACGAGGTACGCGTGGCGGAGGCGCAGGCCACCGGCGGCAACAACCCGAAGGGTCTGCCCGCGCCGGAGCCGGTGTCCCCGGCCAGCCTGGTGAACGACCCGGCGGACCAGCGCGAGCGGGGCTGACCGGCAAATCCGAGAATCCCTCATACGGCGCTCCGGCGACTGCCACCATCGGTTTCAGGACGGGTGGTGAGCAGGGCCGGAGCGCCGTTTGCGCGTCCCGGGCCGCCCGTGGCGCGAACGAGGTGAGGCATGAAGGACCCGGCGAACCGGCTGTTCTCCCGTACCCCGGTCCCCGGCGCGCACGACCCCGCCGGTCCGATCGGCTCCCGGCGTACCGGAGGGGGTTTCGGGGTCCTGCCGTTCGTCTCCGAACCCGGCCCGGGAGCGCCTGCGACCGACGCGACCTGGGCCTGGTCGATCCGCCGGTTCGCCCGCGCGGCGGTCTGGCTGCTCCCGGCGTACGCGGTCCTCTACGGCCTGGTGGCGATGGCCAGCGACGGCGGTGTGGGCAACGACCCGTATCCGGCCGACGGCCGGCCGCTCTACCTGGTCGGCTGGGTCGCCTCGGTGTGGCTGGGGCTGCTCGCCCTGCTCGCGCTCACCGGCCTGCTCGCCGCCACCCGCTGCCGCCGCGTCGCGCTGGCCGGGCTGCTGGCGAGCATCGGCGGGATGGTGCTGATGCTGCCGTTCGCCGGGCTGGCCGAGCAGACGCCGGTGTTCGGCGTGACCGCGCGCGGCATCGTGCTGTTCGGCGCCACCCTCTACAGCGTGGGCTGGTTCCTGACCGGCTGGTCGGTCGCCCGGTCCGGGATGTTCTCCTACGGCGACGGGACCATGCTGATGATCGCCGCCCCGCTGCTCGGCCTGGGCGGCGCGCTGATCGGCTCGCTCCAGACGTTCGGCGTGATCTTCGTGCTGGTCGCCGGCATCGGCATCGGCTACCGCAGCGGCCGCCTGGTGCCCGAGACCATCGCCCGGGACGCCGCAGCCGCCAGCGTCGCCGCCGCACCGGTGCCGCCGACGTCACCGAAGGGCCCACTCGGCGCCGGATGACCGGTTCGTCCGGCCGCCGGGAGCTGAACGGTTGCCGTGAGGTAACTGACAGTTGCCTGGCGAGGTGGCCGGTAGGCGGCTTTCGTGGCAATCCTGGAGTCCATGCCGTCTCCCAGGTCGCCGCTGTCGCGGCTGTTCACCGTGCTGCTGGCCGGCCTGCTCGCCGGGCTCGTCCTCGCGCTCGCCGCGCTTCCCGGCGGCCTGCTCGGCGGGTTCGCCGCGCGGGCCGCGCTCGGCGCGTACGCGGACCTGCCCGACGCGCTGCGCACCCCCGTGCAGCCGCAGCGCTCCTACCTCTACGCCAACGACGGCACCACCCTGATCACCACGTTCTACGACGTGAACCGCACCGACGTGTCGCTGGACGAGATCGCCCCGGTGATGCGGCAGGCGATCATCGCGGCCGAGGACCGGCGGTTCTACTCGCACGGCGGCGCTGACCTGCGCGGCATCGCCCGCGCGCTGGTGGCGAACGTCAAGGGCGGCGGCACCGAGCAGGGCGGGTCCACGCTGACCATGCAGTACGTCCGCAACGTGCTCAAGACCGACCCGAACCGCACCCCGGAGGAGCGGCAGGCCGCCACCGAGCAGACCGTCGGGCGCAAGCTCCAGGAGATCCGGTACGCGAACGCGCTGGAGCAGTCGCTCTCAAAGGACGAGATCCTCAACCGCTACCTCAACATCGCGTACTTCGGCTCCGGCGCGTACGGCGTCGCCGCCGCCGGCCAGCGCTACTTCGGCAAGGCCCCGGCCGACCTGACGCTGGGCGAGGCGGCGCTGCTCGCCGGCCTGGTGCAGTCGCCCGACGCGTACAGCCCGATCGACGGCGACAAGGACCAGGCGCTGGCCCGGCGCGGGTACGTGCTCGACGCGATGGCCGAGACCGGCGCGATCACCCCGCAGCAGGCCGCGGCCGCGAAGACCGAGCCGCTGACGCTGCGCCCGACCGCCCAGCCCAACGGCTGCACCGCCACCGCCCAGGGGCACGACGACTGGGGCTTCTTCTGCGACTACCTGCGCCGCTGGTGGCTCACCCAGCCGGCCTTCGGCAGCACGCCCGAGGAGCGGGAGCAGGCACTGCGCCGGGGCGGTTACCGCGTCGTCACCACGCTCGACCCGGAGATCCAGCAGACCGCGCAGGAGCAGGCCACCAAGGTCTACGGGTACGGCAACAAGCGGGCGCTGCCGATCGCGGCGGTCGAGCCCGGCACCGGCCGGGTGCTCGCCATGGCGGTGAACCGGCACTACAGCCTCGACGCCAACCCGGACGGGCAGGCCAACCACCCGAACACTGTCAACCCGCTGATCTCCGGTGGCGCCAGCGTCGACGGCTACCAGGCCGGCTCGACGTTCAAGATGTTCACCATGCTGGCCGCGCTCGAGGCCGGCAAGCCGCTGTCCACCGGCTTCGACGCCCCGAGCAGGCTGCCCACCCGGTACGCCTCGGACGACGAGGGCAACTGCGACGGCACGTGGTGCCCGGCCAACGCCAACCCGCAGTGGATGGACGGCTACCGGATGATGTGGGACGGCTTCGGCCGGTCCGTCAACACGTACTTCGTCTGGCTGGCCGAGCAGGTCGGCGAGGACAAGGTGGTGGAGATGGCCCAGCGCCTCGGCATCACCTTCCGGGCCGACTCCGATGCCGCGTTCGCCCGCGACAACGCCGCCAACTGGGGCGCGTTCACGCTCGGCGTGGCCGCCACGACCCCGCTGGACCTGGCGAACGCGTACGCCACGGTGGCCGCCGAGGGCACGTACTGCACGCCGCTGCCGGTGGTCTCGGTGACCGCGCCCGACGGCGACGCCGTCGACGTGGCGCAGCCGTCCTGCAAGCGGGTGCTCGACCCGGACGTGGCCCGTGCCGCCACCGACGCGGCCCGCTGCCCGGTCGGTCAGCAGTCCGCGTTCGAGCAGTGCAACGGCGGTACCGCCACCGCCGTCGACCGGATCGTCGGCCGCCCGGTGGCCGGCAAGACCGGCAGCTCGGAGCGCAACGCCACCGAGACGTTCGTCGGCTACACCCCGCAGGTCGCGGTCGCCGGCATCGCCGCCAACCCGGACGACGTCAACGACCTGGTCGGCTCCGCCGTGCAGGCGAAGGTGATCGACGCGGTGGCCCGGACCATCAAGACGGCGCTCACCGGCAAGCCGGTGGCCGGCTTCACCGCGCCGAGCCGGGCGCTGGTCGGCGACCCGCAGCGCCCGCAGCCGCCCCGGCGGACCGAGCCGGACCGCCGCGAGCAGCGCCAGGACAGCGAGCTGCCCTCCGACGTGCTGCGCTGGCTGCGCGGCCGCGGGTAAGGAAGGGCCCCTTCTTAACGCCTCCGGTAGAGGAAGGGCCCCTTCTTAACGCCGCGCCGCGGCGCCGGACCCGCAACCGCGTCGACGGCCGCGTCCACGACCGCGTCGAGGGCGGCGGCCACCTCGTCCGGGGTGCCGTCGCCGTCGAGCGTGACGAACGAGCCGAACTCCGGCAGTGCCCGGTAGGCGGCGTCCAGCGCGCGCAGGTGCGCCAGCTCCTCGGTGTCGATGCCCCGCGCGGCCACCCGCCGCTGCGCCACCTCGGGCGAGGTGGCCAGGAAGCACACCACCGCCGGGCGCGGGAAGACCGCGTAGACGGCGCGCACCACGTGCCGTCCCCGGTCGCCCCGGGCCGCCATGATCACGTCCTGGCACCAGGTCCACCGGTCCAGCACCGCCACCCGTCCGGTCAGGCGGGCCACCGCGACGGTCCGGGCCATCGCCGCCGCGCGCACCGTCGCCTCCAGGACCGGATAGACGGTACGGCCGAACAGCGCCACCCCGTCGGCGCGGCCGAGCGCCCGGGCCAGCCGGTTCCACAGCGGCCGCCCACCGGCGTTCTCGAAGTACCGCGCCCGGACACCCCGCTCACACAGCCGCGCCGCGAGCGCCCTGGCCTGGGTGGTCTTGCCGGAGCCGTCCACGCCGATCAGCGCGATCATCACCGGGCGGCCCACAGCCCCGGACGCTAACGCACCCGGACAACCATGCGCGCGACGTGTCGGATCCGGTCCGGCGGCTCCGACCCACAGGTGAGCGCGCCCGGCCGGGACGCGCCGCAACGCGGAGGAACACATCATGGGCAACGTCATCTACGGGGTGCACACGTCGGTCGACGGCTTCATCGAGGGCCCGAACGGCGAGTTCGACTGGCCGGAGATGGGGGAGGAGCTGTCCGCGTACTCGATCGGGCTGGCCGAGCGGGCCGACGCCTTCGTCTACGGGCGGCGGGTGTGGGAGATGATGTCCTCCTACTGGCCGCAGGTCGAGTCGATCTCCGACCACCCGCACGACCTGGCGTTCGCGCCGATCTGGCGGCGTACCCCGAAGGTCGTGGTCTCCCGCACGCTCGCCGAGGCCTCCCACGGCGCCGTGGTGGTCGGCGGCGGCGACCTGGCGAAGGAGTTCGCCGAGGTCCGCGAGCGGTTCCCCGGCGACCTGCTGGTCACCGGCGGCACCGGCGCGGCGACGGCGCTGGCCGCGCTCGGGCTCGTCGACACCTACGAGGTGATCGTGCACCCGGTGGTGCTCGGCGGCGGACGGCAGGTGCTGCCCGACCTGGCCCGCCAGAGCCTGCGGCTGGTCGAGACACGTCAGTTCGACGGACGGTCGGTGCTGCTGCGCTACGCGCGGGCCTGACGCCTCAGCGGCCCCGGCGGCGGGGCCGGTACGTGGCGAGCGCGGCCGGTACGCCGCGCCGCACGATGCCGGCCCGGTCGCTGTCCCCGCGCAGCACCGCGGCGGCGGTCTTGCGGGCCTGCTCGGCGGTGAAGTGCGGCGGCAGCATCAGCTCGGCCGGGTCCACCACCGCGTTGACCACCACCGGGCGGTCCGCGTCGAGCACCCGCTGCCACAGGCCGTCCACCCGGTCGGGGGAGTCGACCAGCTCGCCGCCGAGGCCCAGCACCTCGGCCCACCTGTGGTACGCCACGTCCGGCAGGTCCTGGCTGTCCGGGAACATCGGCGTGCCCTCGCCGGACCGCTGTTCCCAGCTGACGAAAGCGAGATCCCGGTTGTTGAGCACCAGCACCACGAACCGGGGATCGGACCACTCCCGCCAGTACCTCGCCACCGTGATCAGCTCGTTGACGCCGTTCATCTGCATCGCCCCGTCGCCGAGCAGCGCGATCACCGGGCGGTCCGGGTGGGCGAACTTCGCCGCCAGCGCGTACGGCATGCCGCCGCCCATTGAGAGCAGCGTGCCGGAGAGGCTGGCCAGCATGCCGGGGCGGACCCGTACGTGCCGGGCGTACCAGGCGGTGGCGGTGCCGCAGTCCACGGCGAGCATGGCGTCGCCTGGTAGCGCGTCGTCGAGCGTGGTGAACAGCGACTGCGGGTTGACCGGGTCGGCCGGCTGGGCGGCGACCTCGCGCTGCGAGGCCCGCCACTTGCCGGTGGCGTCGGCGAGGGTGGCCCGCCAGGCGGTCGGGCCCGGCCCCGGGCCCAGTTCCTTGAGCAGGGCGCGCAGCGTCGGCCCGGCGTCGCCGGTCAGGTTCACCTCGGTCGGGTAGCGCAATCCCATCCGGCTGCCGTCGATGTCGATCTGCACCGCCCGGGCCTGGCCCTCCGGGGGATAGAACTCGGAGTAGGGCATCTGGCTGCCGATGATCAGCAGCCTGTCGCACTCGCGCATGAGCTGCCCGCTCGGGCGGCTGCCGAGCAGGCCGATCGCGCCCGTCACCCAGGGCTGCCGGTGGTCGACGGCGGTGAAGCCGAGCAGCGCGGTGGCGACCCCGGCGCCGAGCCGGTCGGCGATGCGGCGTACCTCGTCCTCGGCGCCCAGCGCGCCCTGCCCGACGAGCATCGCCACCCGCTCGCCGCCGCGCAGCACCTCGGCCGCGCGGCGCACGTCGGCCTCCGGCGGCACCGTCGGCTCGCTGCTCGGCACCGCGCTGGTGTGGTAGTAGCCGTGGGCGTGCGGCGGGTGCGGCACCGCCGGCAGGTCCTGGACGTCGGAGGGCAGGACCAGGGCGGTCACGGTACGCCGGGCCAGCGCCGTGCGGCAGGCCCGGTCGACCAGGTGCCGGGCCTGCGACGGGTCGTCGAGCTGGGCCAGGAAGGCCGACGCCACGTCCTTGTAGAGCGCGAGCAGGTCCACCTCCTGGTAGTAGCCGCCGCCCTCGGCGGGCAGCGCGGTGTGCCCGAGCAGCGCCACCACCGGCTGGTGGTCGAGCTTCGCGTCGTAGAGGCCGTTGAGGGCGTGGATCGCGCCCGGGCCGCTGGTCACCACCACGCAGCCGAGCGGGCCGCCGCCGTACTTGACGTGCGCGCCGGCCGCGAACCCGGCCGTCTCCTCGTGCCGGACCTGGATGAACCGGGCCCGCCCCTCGGCCCGTTGCAGCGCCGAGGTCATGCCGTTGATCCCGTCGCCCGGGTAGCCGTAGTAGCGGTGCACGCCCCACTCGGCGAGCCGGGCCACCAGGTAGTCGGCGACTGTGGCGTCGCGGGGGAGGTTGCCGTCGTGCTCCGTGCCCATCCTGGTCCCTCCGTCGCCGTCGGCCTCCCGGCTTGCTTCCCCGCCGGGGACGCCGGAAACCCGGCCCGCGCCGGAGCGGCCCGGCGGGCCGGGCAGAATCGCCTGGTGCCCGTCCACGAGATCACCGACCCCGACGACGACCGGATCGCCGACTACCGCGCGCTCACCGACGTGGAGCTGCGTACCCGCTGGGAACCGCCGCACGGGCTGTTCATCGCCGAGGGGGAGCTGGTGCTGCGGCGGGCGCTGCGGGCCGGCTACCCGGCCCGGTCGTACCTGGTCGACGCCAAGCGGGTGGACCAGCTCGCCGACCTGGACACCGGTGACGCGCCGGTGTACGCGGCCACGCCGGACGTGCTCCAGCGCGCCACCGGCTTCCACGTGCACCGGGGCGTGCTCGCGTCGTTCCACCGCAAGCCGCTGCGCTCCGCCGGCGAGGTGCTCGCCGCCGCCCGGCGGGTGGTGATCCTGGAGGACGTCAACAACCACACGAACCTGGGCGCGATCTTCCGGGGCGCCGCCGCGCTCGGCGTCGACGCGGTGCTGCTGTCCCCGACCTGCGCCGACCCGCTGTACCGGCGCAGCGTACGGGTCAGCATGGGCGAGGTGTTCGCGGTGCCGTACGCCAAGCTCGACAGCTGGCCCGGCGGGCTGGACCAGGTCCGGGCGGCCGGGTTCACAGTGCTCGCGATGACGCCGGCGCCTGATGCCGTACCGATGCAGCGGCTGACCCCGGCGCAGCGCGAGCGGGCGGCGTTGCTGCTCGGGGCGGAGGGGCCGGGGCTGACCGCGGCGGCGCAGGCCGCCAGCGACGTGCGGGTGGTGATCCCGATGCGGCGCGGTGTGGATTCGCTGAACGTGGCGGCCGCCGCGGCGGTGGCGTTCTGGGAGCTGGGGCGGGACGACGCGCTCTGACGACCCGCTCTCCCGACCGGCTTGCATGACCATGCGATGGCGTGCATAATCTTCCTTGTGTCCAAGGTTCTCACCTCCCTGCCCATCGGCGAACGTGTCGGCATCGCCTTCTCCGGCGGCCTCGACACCTCGGTAGCCGTCGCGTGGATGCGCGACAAGGGCGCCGTCCCCTGCGCCTACACCGCTGACATCGGCCAGTACGACGAGCCCGACATCGCCTCGGTGCCCGGCCGCGCGCTCAGCTACGGCGCCGAGGTCGCCCGCCTCGTCGACTGCCGCGCCGCCCTGGTCGAGGAAGGGCTGGCAGCGCTGACCTGCGGCGCCTTCCACATCCGCTCCGGCGGGCGGGCCTACTTCAACACCACGCCGCTGGGCCGGGCCGTGACCGGCACGCTGCTGGTCCGCGCGATGATCGCCGACGACGTGCAGATCTGGGGCGACGGCTCGACGTTCAAGGGCAACGACATCGAGCGGTTCTACCGGTACGGCCTGCTGGCGAACCCGCAACTGCGGATCTACAAGCCGTGGCTGGACACCGACTTCGTCACCGAGCTGGGCGGCCGCACCGAGATGTCGGAGTGGCTGCTGGAGCGCGGCCTGCCCTACCGGGACAGCACCGAGAAGGCGTACTCCACCGACGCCAACATCTGGGGCGCCACCCACGAGGCCAAGACGCTCGAACACCTGGACACCGGCATCGAGACCGTCGAGCCGATCATGGGCGTCAAGTTCTGGGATCCGTCCGTGGAGATCCCGGCCGAGGACGTCACCATCGGCTTCGACCAGGGCCGCCCGGTGACGATCAACGGCAAGGAGTTCGGCAGCGCCGTCGACCTGGTGCTGGAGGCCAACGCCATCGGCGGCCGGCACGGCCTGGGCATGTCCGACCAGATCGAGAACCGGATCATCGAGGCCAAGAGCCGCGGCATCTACGAGGCCCCCGGCATGGCGCTGCTGCACGCCGCGTACGAGCGGCTCGTCAACGCGATCCACAACGAGGACACGCTCGCGAACTACCACAACGAGGGCCGCCGCCTCGGCCGCCTCATGTACGAGGGCCGCTGGCTGGACCCGCAGGCGCTGATGCTGCGCGAGTCGTTGCAGCGCTGGGTCGGCACGGCGGTCACCGGCGAGGTCACGCTGCGGCTGCGCCGGGGCGAGGACTACTCGATCCTGGACACCACCGGCCCGGCGTTCAGCTACCACCCGGACAAGCTGTCGATGGAGCGCACCCAGGACTCGGCGTTCGGCCCGGCCGACCGGATCGGCCAGCTCACCATGCGCAACCTCGACATCGCCGACTCCCGGGCCAAGCTGGAGCAGTACGCCTCCGTCGGCATGGTCGGCGGCGGCACCCCGCAGCGGATCGTCGGCGCCGCCCAGGCGGCCTCGACCGGGCTGATCGGCGCCATGCCGCAGGGCGGCGCGGAGGCCATCGCCTCCCGGGGCGTGCCCACCGCCGAGGACGAGGCGCTCGACCGGGCCGCGATGGAGTTCGGCGTCGACTGATCGCCGTGGCTCGTTCCGTCTGCCCGCCCGCCGGTCTCCGCCTTCTCCGCGGGTCGGCGGGCGGTGTGGCTTTCGGCAACGGTGGTGACGCAGGGTAGCGTGTCGCCCGTGTTCCCTACCGTGCGTGAGGTGCTGGACCTGGTGCCCGTGCGCCACGGCGCGCCGCGCCTGGTCGCCGGGAACGCCGGGCTGGACCGGTCGGTGCGCTGGGTGCACATCGCCGAGGTGCCCGACATCGCCACCCTGCTCGGCGGCGGGGAACTGGTCCTCACCACCGGGATCGGCCTGCCGGGCGACGACGCCGGGCTCCGCGAGTTCATCGGCGCGCTGGCCGACGTCGGCGTCTCCGGGCTGGTGGTCGAACTGGGCCGCCGCTACGTCAGCGGAGTGCCACGCGTGATGGCCGCCGCCGCCGAACGACGTGGCCTGCCCCTGATCGAGCTGCGCCGGGGCACACCGTTCGTCCGGATCACCGAGGCGGTGCACGCGCTGATCGTGGACGCCCAGCTCACCGAGCTGCGCGCCACCGAGGAGATCCACCAGCGGTTCACCGAACTGTCGGTGGAGGGCGCCGAACCGGCCGAGGTGCTGCGGCAGGCCGCCGAACTGGCCGGCTGCCCGATGGTGCTGGAGAACCTGTCCCGGCAGGTGCTCGCGTACGACCCGGCGGGGGAGAACGCCCAACTGCTGCTGGACGGCTGGGAGCGGCACTCGCGGCAGATCCGCCCGCCCGGGCGCACCGCGTACGACCCGGACAGCGGCTGGCTCGTCACCACAGTGGGCGCGCGGGGACAGGACTGGGGACGACTGCTGCTGCGCTGGCCGGCGACCGAGTCCACCCCGCCGACCCGGCTGACCATCCTGATCGAACGGGCCGCCTCCACGCTGGCGCTGGGCCGGCTGATCCGGCGCGACGCCGAGGGCCTGGAACGGCAGATCCACCGTACGCTGCTGACCGCCCTGATCGACCACACCCGTCCGGTGGACGAGGTGGCGCTGCGCGCCAAGGCGCTCGGCGTCGTCCTGGACCGCCGCCACCTGGTCGGCGTCGTGGTCCGGCACCGCGCCGGCGAGCCGTCCGGTGACGCGGGCGCCCCCGACGACGAGCCGGCTGCCCGCCGGGGCGCGCGCCGCGACACCGACGCCGAGGACCCGGAAGCCGGCCCCGCCCGGCTGCGCGACCTCGCCGAGGCGGTCAGCCAGGCCGTCCGGGACGCCAAGCTCACCGCGCTGACCAGCCCGCTCGACGACCAGGCCGTGGGCGCGCTGCTGGCGCTCCCCGACCCGGCCGCCGAGGAGAAGGCACTGTCCGCGTTCGCCGCGGCGTTGCGCCGGGTACGCCTCGACGCCGCCCCCGCCGCCCGCCCGGCGTCCCGCCCGTCGGAGTCGACTGACCGTCCCGCCGGACGGGCCGTGACATCGGGGAGCGCACGGCCGGTCGACGCGCCGCCCCGAGCCGCGATCGTGGTGGCGGCCGGGTCCGGTGTGAGCAGCCTGCGCGAGGCACGCCGGTCGCTGATCGAGGCGCGGCAGGTCGCCGAGGCGGCGCGGCGGGATCCCCGGGATCTGCCCTGCTACCGGCTGCCGCACGTGGGGCTGGCCGGACTGCTGCACCTGTTGCGTGACGAGCCCCGGTTGCAGACGTTCGTCGAGCGGGAACTCGGGCCGCTGCTCGCCTACGACGCCCAGCACCCGCGGGAGCAGTTGCTCGGCACGCTACGGGCGTACCTGGAGCAGGGGCGCAACAAGTCGGCCGGCGCGGCCGCCGCGCACCTGTCCCGGCCGGCGTTCTACGAACGGCTGGCCCGGATCGGCCGCATCCTCGACGCCGACCTCGACTCGGTGGACAGGTGCCTGTCCCTGCACGTGGCCCTGCTCGCCCTGGACGCCATCCGCACCCCCTGACGCCGCCCGGGCCAAACCCTGCCCGTCCCGCCCTCCGCCCCTCCGCGCTGTCCCGCGTTGATCTTGGAGTTGTGGCGCCCGTAATGCCCCTGAAGCGAGGTCTGCGCGGTGCCACAACTCCAAGATCGATGACGTGTGTGCGGTCAGGTCAGGGCGGTCAGGGTCTTGGCGTAGAGGGCGGGGACGAAGTTGTCGCCGCCGGGGGTGAACACGTCGGAGGTGGCCGCGGCCTGCCACGCGGTGTCGGGCAGTGCCGCGACCAGAGCGCGCACCACCGGGACGTCGCGCCACTGGTCCTGCTGGGCGAGCAGGCTCAGCGCGACCACCGACTCCTCCACCTCGCCCACGCACTCGAACGGCTTGTGCCCGTCGATGCCGAGCAGCTCCCGGTAGCCGGGGATCTGGGATTCGTCGGCCAGCAGGTCACCGCCGAAGATGCCGGTCAGCCGCTCCCGGGGCATGAACGGCGCCATGGCCAGGAACACGAACCGGCACTTCGGGCAGTCGCGGCACCAGCGCTCGCTCGCGTCGCGCAGCTTGAACGCCGCGTTGCAGCTGGTCACCACCGCGTCGTACCGGTCGATCTCGGCGAACAGCCGGGCGATGTGCAGCTCGGACAGGGAGCGCAGCAACGAGAAGTACGGCTCGGTGAGCCCGGCGTGCTCGGCCAGCGCCGCGCGCAGCAGCCCTTCCGCCTCGACGCCCTTCGACCACTGGTGGTTGATCTCGTGGCCGTTCCAGATCAGGTTCGGGTCGGACGCGGAACGCTCGTTCGACATCACCACCGGGCCGAGCCCGTGCAGGACGGCGGTGGCCACGGCGATCAGCGAGTTGATCGCGGTGACCGGGATGTGCCCGTTGCGCGCGCCTGCCGCGTTCAGCTCGAACAGCACCGGGTCGAGCCGCCGCCGGGCGGCCAGCGGCACCAGGTCGGACGCCTCGTTCACCGACACGATCACGTGGTTCGGGTTGACCGAGAACGGCACCGGGTCGAGGCCGGCGCGGCGCAGCGCCTCCAGCGTGACGATGGAGTCCTTGCCGCCGCCCACCGCCGACAGCGGACGACGGTCGGAGTTGTCCACCGGCACCGCCGGGTCCACGGTGCCCGACGGCACCTCGGGACGCAGTTCCAGCACGTGCGGCAGCTCGTTGCGGTACGCGTACTCGGCGAGGCCCTTGGTGTAGACGGCGGTGACCAGCGCGACGGCGGCGGCGCCCAGCGGTGCGGGCAGCACCAGCCGGGGCGGCGCGGCGGCCTTGTAGTAGCTGACGCCGGCGACCACGTGCAGCAGCTCCAGCACCCGGGCCAGGGTGGCCGCTGTGGCGTCGGAGACGGGCTCGGCCGGCAGCGGAAGCGTGATCACCTCGGTGAACCGCTGCTCGCCGTCGGGACCGGTCAGGGCGTAGTCGAACAGGACCTCGCCGGTGGCGAAGTCGATCGAGTAGGACGGGAAGGTGAAGGCGTCCATCCGCCGCAGCTGCTCGTTGGGCACACGCCATACTAGGCCCTGGTTCGTCCGTCCGTGTCCGGCTGGGCCGGACCCTGCCCGCCGTCGACCGAGTCCGAGGAGAGCCCGTGCGCCTGTCTGATCTGCGCGGACGTCATGTCGCCGTCTGGGGCGCCGGCCGCGAGGGCCGGGCCGCGGTGACCGCGATCGCCGCGCACGGGCCGGCCGGCCTGGTCGTCGTCGACGACAGCGCCAACTTCCTCACCCTGCCCTGGGACGGTCCGCTGGCCGCCGCCGCGCCGCTCGTCACCGGCGAGGAGGGATTCGAGCGCCTCGCAGCCGCCGACGTGGTGGTCCGCTCGCCGGGTGTGCCGAACACCCACCCGTGGATGGTGGAGCTGCGCCGCCGGTCAGTGCCCGTCACGCAGGGCAGCGCGCTGTGGATGGCCGACCACGCGGACCGGACCGTCGGGGTGACCGGCAGCAAGGGCAAGAGCACCACGTCCAGCCTGATCAGTCACCTGCTCACCGCGATGGACCGGCCGAACGTGTTCGGCGGCAACATCGGGGTGCCGCTGCTGGACCTGCCCGAGGCGGAGCTGTACGTGCTGGAGCTGTCCAGCTACCAGTGCTCCGACCTGACCGACTCGCCGCGGGTGGCGGTGGTGACCGCGCTGTTCCCGGAGCACCTGGACGCGCACGGCGGTGAGCGGGAGTACTACCGGGACAAGCTGAACCTCATCGCGCACGGCCCGCACGCCGTCGTGGTCAACGGCGCCGACCCGCGGCTGGCGGCGGAGCTGGGCGACCGTGCGGTGGTACGCGCGGGCTCGCCGGACACCACGCACGTCGCCACGGGGCCGGACGGCACGCAGTGGTTCCACCTGCGGGACACGCCGCTGTTCCCGCGCGCCGTGCTGCCGCTGGTCGGGCGGCACAACGAGGGCAACCTCTGCGTCGCGCTGGCGGTGCTGGACGCGCTCGGCGTGGACGTGGTGGCGCGCAAGGACAGCCTCGCCGTGGCGGTCGCCGAGTTCCAGGGCCTGGCGCACCGGCTCACCGAGATCGCCGACCCGTCCGGGCTCACGTTCGTCGACGACACGCTCGCCACCAGCCCGTACGCGGCCATGCACGCGATCGACGCGTACGAGGGACGGCCGCTGACCGTGATCGTCGGCGGGGCCGACCGAGGGCTGGACTACAGCCCGCTGCGCGCGCACCTGGCCGGCCGGGAGATCACAGTGATCGGCGTGCCGGACAGCGGCCCCCGCATCGTGGAGGCGCTGTCCGGGCTGCCGTCGGTGCGTACCGAACTGGCCGACGACCTGGTCGCCGCCGTCGGGCTGTCCCGCAAGCTCACCCCGGCCGGCGGGGTGGTGCTGTTGTCCCCGGCGGCGCCGAGCTACGGCCGGTTCCGCAACTTCGAGCACCGCTCCGAGGTGTTCGCGCAGGCGGTCGCCGACACCGCCCGCTGAGTCAGCCGCGCTCCGCCCGCGTGTGCCGCGGCGGCCCCGGCTCGGCCGACAGGATCGCGTCGAGGGACTCGGTGGGCGCCGAGTTGTCGACCGGCTCGCGCGGTGCCGGCGCGACCTCGGTGGGCGCGGCCGCCGGGCCGACGTCGGTCGCCCGCCGCTTGACCGGCGTCCACGCGAACGCGAGCGCGCCGCCGACGAGCGCCAGCAGCATGCCGATCAGGAACCCGCCCAGGTTCGAGGTGAGCCAGGAGACCAGCCCGAGCACGAGGGAGAGCACCGCGTAGAAGACACGTTGCTGCGGCGTGGTGATCAGCAGCACGCCGCAGATCACCAGGACCGGGGGGACCAGGTACGCGGCCAGCCCTTGCGGCCCGACGTGCAGCAGCACCCCGAGCGGCGCGCGCAGCGTCACGAGCATCTCCGCGCCGCCGAGCGCGATGAGCAGCCCGGCGGTGAACGGCCGCGCCCGGCGCCAGCGCCGCCAGCGTGTACGGACGCCGGCGGCGGGCGCCGAGTGCTGTCCTGCGGTCACGTCAGCACCCTTCGGAGCTGAAGCCCATGCGCAGGTTGGGCAGCGTGAAGACGGCGGCGGTGGTGGCGTAGTTGTTCTGCCGCAGGTTGGTGATGGTCACGGTGTCGGCCTGCTGGGCGAACACGCCCGGGTTGCCCTTGACCCCGGGGACCTTGTCGACGGTGCTGGCGTCCTGCCCGACGTCGATGTTCTTGAAGGAGGCGTTACCGGCGATCTCGTCGCCGTCGACCACGAGCGTGCGGGCGGTCACCGGCTTGCCGGAATTGCCGGCGGTGATCCGCAGGTTGGTCCCGCCCAGGTTGATGCTCTGGCAGAGATTGGTCAGCTCGGCCTTGTCGATCGCCGAGACGATCACGAGCACCTGCCCGCCGGTGTCGCCCTGGTTGGGGCTGTCCGGGATCATCTGGTCGAGCGTGGCGAACTGCTCGAACCCGGTGCCCTCCAGTTTGTCGGCGGTGACAGTGAACGGCATGCCCGAGATGGCGAACTGCGCGCCGAGCACACCCTGCGCGGTCAGCACCACCATGCCGGCCGCGCCGGCCGCCACGGCGCCGAACGTGACAGCGAACCGGCGCCAGCGTACGCCGCTTCTCGGTTGATCGGTCTCGATCTGCTCGATCTGCTCCGACATGCCGGCCCCTTTCGAGATCAATTCATCTGCGACGATGTGAATTGGCTTCGCAGGATGTGCGCGCCGAGGGGCGCAGGCCGAAGTTACCGCTGAGTAAAGGGGCGGTCAACTGCCTGTAGCAGATCGTTGGGCGGCATTTGCCAAAAGCGGCCAAAGTGAAAAACCGCTGCGGTTTTCCACCGCTCAGGGCTGGCCGGGCGCGCAGGGCGCGGTCGCGGCCGGGCCATCGCCCGCCCGGGCCGCCCGGGCGACACGGCCCGCCTCCCGCGGGCCGAGGAACGGCGCGGTGGCCGCGTACGTGAGCGCCGGCAGCAGTAACGGCAGCTCCTCGGCCCGCCCCTGCGCCACCCGCTCACGGATGGTGGCGTGGATGCCGCCGACCACAATGGACAACAGTGCGTCCCGGTCCACGCCGACCGGATCCGGCCCGGCGTCGGCGAAGAACCGGCGGAAGCTGCTCAGCAGCGCGTCGCGCTCCCGGCGTGCGTCGGGGCCGGCCGCGTCCACCTCGACCAGCGCCATCCGGGCGAAGGCGGGCACGCTCGCCAGCACGTCGAGCAGCGTGCGCAGCGCCGCCCGGGCGGCCTCCGGCCAGTCCGGGCCGGCGTCGCGGTAGGCGTCCTCCATCAGGTGCGACACCACCGCGATGCCGTGCCGGTACGCGGCCAGGAACGCGTCCTGCTTGCCGCTGAACAGCGCGTAGAACGCGGGCCGGGTGACCCCGGCGGCGTGGCAGATGTCGCTGACCCGGGCGTTGTCGTACCCCCGGGTGGCGACCTCCCGGACCAGCCCGTCGAAGAGGCGGTCGCGCTGGGTCGCCGCCACCTCCTCGGCCGGCACGCGTCGCGGGCCGCGCTTGATGGCGCGGTCCGGGTCGCGGCCGTGGCGGGCACCCGGCAGGGGCACGGGCGCCGGCGACGGCGGGCTCGGGACTGTCACTCATCGACCTTTCTTGATGCGTTGACTTTACGACCCTCCGAGGTTTATAACTTTCGACACGCTCAGTTTACGCCTCGTCACCGCTGGTGATCTCTTCTCGTCGGTCACCCGAACGCGTCGAAGGAGGGCCGGATGGCTGCCATTATCGCCGCGCGCACCCGTCCCCCCAAGGCCGGAGAGATCCAGGTGACGCGGCGTCGCCGCACTGCGCCACGCCGCCCGGCCCGCTGAGGCCGCAGCGGCGCACCACCACCTGCGGCGGCCCGATCCCGGCCGCCGCACCCACCGGCTCCGTCCATGCCGGACGCCGCCGGCACCGTTTCCTGTCCCACCGCCGGAAGGAACAACCATGCCCAGGTACGGACGCATCGGCGCGGGCCTCGCCGCCCTGGCGCTGCTGACCGGTCTGGTCGGCGCCGCCCCCGCCACCGCCGCACCCTCCACCTCGCTCGCCAGCGCCGTGCTGACCTACCCGACCGTCGCCGGCACCGCCGTGTCGGTGGGCGACGTCATCCAGGCCAGCCTGCGCAGCGGCACCAACGCCACGTTCTACTCCTCGACCAGCGGCACCACCGGCATCAAGTGCGCCGCGTCCAGCTTCAGCGCCAAGGTGCTGACCAACCCGACCGCACCCGGAACCGCGACCGAGAGCCTCACCGCGCAGTCGTTCACCAGCTGCACGACGAACGTCTTCGGCACCACCGGCGTGCAGAGCGTCACGGTCAACAACCTGCCGTACACCACCTCGGTGACCAGCGCCGGCGTGGTCAAGATCTCCGGGACGACGGCGGCGCCGATCCAGAGCACAGTCGTGCTCAACTCGCTGCTCGGCACGATCACCTGCGTCTACCGCACCAGCACGAACTCGCTGACCGGCACGGCGTCCAACGCCACCAACTCGATCAGCTTCACCAACCAGCCCCTGACCAAGTTCTCCGGCCCGTCGCTGTGCTTCGGCACCGCGTACTTCACCGCGTCGTACTCGCCGGTGAAGGACACCAGCAAGACCGGCAGCCCGGCGGTCTACGTCAACTGACACCCGGCTCTCGGGCCGGTGCGCGGCGATTCGCCGGGCGCCGGCCCGCACGCCGGTTCAGCCGGCCGTCAGCGTCGCGTGCAGCGCGCGCATCGACCGCAGCGCCGACCGGATCTCCTGGAGGTAGCGGCCCGGAGTCAGGGTCGGCTCCGGTACGGCCACCGCGGCACGCGCGGCCGGGTCCACCCCGACCGTCTCGATGCCGCACCCGTACGGCACGGCGAGCGTCCGCAGCGCGTCGCAGTGCTGGAACGGCACGTAGATCGGGGCGGTCACCATCAGCACCGGGTCGTCCGCGCGCAGCCGCACATGCTCGGCCCAGAACCGCTGCGTGTCGGCGGTGTGCGCGCGACGGCGGTCCGGTTCGCTCGACGGCGCGGCGAGCACCCGTACCGGGGGCAGCCCGGCTGGCCGGTAGGTGCGCGAGGACCAGGCCCGATGCGGATGATCGGCCGGCTCGCCGCGCTCGTCGTCCGGCTCGTCCACCCCGAACGCCAGCCGCACCCCGGCGTCGAGGACGTCCACCTCGGTGTCGCAGCCGGACAGGCCGGCGGCGTCGAGCGTGCAGGACTCGGCCGCTGACAGCGGCCGGTAGCTGCCGAGCACGGCCACCTCGCCGGTCACCTCGGCCGCCGTCCGGGCCAGCCTCGCCGCGTACGCGGTACGCCGCAGGCAGGCGTGCGCCAGCCCGCCGAGCACCAGCAGGTGCGCGTACCCGGATCGGGCCGGCGCGACGGCGCGGACCAGGCCCAGCGCGGCGGCGGCGCTCAGCACCAGTCCGGCGGTGGCCGGGTCGAACGCCGGCTCCCGGGCGTCCGGGCGTTCCCGTCCCTGCCGGAAGTCCCAGCGGCGGGCGGAGAACGCGTCCAGCCCGGCCAGCACCGCCGCCAGGTCGCCGCCGGGCCAGTCACCGCCGAAGTGCGCCACGAGACGCCGCACCGGCGCCGACTCCACCCAGGACCGGATCCCGGCCAGGAGTTGCGCCCGCGTCGTGCCCGCCGCGCCGCCCGGCAGCGTCACCTGATCCGTCCGCACCCGGCGGATGCTACCGCCCGGGACAGTTGTTTCTGCCCCGGTCGCGGTGGGAGCGTGCGGGGATCCACCTCCGCTGAAGGGTGCGCCGATGACCTCCGACGACCTGCTGGCCCGGCACCGGGCCGTGCTCCCCTCCTGGATGCCGCTCTACTACGCCGAACCGCTGGAACTCGTCGCCGGTTCCGGCCGCCGGGTCACCGATGCGGCCGGCCGGACCTATCTGGACTTCTTCGGCGGGGTGCTGACCACGATGGTCGGCCACGACATCCCGGAGATCCGGGAGGCGGTCGAGCGACAGCTGCGGACCGGGCTCGTGCACACCTCGACGCTCTACCTGATCCGGCAGCAGGTCGAGCTGGCCGAGAAGATCGCCCGGCTCTCCGGCATCCCGGACGCCCGCGTGTTCTTCACCAACTCCGGCACCGAGGCGAACGAGGCCGCGCTGCTGGTCGCCACGAACCACCGGCGCTCGCACCAGATCCTCGCGGTGCGCAACAGCTACCACGGCCGGTCGTACGCGACGATGGGCGTCACCGGCAACCGCGGCTGGTCGGCCAGCGCCCTCAACCCGTTGCAGGTGGCCTGGCTGCACTCCGGTGAACGGCTGCGCGGGCTGCTGGCCCGGCTCGACGCCGCCGACCGGGTCGACGCGGCGGTCGAGGACCTGCGCGAGGTGCTCGCCACCCAGACCGCGGGCGACGTGGCCTGCCTGATCGCCGAGCCGGTGCAGGGTGTCGGTGGCTTCGTGCACGGACCGGACGGGCTCTTCGCCGCCTGGAAGAAGGTGCTCGACGAGCACGGCATCCTGCTGATCAGCGACGAGGTGCAGACCGGGTGGGGGCGTACCGGCGAGCACTTCTGGGGCTACCAGGCGCACGGCGTGACGCCGGACCTGCTCACCTTCGCCAAGGGCATCGGCAACGGGTTCGCGCTCGCCGGGGTGGTCGGCCGGGCCGAGGTGCTGGAGTCGGTGCCGGCGATCAGCTTCTCCACGTTCGGCGGCAACCCGGTCTCCACCGCCGCCGGCAACGCGGTGCTCGACTACCTGCTCGACCACGACCTGCAGGGCAACGCCGCCCGGGTCGGCGCGATCCTGGGCGACGGCCTGCGCGCGGCCGTCGCCGGACTGGACCAGGTCGCCGAGGTACGCGGCAAGGGCCTGATGCTCGCCGTCGAGTTCGTCCACCCGGGCACCGTCGAGCCGGACGCGGAGCTGACCACCCGCGTCTTCGAGGCGTGCCGGGCCAGCGGCCTGCTCGTGGGCAAGGGCGGCCTGTACGGCAACGTGATCCGGATGGGCCCGCCGCTGACGCTCACCGAGGACGAGGCCCGGGAGGGTCTGGCGATCATGGTCGACGCGATCCGCGCCTCGATCGAGGCGTGAGCGTCAACCCGGCCGGCGCGGTCCCGCCCGTCCGGACCTGAGCAGCCGCAGCAGACCCGCCCCGGCCAGGTACGCCACCAGCGCCGGGGCGGGCAGGCCCAGCGGCTCCGGCGCCGTCTTGGGCGCGAGGCTGTTCAGCAGCAGGCCGACCAGCACGCCCGCGTACCCGGCGACGGCCAGACCGGCGCGCAGCCGCCGGCCACCCGCCCCGGCCGGCCCGGTCGCGGCCGGGCGGCGGGTGCGGGCCTCGACCGGACCGAAGACGGCGACCAACACGGCCAGCACCGCGGCCAGCGCGAGCAGCCACGGTACGCGCCACGCCCACCAGGCCGCCGAACCGACCGGGGGAGCAGGCAGCACGCCGAGCGCGTCCAGCAGGCCGACGAGCAGCACCGCGGCGGTCAGGTGCCAGAGGAACAGCGTGAGCACCACGGCGTTGACCGCGAGCACCGCCTGCCAGGGGCCGGACCGGCGCAGCCAGCGCCCGGCCGGGCGTCGCAGCAGCAGGATGAGGCCGAGCTGGGCGGCGGCCGCGGCCATCAGCGCCAGGCTCGGCGGTGCCGCGTTGTCCAGTCGCTCACCCGGCACGTGGAGCATCGCCACCGGGTACGGCCCGGCCACCGTGAGCAGCACCAGCGCGACCAGGCCACCGCCCAGCAGGACCGCGCCGGCCCGGCCGGACAGCGGCAGCCCGCGGCGGAACAGGCCCCGAGGTCCGGCTTCACCAGCATCGGCCGCGTCGGCGCCGGCCGCGTCGCCGGTGCGGCGGGCGTCCGCCCGGGCGGCGTCGTACCAGGCGAAACCGACCTGATGGACGGCCAGCCAGCCGAACAGGTAGTTGCCGTCGGCGAGCGCGGCCGGGCCGAGGAGCCGGCCGAGGTCGCCGAGCGCGACCAGCACCACGAGCGCCGTCGGCACGGCGAGCCCGAACCGGCGGTGCAGCGCGTACATCGGCGGGGTCAGCGCCACCACCGCGACGTAGGCGACCAGGAACCACAGCGGGATGGTGGCGAACCAGACCACTGTGCGCACCTGCCCCGCGTCGGCGCCGCGCAGCGTGGCGATCCCCGCGCCCGCTGACAGGACCAGCAGCAACACGGTGGTGGGGCGGATCAGCCGGGCGCTGCGGTCCACCAGCCACCCGGCTGCCGACCCGCCCCGGCGCCGGCGGGCGGCCAGCGAGGCGGCGTTGGCGTAGCCGCCGACCAGGAAGAACACCGGCATCACCTGGGCCACCCAGGTCAGCGGCCAGGCCCAGCGCAGGTCGGCCAGCGCGGAGTGGCCGGCGGGGCGGCCGTTGTCGTACCCGATGGCTGTGACACCCCAGTGGCCGAGCACGACCATGGTGATGGCCAGCGCCCGGAGCAGGTCGATGTAGCGCTCCCGCCCCGGCGGCGTGCGTTGCGCGAGCTGCCGCAGGCGGCGCATGGGCTCAGGCTAGGCCAGCCGGGCCCGACCGGTACGGATAACGGATCGGTCGAGAGGTCTTGTGGTCCCCGTCGCACTGTCGTAGAAATTCTTCATTGGAAATGCGTCTTGTGAAGACAAGCGACAGGGTGCTCACCGCGCGTACCCGGACCGAGGAGATGCGATGAACAGGCGTGAGATCCTACGGCGCAGCGCCGCCGCCGGTCTGCTGGCCACCCCCGCCGCCGGGCTGCTCGCCGGCTGCGCCACGTCGGGTGGGGGCGATGAGGGCGACAAGGGCGCGTACAAGGGCACCAAGAGCGAGCAGAACCCGCTCGGCGTGGCCGAGGACGCCCCGCTGGAGGTGGTGATCTTCAACGGCGGGTTCGGGGAGGACTACGCCAAGGCCCACGAGGCCATGTACAAGGAGCGCTACCCGAAGGCGGAGATCAAGCACTCGGCCACCGCGGAGATCAGCAAGACGCTCCAGCCCCGCTTCGTCGACGGCAGCCCGCCGGACGTGGTCAACAACTCCGGCGCCGGCCAGATCGACTTCAACGGCCTGGTCTCCCAGAACGCGCTCGCCGACCTGGGCGAGCTGCTCGCCGCGCCGAGCCTCGACACGCCCGGCAAGACGGTCAAGGACACGCTGCTGCCCGGCACCGTCGAGGTCGGCTCCTACGACGGCCGGTTCCTGGTGCTCAACTACACCTACACGGTGTACGGCATCTGGCACTCCACCAAGCTGTTCGCCGACCGTGGCTGGGAGGACGCCAAGACCTGGGACGACCACATCGCGCTCTGCCGCCGGATCAAGGCCGCGGGCATCGCCCCCTGGACGTACGCCGGTGTGCACCCCCGCTACATGAGCTGGCCGCTGATCTCCACCGCGATCAAGCTCGGCGGCCCGTCCGTGGCGCTGGCGATCGACAACCTGGAGCCGAACGCCTGGAAGTCGGACGCCATGAAGACCGCCGCCGACGCCTGGCACCAGATCGTCAAGGACAAGTTCATCCTCGACGGATCCCCGGGCCTGGACCACAAGCAGTCGCAGACCGCGTGGTGCCAGGGCAAGGCCGCGTTCATCTCCTGCGGCTCCTGGCTGGAGAGCGAGCAGAAGGACGTCACGCCGGCCGGCTTCAACATGACGGTCGCGCCGACGCCGAGCCTGGGCAGCGGCGACAAGCTGCCGTACGAGGCGATCCGCGGCACCGCGGGCGAGCCGTTCATGGTGCCGGCGAAGGCGCGCAACGTCGCCGGCGGCCTGGAGTACTTCCGCACCATGCTGTCCCGCAAGGGCGCCCAGGACTTCACCAAGAAGGTCGCCAGCCTGCCCGTGGTCGCCGGCGCCACCGAGGGCATCGACCTGCCGTACGGGCTCAGCACCGTGGTCAAGGCGCTCGACGCGTCCGGGTCCAACGGCTTCAACTGGGTCTACAACAACTACTACCGCAAGCTGGAGCGCAACCTGGTCGACGCGGCCTGCGGCGAGTTCTTCAGCGGCCGGATCTCCCCGGCCGAGTTCCTCGACCAGTGCCAGAAGGGCGCCGACTCGATCGCCCAGGACAACTCGGTCAAGAAGTACAAGCGGTCCGCGTGATGCGACAGGGCCGCCTCCCCCTGATCCTCACGTTCCTGCTGCCACCACTGGCGTTGTACGGCATCTTCGTGCTGTCGCCGTACCTCCAGGCTTTTCAGATCTCCACCACCGACTGGATGGGCTACTCCGCGCAGGCCGACCCGGTCGGCATGGCGAACTTCCGCACGCTGCTGCACGACGGGTACGTGTGGAACGCGTTGAAGAACAACGCGATCCTGCTCGCCGTGGTGCCGGTGGTGACGATCGGGCTGGGCCTGTTCTTCGCCAGCATGCTCACCATGGGCGGCCGTAAGGGCCGGGCCGGTGTGACCGGGGTGCGCGGCACCTCGGTCTACCGGCTCGTCTACTTCTTCCCCCAGGTGCTCTCGGTGGTGATCATCGCGCTGCTCTGGAAGGAGATCTACAGTCCGACGAGTGGCCTGCTCAACGGCGCCCTGCGCGCCGTCGGGCTGGCCACCCCGGCCTGGCTCGGCGACCCGCGCTTCGCGTTCTGGTGCGTGCTGGCGGTGATGGTGTGGAGCAACGTCGGCTTCTACGTGGTGCTCTTCGGCGCCGCCATGCAGGCCATCCCGCGTGACATCTACGAGGCGGTGCTGCTCGACGGCGCGTCCCGCACCACGATGCTGCGGAAGATCACCATTCCGCTGCTCTGGGACACCATCCAGGTGGCCTGGATCTACCTCGCCATCGCCGCGCTGGACGGCTTCATCCTGGTCCAGCTCATGACCAACGGCGGACCGAACTTCTCCTCCGACGTGATCGGGCTGCGGATGTACGACACGTCGTTCGGCAGCGAGAACAAGTTCGGGTACGCCTCGGCGATCGGCGTGGCGATGTTCTTCCTGACCCTCTCGGTGGCGGTGCTGGCGCTGCGCACCGCCCGGCGTGATCGGATCGAGTACTCGTGACCACAGTGGACCCCGGTGCGGCGACCGGCGCCACGACCGCCGGCACGACCCGCCCGGACGACGCGACCCACCCGGCCGGCGCGGGCCGATCCGCCGACCGGCCGCCGCGCCGCGAGCTGGGCGTGGCGAACGTCTTCTCGCACGGCTTCCTGCTGCTCTGGGCGGCGATGACCGTCCTGCCGCTGGCCTGGATGGTGCTCAGCTCGCTGAAGAGCAACGGCGAGATCATCGCCGAGCCGTGGGGGCTGCCCGAGGCGCTGCGGTTCGACAACTGGTCGCGCGCCTGGACCAGCGCCCACATCGGCCGGTTCTTCTTCAACAGCCTGGTCGTGGTGGCCGGCTCGCTGAGCCTGACCATGCTGCTCGGCGCCACCGCCGCGTACGTCTTCGCGCGGTACGAGTTCCGCGGCCGGCAGGTCGTCTACTACCTGTTCGTCGGCGGCATGATGTTCCCGGTCTTCCTGGCGCTGGTGCCGCTGTTCTTCGTGGTCCGCAGCGTCGGTCTGCTCGGCACCTGGCCGGGCCTGATCCTGGTCTACACCGCGTACTCGCTGCCGTTCACCGTGTTCTTCCTGACCGCGTTCTTCCGGACGCTGCCGACGTCGGTGGCGGAGGCCGCGCTGATCGACGGGTGTGGGCACTTCCGGCTGTTCTTCCGGGTGATGCTGCCGATGGCGAGACCGGGACTGATTAGTGTCGGGATCTTCAACTTCCTCAGCCACTGGAACCAGTTCCTGCTGCCGCAGGTGCTCCTGCCCGGCGACGGCCAGGACCGGATGCTCGCCCAGGGGCTGAGTTCGCTCGCGGTGAGCCAGGGCTACGCCGGTGACTACGCCCAGTTGTTCGCCGGCCTGACCATCGCGGTGCTGCCGGTGCTCGTGGTGTACGTGGCGTTCCAGCGTCAGGTCCAGTCCGGACTGACCGCCGGGCAGCTCAAGTGAGGTGGTTGCCACAGGCAACGGGACAGTGGGGAAGATCGAGCTGACCTAGGGTGGGCCGGCACGCTCATCTATCGACAGGAATCTCATGTTCTTCCTCCTCTACACGCTGTTGCTGCTGCTCGGTGGCATCGCGATGATCGCCGTCGGTGTGGCGGTCAAGGAACAGGGGACCGGCTCCCGGATCCTCAACGTGGTGATCGGCCTGGCCTTCTTCGGGTACGGCTTCTATCTGCTGTTCCTCTTCGACGGCGACAGCTACCGGATCTTCTTCTACGTCTTCGTGCTGCCGATCCTGCTGATCGTGCGCGCGGTGAAGGCACGCAAGGAAGCGCGCGAGCAGGCCGCGGCGCAGCAGTTCGCGGGCGGACCGCAGTTCGCGGGCGGCCAGCAGTACCCGGGCGGACCGTCGTTCCCGGGTGGTCAGCAGCACCCGGGCGGGCAGCAGCAGTTCGCGGGCGCGCCGCAGTACCCGGGTGGGCAGCAGCAGCCCGGCATGTACCCGGGGGCGGGGCACGGTCAGCCCGGCCCGGCGTTCCCGCCCGCCCAGGGCCAGCACGCCCCGGGTCAGCCCGCACCGTACGGCGCCGCGCCGCAGGGGCACCCGGGTCAGCCCGCCCCGCAGGGCTGGTACCAGGCTCAGCCGGGTTCGCAGGACCGATACTGATCAGCCGGAGCGCCCCGGCTCACGCCGAGAACTGCCGGAAGCCGCGAGTGGAACGTCATGGGTGTCAAACCGCCGTTTTGACACCCATGGCGTTCCACCCAACAGCGGCCGCCGCAGCGCGGCGGCCAGCGCGGCAGGGCCAGCGCGGCGGGGCGGCCAGCAGGGCGGGTCAGGTGGGCGGGGGCACCAGGCGGGCGTGCAGTGCCGCCGGGTCGGTCACCTCGGGCAGGCCGCGGGCGGCGAGCCAGGCCGCGGCTGCCGCACCGTCCCCGGCGCTGTGCAGCGGTGCGCCGGGCCACCGTTCGCCCAGTTCCGCGCGTACCGCGCCGGCCAGCGGGGTGTCACCGGTGAGCAGCCCGCCGCCGAGCACCACCGGATCGGCCGCGCCCGGCGGGCGGATGCGGGACACGCTCTCCGCCAGCAGCGCCGCGGCCTCGGCGATCAGCGCGGCGGCTGCCGGCTCCCCGTCCCGTGCCGACGACACCACGAGCGGCGCGAGCCGGGCCAGTTCCACAGGCGGCCGCCGGGTCACCGCCTGCACCACGGCTCCGGCCGTCGCCCGCGGCTGAGCGTCCACAGCGGTCGTGCCGGTCAGCTCCGCCAGCACCCGGCGTCCCAGCTCACCGGGGGTCTCCGCGCGGTCCAGGTCGGTCAGCAGCCGCCGGACCGCCTCGCGGCCGAGCCAGAACCCGGAACCCGCGTCGCCGAGCAGCCAGCCGTGGCCGTCGGCGGTGCGGTCCAGCCGCAGGTCGCGTACCTGGGCGGCGATGGCGCCGGTGCCGGCGACGAGCACCGTGCCGTCCGGGGCGGCGGTGCCGGAGGCGTAGGCGACGAGCGCGTCGCCGTGCACGGCGTACGGGCATCGCAGCCCCGCCTCGGCCCACGCGTGGTCGAACGCGTCCCGGCCGCGCGGGTCGGCCAGGAGGCGGCCGGCCCCCGCGAGGCCGATGACGCCGGCGCGTACCCGATGGGGGTCGATGTCGGTGAGCGCCGCGCGCAGGGCGGCGAGCAGCTCGGCGGCGGCCCGCTCGGCGCCGTGGCTGGTGGGGTTGCCGCCGCCGGCCCGGCCGGCGCCCAGACGCGTGCCGTCGAGGCTCAGCGCGGTCGCGCGGGTGGACGTGCCCCCGACATCGAGGCCGAGCACGACGGTGTCCGACATGGTCCTCATGCTGGTCGGCCGCGTCGCCGGGCGCAAGATCGCGCCGGTGCGCCAGGTAACAGTTTGAAAACTTCGCCCACGCCCTTGACACGGAGGGCCCTTCAGTAAGAACTTTTACCACTAACAGTTAACACTCTTTTCCGAAAGGCTTCCGCCGATGGTCGAGCACGAGGTGGAGACTTCCGCGGCGACCGCGGTGGTCGATGCCGGTCCGGCCGACCGGCTGGGCGCCGACGGGGTGCTGGCCAGGGTCCGGGCCGGTACGGGGGAGTTGACCGGGGCGCTGCGCCGGGTCGCCGAGCACGTGCTCAGCGACCCGGAGGCGGCGGCCCGGGCCACCATCGTCGAGCTGGCCGAGCGCAGCGGCACGTCACCGGCGACCATCACCCGGTTCTGCCGGGCGATGGGCTTCGAGGGCTACGCCGACCTGCGGCTCGGCATCGCCGCCGAGACCGGGCGGGCCCGCTCGGCCGGCTGGACCGTCGACATCGGACGGGAGATCCAGCCCGGCGACCCGCTGTCCCGGGTGCTCGACCAGATCATGGCCGCCGACACGCGGGCCATGCACGACACCGCCGCGCTGCTCGACCTGGCCGAGGTGGAACGCGCGGCGGTCGCCATCGCCGGGGCCAGCCGGGTGAACATCTTCGGGGCCAGCGGCAGCGCGCTCGTCGGCGAGGAGATGCAGTTCAGCCTGCACCGCATCGGCGTCGCCGCGTGGGCCTGGAGCGACGTGCACGAGGGACTCGCCAGTGCCGCGCTGCTGGGCGCCGGGGACGTGGCGCTCGGCATCTCGCACACCGGGCAGACCCGGGAGACGATCGAGCTGCTGGCCGAGGCGGGCAGCCGCGGGGCCACCACAGTCGCGCTGACCGGCTTCCCCCGCTCGCCGCTGGCCGAGCTGGCCGACATCGTGCTGGTGACCGCGAGCCAGGCCACCACGTTCCGGCCGGACGCGCTCTCCGCCCGGCACCCGCAGCTCGTCGTGCTCGACCTGCTCTACATCGCGGTGGCGCAGCGCACCCACGACCGCGCCCACGCGGCCTTCCGGCGTACCGCCCAGGCCGTCGACGGGCACAAGGCCGCGAAGGGGGCCCTCTCATGATCAGTGCCCAGCGGTACGCCGACGCGGTCCGCCCGGTGCTCGACCGGCTGGTGGACAGCCAGGCCGTGGCGGTGGATCGCGCGGCCGACCTGATCGCCTCCGGGCTGCGCGCAGGATGCGTGCTCCAGGCGTTCGGCGCCGGCCACTCGGAGGCGTTCGCCGCCGAGCTGGTCGCCCGGGCCGGTGGCCTGGTCCCCGCCAACCGGCTCTCCCTGCACGACCTCGTGCTGCACGGCGACGCGCCCCGCGACGTGCTCGCCGACCCGAAGCTGGAACGCGACCCGGCCGTGGCGCACCAGCTCTACGCCCTGGCGGCGCCGCAGCCGGGGGACGTGTTCGTGGTCGCCTCGCAGTCCGGCATCAACGGCTCGGTGGTCGAGCTGGCGACGCTGGTCAAGCGCGGCGGCCATCCGTTGATCGCTGTCACCTCGGTCGAGCACACCGCCCGGGTAGCTCCTCGGCACCCCTCCGGGCACCGGCTCGCCGACCTCGCCGACGTCGTGCTGGACAACGGCGCGCCGTACGGCGACGCACTGCTGCCGCTCGAGGGCGGCGGCGCGGTCTGTGCGGTCTCGTCGGTCACCGCGGCGCTGCTGGCGCAGCTGCTGACCGCCGAGGTCGTACGACGGTTCCACCAGGCCGGAGAGGTACCCCCTGTCTACCTCTCCGCCAACGTCCCCGGTGGGGACGAGCACAACCTCGCCCTCGAGTCGCGGTACGCCGGGCGTCTCCGGCGGACCGCCTGACCCGACCCACAAGGAGAGACAAGATGTCGGTTTCCCCCGAGAAGTTCGGCGACGTCAGCCGTCGGACCCTGCTGCGGCGCGCCGCGGCGGCCGGTCTGCTGGCCGTACCGGCGGCGGGTCTGCTGAGCGCGTGCGCCGGCAGCGAGCCGAGCAAGTCGGACGGCGGCGGCGCGGCCAAGAGCAAGGACAACCCGTTCGGCGTCAAGGACGGCAGCGCGGTCAAGGTGGTCGTCTTCAACGGTGGCCTGGGTGACCAGTGGGCCAAGGAAGACAAGGTCATCTTCAACGCCAAGCACCCGAACATCACGGTCAACATGTCTTCGACCCAGAAGATCAAGACCGAAGAGCAGCCCAAGATGGCGACGCAGCCGAGCGATCTGGTGATGAACTCGGGCGCCGACATGATGGACCGCAGCACGCTGATCAACGAGGGCGCGATCGAGCCGCTGGACGACCTGCTCACCGCGCCGGCCTGGGACAGCGAGGGGACTGTGGCCGACAGCCTGCTGCCGGGCACGGTCGCCGACGGTACGCAGAACGGCAAGTTCTACGTCGTGAACGTCGCGTACACGGTGTGGGGCAACTGGTACAACGCCGCGCTGTTCAAGAAGGAGGGCTGGACGGCGTCGACCACCTGGGACGAGTTCTTCGCGCTCGCGCCGAAGATCAAGGCCAAGGGCATGGCGCCGTACGTGCACGACGCGGTGCACGGCTACTACCCGCGCTGGGCGCTGTTCGCCAGCATCTGGAAGGCGGTCGGCAAGCAGGCCGTCGTCGACATCGACAACCTGAAGGACGGCGCCTGGAAGGCCGACGGCATCGTCGCGGCGCTGGAGCCGTGGGAGAAGCTGGTCAAGGACAAGCTGCTGCTGCCGGGCAAGCTCGACCACACCCAGTCGCAGCAGGCGTTCCTGGACGGCAAGGCGGCCTTCATCCAGGTCGGCACCTGGCTGAAGAACGAGATGGCCGCGACCATCCCGCCGGGCTTCGAGATGACCATCTCCGACTACTGGAGCAAGAGCGGGGACAAGGCCGCCAAGGACGTCTTCGCCTCCTCCGGCGAGGGCTTCGTGGTGCCGAGCAAGGCGCCGAACAAGGAGGCCGCGAAGGAGTTCCTGCGGGCCATCCTCTCCAAGGCCGGTTCGGCGAAGTTCGCCGAGCTGACCAAGTCGCTGGCCTCCACCAAGGGCTCCGGCGACAACGTCCAGGACACCGCGCTGGCGTCGGCGAACTCGCTGATGAAGAACGGCAGCTCGGACCTGATCTCGGTGAAGTTCCCGGACTTCTACGCCGACCTGGACAAGGAGAGCCAGAACCTCTCCGAGGAGCTGATGGCCGGCCGCCTGACCGCGCAGCAGTTCGTCGACAAGATGCAGGCGGCCGCCGACAAGGTCGCCAAGGACTCGTCGATCAAGAAGCAGACCCGCACCGCCTGATCACCGCGAGGAAGTGAGTCCAATGCGGCACGGAGTCGCGCGTTTCGTCACGGGCTTCCTGGCCCTGCCCGTCGCGCTGTACCTGTTCTACGTGGTGTGGCCGTTCGCCCAGGCGGCGGGTTACTCGCTGACCGACTGGGGCGGGTACTCCGATTCCCAGCGCTTCGTCGGGCTGGACAACTACGTCCGGCTGTTCTCCGACGAGTTGATCCGGAAGGCGTTCTGGCACAACGTGTTCTTCCTGGTCACCGTGCCGCTGTTCACGATCGCGCTGGCCCTGTTCCTCGCGTTCCTGCTCAACGTGGGCGGACGCGAGGACAGGGCCGGCATCCGCGGGGTGTTCGGCTCCGGGCTCTACAAGGTCATCTTCTTCTTCCCGCAGGTGCTGTCGCTGGTGGTCATCGCCGTCATGTGGCAGCAGATCTACCGCACCGACGGGCAGGGCCTGATCAACGGCCTGCTCATCAAGATCGGGCTGGTCGACGCGGACAACCCGATCGCCTTCACCGCCGACCCGGAGCCGTTCCTCGGTGTGCCGGCGGTGCTCTGGTGGCTGCTGTTCATCGCGGTGTGGAGCGGCGCCGGCTTCTACATGGTGCTGTTCTCCGCCGCGATGCAGTCCATCCCGAAGGACATCTACGAGGCCGCGATCCTCGACGGTGCGGGCCGGTTCCACACGTTCTTCCGGGTGACCCTGCCGCTGCTGCGGGACAGCATCTCGGTCGCCTGGGTCTATCTGGGCTTCATCGCGCTGGACATGTACGCGCTGGTCTTCGTCATGACGCCGAGCCAGGGCGGGCCGAACCACGCCAGCGAGATCTTCGCCTCGGTGATCCAGTTCAACGCGTTCCAGAAGGGCCAGTTCGGTTACGCCTGCGCGATCGCCGTCGCGCTGGCCATCTTCACCATCCTGCTGGCCGCGCTCCAGCTGAGGATCACCCGCCGTGAGCGGATCGAGTACTGAGGAGGTCTGGACGATGAGCACTGTGACCCACACCTCCGGCCCGGCCCGGTCCGACACGGCGCCGCCGGACCGGCCGCCGGCGGATCGGCGCGCGAAGGACGTCGGCAACGGCTTCGGCGGCCGGATCTTCAACGGCTTCTCGCACCTGTTCCTCGCGGTCTGGGCGATCATGGTGGTCTACCCGCTGCTGTGGGTGGTGATGTCGGCGCTCAAGACCGACTCCGAGGTGATCCGCGAGCCGCTGTCGCTGATCCCCGACGCCCTGCAGTGGGACAACTTCGCCCGCGCCTGGACCGCCGGGATCGACAGCTTCTTCCTGAACACGCTGCTCGTGCTCGTGTTCAGCGTGACGCTGACGATGCTGCTGGGCTCGATGGCCGCGTACGCCCTGGCGCGCTACGAGTTCCGCGGCAACCGGCTGATCTACTGGATGTTCCTGTCCGGGCTGACGCTGCCGATCTACCTGGCCGCTGTGCCGCTGTTCAAGGGCGTCTACAACACCGGGGTGAGCCTCCCGCTGCTCGGCCCGAACAAGCACCTCATGCTGATCCTGGTCTACGTGGCCTGGTCGCTGTCGTTCACGATCTTCTTCATGCACTCGTTCTTCCGGACGCTGCCCGACTCGATCGCCGAGGCGGCCCAGGTCGACGGGGCCTCGCACACCCGCACGTTCTTCAGCGTGATGCTGCCGATGGCCAAGCCGGGCCTGATCAGCATCGGCATCTTCAACGTGCTCGGCCAGTGGAACCAGTGGTACCTGCCGACGCTGCTCATGCAGTCGGTGTCCGGCGAGCCGAAGAACCAGGTGATCGCCCAGGGTCTGATCGAGCTGTCGGTCAACCAGGGCTACAAGTCCGACTGGAGCGGACTCTTCGCCGGTGTCACCATGGCGATGCTTCCGGTGCTGATCGTGTACATCGTCTTCCAGCGCCAGGTGCAGTCCGGCCTCACCGCCGGCGTCGGCAAATAGCCCTCCGGGGTGTAAGGAAGGGCCCCTTGTTAACGCGCAGCGTTAACAAGGGGCCCTTCCTCTACCGCAGGCGTTAAGAGGGGGCCCTTCCTTACACGCGGAGCGTGTCAGGGGGAGGGGGCAGAATGCGTCCGTGCTGGTGGCGGTGGTGGCGGACGAGCGGGGCGGCGGCGTGCTGCAACCGCTGCACGCCGACGGCACCCCGTCCGGCCCGGCCGAGGAGGTCACCGACCTGGCCGCCGCCGTGGCCGCCCGGGAGGCCGCCGGGCACCCCCGCTGGGTCTGGGCCGCCTGGGCGGGCGTCTACCCGGCGCTGCTGCGCGCCGGGGTGCGGCTCGACCGCTGCCACGACGTCGAGCTGACCGAGGCGCTGCTGCTCGGGCACGCGGGCCGGTGGGGCGAGCCCCGCGCGCTGCCAGCCGCCTGGGCCCGGGTCACCGGAGCGCCGGTCCCGCCGGACCCGGCGCCCCGCCCGCCGGAGCCGCCGGGCCACGCCCAGGCCGCGCTCTTCGAGCCGCCGTCGGGCCCGCCCGGTCCGGGCATCACGGCGTTGACCCGGGTGTACGCCGACCAGCTCGCCCGGATCGCCGCGACTACCCACCCCGGCCGGTTCCGGCTCCTGGTGGCCGCCGAGTCGGCGGGCGCGCTGGTGGCCGCCGAGATGGGCGCGGCCGGGCTGCCCTGGCGCGCCGACGTGCACGACGCCATCCTGGCCGACCTGCTCGGCGAGCCGTCCCCGGTCGGTGGGCCGCCGCGCCGGCTGGCCGAGTTGCAGGCCCGGATCGCTGACGCGTTCGGCGTACGCCAGGTGCACGCCGACTCGCCGGCGGAGCTGTTGCGGGCGTTCGCCCGCGCGGGCGTGGACCTGCCGAACACGCGCGCCTGGGTGCTGCGCGGCGTGGAGCACCCGGCGGCGCCGCTGGTCCTCGAATACAAGGAGCTGTACCGGATCTGGACGGCGCACGGCTGGGCCTGGCGCGACGCCTGGGTCTCCGGCGGCCGGTTCCACCCGGAGTACGTACCGGGCGGCGTGGTCTCCGGCCGGTGGGCGACCCGGGGCGGCGGGGCGTTGCAGATCCCGAAGGTGATCCGGCAGGCAGTGGTGGCGGACCCGGGCTGGACGTTCGTGGTCGCCGACGCGGGTCAGCTCGAACCGCGCGTGCTCGCGGCGGTCTCCGAGGACGAGCGGCTGGCGGCGGCTGGCGGCGCCGGTGACCTGTACGCCGTGCTGGCCCGGGACGCGTTCGCCGGTGACCGGGCGAAGGCCAAGGTCGCCCTGCTCGGGGCGATGTACGGGCAGACCGGCGGGGCGGCCGTGCCGGCCCTGGCGGTGCTGCGGAAGAACTATCCGACCGCGTTCGGCTACGTCGAGGCGGCGGCGCGCACCGGTGAGGCGGGCGGGCTGGTCCGGTCCTGGCTGGGGCGTACCTGCCCGCCCGGGTCGGCGGGGTTCGCCGAGGGGGAGGAGGCGATGCCCGACGGCGGGGCCGATCCGCACAGCCCGTCGGCCCGGGCGGCCCGCTCGCGGGGGCGCTTCACCCGCAACTTCGTCATCCAGGCCACTGCTGCCGAGTGGGCCTCCACGCTGCTGGCCACGTTGCGCACCGAGCTGGCCGGCACGGAGGCGGAGCTGGTCTTCTTCCAGCACGACGAGGTGATGGTGCACTGCCCGGCCGGGCAGGCGGCAACCGTCGCCGAGGCGGTCACCGCCGCCGGCGCGCGGGCCACCCGCCTGCTGTTCGGCGACACCCCGGTCCGGTTCCCGCTCGACCTGTCGACAGTGGACTGCTACGCGGACGCGGCATAGTCACGCAATTTTCCGTTTTGCCCCGCTACCCGCCCCCGGCCGCGCTCGTTGGGCCCGGTGTGCGTACGACGGGACGGACCGGGCGGCTGTGCCCGGTCCGTCCCCTGATCGAGGGGGCACCGCTGAACCGGATCGCTGCAATGATCATCGCCGCCGGTGGCGGCCGCCGCATCGGCGGACCCGAAGCGCTGCTGCACCAGGGCGAGAAGCCGCTGGTCAGCCAGATGATCGACACGATGGCCGAGGCGGGCTGCGCACAGGTCGTGGTCGTCCTGGGCGCGGCGGCCGAGCAGGTGCGGCAGACCACCGACCTGAGCGGCGCCACTGTGGTGGTCAACCGTGCCTGGGGCACCGGGGTGGGCTCCTCGATCCGGGCCGGGCTCGCCGCGCTCACCGACGACGACATCGAGGCGGTCGTCGTGGTGCCTGTGGACATGCCCGGGCTCACCGCGGCGGCGGTCCGCCGGGTGACCGCGCTGCCGTACCCGGACGTGTTGGTCTGCGCCACCTACGACGGGCTGCGCGGCTACCCGATGCTGTTCGGCCGCCGGCACTGGTCCGGCATCGCCACGCTGGCCAGCGCGGACGTGGGGGCGCGGCCGTACCTGCTGGCGCACAAGGACCAGATCGTCGACATCGCCTGCGACGCGGTGGCCGACGGCAGCCGGATCGACAGCCCGGAGCTGATGGCGCTGTACGGCCTGTCCATCCCCGAACAGCGCGTGGGCGCCTGAGGCGCGCCCGCTGTCGGACCCGGATGCCACGATGCCGTCATGGCCTACGACGAGGACCTGGCGAACCGGGTACGGGAAGCCCTCGGGCACGAGCCCGGCATCACCGAGCGGCGCATGTTCGGCGGCCTGGCGATGATGCTGCGCGGCAACATGGCGGTGGTCGTGCGCGGCGCGGGCGGCCTGATGGTCCGGGTCGACCCGGCCGAGGCCGAGCGCGCGCTGGCCGAGCCCGGCGCCGAGGCGACAGTCATGCGGGGCCGGGAGATGCGGGGCTGGGTCACCGTGTCGCCCGATGCCTGCGAGCGCGACCCGGACCTGACCCGCTGGGTCGGCAGGGGCGTCCGCTTCGCGCGCACCCTCCCGGCGAAGTAACGCGACAGCGGGGGAAATCCGGCTGCGCGGCCGGGCCGCCCGGCCTACGCTCCTGACCTGCCGCCGACGACGGCGGCGGATCGGAGACGGGCGGATGGCGGTTCACCTCTACGCGGTCAGCCTCGACGCGGGCGACCCACGGCGGCTCGCGCGGTTCTGGTCCGGGGTGCTCGGCCGGGAGATCCTCGACGACCCGCGCGAAGGCGTGGCGCTGGGCGGCGACGCCCACAGCGACTTCCGCATCCGGTTCCTGCCCAGCACTGCGCCGAAGACAGTGCAGAACCGGATCCACTTCGACCTGACCAGCGCCTCGCCGCAGGCCCAGCGGGACACCGTCGACCGGGCGCTGACGCTGGGCGGGCAGCACATCGACATCGGCCAGGGGCCGGACGACGACCAGGTGGTGCTCGCCGACCCGGAGGGCAACGAGTTCTGCGTCATCGAGGCGGGCAACAACTTCCTCGCCGGCTGCGGCCCGGTCGGCGCTGTCAACTGCGACGGCACCCGGGCGGCAGGCCTCTTCTGGAGCGAGGCGCTGGGCTGGCCGCTGGTCTGGGACCAGGACGAGGAGACAGCGATCCAGTCGCCGCGCGGGGGCGCGAAGGTCACCTGGAGCGGCCCGCCGCTGATGCCCAGCGGCGGGCGGGACCGCGTACACCTGGATCTGGTCGCGGACGGTGACCGGGACGCGGAGGTCGACCGGCTGCTGGCGCTCGGCGCGGCCCGGGTCGGTACGGGAGAACACACCGCTGACGACGTGGTGCTGGCCGACCCGGACGGCACCGAGTTCTGCCTCCTGACGCCCCGCTGAGGCGGGTGCGGCCCCGGGGGACCGCACCCGCACCGATCAGCGCAGTCGCAGGCTCGGCTCCAGCGTGACCTCGAACAGCCGGTCCCACGGCAGCTCGACCCGCACCGCGGTGACCCGGTCCAGCGTCGCGGTGAACGTCCTGCGTCCGCGTACCCCGAGCACCAGCTCGCGCCCGGCGAAGTGGTCGGCGAAGTACCGTTCGGTCAGCGGTACCAGCCGGTCACGTACCCAGCCGTCGAAGTAGCGCTTCTGCTCGGCGGTCAGCGCCAGCGGATCCCAGCCCTGCGCGCGGGCGTGCGCGTACGCCTCGACCTGCACCACGTTCTTCCACGGGTCGTCCTTGACGAACCGGTAGAGCAGGTACTCGGCGTGCGCCTGGGCCGGTCCGCGCAGCTCCGGCACGCCGAAGCCGCTGCCGGACGAGCGCAGGTACGCCCACCGCGCGGTGCCGTGCGCGAGCGCCAGCCCGAGCGCGTTGCCGCCGGTGTTCCATCCCGAGTACGACAGCAGCGCCGGCAGGTCCAGGCGGGCCTCCATCCGGGACACCAGGTCGTGGTCGCCCTTGTTGACGATCAGCGGGTCCACCACGATCACCGGGGTGCCGGCGGCCAGCAGCTCACCGATGCGGCCGACGAAGGCGTCCAGGTCGGCGGCCCGCTGTCCGGCCGCCGCCGAGGGGGTGTTCACCGCGAGGACGATGTCCGCGTCGCCGGTCACCATCCGGCCGCCCACCGAGGTGACGTGCCGGCGGATGTTCTCCGCGAACGGGATGCCCTCCAGCGCTGCGGTCCAGCCCTCGCCGGACACCCCGGCGTACTCCACCCGGTAGGTGGGCGTGGCGCCGGCGGCGACGACCCGCGCGACGAGCAGCGCGTTGACCTCGTCGGCGCCGGGGAAGATCTCCACCCGGTCGCCGACGCCGAGCCGCGCCACGAGCGCCTCCAGCTCGACCCGCTCGGCGCGGGCCAGGCCGACCGGCGCGGTGTCGTCCTCGGAGAGCACCAGGTGGCTGATCGTCCCGTCCGCGACCCACTCCACCATCAGCCGGTTGACCTGGTGGTTGCGTGCCCGCGCGGCCAGGTAGTCCTCGACCACGGCGTCCGGGATGCGCGCCCGCACGGCGTCGAGCTGGCCGCGCAGCGACTCCTGGCCCAGGTTGACCACCTGGTCGTACAGCTTGGCCCACTGGACCAGCAGGTCACGGTAGTTGTCCAGGTCGGTGCCGGTGCTGGTGATGGCGAGCCGCTGGATCGTGTCGTGCACCTCGATCACCGCGTCGGACCGGCGTGCGCGCAGCCGCCGGATCGCCTCCAGGTTGCGCAACGCGTCGGCCAGGGCCGGTGCGGCGGTACGCGAGGCGATCAGCCCTCCGTACGCGAGCATGCTCACCGAGATCACGTACCCGTCGGTGCCGTCGGTGCCGTCGAGCCAGCGGGCGATGCCGGCGCCGTCACCGGGGGTGAAGAAACGGCCCAGCAGGTTCCGCGGCGGCAGCAGCACCTCGGCGTCGGCGCTCGCACCGGTCATCTCCGCGCAGTACGTGTTGACCGGCCGGTCGTCCAGCGGCACCAGCGCCACGCTCGGCCGCCGGCCGGCGGGCCGGGCGAACGCGGGGCCGCCGAGGGCGACTGTGGCCAGGCCGGCCGCGCCGGTGGCCGCAAGAAGGGTTCTTCTCTTCATCGATGCTCCCTTTTCTCCGGCGCGCTCGCCGCCCGGGGGGTGGCCGGAACCAGCCGGCGGGTGATCCACAGCGGTGAGGTGACGGCGTTGCCCATCACCACCGCGTGGGCGCCCGCCTCGAAGGCCCGGCTGATCTGCTCCGTGGTCCGGTAGCGCCCTTCGGCGATCACCGGTACGGGCAGCAGCGCGGCGAGTTGCGCCACGAGCCCGAGGTCGGGCCCGTCGATCGGTGGGCCGGCCGGCGTGTAGCCGGACAGCGTGGTGGCGACCGCGTCCGCGCCGGCCTCGACGGCGGCGACACCCTCGGCCACAGTGGCGACGTCGGCCAGGACCAGCGCGTCGCTCTGCTCGTGCACCGCGCGGACGGTGTCGGCGAAGGTCCGCCCGTCGGGCCGGCGGCGGTCGGTGGCGTCCACCGCGACGACGTGCGACCCGGCCCGCACCGCCTCCAGCGCGTGCCCGGCGGTCGGGGTGATGAACACGCCCTGCGTGCCGTGCTTGTACAACCCGATCACCGGCACGTCGACGGCGGCGCGTACCGCCCGCACGTCGTCGGGACCGTTGACCCGGACCGCCACCGCGCCGCCGCGCACCACGGCGGCCGCCACGCGGGCCTGGACGTACGGGTCGCGCATCGGGTCGTCCGGGTCGTCGGGCAGGGGCTGACAGGACACGACCAGCCCGCCGGCCAGTTCGTCCAGGACACTCACGTGCTTGTTCCTCCGTCGTGGTGGATCGGTGCGGTGGCGAGCCGGGCGGCGCCGACCACCACCGCGTCGGCGCCCAGCGCCGCGGAAAGCAGCGGCACGTGCGCCCAGCCGCCTGGTAGCTCCGCCCGGTAGGCGGCCGTCGCGGCGGGAAGCACTGTGGCGGCGGCGCCGCCCGCGACCACCACCGCGTCCGGGTCGAGCAGGGCGACGAGCCCGGCCAGGGCCGCGCCGAGCGCGGCGCCGGCCCGGTCGACGACCTGCCGGGCTGTCGCGTCACCGGCCGCCGCGCGCCGCGCCACCTCCCGGCCGGTGACCGGGTCACCGCCGGCGAGCGCGTACGCGGCGGCCAGGCCGGTGCCGGAGGCGATCGCCTCCAGGTGCCCGTACCGGCCGCAGCCGCAGCGCAGCCGCTGTGCGCCCGGTGCCGGCAGGTGCCCGAGCTGGCCGGCCGCGCCCCGGGCGCCGCCCTCGACCCGCCCGTCGTTGACGATCGCGCCGCCCAGGCCGGTGCCGACGGCGGCCAGCAGCACGTGCCCCCGGCCCTGTCCGGCGCCGGCCCAGCACTCGCCGAGCGCCGCCGCGGCGACGTCGTTGGTGACGCGCACCGGCCGGCCCAGCCGCGCGGCCAGCTCGTCCGCGACCGGGGTGCCGGCCCATCCGGGCAGGCTGTCGGTCGCGTACCGGATGACGCCGGTCGCCGGGTCCACGGTGCCCGCGGTGCCCACCCCGACCGGCCCGGGGCCGGCGGCGGCGAGCAGGTCCGCGGCCAGGCCGGCGGCGGTGTCCAGCACCGCGGCCGGCCCGCCGCGCGCGGGGGTGGGCGCCTCGCGGCGGCCGAGCACCCGCGCACCGGGACCGACCAGGGCGGCGGCGGTCTTGGTGCCGCCGATGTCGATCCCGACGACCGGACCGGTCATCCCTTCAGACCGGTGTGCGCGAGGCCCTCGACGAACTGCTTCTGCGCGATGACGAACACCGCCAGCACCGGCAGCGCGGTCATCGACGCCGCCGCGAGCTGGACGTCCCACATCGGACCGCCGTACGCGTCGACGAACTGGGTGAGCGCCTGCGGCAGGGTGAACTTGTCCGGCGAGGAGAGGAACACGATCGGTTCCAGGTACAGGTTCCAGCTGTGCAGGAACGTGAAGATGGCCACCGCGCCGAGCGCGGGCCGGGACAGCGGCAGCGCGATCTTCCAGAACGTGGCGAAGCGTCCCAGCCCGTCGACCCGCGCCGCCTCCTCCAGCTCACCGGGGAGGCTGATGAAGAACTGCCGCATGATGAACGTCGCCAGCACGCTCGGTGCCCCGAAGATCGGCACGAGGATCAGCGGCCAGTGGGTGTCGATCAGGTCGAGCTTGAAGAACATCTGGAACAGCGGCACGATCGTCACCTCGCTCGGGATGAGCAGGCCCGCGAGGACGACCAGGAACAGCACGTTCTGTCCCCGGAACCGGATCCGCGCGAACGCGTACCCGGCCAGCGACGCCACGGCCAGCGTGCCGACGGTGACCAGCAGCGCGATGTAGAGGCTGTTCAGGTACTGCTGCCCGAACGGCTGCAGTTCGAACACCCGCTGGTACGCGTCCAGCCGCGGGTCGGTCGGCAGCAGCTGCGGCGGGAAGGAGAAGATGTCCGCCACCGGCTTCAGCGACGAGGTGACCATCCACCAGGTGGGGAACACGAACGGGACGGCCAGGACCATCAGCACCCCGTAGAGCACCAGCTTGGTCCGCCGGGACAGGTCACGATTCATGGAAGACCCACCTCTTGCGCATCTGCCACTGCAGCACTGTCAGCGCGAGCACGATGACGAACAGCAGGATCGACAGCGTGGCGCCGTAGCCGAAGTGATGGAACTGGAAGGCCTGCTGGTAGAGGTAGTAGACGAGCACAGTGGTCGAGGTGCCGGGCCCACCCTGGGTGAGCACCGCGATCTGCGCGAAGACCTGCAGCGAGCCGACCACCGTGATGATCGACGTGAGCATGATCGTGGGGCTGATCAGCGGCACGGTGATGCGCCAGAACTGGCGCATCCGGCTCGCGCCGTCGACCTCGGCGGCCTCGTACAGCTCGGCCGGCACGCCCTGCAGGGCGGCCAGGAACAGCACCATGTTCAGGCCGACGTTCTTGAACACCTGCACGACGATCACCGACAGCATCGCCGTGCCCTCGCCGCGCAGCCAGTTGGGGCCGTCGACGCCGATGGTGTCGAGCAGGCCGTTGATGCCGCCGTTGTCCTGCAGCAGGAAGCCCCAGACGATGGTCCACGCGACCAGCGAGACCACCACGGGGGAGAAGAACAGGGTGCGGAACACGATGGTCCCGCGCAGCTTCTGGTTGAGCAGGACGGCCAGCAGCAACGCCAGGCCGAGGTTGAACACGACCAGGCCGACCGAGAACAGGCCGGTCGACCGCAGCACCGGGCCCAGGTTGGGGTCGTCGGCCAGCGCGGCGTAGTTGTCGGTGCCGATGTAGTCGAAGCTGCCGGCCAGCACGTTCCACTCGTGCAGGCTGTACCAGACCACGAGGACCAGCGGCAGGATCACGAAGACCACGCTGCCGAGCAGCTGCGGGGTGATGAACAGGTATCCGGTGAGCTGGTCCCGGCGGCGGGTGGTCCAGAACGGCCGGGCCCGGCCCGGGGCGGGCCCGGCAGCAGCCGGGCCCACCCTGGTGTCCGTCTGGGTCATGATCCTCGGCCCTACTTCGCCAGCAGCGGCTGGATCTTGGAGCAGACGCCGTCGAGTACGCCCTTGACGTCCGCGTCCGCCTTCCACAGCGGGTCGAGCGCGGCGCGCACCTGCTGGCTCAGCTCGGCCTGCCCGGAGTGGCTGGGCTTGACAGTGCCGTTGGTGATGCCGTCGATGACGACCTTCTGCAGCTGTTCCGGCTTGAGCTTCGGGTTCGTCTTGGCCAGCGTCTCGGCGGTCAGCTGGGACTGCCGCGGCGGCGGGAAGAACTGGGCCAGCTTCGCCGAGTTGGCGGGGTTGGTGAAGAAGGCCAGGAAGTCGGCGGCCTGCTCGGCGTGCGGGCTCTTCTTCATCACGCCGATGCCGGCCTGGCCGACCACCGCGTACGGGCCCTTCGGGCCGGCCGGCAGCGGGACCAGGTCCCAGTCGAAGCCGTTCTCCTTCAGCAGCGAGGCGCGGGAGATCTGGGTGACGGTCATGGCGGCGTCACCGGCGAAGAAGTCGGCGGTCGTGCCCGGACCGGGCAGCGCCTTGCCGGTGAAGATCGCCTTGTGCAGCGTGGTCATCGCCTCGACCATCTCCGGGCTGTTGAACCCGCAGCTGCGGCCGTCCTCGCTCCACGCCTGGGCGCCCCAGCCGGTCCAGAACGTGGCCAGGTTGTCCCAGCCCTTGTAGTCGAAGTCGCGGACCACGAGCCCGGCCTTGCCCGACTTCGCCGCTGTGGCGCCGGCCGCGGCGAGCGCGGTGTCCCAGTTCCACTGCCCGGCCGCGATCAGCTCGGCCGGGGTCTTCTGCCCGGCCTTCTTGAGCATGTCGTTGTTGACGAACACGCCGAACGGCGAGGTCGAGAACGGGTACGCGAAGAGCTTCCCGTCGTTTCGCCAGAGCTTCAGCGTGGCGGGGGAGAGGTCGTCGTACTGGTAGCCGTCGGCCTTCTTCAGCGTGTCGTCGAGCGGGCGCAGCGCGCCGGAGGCGACGAAGTCCGGCGCCGAGTTCTCGAAGATCCACGCGAGGTCCGGCGCGTTGCCGCCGGCGATCTGCGTGGTCAGCGTCGTGGTGTAGTTCTCGAACGGCAGCGGGTCGAACTTGATCTCCGCGACGTCCGGGTTGTTCTTGCGGTACTCGTCGGCGATCTCGTTGAACAGCTTGAGGTGCGCCTCGTTCGCCGACCAGACGGTCATCCGCAGGCTCGCCGGACCGTCGTCCTTGGCGTCGCCGCCACCGCCGCAGGCGGTCAGGGCGAGCACACCGGTCATGGTCGCCGCGACCAGGCCGGACAGTCTTCCGTATCTCACTTTCTTCTCCTCACCGGGGGTTCAGTAGCCCGCGATCTGCGGCCAGCGGCATTCCACGCCGGCGGCCGAGATGCGGTCCGTGAATTCGGCCAGCAGGCGGGGGGTGCCGCGGACCGCGCGCGGGGACTCGCCCCGCGCAAGGCAGAAGTCGGCCAGCAGGCCGGCGACCTCACCGACGTTCCACTCGACCGGGTGCAGTCGGTAGCTGCCGTTGGTGACGTGCGTGGTGCCGATGTTCTTGCCGGCCGGCAGCAGGTTCTCCATCCGCTGCGGGATGAGCGCGCCGAGCGGGATCTCGAACGGGCAGGAGCCGACGTCGATGTAGTTGTCGCCGCCGGTCGACGGGTGCAGGTCGATGCGGTACATGCCGACGCCGACCGAGTCGGGGTAGCTCACCGCGCCGTGCTCGCCGCGTACCGCGAGGGAGAGGTCCTGCTCGACCACCGTGTACTCGGCGCGGATGCGGCGCGACTCCCGGATGTAGGGCGCCTGCGCCAGCCCGTCGGGGCTGCCGGTCACGTCGCCGCGCAGCCGCAGCCCCGGGTAGCCGGTGCCGCCGTCGGGGCGGGGCGCCTCGGTCTGCAGCCAGTACAGGACGGAGTACGACAGCTCGCGCGCCTGGGACAGGTGCCAGGACGCGTTCGGCACGTCGATGACCGGGCCCTCGAAGTAGTCGATCATCGGCCAGTTGACGAGCGTGATGTCGCTGCCGTACGCGCCGTCGACGAAGTTGCGCCGCGCCGCGATGCGCCGGAACGTCCACAGGTTGCCGTCGCCCGGGTTGAGCCGCTGGTCGGCGTTGACGCCCAGCGGGTCGTCGTCCGGGTTCGGCGTGAAGCTGCGCTCCACGATCTCCAGCGTGCGCGGGTGCGGCGACCGCCAGGACAGCAGCCGGTCGCCCCAGAAGTCCGGCTTGTAGTCGCGCCAGAAGTCGTAACCGGCGGGACGGTCGATGGTGTGGTCGCCGTCGACGTGGTCCAGCGCGAAGCAGACGGACACCGCCTGCATGTTCAGCGGCTGCGCCTCGGCGGGCGCGCTCGGCTCACCGGTCTGCGCCTGCGACTCGAACCCGGTCACGTACTCGGTGCCGGTCAGCGGCAGCAGCTCACCGGTCTCGGTGGCGTCCAGGACGTACGGCGCCTCCACCTCGATCCGCTCGTCGCGGTCCCGGTGGGCGAGCGTCACGCCGGTGACCCGGTCGCCGTCTGTCTCGGCCGCGACCGGCCGGTACGGCTGCAGCACCGTCAGCCGCCCGGACCCCCGGTACGGCGCGAGCATCTGCTCCAGGACGGCGACCGCGACGCGGGGCTCGTGGCAGAGCCGGCTCACCCAGCCGGCGCCCGGGTTCAGGTCGGTCCACGCCCGGGACCGCTCGGTCAGCGGGTAGTGGCGGCGGTAGTAGTCGCGGATGCCGTCGCGCAGCTCCCGGTAGCTCGCGGTGGCGCCGAACTGCTCGATCCAGGAGTGCTCGTCCGGCGGGACCGCCTGGCTGGTGAGCTGCCCGCCGAGCCAGTCGAACTCCTCGGTCAGGATGACGGACCGGCCGGCACGGGCCGCGGCCAGCGCCGCGGCGACACCGCCCAGTCCGCCCCCGACGACGAGGACGTCCGCACGCATTAGTACCACTTGCTTCCTTCCAGTTGCGCGGCCGGGCGTGTCAGCGCCGGTCGGCCGCCGATCCAGGGACGCCGAGGGTGTCGCCCTCGACGAGTTCGCAGGGCAGGAGCCGTTGCTGGAGGCCGCCGGCGCTGCCGTCGATGACGCCGGTCAGCACCTCGACGGCCTGGCGGCCCATCTCCTCGCGCGGGATGCGGAACCCGGTGAACGTGATGTCGGTGGGCACCGGGACGGTCGGGTCGCCGAGTGTCACGACGGACAGGCCACCGGGCACCGTCAGTCCCTTGCGGCGGGCGGCCGACTCCAGCGCGACAGCGGTGGCGAAGTCCTCCACGAAGGCGACGGTGCTGCCGTCGGCCCGCAGGTCGTCCACTGTGGCGTCGGCGGTCTCCGCCGTCGCGGTGATCTGGCGGGCGCTCTCCGCGCCGGCCGCGCCGGCGTGGAAACCGCTGCGCCGGTCGTGCGAGGACTCGGCCGCGGTGCCCATGCCCACGTACGTCAGGCGCCGGTGCCCCAGGTCCAGCGCCCGCTCCGCCAGCCGGTGGACCGCGCTGGCGTAGTCGGCGCCGACGTAGGGCACCGGCCCGCCGGCGTCGTCGCGGCGCCCGACGGCGACGTAGGGGAACCCGTCGCGGTTGAGCCGGAGCAGCTCCGCGCCGTCGATCTCCCGGCCGAGCAGGATGCATCCGTCGGCCAGCCGCAGCCGGTTGTCCTGGTGGAAGATGCGCCGCCGGCCGTCCACCACCGGGGCGCTGGTGAACAGCAGCAGGTCGCAGCCGACCCGTTCGGCGTACTCCTCGATGCCGAGCAGGAACGGGTGGAAGAAGTCCCGGCTGCCGCTGGGGAAGGCCGGCTCGTAGGTGAAGACGCCGATGATCCGGTTGAACCCGGAGGCGAGGCGGCGGGCGGCCGGGTCGGCGGCGTACCCCGTCTCGGCGATGACCTGCAACACCCGGTCCCGTGTCTCCGGCGCGATCCGGACGTCGGCGTCGGTGCGGTTGTTGAGCACCAGCGACACGGTCGCCTGGCTGACGCCGGCCATTCGCGCGATGTCACGCTGGGTGACACGCCTGGGGGGAGGGGTCACGTCGGTCCTTCCACTTCCGCTAATGCGTATTAGCGATCGGGTCGGGATGGAGCCTCTCTGCTGTCCCGGCGTCCTGTCAAGGGGTGGCCGGAAGATTTCCGTTCGATGAACTCCCTGGAGTAATGCGCATTAGTAGCCGCGCTCGACTCTCTCTGGCAGCTGTTCGGGCGGGGATCTTGACAAGGGCCGACCGGGCGAGCGACAGTAGGCGAACCTCGGCACTAATGCGCATTAGCGTGTCGTCGATCGTCCGCCCGGGTGATCGACGATGCCTGCTTCCCTACCCAGAGTGATGCTGGGTGGCCCCTTCCTGCTGCCACCCCGGGCGCTACCGTTCCCATGGGACGGGCGCCGTCCGCACGGGGGAGGGGACAACGTGGGCACCACTGTCGCTCGTCATCTCGCCGGAGCCACGGCGGCCTGGCTCGTCGTCGTCGCGGAGGCGGTCGCCGGTTACCTCGGTCTGCTGGCGTACGCGCTGGTCACCGGCGCCGACCCGGGTGGCCCGCTGGCCGGGCCGCTGCTGGTGCTGATCGCGGCGCTGCTCGGCGTGGCCGCGCTGCCGCTGCTGTTCGCGCCGGCCGTCGCGCTCGGTGAGGCGGCGGGCAGGCGGCGGACCGGTCCGGCGCTCGCGTTCGCCGGGCTCGTCGCGGTCGTGCTGGCCGCTGGGTACGCAGCCGCGGTGGCGGTCGCCACGGACGTGCCCGGCGCCCGGGTGCCGCTGGTGGCCGGGATCGCCGCGCTGCTGGTCCTCCCGCCGACGGCGGCGTACGCGCTCACCGCCCGCGGCGTGGGCTGGACCGCCTGCCTGATCCGGCGCCGGACGGCCACCGCCCGCCCGGTACGCGCCGAGGCGGGCTGACCTACACCTGGATGTCGAAGCGCTGCAGCACCGACGGGGCGACCAGCCCCACCGCGGCCAGCACGGCCAGGATCGTCATCGCGGTGCGCAGCACCACCGTCTCGGCCTTGCTGCCGGTACGCAGGGCGATCTTGTTGGGCAGGCCGATCATCGTCCACATCCGGCGTTTGATCGGGATGGGCCACAGGATCGGCACCCCGGCCCGGGTGATCATGTCGCCGAGGATGTGCACGAAACAGCCCACGCCGACGGCGAGCCCGATCATCGGATAGCCCCGGTCGCCGGGCAGGTTGGCGAACGTGAACCAGGCCGCGGCGGCGGACACCAGCGTGACCACCACCCAGCCGGCGCGCTCGGCCCACTGGTCGAACAGCCCGCGCAGCGCCAGGCCGATCATGAAGAAGAGGATGCCGACCACCGCCCACTTGCCGTAGTGGGCGCAGAGCGCGGTGGTGCCCCAGCCGACGAGCACGGTGAACGGGATGGTGTGGGTCAGCGTGCGGTGCCCGTTGTTGCGGCGGGGATCCTTGCTGAGCTTGGTGGCGTAGTAGACGCCGAGCGAGATCTTCTCCATCACCTCGGCGACGAAGAGGCTGACCACACCGAACGTGCGGGCCACGGTGGCGCCGCCCTGGTTGCGGGTGACCTTCCCGGACAGGTCGAGGTCGGGGAAGAGCGCCCCACCGGCGCAGACCGCGGTGCCCACCGCCAGGGCCAGCGGTGTCTGGTGGTAGTCCGCGAACTGGGCCATCGCCCAGGAGCCGGTCAGCCACGCCGCCGCGCCCGAGAGCGCGTGGGACGGTCCCATCATCTCGGCTCGCCCTTCCCGAAGATCTTGATCCAGAAAACTACGCCACTGTAGTCAGCCCGTGTGACAGCGGGGCATCAGCCGGACGGTCCACTGGGGAAGGCGCGCCGCGGCCGCCGCATCAGCCCGCGGTACGGGTGGGCCGGACCGTGCCGAGGCTCGCGCGGATGACGGCGAACTGTTTCGAGGCGGCGGGCCAGTCGGCGTCGGAGGTGGTCCAGCCGAGCGTCCAGCCGGCCCGTTCGCCGGGCAGGACACGCAACGCGCGCATCCGTTCCCCGTAGGGCGCGGTCCAGCGGCACTCCCACGCCGCGCCGGGACCGTCGGACTCCAGCCGGACCTTCTGGTAATGCGGCAGCCGGCCGGCCGAGGTCAGATCCCGCTCGGACGACTTCAGCCGGCCCACCGGATCACCGCCCGGGTACGGCTCGACGCCCAGGATGCGCCGCGTCTCCGGGTCCTGGAAGCAGGTGGTGTCGCCGGAGCGCAGTTGCAGCCAGCCGGCGGGCAGGGCGATGCGGAAGCCGCCGGTGTCGGCGGGCCAGACCCAGCCGGTCGGAACGGTCACCGGCGGGTCGTCCGGTGGCGGCCCCTTGCGGACCGGCGTGCCAGCCACGTCGGGCCGGACGCAGGGGAACGGCGGAGGCGGCACGCCCGGCCCGGGCGGGCGGTCCCAGGGGCGGGCGACGGCCTCGGTGGAACTGCCCGCCTGCGGCGTCTCGTCGCGACCACTGGTGATCGCCAGCGCGGTGCCCACACCCGTCACCACGGCCAGCAGCACGGCTCCCAGCACCAGTCCCCAGCGGTGCAGCGGGTTCCCGTCCCCGGAGGTGAGCGGGGGATCGGCGGGGCGGGGTACCCCGGCGGGCCGGGGCGGGGCGGGATGTACCGCGCCGCTGTCGACCGGTCCGCTGTGGGCGACCGGCGGAGGCTTGGCGACCGGCGCGGCGCCGTGGCCGACGATGTGCACCGGGCTGAGGGCGTCGGCGCGGGGCGCCGACTCGGGGCCGGCCGGGCTGCCCGGGTCGACGAAGCTGGTGAGGACGGTGGGGCCGAGGCTGATCGGACCCGGGCGGGCCGGCCCGCTCCGGCGCGGGTCCGGGGTCGCGTCCGGGGCGCCCTGCTCCGGCTCACCCGTGCGGCCTCGCTCCGGGTCACCGGTCCGGCTCCGCTCCGGGTCACCGGTCCGGGCGCGGCCCGGTGGCGCCGCCCGGCCCACCGCCGCCGAGCGACCGACCGCACCCGAGCCGCCGACCGCACCCGAGCCGCCGACCGCACCCGAGCCATCGGCCGCACCCGAGCCATCGGCCGCGGCCGGGCCGCCGATGACACCCGAGCCGCCGACCGCACCCGAGCCGCCGTTCGCGTCCGGACGGCTGATCGCATCCGACCGGCTGCCCGGGGACGGGGGACCGCCTGCGTCCACGCGCCCGACCGCCCCCGAGCCGCCGGCCGGGGACGACGTCCTCCCTGCCTCCGCGCGGGCGGCCGGGACGGAGCGCCCGGCTGTACCGGAGGGACCGGCCGGACCAGCCGCGCCGGCCGCGTCCCCGGATGGTGGCGCGCGGTCGCCCTCGGCGGGCGGGGCCCACTCGCTGCGCTTCGCCGCCCGGCTCCACGCGCGGGCGGCGGCGGCCGGCGGCATCAGGTCCGGGTAGATGCCGCCCGGAGCCGCCGGGTTCCCCGGTGACCCCGGCTCGTCACCCGCCGGGACGTCGGCATCGCGGCCGCCGGCCGGCCGGTCGGACGACGCAGCGGTGGTACGGCCCGCAGAGCCGGCGGCCTCCGCGTCGGCCTCCGACACCGCGGCGACGCCGAGCAGGCGGGCCGTCTCGCGGTGCCCCAGGCGGGTACGCGGATCGCGCCGCAGCAGCCCGGCCAGCACCGGCGCCAGCGGGCCGGCGTGCGGGGCCGGGTCGGGCGGCCGGGTGGCGAGCGCGGCGAGCGTGGCCATCGCGGTGCTGCGGGCGTACGGGGAGCGGCCCTCCACCGCGGCGTGCAGCGTGGCACCGAGCGACCACATGTCCGCCTCGACGCTCGACACACCCTCGGCGGCCCGCTCCGGTGCGACGTACTGGGGGGAGCCGAGGACCAGGCCGGGCCGGGTCATCGCGCCGTCGCCGCCCTGGAACACGGCCAGCCCGAAGTCGGTGAGCAGCACCCGCCCGTCCCGGGCCAGCAGCACGTTCGCGGGCTTCACGTCCCGGTGCAGCACCCCGGCGTCGTGCGCGGCGCGCAGCGCGGCGAGCACCGACAGGCCGATCTCGGCGGCCCGGCCGGGCGGCAGCGGCCCGTCGGTCTCGATGATCTCCTGGAGCGAGCGCGACGGGACGTACTCCATGATCAGCCAGGGTTCGCCCTGGACCCGGACCACGTCGTAGACCCGCACCACGTTGGGGTGGTTGAGCCGCGCGGACGTCCGCGCCTCGCGCAGCGTACGGGCGCGCAGCTCGTCCTGCTCGTTCTCGGCGAGCCAGTTCGGCGGCACGACCTGCTTCACCGCGACCTCGCGTTGCAGCTCCTCGTCGCGCGCCCGCCAGACCTGGCCCATCCCGCCGCGGCCGACCAGTTCGAGCAGGCGGTACCGCCCGGCGATCACTACCTCCTGCACCGCACTCCTCACCGCTGGTCAGTGGTCCACAATAGCCAACGGATCGGACGGTACCTATCGCATGTCAGCGCGTCCTGTTCCTAACTCGCCGCGCCGGCGAGCAGGTTCCCCTCGGGGACGGCGATCGGGGACCGGTCACCGGCCAGCAGGGCGGTGGCCCGGCGGGTCTGGAACGCGTCGTGGTCGCGGCGGGCGGTGGCGTAGGCGGCGGCGGTCCGGGCGGCGATCGCCGACCAGGTGTAGCGCCGGCTGACCATGCTGCGCGCCTTGCGCGCCACCCGCCGGGCGAAGACCTCGTCGCCGAGCAGCCGGTCGACGGCGCCGGCCAGCGCGTCCGGGTCGCCGTGCGGGAACGTCACCCCGGTGACGCCGGGCTCGACGATCTCGGCCAGCCCGCCGGTACGCGCCACAGCGAGCGGCGCTCCGGCCGCAGCCGCCTCCAGCGCGATCATGCCGAACGGCTCGTAGAGGCTGGGGATCACCGTGGCGTCGGTGGCGGCGAGCACCGCGGGAAGCTGGGTGGCGTCCATGAAACCGGCGAACCGGACCGTGTCTCCCACGTGCAGCCGCCGCGCCTGGTCGACCAGCTCGTCGCGGTACGGCCCGTCCCCGGCGATCACCACCCGCAGGCCGGGGTGCCGCTTCGCCAGGTGCGGCACGGCGTGCACGAGGTGCTGCACGCCCTTCTCGTAGACCAGCCGACCGGCGTACCCGACGAGCGGCCCGCCCGCGGCGAAGCGTGCCCGGGCGGAGGCGACCGCGTGCGGCCGCGCCCGCCAGGCCCGGTCGTCGACGCCGTTGGCGACCACGTCGATGCGTCCGGCCGGTACGCCGAACAGCCGGGCCACCTGGTCACGCATGTACCCGGAGCAGGCGATCACCCGGCCGGAGGCGTTGCTCAGCCAGTGCTCGACGCCGTGGATGGTGCGGTTCATCTCCTCCGGCAGCCAGCCCTGGTGCCGGCCCGCCTCGGTGGCGTGGATGGTGGTCACCAGCGGCACGTCCAGGTGCTCGGCCAGCGTGACGGCGGTGTGCGCGACCAGCCAGTCGTGGGCGTGGATCACGTCGTAGGTGCCGGAGGAGGCGGCGCGCAGCGCGGCCCGGGTGAGGGTGTGGTTGAACGCCATCGTCCAGGCCAGCAGCGAATCGGTGGCGAGCGGGAACCGGACCGGATCTTCGGCGGCGCGGACGACGCGGACGCCGTCGGCGTACTCCTCCAGGGGAGCGCCCTCGGCGTGGCGGGTGACGACTGTGACCTCGTGCCCGGCGGCGGCAAGCGCCACTGACAGCGCGTGGACGTGGCGGCCGAGGCCACCGACGAGCACCGGCGGGTACTCCCAGGAGAGCAGCAGCAACCGCAGGCGCCGGGCGGGCTGGATGTCGATCACTTCGGCGTCAGCTGACACGCGGCCCCCTTTGAGTTGTGGCGTCCCCACCCCGGCGGCGTCGCCGCGGTGCCGGGTGGGGTCGCCGCCCATCCTGCCGAGGGGTCGATAACCGGCGGCGACGCGCCGGTTGCCGGTCTGTAACGCGTTACCGGCGCATCCGCCGGGCGCGTAGCAGCTCGGCCACCGACCACGCCTGGAACGGGCATCCGGTGGCCGCGTGCGGCGCCGCGCCGTCGGCTGTCTCGCTCACCGAGCCCAGGCCGTCCTCGGCGAGGTGGCCCACGAGCCCCACCAGCAGGTCGTCGGTGGGCAGCCCGGCCCGGCGGTACGCGTCCAGCAGCGGCCCGGTCAGCCACGGCCAGACGGTGCCCTGGTGGTACGCGGAGTCCCGCTCGGCGGGCCCGCCCCGGTGCCGTCCGGTGTAGCCGGGGGAGTCCGGGGCGAGGCTGCGCGGTCCGAGCGGGGTGAACAGCGCCTCGGTGATCCGTCGTAGCGTGGCCTCGTCCGGCTCCAGCGGGGCGTGCGGAAGGGACCAGGCGAGCAGCTGGTTGGGACGCAGCAGGTCGTCGTCGTGGTGCGCGGCCCCGCCGAGCGGGTACGCGGGCGCCGGGGCGTCGACCACGTCGTGCAGCCAGCCGGCCGGGGCGGGGAACCGCTCCCGGAATGCGGTGGTGGCCCGGTGGTGCAGGGCGTGCAGCCCGGCGGCGTCGCGTCCGGCCAGCTCGGTCAGCTCGGCGAGCCCGGCCAGCCCGTTGATCCACAGCGCGTTGACCTCGACCGGCTTGCCGGTACGCGGGGTCACCGGCACCCCGTACACCCGGGCGTCCATCCAGGTGAGCGCCACGTCCGGCGGGCCGCCCTGGGCCAGCAGCCCGTCGGCCGGGTCGACGCCGATGCCGTACCGGGTGCCCGCCACGTGCGCCTCGACCACGCCGTGCAGCGCGGGCAGCAGCTCGTCGCCCAGGTCGGTGTCGCCGGTGACTGTGACGTGGCGGTGGACCGCGTGCAGGAACCACAGCGTCGCGTCGACGGTGTTGTACTCGACCCGGCCGGTGTCGGCCGTGTTCGCCAGCATGCCCTCGTTCAGCGTGGCCGCGTACGCCCGCAGCAGGTCCCGGCCCTCGTCGGCCCGGTTCGTGCACAGGAACAGGCCCTCGTAGGAGATCATCGTGTCCCGCGACCAGGCCCCGAACCAGGGGTAGCCGGCGACCACGTCGGGGCCGGTGGCGGTGCGTACCACGAACGCGTCGGCGGCCAGCGCGAGCGTCGCCTCGACCGCGTCGCCGGGTTCCGCCGCCGCGACCACCGCACGGCTGCGCCGCCGGGCCGCCTCGACCACGGCGGTCGCCGGTGGCGGCTCCTCGGCCAGCTCGTCCGCCCAGGCCAGCACCGACACGGTCGCGCCCGGCTCGTCGAGCGCGCCGGTGAACCGGCCCGCGTACCAGAGGTCCTCGTCCGGGTGCAGGCCGCGCTCGGCCTCCGTCCGGTGGCGCACCCCGTGCCACCACTGCCCCTCCGGGGTCCAGTCCGGCCCGGCCAGGCGGTACGCGCCGTCGATCACCGCGCCGCCGGCCGCCGGTTCCAGCCGGGGCGCCGGGCCGTCGGCGCGCCGCTCGCCGTGCGCGTCGCGCCAGGTGCAGGCCGCGGCCAGGTCCAGCCGCACCGGGCCGCCGGAGATCAGCCGGTGCACCACCGCCACGCAGGAACGGCCGTACGTCATGGCGATCTCCCGCTCGATCACCACGTCGCCGATGCGCCAGCGCCAGCGGGGCACCCCGTCGGCCAGGTCGAAGCGCTCCAGCAGCTCGAAGCCGCGCGGGTCGACCACGCCGGAGGACCACTCGTGCGCGCCGAGGCGGACCTGCCGCCCCGACGGCAGTGTCACCGCCGGGTCGAGGCTCACGAGTCCCACCTTGCGGGACGCCGGCGTGTCACCGGCCACCACGAGCAGCCCGTGATACCGGCGGGTACGCAGTCCGGCGACGGTGCCCATGGCGTACCCGCCGCGCCCGTCCGTGACCAGCCATTCCCGCGCGGCGGCGGCGGACAGCTCGCCGCAGACCCGCGGCCCGAAACGGATGTCGATCAACTTTCCTCCACCGGCAGCGAGGTGTGACATGCCACGGCGACAATGGCCGCTGTGGAGATGTACCCCGGCGGCGTCGAAGATGTGCCAGTGATCACCGACCGGTCGACCTCCGCGTCCCCCGACCCCGAGCGGCACCGGCTCGCCCAGGCCGACGCCGGGGAGCAGGACTGGCGCGCATGGGGCCCCTATCTGTCCGAGCGGGCGTGGGGGACGGTCCGGGAGGACTACAGCGAACACGGCACGGCGTGGGACTACTTCCCCCACGACCACGCGCGGTCCCGAGCGTACCGGTGGAACGAGGACGGCATGGCGGGCGTCTGCGACGACCGGCAGACGTTCTGCTTCGCGCTCGCGCTGTGGAACGGGCGCGACCCGATCCTCAAGGAGCGGATGTTCGGCCTCGGCGGCGACGGCGGCAACCACGGGGAGGACGTCAAGGAGTACTGGTGGTACCTCGACAGCACGCCGACGCACTCCTTCATGCGCTGGCGCTACCACTACCCGCAGGCCGCCTTCCCGTACGACGAGCTGGTCGCGGTGAACGCGCTGCGCGGCCGGGACGACACCGAGTACGAGCTGGTGGACACCGGCATCTTCGACGACGACAGGTACTGGGCGGTGACTGTCGACTACGCCAAGGCGTCGCCGACGGACATGTGCGTGCTGGTCACAGTGGCGAACCGGGGCGACGAGGACGCGACGCTGCACGTGCTGCCGACGCTGTGGTTCCGCAACACCTGGGCGTGGGGCCTGCCGGGCACCGACCGGATGCCGAAGCTGACCGGCGAGGAGGCCGGGGAGCGGGGCGGCGCCCGGCTCGTCGGTGACCACTGGGTGCTCGGCCAGATCCTGCTGGAGGGCGACGGCGACCCGGTGCCGCTGCTGTGCGACAACGAGACCAACGCCGAGCGGCTCTGGGGGCTACCCGGGCGGTCGGCGTACCCGAAGGACGGCATCAACGACCACGTCGTGGCCGGCGCGGCCACCGTCAACCCGGACCGCACCGGCACCAAGGGCGCGCTGCACTACGTGCTGGACGTACCGGCTGGCGAGCAGCGGCAGATCCGGCTGCGGCTGACCCGTACCGCGCCGCCGCCGGCCGCCGCGCCACCCGCCCCGGCCGACCTGGGCGACGGGTTCGACACCGTGCTCTGGGCGCGCCGGGCCGAGGCGAACCGGTTCTTCGACAGCGTCATCCCGGCCGCCGCCACCGCCGACGAGGCCCTGGTCGCGCGCCAGGCCATCGCCGGGCTCATGTGGGGCAAGCAGTTCTACCACTTCGACGTCGAACGCTGGCTCGCCGGCGACCCCGGCTCCGCGCCCCCGCCGTCCGGCCGCCGGCACGGGCGCAACAGCGCCTGGTGGCACATGAACAGCTTCGACGTGATCTCCATGCCGGACCCGTGGGAGTACCCCTGGTACGCGGCCTGGGACCTGGCCTTCCACTGCGTCACCATCGCCCGGGTCGACCCGGGCTTCGCCAAGGAGCAGATCCTCCTGCTGCTGCGCGAGTGGTACCTGCACCCCAACGGGCAGATCCCGGCGTACGAGTGGGCGTTCGGGGACGTGAACCCGCCGGTGCACGCCTGGGCCGCGCTGAAGGTCTTCGAGATCGACGGCTCCCGGGATCACGAGTTCCTCGCCCGGGTGATGCACAAGCTGCTGCTCAACTTCACCTGGTGGGTCAACCGCAAGGACACCGGCGGCAACAACGTCTTCGAGGGCGGCTTCCTCGGGCTGGACAACGTCGGCCCGTTCGACCGCTCGGCCGCGCTGCCGGTCGCCGGGGTGCTGGAGCAGTCCGACGGCACCGGCTGGATGGCCATGTACGCGCTCAACCTGCTCGACATGGCGATCGTGCTGGCCGAGCACGACCGTGCGTACGTGGACACCGCCACCAAGTTCTTCGAGCACTTCGCGTACATCGCCGCGGCGGCGTACCACCAGGGGCTGTGGGACGCCGAGGACGCGTTCTTCTACGACGTGCTGCGCCTGGCCGACGGGACGAAGGTGCCGCTGAAGGTGCGCTCGGTGGTCGGGCTGCTGCCGCTCGCAGCCGTCACCCGGCTCACCGCCCGGACCATGCGGCGGCTGCCCGAGCTGGGCGCCCGGCTGCGCTGGTTCCTCACCAACCGCCCCGAGTACGCCGAGGTGATCGGCGCCCGCCGGATCGGGCCCGACGGCCGTCAGCAGCGGCTGCTGTCGATGGTCGCCCCGGACCAGGTGGTACGGCTGCTGGCCCGGATGCTCGACACCGACGAGTTCCTCTCCGAGTACGGGCTGCGCACGCTGTCCCGGGCCCACCTGGACAAGCCGTTCACCGTCACGCTCGGCGGGCAGGAGTTCAGCGTCGGCTACGAGCCGGCCGAGTCGACCAGCGGCCTGTTCGGCGGCAACTCCAACTGGCGCGGCCCGATCTGGATGCCGACGAACTTCCTGCTGATCAGCGCGCTGCGCGACTACGCCGCGTTCTTCGGCGACGACCTCCAGGTCGAGTACCCGACCCGGTCCGGCGTGAAGCGCACGCTCGACGAGATCGCCGACGACCTGTCCGCGCGGCTGATCTCGCTGTTCACCCGCGACGGCTGGGGTCGGCGGCCGATCTACGGGGCCGCCCAGCTGTTCCAGACGCACCCGGACTGGCGCGACCTGATCTGCTTCCCGGAGTACTTCCACGGCGACAACGGCGCCGGCCTGGGCGCCTGGCACCAGACCGGGTGGACCGCGCTGGTCGCCGACCTGATCCTCACCTTGCGCCGCTGACGCGGCCGAACCCTCACCTTGCGTCGCTGACGCGGCCGAACCCTCACCTTGCGTCGCTGACGCGCGGGGCGCGACGGGAAGCCCCGCCGAGCCCCGCACGCTCACGGCAGCGGCAGGAACGCCAGCCGGGCGTGGTACTCGCCGGCCACCGTCACCGTGTCGCTGCCGACCCACAGACCCCGGTCGGTGGCGTACAGCTCGCCGGTGCCCACCCCGCGGTCCTTGGTCGGGTTCCAGGGCAGCGCCTTGCCCGTGGTCGGGTGGATCGCCCCGATGCCCGGCCGGGACACCGCGCCCGGGCCGGCCGAGTTGCGGCCCTGCGGGTTGTCCAGCCAGCGCTGGTGCCCGCCGACGTAGACCGCCGTGCCGGTCACCGCCACCGACAGCAGCGTGTCGCCGCCGGTGTAGTTGGCCCAGGTCGGCTGTTTGCCGCCGGTGGCCGTACCGAACTCGAAGCGTGCCGCGGCGTCGCAGAGCGTGCCGGGGAACGCCGCGCCGGTGGTGACCACCGCGAACCAGGTGCCGTCCGGGGAGATGTCCACCCCGCGCAGGTACGACGGCATCGACCGCGCGCACTGCGGCTGGTAGCGGTCGGTGGCCCAGCCGGAGAGCGTGGCGCCCGCGCCGGACAGGTTCGCCACCGCCAGCTGGTGCCGGGCCACCCCCGCCACCGTGCTGAAGTTGCCGGCGAACACCAGCCGGGTGCCGTCGGCGGAGACGTCCAGCGCCTCGACCTTCACCGGCGCGGTGGCGCCGGACGTGGTCTTGCGCGGGCCGGCCAGGTTCAGGTTGACCGACGCGTCGGCCGCCCCGGTGGTGGCGTTCACCGCCGCCAGGGCACGCCGGGTCACCCCGCCGACGGTCTGGAACGCGCCGCCGACGATCAGCCGGTTGCCGACCAGGCGTACGTCGTTCACCTGGTTGTTCAGCGCCGGCGTGGTGAAACCGGCGACCCGGGCGCCGGTGGCCGCGTCGATCCGGGCCAGCCGGGACGCCGCCGTGCCGTTGACAGTGGTGAACGCGCCGCCGATGTAGAGCGAGCGGCCGTCCGGCGCGGCGGCGAGCGCCTTGACCGCGCCGTTGACCTGCGGCCGGAACGTGGTGTCGATCCGGCCGGTGGTCGCGTCCAGCGCCACCAGCCGGGGCATCGCCAGCTGGGCCGACTGGCCGGCGTTGCGCACCTTGGTGAACGTGCCTGCCACGTACACGCGGGTGCCGATCTGGAGGATGCGGTGGACGGTGCCGTCCAGCGCGTGCGGCGTCCAGTCGACCGGGTTGGTGCCGACCTCTGTGGTGTGTGAGGCGTTGACGGCCAGCGCCGGGGATCCCGGCAGCGCCGCGCCCGCGACGGCGAGCGTCGCGGCCACCGCGACGGCGGCGCGCCGCCGGCGCCGTCGTCCAGGTGGATGATCGGGTGAGATCGTCATGGCCGAAGCATGCCGTCGGACCAGGGATTCCGCAGTCGGGTAGCCGCCGGTAACGGGCCGCCGACCGGATAATCCGCGTGGCCCGTCCGGCGGTCGGACAGTACGGTGTGCGAGGTCCGCGAGGGGGAGGGGGACGCGATGCCGTCGCGCCGGGACGCCGCCGTGCTGGTCTTCGACGCCGACGACACGCTCTGGGAGAACAACGTCCTGTTCGAGCGCGTCATCGACGACTTCCTCACCTGGCTCGACCACCCCACGCTGGACCGGGCCCGGATCCGCGCGGTGCTCGACGACATCGAGCGCGCGAACGCCGTTGCGCACGGCTACGGCAGCAAGGTCTTCCTGCGCAGCCTCGGCGAGTGCCTGGAGAAGCTGCGCGAGCGTCCGGCCACCGCGCGGGAGCGCACCGAGATCGAGCAGCTCGCCGCGGCGCTGGTCGGGCACCACGTGGAGCTGATGCCGGGCGTGGCCGAGACGCTCGACGACCTGGCCGGGCGGCACGAGCTGCTGCTGCTGACCAAGGGCGAGCGCGAGGAGCAGCAGCGCAAGCTGGACGCGTGCGGGCTGCTGCACCACTTCCGCGCCGCGCACATCGTGCCGGAGAAGGACGCGGACACCTACCGCTGGCTGGCCCGCGAGCACGCCTTCGACCCGGCCGCCGCCTGGATGATCGGCAACTCGCCGCGCTCGGACATCCTGCCCGCGCGGGCGGCCGGGATGAACGCGGTCTTCATCCCGAACGAGAACACGTGGGTCCTGGAGCACGACGAGCTGGACCCGTCCGACCAGTGGGTGATCCGGCTGGCCGCGTTCCCCGACCTGGTCCACCACTTCTGACCGGGCCGGTAACGTCCGGGACGTGCCGCTGACCTTCCCGTCGCACCTGGCGCCGGTGCTGCCGCTGAAGCTGTGGCGGCCGGGCTGGTTCGACGGGGTGGCGCTGTGCACCGGCGCGGTGGCGCCGGACGTCGCGTACCTGTTCACCGGCACGGCGCCGGCCCAGAACCTGCGCACGCATACGCTCGGCGGCCTGCTCTGGTGGTGCCTGCCGGTCGCTCTCGTGTACGCCTGGGTGGTGCGCCGCGTGATCGCCGGCATTGCGGTGCACCTGCCCGGGCAGCGGTTGTTCGGCTGGCCCTGGTACGCGAGCCTGGCCCGGGTACGCCACCCCTGGCAGGTCACCGTCTGCTCGGTGCTCATCGGCGCGTTCAGCCACGTGGCGTGGGACCGGGTCAGCGACAGCGAGCGGCTGCCCCGGCTGCTGGGGATCGCCGACTTCCACGCCGTGACCGGCGTGTACTGGTACCGGTTCGTGGACGTGGTGGCCGGTCTCGCCGGTGCGCTGCTGGTGGTCGTCCTGGCCGTCTCCGAGGCCCGCCGCGGCGTGCGGACCGGTGGCGTACGCGAACCCGTGCCGGAGGCGAACCCGTTGGTGTTCTGGCGGGTGGCGCTGGCGGTCACCGGGCTCGGCGCGCTGCTGATGCCCGCGCTGCCGGCGGCCGGCGTCCCCGCCCCGGCGGGCATCCGGGCGCTGCACGTGGCCGCGCTGGCGCTCGTCGCCGGGGCCGTCGCGGCCCGGACCGTCCCGCCGCGACCGGCCGGGCGCAGTCCGCGTCTCGAAGTCGAACAGCGCGAAACCGGCTGACCCCGTTACGCCGACATGCCGCAATTCGGCATAGACATCAATCACAAGCGCGGTCGCCGGTCATCGCTTGTCCGGCCTGCGCGGACGCGCCTAACCTGAGCCGGCGCCCACGTCTCGTCGGGGTGAGACGGGGGCGCACCGGAGTCCGGTGGTAAGAGCACCGTGGAGCTGAGTGCGGGCATACCGGCTCGCCGTGCGGAGCCCGGCGGAAGGCGTCGTGCCACGCCTGCCGCGTTCCCGCGGCGCAGACCGCTACCGAACCGGACGGCCGGGGTCAGGACCGGGGAGTTGCGGACCCGGTCCTGACCCGTCCGGCACCCCTCACCGCCGCCCGGATTGCCGGTGGGACACCTCTGGTGCGCGGGCCGGTCACGGAGCGACACTGAGTCATGACACCTCAGCGCGTACCGCTGCTCGCCGGCCTGGTCGTGCTGTTCGCGGCGGCCTGCACGGCGACCGGCCACGACGGCGCGTCCCCGGCGCCCACCCCGACGGTCGCGGCGGCGTCCGCGCCGGCCGGGACCGATGCGCCGGAAGCCACGCCCACCCCGCCCGTGCCGACCGAGGCCGCGTCGACCGCCGGATCCTGGCGCGTCACCTGGGGCTGGGCGGTGCCCGGCGGCCCCGCCCGGGTGACCCATCGGGTACGGGTGCCGGTCACCCCGCCGCCCGGGGAACCGCTGCCCGTCCTGGTGGCGGTCGACGTCGGCGACCACCCGGCGGAGGGGTTCAGCCGGATCACGTTCGCCTTCCGCGGACCCACACCGTCCTACGAGGTCGCCTACGTGCCGCAGGTGGTGACCGAGGGGCGTGGAGCACCGGTCGCGCTGCCCGGCACGGCGTACCTGTCGGTGCGTTTCGAGCCGGCCCAGGCGCACGACGCCCGCGGCGGCGGTACGGCGGACCTGCCACCGGCGGCCATCCGCTTCCCGACGCTGCGCGGATGGGCCGTGGCCGGCGACTTCGAGGGGCACCTCAGCTTCGGGCTCGGCCTGCGACCGCCCGAGGGCGGCCGGCTGCCGGTGCGGCTGGGGGAGGGCGACCGCCCGGACGGCACGCACGTCGTCTCGGTCGACGTGCGGCGGAGCTGACGCGGCCCGCACCGGCGGGACCGGTGCGGGCCGACGGGTCAGCGGTCGATGATGTTGTTGTTCTCGTCGATGCCGTGGGTACGCCAGTAGACGTCCCACTCGTCGTCGACGTGCTTCGGCACCTTGCCCTCCGGGTAGCGCACGTACGGCGGCGTCGGTTCCTCACCGTCCGGCACGCAGGAGCTGCCGCCCTGCGGGCCGACCGCGATCACCGGGTACTCGTCGCTGCCGCAGATGCTCTGCCGCAGGGAACAACCGGTGGTCGCCATCAGCCCGGCCAGCCCGAGGACGGCAAGAACGACCATGATTCGAGTTCGCACGGGGAGAATTGTCGTCGCCGCGGGCGGCCCCGCCATCGGTACGGGTACTCAATTCTCGTGACGTCGGTGACTCAGGTCAGCTCGCCCCGCACGATCGCCACCGCCACCCGGCAGAACTCGTCCATGTCCGGCTGGAAGCCGGCCGCGATGTCCGGGTGCAGGCCGGAGCGGGTCTCGTCGAGCAACCGACGGCAGACGTCCTCCACCGGCTCGCCCGCGTAGCCGGCGCGGACCCGGTCGGCGGCCGCCTGGAGGGCCGAGGTCAGCTGATCCTCAAGCGGGCCGCGCAGCTTCTGCTGCACAGGGTCGAGCCCGCTCGGATCGAGCGTGACGTGTGGCTCCGACATCGGCACTCCCTTCCTCGTCGTCCGCGGTACCCCACCGCGGACGTCGGTCAAACCATCGTCGGTACGGCCGACACCCGGACCCGATACGAGAAATCCTCCGCCGGCTCCTCGACGTACGACAGCCGGCGGATCTGCCGGTCGTCGGACCAGAGCGCGACGTCGACCAGCACCCCGAGGTGGGCGAGACCGATGCTGGAGACCCGCTTCTTGTCCTGGAGCACCGCGCACACGCCGCCCAGCAGCGTGCTGGCGTCGGAGGTGCGGTGCCCGGGCGGACAGCGCAGGGTCAGGTCCACCTCGACCGGCCCGGTCAGCGGGGTCCACCCGGTGCGCTGGGCCGCCGTGCAGGCGGCCTGGAGCAGGGTGCGGACCCTCGTCGCCTGCCGGTGCCCGGCGGCGAAGATGGACAGGGCCTCGGTCTTGACCGGGGGCAGGCCGCTCACCTCGAACGTCAGGGCGAGAGCGCGGGTGTCCTGCACGACGGCACCTCCTCGGGGGAATCCTGCCCAACCGGGGAACGCGCGCACGGCACTTCCCGTCAGAACCAACCGATCGGGCGGGCGATGGGGGACGGCCGGAGGCGCATCGGCGTCGACGGCGACGCGCCGGCTACGGAGCCAGCCCCACGCTAGTGCAGACCGCTGACGCTGGGTAGCCTCGCCGTTTCACTACGTGGGACGACGTGTCGATCGCCCCGGCCCGGTTCGTGCCGTCGCCGTCACATGTCCGTGATGTTTCGCTCCGTCGCAGGTCGGGCACGTTCAGCCGCACGACACGCCCGGGGCGTCGGGCGATCGGGCCGATGCCCCGGTCGTCTCGCCGTGCACCGGGGCGCGGCTCACTCCCCGGATCTTCGCCGAAGAGAGGGGGAGGGTGATGACGACAGTCCCCGACACGGCCGCACGGCGGCCGGCCGGACGCGCGGCGGCAGCGGCCGCCGCGCTCGCGTTGGTGGCCCCGCTGGCCGCCTGCGGAACCGGCGGCGACGGCGGCGTCCCCACGATCAACCTGTACTACCCGCCGGAGCAGAACCTGCAGAAGGTCGTCGACACCTGCAACACGCAGGCCCAGGGGCGGTACCGGATCGACTACCGGGTGCTGCCGCGCGAGGCCGACGAGCAGCGGGTGCAGATGGTGCGGCGGCTCGCCGCGCAGGACAACGGGATGGACGTGCTCGGCCTGGACGTCACGTGGACCCAGGAGTTCGCCAGCGCGAAGTGGATCCGGGAGTGGACCGGCCAGGACAAGGCCGAGGTCGAGCAGGGCACGCTGGGCGGCCCGCTGGACACCGCCCGGTACGAGGACAAGCTCTACGCCGCGCCCAAGAACACCAACGTGCAGCTGCTGTGGTACCGGTCCGACCTGGTGTCGCAGCCGCCCAAGACCTGGGACGAGATGATCTCGACCGCCCAGCAGCTCAAGGAGCAGGGCAAGCCGTACCAGGTGCTGACCATGGGCGCCCAGTACGAGGGCCTGGTGGTGCTCTACAACACGCTCGCCGAGAGCGCCGGCGGCAAGATCCTCAGTGACGACGGCAAGAAGGCGGAGATGGACGCCGGCGCGGTACGCGCACTCGACCAGCTCAAGAAGTTCGCCACGTCGGGCGTGACCTCGCCGTCGTTCAGCAACGCGCTGGAGGACCCGGTGCGGCTGGAGTTCCAGTCCGGCAAGGGCGCGTTCCAGGTGAACTGGCCGTTCGTCTATCCGGCGCTCCAGGAGGCCAACCCCGAGCTGGCGAAGAACGTCAAGTGGGCCCGGGTGCCGGGCATCGACCCGGGCACCCCCAGCAAGGTCACCATCGGCGGGGTCAACCTGGCGGTCAGCACCTACTCGAAGCACCCGGAGGAGTCGTTCGAGGCGGCCCGCTGCCTGCGTAACGCCGAGAACCAGAAGTTCTCCGCCGTCAACGACGGCGTGCCGCCCACCATCGAGGCCGTCTACGACGACCCGGAGATGACCGAGGCGTACCCGATGAAGGAGACCATCCTGGAGGAGCTGAAGGAGCCGGCGGTGCGGCCGCTGACCCCGGCGTACCAGAGCATCTCCACGGTGATGTCGGCGATCCTGTCGCCGCCGTCGGCGATCCGGCCCGAGCAGACCGCTGACGAGCTGCGCAAGGCGATCTCCGACGCGCTGGAGTCCAAGGGGGTTCTGCCATGAGCGTGAACGCCACCCCGGCCGGCGCGCAGGCCGCCGCCGAGGCCGAGGCCGAGCAGCCCGGCGGCCGGCACGCCGCCGTACCGGAGCAGCGGTCCCGGCGCGGCTCCCGCGCCCCGCTGAGTGACAACAAGCGCGCCGAGCGGCGCCTCGGCCTGCTGCTGTGCGCGCCGGCCGCGCTGGTCATGGTGCTGGTCACCGCGTACCCGATTCTGTACTCGGTCTGGCTGTCGCTGCAGCGTTTCGACCTGCGCTTCCCCGACGAGCGGGAGTTCGTCGGCCTGGAGAACTACGTCACCGTGCTGACCAACGACTTCTGGTGGACCGCGTTCGGGGTGACCGCGCTGATCACGGTGGTCACCGTCGCGGTCGAGCTGGTGCTCGGCATGGGCCTGGCGCTGATCATGCACCGGACGCTCGTCGGCCGCGGCATCGTCCGCACCGCCGCGCTGATCCCGTACGGCATCGTCACGGTGGTCGCGGCCTTCTCCTGGCGGTACGCCTGGACGCCCGGCACCGGCTACCTGGCGAACCTGTTCGACGGCAGCGCCCCGCTGACCGAGCGGGCCAGCTCGCTGGCGATCATCATGCTGGCGGAGATCTGGAAGACCACCCCGTTCATGGCGCTGCTGCTGATGGCCGGGCTGGCGCTGGTGCCGGAGGACCTGCTCAAGGCGGCCTCCACCGACGGTGCGACGGCGTGGCAGCGGTTCACCAAGGTGATGCTGCCGGTGATGAAGCCGGCCATCCTGGTCGCGCTGCTGTTCCGCACGCTCGACGCGTTCCGCGTCTTCGACAACATCTTCGTGCTCACCAACGGCGGCAACGAGACGTCGTCGGTGTCGATGCTCGCCTACAACAACCTGATCCGGGGCCTGAACCTCGGCATCGGCTCCACGATGTCGGTGCTGATCTTCATCACCGTGGCGATCATCGCCTTCGTGTTCGTGAAGCTGTTCGGCACCGCTGCCCCGGGCAGCGACGATGGGGAGAGGCGCTGACATGGCAGTGGAAACCACCACGCGGGCGAAGCTGCGCTGGGGCCTGCTGGACGTCGTGGTCGTCGTCTTCGCGTTGGTCCCCGTGCTCTGGATCGCCTCGCTGTCGTTCAAGACCCCGGCCACGCTCACCGACGGCAAGTTCTGGCCGCGGGAGTGGACGCTCGACAACTACCGGACCATCTTCGACACCGACCAGTTCGTCCGGGCCCTGGTCAACTCCATCGGCATCGCGCTGATCGCCACCGCGATCGCCGTGGTGCTCGGGACGATGGCCGCGTACGCGATCTCCCGGCTCGACTTCCCCGGCAAGAAGCTGCTGGTCGGAGTCTCGCTGCTGATCGCGATGTTCCCGCAGGTGTCGCTGGTGTCGCCGCTGTTCGAGATCGAGCGGCAGCTCGGGTTGTTCGACACCTGGCCCGGACTGATCCTGCCGTACATCACGTTCGCGTTGCCGCTGGCGATCTACACGCTGTCGGCGTTCTTCAAGCAGATCCCGTGGGACCTGGAGAAGGCGGCGAAGATGGACGGCGCCACCCAGGGACAGGCGTTCCGGCGGGTGATCGCCCCGCTGGCCGCGCCCGGCGTGTTCACCACGGCCATCCTGGTCTTCATCTTCTGCTGGAACGACTTCCTGTTCGCGATCACGCTCACCTCGACCGAGCGGTCCCGCACGGTCCCGGTGGCGCTGCAGTTCTTCACCGGCGAGTCGCAGTTCGAGGACCCCACCGGGGCGATCTGCGCCGCCGCCGTGGTGATCACCGTGCCGATCATCCTGTTCGTGCTCTTCTTCCAGCGCCGCATCGTCTCCGGTCTGACCTCCGGCGCAGTCAAGGGATAGGTGGTAGCAATGGCCGACATCGTGCTGGACAAGGTGAGCAAGCGGTTCCCGGACGGGACCACCGCCGTACAGGACGTCGACCTGGAGATCGCCGACGGCGAGTTCGTGATCCTGGTCGGCCCGTCCGGCTGCGGGAAGTCCACCACGCTCAACATGATCGCCGGGCTGGAGGACATCAGCTCCGGTGAGCTGCGCATCGGCGGCGAGCGGGTCAACGACAAGGCGCCCCGGGACCGCGACATCGCGATGGTCTTCCAGTCGTACGCGCTCTACCCGAACATGACCGTGCGGGAGAACATGGCGTTCCCGCTGCGGCTGGCGAAGATGGACAAGGAGACCATCAACCAGAAGGTCGACGAGGCGGCGAAGGTGCTGGAGCTGACCGCGCTGCTGGACCGCAGGCCGGCCAACCTGTCCGGCGGCCAGCGGCAGCGGGTGGCGATGGGACGGGCGATCGTCCGGCAGCCCAAGGCGTTCCTGATGGACGAGCCGCTGTCGAACCTGGACGCCAAGCTGCGGGTGCAGATGCGCACCGTGGTGTCGCGGCTCCAGAAGCAGCTCGGCACCACCACCGTCTACGTCACCCACGACCAGACCGAGGCGATGACGCTCGGCGACCGGGTGGTCATCATGCGGGGCGGGGCGGTGCAGCAGGTCGGGCCGCCGCAGGAGCTGTACGACCACCCGCGCAACCTCTTCGTCGCCGGGTTCATCGGCTCGCCCTCGATGAACTTCGTGCACGCCGTCGTGGAGGACGGCCGGCTGCGGACCGCGCTCGGTGACGTGCCGGTCGGCGACCGGATCCGCCGCGAGCTGGAAGGCGGCGACGCGCCCCGGGAGCTGATCCTGGGCATCCGCCCGGAGCACTTCGAGGACGCGGCGCTGATCGACGACGAGACCCGCCGCCGGGGCATGGAGTTCGAGGCGCCGGTGGACATCGTCGAGTCGATGGGCTCGGACAAGTACGTCTACTTCACCGTCGAGGGGGAGCGGGCCACCGCCGCCGAGCTGGAGGAGCTGGCCGCCGACACGGGTGCGGCGGACTTCGCCGGCGCCGGGTCGAACCTGGTCACCCGGCTGTCGGCGGAGTCGCCGGTACGCGAGGGCGAGTCCCGCCGGGTCTGGTTCAACCTGGAGAAGATCCACCTGTTCGACCCGGGCAGCGGCCGCAATCTGACGCTGCACGAGGGCCGCTCCGCCGGCGCGCTGGCCGACTGATCCGCCCCCGCCCCTCATCGGGCTGAGTGGAACGCCATGGGTGCTTCGGCACCGCTTTGACACCCATGGCGTTCCGCTCAGCGTGCCCGGTCCGCGGGGCGTGGTCACCAGGAGTGGCGCAGCTCCAGGCTGAGGAAGCGGGCGTAAGCGTTGAGCGCGGCGTCCACCCGGGCGCGCAGCGCGGCGTCGAACGGCACGAGCTGCTGCACCTTCACCGTCACCGCCCTCGCGCCGAGCGTCCGCGTCCAGGTGCCGACCACCCGCCCGCCGCGCACCACAGTCGACCGGAACACCCCGTTGTTGCCCGGGACCACGGCGGCGGCGTGCGCCGGGTCGAGCATCAGCGAGCGGTCCTTGAAGCCGAGCAGGTATTCGTCGAAGCCGGGCAGCGTGTGCAGGTCGTCGACCGGCGCGCGGGGCGCGTCGAGCAGCGCGGTGTCGACCACTGCCGGCTCGCCGTCGACCTCGACCGGGGCGAGCAGGTCACCGGCCAGCGTGATCGCCCGGGTCGCGTCGGTGACGGTCAGGCCGGTCCAGCGGGCCAGCTCGTGCCGGCTCACCGGGCCGTGGCCGCGTACGAAGCGGTGCGCCAGCAACGCCAGCGCCTCGTCCCGCTCCGGGCGGTGCGGCTCGGGCGCCCACTCGTCGAGCAGCGCGAACGTCTGCTCGGTGCCGACGTGCGGGGCGATGCAGGTGACGCCGCGCAGGCTGGTGAACAAGAGCAGGTGGTAGCCGCGCTGATCGCCCGTGTCCAGCCCGGCGGCGCGCAACGCGGCAACGCATCGGGCGCGGGTGAGCCGGCCGCCCCCGGTCAGCGCCGCGCCCAGCACGTCACAGGCCCGCTCGCCGTCGGCGACGGTCAGCCCGAGCTGCCGCCACCGACCGGCGATGCCCACAAGCGTCCGCACCCCGGTCAGCTCCAGCATCCACCGCGCGTCGCGCGCCGGGACCAGGTGCACGGTGCCGCGCATCGGCCAGGTGCGCAGCGCCTCGCGCCGCTCCAGCGCCGCGCGGACGTCGTCCTGGGTGGCGCCGGGAAGGCGTACGCCGAGCGACCACAGCCCGCTCGCCGCGTCCTGCGCCTGCATGGCGCCGAACCACTCGACCACGTCGGCGACGCCCTGCGGGCGGGTGGTGGGGTGCGGGCGCAACAGCAGGCCGGTCATGCGCAGCGCGAGCGCCTCGGCGCGGTTGAGGCGTACGGTCACGGGCGTCAGCGTAGGCCCGGGGTACGACAACGCGGCCCCTGATCGCGCTGCGCCGGCGGCGCTGCCGACACCAGCGCGATCCCCCGTTCAGGTTCCCGGCGTGGGGGCGGCCGCTGCGGCCGACGCCGGTTCGACCAGCATCCCGTGTGAGCTGGGCCGGTACAGCGGTTGCCGGCGGAACTTGCGCAAATCTTGAGCCGGCTCAGTCCAGGCGCCGGTACATGACCAGCAGATCGACGTACCCCCGGGTGGGGTGCCGGAAGCCCTCCGGCACCCGGCCGATCACCTCGAAGCCCAGCGACCGCCACAGCTCGACGGCCCGTGTGTTCGTGGCCACCACGGCGTTGAACTGCATGGCGCGGTAGCCGTCGGCCCGGGCCGCGTCGAGCACGTGCGCGGCCAGCGCCCGGCCGACGCCGCGCCCGGCGGCGGCCGGGGCGACCATGAACGAGGCGTTCGCCACGTGGTCGCCGGGACCGCCCTGGTTGGGCGCCAGCTTGGCCGAGCCGAGCACCGCGCCGTCCGGCGCCACCGCGACCACCGTCCGCGCCGGCGGGGCCGGCATCCAGAGCCTGCGGGCCTGCTGCTCCGTGACGTCCCGGGGCCAGGTGTACGTCTCGCCGGCCGCCACGATCGCACGCAGGAACGGCCAGATCAGCGGCCAGTCGGCCGGCGTGGCGGTGCGGATCTCCACCCGGAGAGCATGCCACGCCCGGAGTTTGACGGAACAAGTAACGGGTAGTCGCCGGAGCTGACCCGAAACGAGGAGGGAACGTCTGATGGATGGCCAGGTCAAGGTCGCGGTGATCTATTACAGCGCGACCGGCATCACCTACCAGATGGCGCAGGCGGCGGTCGAGGCGGCGGGCGAGGCCGGCGCCGAGGTGCGTCTGCGCAAGGTACGTGAGCTGGCGCCCGACGAGGCGATCCGCTCCAACTCCGGCTGGCAGGCGCACCGGCTGGAGACCCAGGACGTGATGGAGGCGCAGCCGGACGACCTGTCCTGGGCCGACGTGGTCATCATGGGTTCGCCGACCCGGTACGGCATGATCGCCGCCCAGCTCAAGCAGTTCATCGACACCACCGGCCCGCTCTGGGCAGCGGGCGCGCTCGCGGACAAGGTCTACAGCGGGTTCACCTCGACCGCGACGTTGCACGGCGGTCAGGAGGCGACGCTGCTGTCGCTGTACACGGTCTTCTACCACTGGGGCGGCATCGTGGTGACCCCCGGCTACACCGACCCGAGCCAGTTCGTCGCCGGCAACCCGTACGGCGCCTCGCACACCAGCAACAACGGTGAGGTCGCACCGGACCACGTGGCACTGGCGGCCACCGCGCTCACCGCCAAGCGGGCCGTGCTGATGGGCGCCGCGCTGAAGCGGGGCATGGCCGGCTGACCCGACTGGTGACCGGTGGCCGGACGGGGGCTCTCGAACCCGTCCGGACCACCGGTCGCCAGAGCCCTACCCGCGATCGGCCGCTCCATGCGCGCTCAGCGCCGGCCGGTCGAGCAGATGCCCGAGCAGGTCCGCCAGGACCCTCGTACCGTCCTGGCTGAGCACCGACTCCGGGTGGAACTGCACCCCGGCGAAGCCCGCGCCGCGCAGCGCGTGCACCGCGCCGTCGGCCGGGTCGCGGGACACCTCGACCGGGCCGTACGGGCCGGCCACCCGGTCGGCGTCGGCGAGCGCGGTGAAGCTGGCGTAGAACCCGACCCGGCGGGTCGTCCCGAACACCGGCACGTCCCGCGGCAACCCCTGGTACGGGGCGTCGCGGCGGTGCAGCGGCAGGCCCAGCAGCCCGGCGAGCAACTGGTGGCCCAGGCACACCGCGAGCGTCGGCCGGCCGGACGCGAGCAGCTCGGTCAGCAGCGTCCGCAGCGCCACCATCTTCGGCGCGGTCGCGTCCCGCGGGTCACCCGGCCCGGGGCCGACCACCACCAGGTCGTAGCCGTCCAGCGGGCCCGGGTCCGGCCAGTCCCGGCGGGTCACCGCCAGGCCCAGCGCGCCGAGCTGGTGGGCCAGCATGCCGGTGAACGTGTCCTCGCCGTCGACGATCAGCGCCCGGCGCCCGGCCAGCCCGCGCAGCGCGAGCGCGCCCGGTTCCCGCTGCTCCAGCCAGAACCGGGCCAGTGGGGCGTTGCGGGCGGCCAGCGCGGCGCGTACCTCGGGGTCGTCGGCGTACCGGACGGCCGGCTCGCCGGCGGAGCGCGGCGCGTCCGGGCCGAGACCCAGCGCGGCCAGCACACCGGCGGCCTTCGCGTGCGTCTCGGCCACCTCCCCGGCGGTGGTCGAGTGCCGGACCAGCGTCGCGCCGACCGGCACCCGCAGCGCGCCGGTGGGGGAGATCTCGGCGGTACGGATCAGGATCGGCGCGTCGAGCGTCTGCCGGCCCTGCTCGTCGCGGCCCAGCAGTGCGAGCACCCCGGCGTAGTAGCGCCGGCCGGTGCGCTCGTGTCGGGCGATCACCCGGCAGGCGTTCTCCATCGGGCTGCCGGTGACGGTGGGCGCGAACATGGTCTCCCGCAGCACGTCGCGTACGTCCCGGGAGCAGCGCCCGGCCAGCAGGTACTCGGTGTGCGCCAGGTGCGCCATCTCCTTCAGGTACGGCCCGACCACCTGGCCGCCGTGCTCGGCGACCACGGCCATCATCTTCAGCTCCTCGTCCAGCACCATGTACAGCTCCTCCACCTCCTTCTCGTCGTGCAGGAAGCGCAGCAGCTCAGCCCGGTCGACGGTCTCGCCCCGGTGCCGGAACGTGCCGCTGATCGGGTTCATCTCGACCAGCCCGTCGGCGACGCTGACGTGCCGCTCGGGGCTGGCGCCGACGAGGATGCGGGTGCCGGTGTGCACCAGGAACGTCCAGTACGCGCCCCGTTCGCGCAGCAGCAGCCGGCGCAGCGCGGCCAGGGCCGCCGCAAGCGGGTCGCCCTGCACTGTGGCGCGCATGGTGCGGTGGATGACGAAGTTCGCCCCCTCGCCCCGGCCGATCTCGTCGGCCAGCACCCGTTCCACGATCGCCGCGTACTCGTCGTCGGCGATGTCGAAGCCGGCGTCGCGGGTGCGCACCTCGGCGTCGGGCAGGTCGTCGAGCACTTCGGCCAGCGGTATCCGCCGGTGTGCCTCGACCGCCAGGAACTCCAGCGGCAGCCCGTCGTCGACGCACTCGAAACCGCGTTCGGTGACCTGCCGGAACGGCACCAGGGCCAGCGTGTGCGGACCGGCGCCGTCCTCGGGCAGCGGCAGGTCGGCGAGCCGGCCGGCGGTGCGTACCGGGCCGGTGAACAGGTCGACGTGGTCGGCGCCCTCGCGGCGGACGAGCGCGAACGGGCCGGGGTCGCGGCCGGCCGCGACGGCGGCGAGCGGGTCGGACAGGCGGGTCATCGGGTCTCCTCGGTGGGCCGGTGGCCGCCGGTGAAGGCGACCCGGGATGCCGGGGAAGACCGGCGGCCGCCTCGTCGGGCGGCCGCGTGGGGAAGCTACGCGCGGGGGTGGGCCGCCGGGTCGGCGGGCCACCAGCAGGACAGGTGCGCGGGCATGACGATCACTGTACGCGATCGGCAGGCGCCGTGGAACCCGATCGCGCGTCACCGGGTACGGATCTTGGCGTGACCGCCGGTCCCGCCGGGTAGGTTGACCGGCGATGGACATTCTCGCTCTGGACCTGGGCACCTCCTCGGTGCGCGGCCTGGTGCTCGACGCGGACGCCGTGCCGCGCCCGGGCGCGCTGGCCCGGCGCCGGGTGCGCCTGGTCACCGGGGACGACGGCAGCGGGACGCTCGACGGCCCGGCCTACCTGGCGTGCCTGGTGGAGTGCCTGGACGAGCTGGCCGCCGGCGGGCACCTGCGGGACGTGGACCTCGTGGCCACCTCCGCGCAGTGGCACTCGGTGCTGCCGGTGGCGCCCGACGGCACACCGTCGGGGCCGGTGCTGACCTGGCTGGACACCCGGCCGGAGCCGCTTCCCGGAGCGACCGGGCCGGCCGACCCGGCGGACTTCCACGGGCGTACCGGCACCTGGTGGCACCGCTGCTACTGGTCGGTGCGGCTGCCCTGGCTGCGTGAGCGCGTCGACGGGTCCGCCCGCTTCACGGGGCTCGCCGAGTACGTGCTCGGCACGCTGCTCGACGACGCGCCGATGTCGATCTCGCTGGCCTCCGGCACCGGGCTGCTCGATCTGCGCCGCCTGGACTGGGATCCGGAGGCGTGCGAGCTGGCCGGCGTACGCCCGGATCAGATGCTGCGGCTGGCCCCGGACGGCTGGCACGGCCGGCTGAACGCGGCGTACGCGCGGCGCTGGCCGCAGCTGGCCGGCGCGCGGTGGGCGCCGCCGGTCGGCGACGGCGCGGCCGCCAACGTCGGCTCGGGCTGCGTCGACCCGACCCGCGCGGCGGTGACAGTCGGCACCTCCGCGGCGGTCCGCATGATCCAGGCCGTGCCGGCCGGTGCGGAGCCGCCGCCGCTGCCGGAGCAGCTCTGGCGGTACCGGGTCGACCACAACCACGTGGTGACCGGCGCGGCGTACTCCAGCGGCGGCAACCTGTTCGCCTGGGCGGCGCGCGAGCTGCGGCTGCCGGACGGCGCGGAGCTGGAGGCGGCGCTCGATCGCGTCGCCGGTTCGGTGCGGGCGAACCCCCGCTTCGGCGGCGACCGGCCACCGGGGGTCGCCCCGGCGGGCTCGGGGGAGCTGCGCGGGCTCAGCTTCGGCACGACAGCCGTGGACATCCTGGCCGGGCTGATGAGCGGCCTGTGCCGGCTCGTCGCGGACGACCTGACGCTGCTGGAGGCCGGTATCGGCGAGCCGATGGAGGTGATCCTCGGCGGTGGGGCGCTGACCGCCTCGCCGTGGTGGCGCGGGGCGTTCCTCGACGTGCTCGCGCCCCGCCGGGTGTGCTGGCAACGCAACCCGGAGATCGGCGCCACCGGCGCCGCGCTCGTCGCGCTCGGCCGGCTCACGGAGGCGGACGAGATCGCCGGGATCGGCCGGACGGACGAGGCCGCCTCGCACGCGTGACCGTCCACCCGAGGCGCTGACCGTCCTGGTCATGCCGTCCGGGCGGCCGTTGACACCGACCGACGGCCTGATTGGATGGACTCCGCTCCCCGACGTGGTGGGGCGGGACGAGGAGGCAACCGTGGGCGCAGCTCCCGACCCGGCTCGCGGTGCGGCCCCTGCGCCGCACCGGCGGCGCTCCGGGTTCCGGCTGCGGGACTGGCGGATGGGAACCAAGCTCGCCACGGTGCTGGTGATCCCCTCTCTGGCGTTCCTCGTCCTGGCCGGCATCCAGACCCGAGGGCTGGTCGGGCAGACCACCACGCTGAGCGCCTTCGCCGAGCAGGTCGGCATCGGCCGGCAGATCTCCACCGCCGTCGACCGGCTCCAGCACGAACGGGACCGCACCGCGGGCGAACTGGCCGCGCTGCGCCGCGCCGGCACCGGCGCGGACCGGGACGCCGCGGTCGCCGCGCTCAAGCCGCTCCAGGAGGCCACCGACCGGGCGATGGCCGAGCTGCGCGCCGCCGCCGCGCCGCTGGCCGACGCGGACGCCGCCTGGCGGGTCTCCTACTCCGAGGCGCTCGAGGCGTACGACCAGGTGGTGAACATCCGGGCGGCGGTGGCGCCGGCGGTGCTCTCCAGCGACACCGTGCTGAGCAACTACCACCGGTCGATCGCGGCGCTGCTGAGCCTGCTGGCCGAGCCGTCGCCCGGCAGCGGCCGGCAGGAGCTGACCGAGGCGGTGCTGCGGTACGTGCAGCTGTCCCGGGTGAAGGAGCTGTCCTCCCGCATCCGCGCCGAGCTCTACGCCGCCGCCCGGTCCGGCCGGTACGAGGCCGACGACCAGGTGACGCTCAGCGACCTGCGGGCCCAGCAGCTCACCGCGCTCGGCGCGTTCCGGGTCGCGGCGACCGCCGACCAGATCCGCCGCTACGACCGCACCTCGGTCGACCCGGCCTTCGTCGCCGCGACCCGGTTGGAGGAGCGGACGCTGCCCGGCGGTGACGCGAAGCCGGTCCTGCTCGACGCGACCCAGTGGTGGGCGGCCAGCGAGCAGCGGCAGGAGCTGTTCCGCCAGCTGGAGAGCGAGATCGTGGCCGACGCGGTACGCCAGGCCGACGACGCCAGCGCCCGCCAGCTGCGCGACACGCTGCTGGTGGCCGGCGGGATCGCCACTGTGCTCCTGGTCGCGGTGCTGATCTCGCTGCTGGTCGGCCGGTCGGTGGCCCGCGCCATGCGGCAGCTGCGCGGCCAGGCGCTGCGGATCGCGCAGGTGGACCTGCCGCTGACTCTGCAACGGCTGCGCACTGTGGACCGCCCGATCGGCGCGATCGACGTACCGCCCTCGGTGATCGACTCGCAGGACGAGATCGGCGAGCTGGCGGAGGCGTTCGTGGCGGTGCACCGCAGCGCCGTCGACGTGGCGGTCGAGCAGGCGATGATGCGGCGCAACGTCAACGCCATGTTCGTCAACCTGGCCCGGCGCAGCCAGGTGCTCGTCGAGCGGCAACTGGAACTGCTCGACGAACTCGAACGCGAGGAGAGCGACCCGGAACAGCTGGAGAACCTGTTCAAGCTCGACCACCTCGCCGCCCGTATGCGCCGCAACGACGAGAGCCTGCTGGTGCTCGCGGGCACGGAGTCGACCCGGCGGTGGAACCGCCCGGTGGGCCTGGGCGCGGTGCTGCTGGCCGCGAGCGCGGAGATCGAGCAGTACCAGCGGGTGCGCCACGAGAACCGGACCGACCTGCACGTCGTCGGGCACGCGGTGGGCGACCTGGTGCACCTGTTCGCGGAGCTGCTGGAGAACGCCACCGCCTTCTCCCGCCCGGACACCGCGGTGCGGGTGGTCGTCGAGCCCGACGGCCGGGGCGCGCTCGTGCAGATCGTCGACGAAGGGCTGGGCATGAGCCCGTCGGCGCTGGCCGAGGCGAACGCGGTGCTCGCCGAGCCGCCGGCCGCCGACGTGTCGGCCTCGGAACGGATGGGTCTGTTCGTGGTGAGCCACCTCAGCGCCCGGCACGGCGTACGGGTGCGGTTGAGCGCGGGCCGGGAGGGCCTGGTGGCCCGGGTGCGGATCCCGGTCGAGCTGCTGGCCGAGGCGCCCGCGCCGGAGGTGGTCCAGGCGACGCCGGCCCGGCTCGCGCGCGGGACGTCGCAGCCGGCGCTCACCGGCCCGGTCGCCGCGTCCGGTGCGCTCGCCGCGGCGACGGCCGAGCTGCCGGTGGCCGGCTGGCGTCCGGCGCCGGGCCGGCCCGCGGCGCTGCCGATGTCCCCGCTGACCGGGCGGCCGCTGGGTGACGGGACGGATGCCGGGGCCGCCGCGCCGTTGCCGGCCGCCGCGCCGGTGACCGTGCCGCGTCCCCGCCCGGGACGGGCCGAGGACGTGCTCACGCCGGACGCCGGCGCGGCCGGCGGCGGGTGGTTCAGCCGGCAGGGACCGGCCGCGCCGGCGCCGGGTGTGACGCCGGCACCGGCGGCGACGCCGGTGACCGGAGGGACGAACGAGCGGGGCCTGCCGGTACGCGTTCCGATGGCCCAGCTCGCCTCGGCCGCCCCGGCCGACCGTCCGGCGGTGCGGCACGAGCCGGACCCGGAGGCGGTCGGCGGCATGCTGTCGCGCCTCTACAGCGGGGTACGGCGGGCCGAGGCCGAGGAGACCACCGAGATGTACCTGCCGCGCGATGAAGGAGGACGACGACAGTGACGACGTTGAGCCAGGAGGCACGCGACCTGAGCTGGCTGGTGAACGCGTTCGCCGAGCGGGTTCCGGGGGTGGCGCACGCGGTGGTGGTGTCCTCCGACGGCCTCCTGGTGGCGATCTCGGCGCACCTGCCGCGCGACCACGCGGACAAGCTCGCCGCGGTGACCTCCGGCCTGATGAGCATCACCGCCGGGGCGGCCCAGATGTTCGACGGTGACGTCGTCAAGCAGACGGTGGTCGAGATGGGGCGCGGCTACTTCCTGGTGATGCAGATCCGGGACGGCTCGATCCTGGCCACGCTGGCCGGGGCGGACGCCGACATCGGCGTGGTCGGCTACGAGATGGCGCGGCTGGCCAAGCAGGCGGGCGAGATGCTCACCCCGGCGCTGCGCGCCGAACTCCAGCAGGCGCTGCCGCGCTGAGGTGACCGGTGCCCGGCCGGCGTCGCGCCGGCCGGGCAGCCGTGGCCTACAGACCGTTGCGGCGGATCACGTCGCGGTACCAGTGGGCGCTGCGCTTGAGCACCCGCCGCTGGCTCGCGTAGTCCACGTAGACCAGGCCCCAGCGCTGCTCGTACCCCTCGGCCCACTCGAAGTTGTCCAGCAGCGACCAGACGTGGTAGCTCTCCAGCGGCACCCCGTCGCCGACGGCCCGGTGCGCGGCGGCGAAGTGGTCGCGCAGGAAGGCGACCCGCCCGGCGTCGTCGACGTTGCCGTCCGGGCCGGGCACGTCGGGGCAGGGCAGGCCGTTCTCGGTGATGGTGATCGGCACCCGGCCGTAGTCGCGGGTGACCCGGGTCAGGATGTCGTACATGCCCTCCGGGTAGATCTGCTGCCACTCCGCCTCGGAGGTGGGCCACTTGCGGACCGTGCCGCCGTCGCCGGTGACGTAGATCGGCGTGTAGTACTGCACGGCGAGCAGGTCGACCGGGCTGGAGATGATCTTCAGGTCGCCGTCGCGGACGCCGCGGACCATCCGGCTGTCCGGGCCGAGGTCGTCCACCACGTCCTGCGGGTACGCGCCCTTGAAGATCGAGTCGAGGTAGAGGCGGTTCTCGTAGCCGTCGTGGAGCCGGGTCGCGGCGGCCGACTCGGCGGAGTCGTCGGCCGGGTAGCAGGGGTGCAGGTTGAGCGCCGGGCCGATCCGGCCGGTGAGGCCGGTGGCGCGCAGCGCCTGCACGGCGAGGCCGTGGGCGAGCTGCAGGTGGTGGGCGACCAGGTACGCCGCGTCCTCGTCGCGGATGCCCGGCGCATGGTGGCCCCAGATGTAGCCGTTCTGCACCACGGTCTTCGGCTCGTTGACGGTCAGCCAGACCGGCACCCGGTCGCCGAGGGCGCGGAACACCACGTCGGCGTACTCGGCGAAGCGCTCGGCGGTGTCCCGGTTCTCCCAGCCGCCGGCGTCCTGGAGGGCCTGGGGGAGGTCCCAGTGGAACAGCGTGGCCATCGGCGCGATGTCGCGCTCGTGCAGCCCGTCCACCAGGCGGCGGTAGAAGTCGAGGCCGCGCTGGTTGGGGCGGCCGGAGCCGTCGGCCTGGATGCGGGGCCAGGAGATGGAGAAGCGGTAGCTGCGCAGCCCGAGGTCGCGCATCAGGTCCAGATCCTGCGCGTACCTGTGGTAGTGGTCGGCTGCGACGTCGCCGGTGTCGCCGTTGCGGATCCGGCCCGGCGTGCGGCTGAAGGTGTCCCAGACGGACTCACCCCGCCCGTCCTCCTTCGCGGCCCCCTCGATCTGGTACGCCGAGGTCGCCGCACCCCAGGCGAAGCCGTCCGGGAAACGCAGCCCGCGGTCCGGCTCCGGGTCGGTGGTGCGCTCGGGCGGGCTGTCGCAGCCGCCGAGCGCGACTGTGGATGCGGCGACCCCCGCCGCGGTGGTGCCGGCGAGCCCGGTCCGGGCCGCGCCGGCCGCGGTCGCGGACAGGGCGGCGCGGCGGAGCAGGCGCCGTCGGGTGAGTAACGACATGAGGTTTCTCCTCGGAGTGACGGGCCGCCCTGGGCCGGGAGCGCTCCCATCATAGCCAGGGAGCGGCCGGCCCCGATCCGGCGGTCGCGGCGAGGTGCGGCGCGGCCGGCGGGCGGCCGGAAAGTGGGTGGGCGGGGGCGTCGCTCGGGAACGTCGCTCGCGGCGGCGTGAGCGGCGAGGGGTGGGGCGGATAGCGAGAAAGGCCGTCCGGGTGGCGTGTCACGCCTGTCCCGTCGGCCTCTTTTGCCGTCGACAACGGGGGTTTAGTGTGGGGACGGGGGAGGGCAACCCCCGTCCCCAACGATGGTGCACACACGCACGAAGTGGAATTGGCGTCCGTCGTGCGCGTCGCGCGGGAGCCGGGCCACGCGAGTGGCTCTGGTTCCACCTCCCTCCGTCTGGCGGGTGACGGCCGGCGGCGGCGTCCGGGCTGGTCCGCCGTCGGCCTCTGGGCCGACGCGCCGGGCACGGGTGCACCCGGCGATCCAGTACTTATATCACCGTCGATGGAAGCGCTCCCATCGGCGATGCTGCGACTGTAACGCCCGTCACGGGTTTGGAAAAGCCCCTAAACGAGATCGAAACATGGAAGCGCGTATCTGTGCTGGCCGTTGTGGTGGGAGCGCTTCCATGTCACACTCTCGTCACGCCACGCGGAGCCAGTGAACGCGAGCGCGGGCCGCCGAGGGCACCCGGTGACGAACCGGTGCGGCGCCCCGATCCCCGGCACGGCCGGGACGACCACCTTTCCGGACGCCTCCGTCCCCCCGCGTACGCCCCGTCGGCGCGTGGAGGCGCCCTGCCGGGGCCCACGGTCCCGGCCCGGTCCGAGGAGACACCGCCCACATGAGACTTCTGGCCAGACGTCGCCGTACGGCGATGGTCGCCGCCACCGCCCTCGTCATAGGCGGGGTGGCCCTGCCCGCGGGCGCCGCACAAGCCGCGCCCGCCTGCGACGTGACCTATGCGACGAGCGACTGGAACAACGGGTTCACCGCCAACGTCACCATCAAGAACCTGGGTGACGCGCTGAACAACTGGTCGCTGAAGTTCGCCTTCCCGAACAGCAGCCAGCGCGTGACCCAGGGCTGGTCGGCCCGGTGGATCCAGTCCGGCAGCGAGGTCACCGCGACGAACGAGTCGTGGAACGGCAGCCTGCCCACCGGCGCGTCCACCAGCATCGGCTTCAACGGCAGCTACAGCGGCAGCAACCCGAAGCCCACCGCGTTCACCCTCAACGGGGTCGCCTGCAACGGCGCGCAGACCAACCAGCCGCCGACGGTCTCCCTGAGCGTGCCGTCCGGCCCGTTCGAGGCGCCGGCGGACGTGCCGCTGACCGCGACCGCGAGCGACGCCGACGGCACCATCAGCAAGGTCGAGTTCTACCGCAACGGCCTGCTGGTCAACACCGACACCACCGCGCCGTACGGCTACGACCTGCTCGACCTGCCGGCCGGCAGCTACACCGTGCAGGCCAAGGCGTACGACAACGCGGGCGGCACGGCCGTCTCGGAGAAGTCGTTCACGGTCACCGCGGCGAGCGGGCCGAAGCTGGTCGCCAGCCCGTCGGCGGTCACCGTCGCCGAGGGCGGCAGCGCCACGGTCCGGTACACGCTCAGCGCGGCGCCCACCGCCAGCGTGCCGGTGACCCTCGCCGTCACCGGTGACAGCGACATCACCGTCTCGCCGTCCACGCTGACGCTCACGTCGAGCAACTGGAGCACCGGCGTCACCGCCACGGTCTCGGCCGCGGAGGACTCCGACACGGTCGGCGGCACCGCCACCATCACCGCGTCGGCCGCCGGCTACGCCCCGATCTCCGTCGTCGCCACCGAGGCGGACAACGACACCCCCGGCGGCGACAACGCCTACATCAAGAAGTTCCTCGACCAGTACGGCAAGATCAAGAACTCGGGCTACTTCAGCCCCGAGGGCGTGCCGTACCACTCGATCGAGACGCTGATCGTCGAGGCGCCCGACCACGGCCACGAGACCACCTCGGAGGCGTTCAGCTTCTGGCTCTGGCTGGAGGCGCAGTACGGCCGGGTCACCCAGAACTGGGCCCCGTTCAACAACGCCTGGACGGTGATGGAGAAGTACATCATCCCGTCGCACGCCGACCAGGCCACCGCCGGCTCGCCCGGCACCCCGCAGTACGCCGCCGAGCACAACCTGCCCAGCCAGTACCCGTCGGCGCTGGAGGCCAGCGTCCCGGTCGGCCAGGACCCGCTGCGCTCGGAGCTGCAGTCCACCTACGGCACCGGTGACATCTACGGCATGCACTGGCTGCTCGACGTGGACAACACCTACGGCTACGGCCGCTGCGGCGACGGCACCACCCGGCCCGCGTACATCAACACCTTCCAGCGGGGCACCCAGGAGTCGGTGTGGGAGACCGTGCCGCAGCCGTCCTGCGACACGTTCAAGCACGGCGGCCCGAACGGCTACCTGGACCTGTTCGTCAAGGAGTCCAGCGCCCCGGCCAAGCAGTGGAAGTACACCAACGCGCCGGACGCCGACGCGCGTGCCGTCCAGGCCGCCTACTGGGCGCTGACCTGGGCCAAGGCGCAGGGCAAGCAGGCCGACGTGGCGGCCACCGTGGCCAAGGCCGCCAAGATGGGCGACTACCTGCGCTACGCGCTGTTCGACAAGTACTTCAAGAAGATCGGCAACTGCGTCGGGGCGTCCACCTGCCCGGCCGGCAGCGGCCGTGACTCGGCGCACTACCTGCTCTCCTGGTACTACGCCTGGGGCGGCGCGTACGACGCCTCGCAGAACTGGTCGTGGCGGATCGGCTCCAGCCACAGCCACTTCGGCTACCAGAACCCGTTCGCGGCCTGGGCCATGACCAACGTCGCGGAGCTGAAGCCGAAGTCGCCGACCGCGGTCTCCGACTGGCAGAAGAGCCTCGACCGGCAACTGGAGTTCTACACCTGGCTCCAGTCCGCCGAGGGCGGCATCGCCGGTGGCGCCACCAACAGCTGGGACGGCAGCTACGCCCAGCCGCCGGCCGGCACCGCCACCTTCTACGGCATGTACTACGACGTCGACCCGGTCTACAACGACCCGCCGTCGAACCAGTGGTTCGGCATGCAGGCCTGGTCGATGCAGCGCATCGCCGAGCTCTACCTGGAGACCGGCAACGCGAAGGCCAAGGCGCTGCTGGACAAGTGGGTGCCGTGGGCCATCGCCAACACCACGGTCGGCACCAACTGGTCGATCCCGTCGGACATGAAGTGGACCGGCCAGCCGGCCAACTGGAACCCGAGCAGCCCGCAGCCGAACACCAACCTGCACGTCGAGGTGACGGTCAAGGGTCAGGACGTCGGCGTCGCCGGCGCCTACGCCCGCACGCTCATCGCGTACGCGGCCAAGTCCGGCAACACCGCGGCGAAGAACACCGCCAAGGGCCTGCTGGACGCGCTCTCGGCGTCCGCCGACAGCAAGGGCGTCTCGACGCCGGAGAAGCGCGGCGACTACAAGCGCTTCGACGACGTCTACAACGCCGCCGACGGCCAGGGTCTCTACATCCCCAACGGCTGGACCGGGAAGATGCCCAACGGCGACGCGATCGCCCCGGGCAAGAGCTTCCTGGACATCCGCTCGTTCTACAAGAACGACCCGGACTGGCCGAAGGTGCAGGCGTACCTGGACGGCGGTCCCGAGCCGGTCTTCAACTACCACCGGTTCTGGGCGCAGGCGGACATCGCCATGGCGTACGCCGACTACGGCACCTACTTCCCGCAGGGGTGAGGTGACCCCTCCTCCGCAGGCGGGTGAGAGCCCGCCTGCGGAGGAGGCCGACCCGGCCGATGGGGGAACGGAGCGGCCGGGTCGGCGAACGGCCTGACGCCCACGGTCAGGCCGGGTGGGCCGGCCGTCCGGCCGACGCAGCGGACCGGCCGGCCCACCACTCCGCCCGGTGACGACCCATGGCGCGAAAAGGCACGGAAAATTCAGCGGTCCACGGGATCACATCCGGGCCCTGGACGGAGTAACGTAATTGATGGAGAGGCCGCTCCCCCCGTGGCGGCCTCTCCATTATTCTGTGCTCGCCGCCACACCGTCAGTGCCCGCCGGGTCCATCGGGTGCCGCAGCCCCGGATGACCGGCCGGCAGCGAGCGCTGGATCACCACCCAGCTCCCCGCCAGTGCCGCCGCGATCAGTGGCCAGGTCAGCGCCGCCCGCGCCACGGTGAGCGCGACCACCTGCCCGTACAGCCACAGCGGGACGAACACCGCGACCCGCAGCACGTAGGTGGCCGCCCACACCCAACTGGCCCGGCCGTACGCCCGCAGCAGCGCCGGGTCGCGCCGCCACCGGGTCCGCTGGCCCAGCGCCGTGCCGACCACCACACCCAGCAGCGGCCACCGCACCACGATGCTCACCGCCCAGGCCAGCGCGCTCGCCGTGTTGGCGGCGATCTGGAGCAGGAAGAAGTCGGCGGCCCTGCCGGTGCGCAACGCGATGAGCGCTGCCACGCAGACGGCGAGCAGCCCGACCAGCACCGAGCGGGGACGGTCGCCGCGCCGCCACCGCCAGCCGGCCACCGCCGTGCCGGTCAGCACCGCCGCGAGCACGCCGCCGCCCAGCCCGCCGAGCACCCAGCCGAGCCCGAACGCCAGTGGGGGAAGCGTCGCGTCCACCGCCCCGCGCCGGCCGCCGAGCAGGTCGGCCAGCGACTCCGGCCGCGGCCCGTCCTCCGGTTGCCGCTGTGGCGTGCCGGTCACGCGCCACCTCCTCGAAATCGCCCGCCTCACCGTACGCCGCCGCCGATGGCGCTCCGCCGCGCGCCGGAGCGGACCTACCGTTAAGTTGTCCGGGTGCGGGAGACGGCGAGGGGTTGGACGGCAGTCTGGTTGGTCGTACTGGCCCTGATCCAGACAGCCGCGTTCGGGCTGGTGTGGCGCTTCGCCGTACACACCGAACTGGGCCAGTGGCTGGACACGGTGGCGCTCACCGGCAACCGGATCGGCCAGGACCGCATCGACGGTCCGGTGGACACGATCCTCAACGCCATGTCGGTGGTGTCGCTGCTGGCCGCGACCGCCGTGATCGGCTTCATCGCGCTGATCCGGGGGCGCAAGGCGCTCGCCGTCACCGCGACGCTGCTCATCGCAGGCGCGAACGTGACCACGCAGCTGCTCAAGTACTACCTGGTCCGTCCCGACTTCGGCATCGACCCGGAACGGGCCGCCGCCGGCAACAGCCTGCCCAGCGGGCACACCGCCGTGGCCGCCTCGGTCGCGATCGCGCTGATCCTGGTGCTGCCGCGCAAGCTGCGGGTCGCCGGGGCGTTCCTCGGCGCCGGGTACGCCGCCGCCGCCGGCGTCGCCACGCTCTCCGCCGGCTGGCACCGGCCCAGCGACGCGGTCGCCGCGTACCTGGTGGTGGGCGCGTGGGCCGCCGTCGCCGGGCTGGTGCTGCTGTTCTTCCAGCGGGAGCAGGCGGTGGTGGAGCCGGGCGACGCGCATCGGGTGGCCGGGGCCGTGCTCGGCGGCGTCGGCGTGGTGGCCCTGCTGGCCTCCGCGGTGGCGCTGTCCTGGCTGGTGGACCGTTCCACCATCCCCGTCGAGGCGCTCGGCCGCCGTCCGCTGTTCATCGGGTACGCGGGCAGCGCGGCCGGCATCGTCGGCACGATCGCCGTGGTGGCGGCGCTGGTGCTGGTCGTGGTGCACCGGCTGGTGCCCCGCTGGAAGGGCTGACCGGTGCGGACCGTACGGGAGGCGTTCCGGGCCGAGTGCGAACGCCTGGAACGGGTGCTGCGCGACCTGGACGACGCGGCGCTGGACCGGCCCACCCCGTGCCCGCCCTGGCGGGTGCGCGACCTGATCGCGCACGTGAGCACCGGAGCCGGACGCCTGGCCGGGATGCTCGCCGAACCCGCGCCGCCCCGGCCCGAGGTCGACGCCGCCGCCTACTTCGGCGCGGCCAAGTTCAGCCCGCCGGTCGACCGGGACCGCATCGACTCGGCCCGCCGGGCCGCGCGGGAGCACCCGGGCGCGGCCGAGGTGGCCGACGAGTTCGCCCGAGCCTGGCGCGCCACCGGCGAGGCGGTCGCCGCAGCGCCGCCCGGCCGGGTGGTGCGCACCCGGCACGGTGACGCGATGGCGCTGCCGGAGTTCCTGCGTACCCGCGTGGTGGAGGTCGCGGTGCACGGCCTGGACCTGGCCGACGCGCTGGACCGGCCGCCGTGGCTGACCCCGGCCGCGGCGGACGTGGTGGTGGGCGTGCTCACCGGCGGCGTGCCGGTGCCGCCGGGCCTGCGGTGGGACGCGCTCACCGTGCTGCGCAAGGCCACCGGGCGGCTGCCGCTGACCGGCGACGAGCGCGCCGAGCTGACGCGGGCCGGCATCGGCCGGCTGGCCTTCGGCGGCTGACCTCAGCGCCCGGCGCACCGCCGCAGGTGCTCCAGCACGATCGGGTCGATCCGGCCGGGCACGAAGCGTTCCTCCAGGTTCTCCAGGCCGGTCCAGGCCGCCAGCGCGTCGTCCAGGCCGGCCGGGCCGACCGGGTGGCCGGTGGCGGCGAGCAGCTCGGTCACCTCGGCCGCGAGCGGGCCGGTGAGGTCACGCAGCGTGGCCGGATCGGGGCGGCCGAACAGCATGTGGTGGATGCCGAGCAGGCGGCGCAGCTCGGCGACCGGGTCGACGTGGTCGTCCACGCGCAGGTCCACCAGCTCGTCGCCGGTGCCGGCGTAGCCGCCGTGGCGCTGCACCACGAGCATCGCGGCGCTCTGCCGGCCGCGCCGGTCGCCGCCGGCCGCGTCACCGGCGGTGAGCGCGGCCAGCAGGCGCTGCGGGAACGGCAGGTCGTCGCGGGCCAGCCAGGCGTCGCGCAGCGCATCGATCACCTGCGGGCCGGTCAGGATGTTGCCCTGCGCGGCCCAGCCGTCGCCGGCCTGCCCGCCGGCCCACGGATGGCAGCGCGGCCCGGTCCAGGTCGCCCCGTCGCCGGTCGCCCCCACCACAGCGAGCTGCCTGTCGTCGCGGCCGGGATCGGCGGCGACCAGCCCGGCCACCGCGTCGCCGGCGGTGACGCCGGTACGCAGCAGCGCGAGCGCCTGCGCCCGGTAGGCGAGGTTGGCGTGCGCCTGGGTGGCGACCGCGCCCACCAGTGCCTCGGCCGCAGGCACCAGCGCCCCGGCGGCGAGGAACCGGCTGGCCACCGCCACCCCGTACAGGTGCCCGTCGGCGGAGCGGGCGACGAGCGAGAAGGTCACGCGCGGATCGTAGCCCGGTCGCGGTGTGCCGCACCGGCGTCGCCGCTCAGAACGGCGTCGCCGCCTCCTCCGGCGGGCGGCCCCAGGCACGGCGCGCGTCGGCCACCGCCACCGCCGTCAGGACCACCGCGGCGAGGATCGCCGCGACCAGCGGCGCGAGGCGCACCAGCAGCGGTACGGGCAGCAGCAGCGCGGCGATCCCCACCAGCCGGGACGGGGAGACGCGGCCGAACACCTCGTACTCGAAGCGGGCCCGGCCGGCCAGGAACACGGCCGGCCCGCCGAGGACCACGGCCATCCACGGCAGCTCGTTGTGCCCGGCCGGGTGCTCGATGACCAGTTCGTAGCCGATCGCGGTGGCGACCACCCCGATCACCATGACCAGGTGGGTGTCGGCGGCGGACCGCCCGATGGTGGCCGGGTGCGCGGCCCGGGTCACCGCCTCCCCGAGGATCTGCCCGGCCCGCTGCACGTAGATCCGCCACAGCAGCACCGAGGTCGCCAGCGCGACGGCGAACGCGACGACCATGCCCGGGCTGGTGGAGGAGCGGGTGAACGACAGGCCGGCGAGCAGGATCGTCTCGCCGAGCGCGACCAGGAAGATCTGCTGGTAGCGCTCGGCCAGGTGCTCGCCGTGGATGTCCCACCGGGACACCGTCGAGCGGCCCAGGCCCGGCAGCGGCCAGCCGAACCGGGCGGCGAGGTACTCCAGCAGCAGCGCCGTGGTCCACAGCACCACCCGGGCGCTGCCCGGCAGCAGCGCGCCGCCCAGCCAGAGCACAGCCGTGGCGCAGAACGTGATCAGCATGCGCAGCTTGAGCCGCCGGTACTGCTGCTTGTGCAGCACCAGCACGAGGATCGCCGGCCGGCTCACCTGGGCCACCACGTAGGCGGTGGCGAAGATCAGGCCGCTGTGGCTGAACGCGCGCGGGATCGCCACCCCCATCACCATCGCCGAGATCAACGCGGTGATCACGATGACCTGCAACCACAGGTGATGCGGGTCGTAGCGGCTGGTCGTCCACGCCGTGCCCTGCCACACGGCCCAGAGCGCGAGCAGCAACAGCAGCGTCTTGCCGCCGCCGGTCACCGCCGACCAGCCGGTCTGCCCGCCCTCCAGCACCAGGTCCTCGAAAGCGCGCGCCGAGATCCGGGTCAGCGCGAACACGTACACCAGGTCGAAGAACAGCTCCAGGAACGTGGCCCGGTCGGGTCCGCCGCCGGACGAGCGCAGCGCGGCTGGCTCGGCGGTCCTCACCGCCGAGCCCCGTCCCCGGTCCGACTCATGCGGCAGTCGTAACACTCTTTCCCGGCGTCTCGGTGCGGATCACCCATATCCGCCTGGATCTTGCTCCCGGCGGTGCCGGACGGGCACCATCGACGGGTGACGAACCGATGGGGCATGACCGTGCCGCTGGGCGGTATCCCGCTCGCCGACCACGCCGCCGTCTACGCGGCCCTGGACGACGCCGGGTTCACCGACGTGTGGTCGTCGGAGGTGGCCGGCGCCGACGCGTTCACCCCGCTGGCCCTGGCCGCCGCCTGGTCGCCGCGGCTGCGCCTCGGCACTGCGATCACGCCGGTGTTCACCCGGGGGCCGGGACTGCTCGCGATGAGCGCCGCCGCACTGGCCGAGGCCGCGCCGGGCCGCTTCGCGCTCGGCGTCGGCGCCTCGTCGCCGGTGCTGGTGCGGGACTGGAACGCGATCGGATTCGACGAGCCGTTCAAGCGGACCCGGGACGTGCTGCGCTTCCTGCGGGCCGCGTTGCGCGGCGAGACAGTCGACGGCGCGTTCGACACGTTCGCGGTCCGGCGGTTCACGCTGGAGCGCCCGCCCAGCGTGCCGCCGCCGGTCCTGCTGGCCGCGCTGCGCCCCGGCATGCTGCGCCTGGCCGCCGCCGAGGCCGACGGGGTGATCCTCAACTGGCTGGCCGCCGACGACGTGCCGACCGCGCTGGCCGAGGTGGGCGAGCGGCGGCCCGGCTTCGACGTGGCCGCCCGCATCTTCGTCTGCCCCACCGAGGACACCGCCTACGCCCGTGCGCTGGGCCGCCGCATGATCACCGGCTACCTCACGGTGCCCGCGTACGCCGCCTTCCACAGGTGGCTGGGCCGCCAGGACTCGCTCGGCCCGATGTGGGAGGCGTGGGCCGCGGGGGACCGGCGGGGCGCCTCCGCCGCCGTACCGGACGAGGTGGTCGACGCGCTGGTGCTGCACGGCTCGCCCGAGCAGTGCGTGGCGGCCGTCCGCCGGTACGCCGACAACGGCGTCGACGTACCGGTCATCGCGGTGCTGCCCACGCCCGAGATCACCGAGGGCGGCGCGGCGGCCTGGATGGACCTGCTGCCCCGGCTCGCCCCCGGAAAGGCGGCCTGAGATGAACCTGACCGACCGGGTGGTGGTGATCACCGGCGGGGCCGGTGGGATCGGGGCGGCCCTTGGCCGACGGTTCGCCGCCGAGGGCGCCGCCGCGATCGTCCTGGCCGACCTGGCCGCCGACGCGGCCCGCGCCGCAGCCGACGCGATTGGCCCGGTGGCCAGCGGCGTCGGGCTCGACGTCACCGACGAGGCGGCGGTACGCGCGCTCGTCGAGGAGACCGAGCGCCGCCACGGCCGGATCGACCTGTTCTGCGCCAACGCGGGCGTCGCCACCGGCGGCGGCATCGACGCGCCCGACGCGGACTGGGACCGGGCGTGGCGGGTGAACGTGCTCGGGCACCTGCACAGCGCCCGCGCGGTGCTGCCGGGAATGCTCAGCCGGGGCCAGGGGCACCTGCTGCTCACCTGCTCGGCGGCGGGTGTGCTCACGGCGGTCGGGGACGCCCCGTACACCGCCACCAAGCACGCCGCCGTGGGTCTCGCCGAGTGGCTGGCGATCACCTACCGGGACGCCGGCATCCGGGTCAGCGCGCTGTGCCCGCAGGGCGTGGACACCCCGATGCTCGCCGACGGCCTCGCCGAGGGGCACCTGGGCGCCCGGGTGATCGCCGCGTCCGGGGCGATCCTCACGCCGGACCAGGTCGCCGACGTGGTCGTGGCCGGGCTGGCCGAGGAGCGGTTCCTGATCCTGCCGCACCCAGAGGTGGCCGACTACGCGCGGCGCCGCGCCGAGGACCCGGACGGCTGGCAGGCCGGGCTGCGCAAGCTCGTCCGGAAGTTGCGCGCGGCCGACCGCTGAGCCCGGCCGTCGCGGCGGTTCCCTCGGGCGTGGCGGGCAGCACCGCGGCAGCGGGCCGCGCGCCGAGGCCCGGCCGGTCCGGTCAGCGGCGCCACCGCAGCGGCCCCGGGTGGACCGTCCACAACAGTCGCCCCCACCGGGAGCGGGCCGAGCGCAGCGCGTCGCCGAAGCCCTGGCTCAGCCGTGCGGCCCGCTCCGCCTGTTCCGGGGTGACACTGCCCGGCGCGAATCCCGCCTGGTTGAGCAGGGCGGCCAGATCGTCGACCGCCGCCTCGTCCGGGCCGCCGGCCGCCGCACCCTCCCCGGCCCGGTCCGTGGGACCGGCCGCGCCGTCCCCGGGCCGGTCCGTGGGTCCGGCCGCACCGTCTCCGGACCGCGCCGCGCGGGCCTCGGCGAGCGTGCGGCGGGCCCGCTCGGCCACCTCCGCCGCCGCCAGGTCCGGCCCGGCCGGGTGCCCGGCCAGCCGCAGTGCGTCGGTCAGCTCCCGCCACGCGCCCGCGACCCGCTCGCCCGGGTCGGCGGCGTCCAGACGGGAGCGGGTCAGCCGGCGGCGCGCCGCGTACAGGGCGGCCAGCACCGTGCCGACCAGCAACGCCAGCCCGCCGACGCCGCCGGCGACCAGCACCGGCGTCCCGAGCCCGCCGTCGGCCCGGCCGGGCGCGGGCGCGGCGGCCGGGGGCGTGACGCTCGGCTCTTCGGTGGGCGCGGGCACCTCCGACGGCGGCGGGTCCTCCGGCTGCGGCCGGAAGTCCTCCTCCACCGGGCGGGGCTCCTCATCCGGACGGGGCATCGGGTCGAACGGCACCCAGCCGACACCGTCGAACAGCACCTCTGGCCAGGCGTACGCGTCGGCGGCCCGCACCGGACCGTCGCCCTTGGGCTCGAACCCGACGACCACCCGGGTCGGCAGGCCGGCGAGGCGGCCGAGCACGGCGAACGCGGCGGCGAACTGTTCCGAGGTGCCCCTCTGCCCGCCGCCGTTACGCGGTCCGAACAGGAAGAACGCCAGGTTCGGGTACGCGTGCCCGCTCGGCGCGTCGGCTGTCACCCGGTAGTGCTCGGCCAGGAACGTGGCGATCGCGTCGGCGCGCGCGTACGGGGCGCCGTTCGACTCGGCGAGCTGGGTGGCGAGCCGGCGCACCGGCTCCGGCGCCCCGTCGGCCACCCGCAGCACCCGGGCCACCTCGTCCCCTGCGGGCACGTTCGCGGTGGGCAGCAGGTTCGCGTCCGGGCGCTCCCGCACCGACGACACCTCGTACCGCAGCCCCGGCGCGAGCCCTTCCGGGCGGATCAGCGTCCCGGTCGCCGGGTCGTACGCCACCCGCGCGCCCGTCACCTCGCGCGGCGTGGGCACCGCCGGCAGCAGCCGCCCGGTCAGGTCGCCGACGGTGATCTCCTGGCGCACCTCGTCGGTGGCCGCGTCCGGGGCGGGCTCGGCGGCGGGCAGGATCCGCCCCGCGTTGCGGTACGTGGCGCCGACCCGCCAGGTCACCCCGTCGTAGTCGCTGAGCACCGCCAGCCGGATCCGCGGCGACCCGCCGTCACCCGCGCCCGCGACCGTGCGTACGTCGAGCAGCCGCTGGTCCGGGTTCAGCGCCCACCCGGAGATCCGGATCAGCGGGTTCTCGTCCAGCGACTCCACCCGGGGCGGCTCCACGTAGCGGCGCGGGTCGACCGGCCGCTCGTCGACCTGGGCGGCCACCACCGGGGCGAGCAGCGCCGCCAGCGCCACCACCACTGCCAGCCCGGCCGCGCTCGCCGCCACCAGCCGCAGCCGCACCGCCGCGCGTACCGCAGGAGTGAGACCGGCGACCGGATCGGGCGCCGGGCCGTCGCGGCGCGCGGGCGTCGCCAGGCCGGCCGCCGCGACTGCCGCGAACAGCACCGTCGGGCCGATCGCCGGATCCGCGTTCGGCCCCACCACGTAGAGCGCGCCGGCGTACAGCAGCGCCGGCGGCAGGTAGCCCAGCAGCACCCGCCCGGTCCGCAGCGCCACCTCGGCGGCGGTCAGCCCGGCCAGCCACGCCGCGACCACCGGGACCAGCACGGTGTCCGGCGCCGGCTCGACCGGGATCATCGCGGTGAGCAGCCGCGGGATCGCGTTGCGGGCGGCGTCGGCGGCCACCTCGCCGAGCCCGCCCGGTAGCGCCGCGTGCGCGGCGGCCAGCCGCAGCGACAGCAGCGTCCATCCGGTCAGCGCGGCCACCGACAGCGGCGCCACCAGCCAGGACGGCAGCCGCCGCGCGGCCACGCTGACCAGCACCGACCCGGCCGCCGCACCGGCCATGAGCCGGGTCAGCAGCGGGTCCGCGTACACCCGGCCCAGCACCACGCCGCAGAGCGCGACCAGCACGATCAGCGCGGCCGGGACCGGCGCGGCCCGCAACGCCCGGACCGCCCGCTCCGCCGCCGCTCCGGTCCGCGGCGGCGTCACCACCGGCGGACCCCGTCCCACTCGGCGGCGAACGCCGCGCCGTCCGCGGCGTCCAGCACCGTGAGGCCCGCCGCGCCGGCCGCCGTGGGCCCGTCCGCGCCGAACATCCCGACCACCACCGACGGGTACGCGCCGCGCAGCGCGCCGACGTGCCCCAGGTCGTCGCGGCCACCCGGCCCGGTCAGGAAGACGAGCGTGTCGCCGAGCCGGTCCCGGCGCAGTCGCCCGGTCGCGGCGGGCAGCACGTCCGGCCCGGCGTCCGCCAGCTCCACCGCGGCGAGCCGGTCCAGTGGCCCGGCCGCACCGGCGGGCTCCACCTCGGCCGGTACGACGAGCAGCATCTGCACCGGCAGGTCCTCCCGCACCGCTGCGGCCACCACCGACGCCGCCGCCTCGCACGCCGACTCGAACGACTCCGCGACACCGCCCGCGCGGTCCGGGTGCGCGGACGCACGGTTGTCCAGCACCACCACCAGGCGCGGCAGGCTGGTGTCCACGTTCTCCCGCACCATCAGCTCACCCACCCGGGCGCTGGTGCGCCAGTGCACGCGGCGCAACTCGTCGCCCACCACGTACTCCCGCAGCGAGTCGAACGTGATCGACCCGTGCGGCACGCTGTCGGTACGCCCGTCCAGGCTGCGTCCGGCACCCGTCGGCACCGCGGAGAGCGGGTGGATGCGCGGATGCACCCACACCGGCACGGTGCCGCCGTAGCCGCGCGCCAACGCCACCAGGCCCAGCGGATCCCGGCGCACCACCCGCAGCGGCCCCACCGGCACCACCCCACGCCGGTGCGTCGGCACGTCGTACCGCACCACAGTGTCCCGGCCCGGACGCAACCGCAGCAGCGGCACCGGCACCAGCGCCCCGGCGCAGCGGTCCTCGGCCACCAGGTTCGCCGCCCGCAGCCGCGCGCTGTTTCGCACCGTCAGCTCCATCGCCGCCGGCTCACCCCGGGCCACCCGGTCCGGGTCGGCCCGCCGCTGAACGCTCAGCCGGGGCCGCCAGGCCGCGTTCACCACGGCGTAGCCGACCGCCACCGCGGCCGCCGCGCCGAGCACCGTCAGCTCCGGGTACGCGTACCGGAACCCCACGCCGAGCAGCACCAGGGCGGCGACGAGCAGCCCGATGCCACGGGCGGTGATCCCCACGCTCAGCCGTGCACCGCTGTGGCCTGGCCCGACGGCAGCGGCACCGGCACCGACGCGACCGCCTGCCGCAGCACCTCGGCGGGTGTGACACCACGCACCTGCGCGTCCGGGGTGAGCAGCAGCCGGTGCGCGAACACCGGCTCGACGAGCGCCTTCAGGTCCTCCGGCATGATCCAGCCCCGGCCGTCGATGAGCGCGTACGCGCACGCCGCCCGGGTCAGCGCGATCACCCCGCGCGGGCTCACCCCGACCCGAACCTGCGGATGGGTACGCGTCGCCGCGGCCAGCCGCACCGCGTACGCGTAGAGCGGCTCGGCGATGTGCACCCGCCGGGCCATCTTCACCATCTCGCCCACGGTGGCGGTGTCGGTGACGGCGGTCAGCGAGTCGGGGGAGCGGACCGTGGCGCCGCGCAGCACCTCCACCTCGACCGCCTCGTCCGGGTAGCCGACCGACAGCTTCACCAGGAACCGGTCGAGCTGGGCCTCGGGCAGCCGGTACGTGCCGTCCATCTCCACCGGGTTCTGCGTGGCCACCACCAGGAACGGCTGCGGCACCGGATGCCGTACGCCGTCCACCGTGACGGTCCGCTCCTCCATCACCTCCAGCAGCGCCGACTGCGTCTTCGGCGACGCCCGGTTGATCTCGTCGGCGATCACGATGTTGGCGAACACCGGCCCCGGGTGGAACTCGAAGCCCCGGCTGGCCTGGTTGAAGATGGTCACCCCCGACACGTCGGAGGGGAGCAGGTCCGGCGTGAACTGGATGCGCCGCCACTGCCCCTTCACCGTCGCCGCGACGGCACGGGCCAACGTGGTCTTGCCGACGCCCGGCACGTCCTCCAGCAGCACGTGCCCCTGCGCGAACAGCGCGGTGAGCGCCAGCCGCACCACCTGCGGCTTACCCAGCACGACCGCGTTGACGTTGTCGGCCAGCCGGGCGGCCAGGGCGGCGAAGCCCTGCACCTCCGGCTGGCTCAGCGGTTCGTGCGTGTTCACGGATGCGCCTCTCGGACGGTGCGGTCAGCAGGCGGGCAGCACGTTGAGGTCGTCGCCGCCCTCCAGGTTGAGCCAGGCCCACGGGATGTACGTCTTGCCCTTGTACTCCACCTGGACCCACCAGGTGCTCTGCTTGTTGTTGTTGTAGATCCAGGCGTCCACGTCCTCGCCCTTCACCTTGCAGTACGTGCGCAGCCGCCGGCCGTCCGGCACCCAACCGGCCTGACGGTCGTTGTCCTGCCGCGGGACCTCGAAGATCTCGTTGCCGTTGCGGCCCGGCACGTCCCTGTCGCAGTACGTCCGCTGGTCGCCGTCCGGACCGTTCTTGCACGTGGCGACGCCGTACACCGGGTCGGTGGTCTGGGCGCGGGAGGCGGTGCCCTTGCCGGCGGCGTTTGATGCGGTCAGCGTCACCGTGTACGCGGTACCCGGCGTCAGCCCGGTCACCCGCAGGCTGGAACAGCTTCCGGTCGCCGTCTTCCCGCCGGTCGCCGCCGTGCAGGAGGCGCGCCCGCCGCCCGCGTCCACAGTGAACGTCACAGTCACCGACGTGGCGTCCGCCGACGAGCCGGTCACCGTGATCCGGGGCTCGGCCACCGTCCGCGCGGTGGTGCTCGCCTCCGGTCCCGGCCCGGCCTCGTTCACGGCCTTGACCTTCACCGTCACGTTCTGGCCGTTGCCCAGGCCGCCCACAGTGGCCTGCACGTCGGTCACCTCGACCGACTTCCCGGCGGCTTCCACCACGTACTTCGTCACCGGCCGGCCGTTGTCCACCGCCGGGGACCACTGCACCGCGATCGTGCCCGGCTGGTCGGCGACAGTCGACGCCCGCAGCTCGGTCGGTGCCTTCGGCACGGTGAACGGCACCACAGTGTTGCTCACCGGAGACGCCTTCGACCCGGCGCCCTTGTCGCTCACCGCGGTCACCGTGAACGCGTACTGGGTGCCGTACTCCAGTTGCCCGGCCGGCACCACCAGCTCCGTCTTCGCCGACTCGCCGGCCGGGGCGCTCGCACCGGCCGAGGTCGCCGTCACCGCGTACTTCGCGATCGTGTTGCCCTGGCCGTCGGCCTCGGGCCAGCTCACCCGCACCGTGCCGTCCGGCCGCGCCTCGGCGGTCACCGACGCCGGCGGGTCCGGCACCTCGGCGGTCGGCACCACCGGGTTGCTGCGCCGCGGCGGCCCCTCACCCTTGGCGTTCACCGCGTGCACCGAGAACGTGTACGTCTCACCGTTGGTCAGACCGGTGACCTCCAGCGCGCGCTGGTTCGCGCCGACCTGGTGGGTCTGACCGGCGCCCTCCACCACGTACCGGGTGATCTCGGCGCCGTTCGACGCGGCGGCCTGCCAGCTCACCCGCGCCGACGCGTCACCGGCGGCGGCGGTGACCGACTTCGGTGCACCCGGCTTGGACACCTTCGGCTTCTTCGGCGGGGGCGGCGGCGGAGCCACCGGCGGCGGGTCGCCGCCCAGCACGTCGTTGGCGTACTTGTCGACCTCACGCACCTGGTTGCGGTCGTCGACCACCTGCGCGGTGGACGAGTCCGGCGGGTTGATGAACAGGTGGTTCTCTCGCACCTCCAGCTCGACCGGGCCGGGCCGGCCGGAGCCCTTGACGGTCTGCACGAGCTGACCCTCGGCGTCGAAGGCGTACACCGTGCCGGTGGTCTCGTCGGCGCAGTAGAACCGGCCTGCCCAGGCCACCGCCGGGCTCAGCCGCGCGCCGGTGCCGGGCACCGTGAACCGCTTCACCTCGCGGCTGTCCCGCACCACGTGCACCGACCGGTCACCGGGGACCGTGACCGGCACCTGCGGCCCGCTGGTACGCGTCGGCAGGTTCCCCGGCGCGCTCATGCTCAGCTCCGCCCGCTGGGTCTGACCGCCGACCACAGTGACCAGCGACGCCGAGGTGCGGTCCAGCACGGCGACACCCTCGTCCAGCGTGGACACCACCAGCTCGTGCGCCGGCTCGGCCACGTCGTACGTCTCGACCAGCTTCGGGCTGATCCCGGCCGGTGGCGCGTCACCGGGCGTCTCCGGCAGCTCGGCGGCGGTCACCGCCGAGACGGTGCCCTCGCTCGGCACCGCGACCCACAGCTTGCCGGCACCGTCGAACGTGCCGCCGGTGATGCCCGGCGGGTAGCGGACCGGCTCGCCCACCGGCGTCAGCGCCCGCGGGTCGAGCTGCCGGACGATGCCCTGCACCGCGTCCACCACGAACGCGGAATCCTCGTGCAGCGCCACGCTCACCCCGAACCCCGGCGCGGTCGGCGTCGTCGCGGTGATCTGCAACGTCGCCAGGTCCAGCGAGCTGACCCGGCCGGTGTTGAGGTCGCGCAGGATCAGCAGCCGGTCGGTCTGCGCCACCTGCATCTGGTGCCGCCGCCCACCCGGCACCTCCATCCGGGTGTCCACCCGCGCGGTGACGCCGTTGACCCGGGCCAGCTCGCTGCGGGTGGTGCTCCACAACCAGGACGACGCGTCGAAGCTCGCCACCGCGTTGTCGGCCGCGCCCAGCCCGAGCACCGTGAGGCCCATCGCGGCCAGCAGCGCGGCCACCGTGCCGATGGTGACCAGCCCGCCCCGCATCCGCGACCGTGGACGAGCCTGCTCCGGCCCGGTGCCCGTGACGTCCTCGATGGTGGTCACTGCCGGCTGCCTCCCCGTGTCGGTGGGGGAGAGACGCCGAGCACGGCCGACCCTCCCCAGAGCCGGGAGCCATCATAGGTGCCGTCCGGAGCCGGTGAAACCCGCACCGTCCTCCTGTGGACACCGAGCGTGTCGTCCGTGGACGCTCAGTTCGGCGTGCCGCCGCCCTCCCGGTCCGTGCAGACCTGACCCGAGGCGGCATACGAGTCGGTCGAGTAGACAGCCAGCACCGTGAAGCAGTAGTCCAGCTTCGCGCTCAGCCCGTTCACCGTGTACCGGGTCTGTCCGGCGTCCACAGTCGCCATCACCCCGAGCTTCTGCCCGGCCCGGCCACCCGCCACCACGAACGGCACCCCGCCGTTCGTCGGGTCGGTCCAGGTCACCGTCACTGTGGTGGTGTCGTCGCGTAGCTTCAGGTCCCCCGGCGGCGGCCCGGCCACCTTCGGCGACGCGGCGCCGGACGCGGGCACGGGAGCCGGAGGCGGCGCCGCCTCCCGGTTCAGCAACACCACGCCGACACCGACCGCAGCGACCACCGCGAGCACCGCACCCCCGACCACCAGGGCCAGCACCGTCCGGTTGCGGCCGTGCTCCGGTTCCTCCGTCTCGGGGTACGCAGCCGGCGGCTGGTGGAACATCGGCGGGGTCGCCGGCCACGCGCCCTGATCCGGCTGGGCCGGCGGCTCCGGTCGGGTGGACTCGGGGAAGTCCAGCAGGTCCTCGTAGATCGTCATCGGCCGGTTCGGCTCCGGCGCGTCCTGCTCCGGTTCGCCTGCCGCGTCGGCGGGCGCCGGCTCGTCATCCTCCGGCTCCGGGTCGGTGGGCCGGTCGACCGGCTGGGACGGGGCGGCGCTGCTCCACGGCGGCGCGACCATGCCCCACGGCGGTACGGAGGAACCGCTGACGGGTGCCGCGCTGACCGGTGCCGCGGGTGGTCCGCTGACCGGCGGTGGATAGGTGCCGGGGGGAGCGCTCACCGGTGGGTGTCCGGCGGGCGGCGCGCTGACCGGCGGTGGGTAGCCGGGTCCGGGTGGTCCGCTGATCGGAGGGCCCGGAGGCCCGCTGACGGGTGGGGCGGGTGGTCCGCCTGCCGGCATCGGGTAGCCGGGTGCGGGTGGTGCGCTGATCGGCGGCGGATAGGCGGGCGCGGGTCCGCCGGCCGGTGGCGGGTAACCCACTGCCGGTGCGGCGCTGACCGGCGCGGCGGGCGGGCCGCTGACCGGTGGCGGGTAACCGCTTACCGGAACTCCGCTGACCGGGTAGTCGGCCGGTCCGCTGACCGGCTGTCCGGGAGGGCCACTGACCGGGTGCGTGGGCGGCGCGCTGACCGGCGACGTCGGGGGTGATCCGGCGGGCGGTGTGCTGACCGGCGGTGCGCTGATGGGTGCTGGGTTGACGGGTGCGGCACTGACGGGCACGGCGCTGGTGGGCGGTGGGCTGATGTGGGGTGCGGCGGGCAGCGGTGCTCGGCCTGCCGGAGGCGCACCGGCGTCGGGCGTGCCGAGGGTGCCCGACGCGCCTGCGGAGGGGGCGCCCGGATGCTTCACGCTCGCGGCGGCGTCGGTGACCGGTGCACCATCCGAGCCGCCTTCACTCGTATCCGACGGGCTCACCGGCGGTCCGCTGACCGGGGACGTGCTCAGCGGTGGCGCGCTCGCTGCGGGCGCGATCATCCCGGTTGAGCCGGCCGAGGGCGTGTTAGCAGGGGATTTGCTGGCCGGTGGTGCGCTGACAGGGGGTTCGTCGGCGGAAGCGGTCGCTGCGGGGTTCGCCGAAGCGTCGCGTGCTGCCTTTGCGGCGTTGCGTTCCGCCTCCTCTTCCAGCAGCGGGCCGATCTGCTGCACCTGGATCGTCGGCTTGTCCCAGCCCGGTCCACCGGGGACGGGCGGCACAGTAGTGGCGCTGGCTCTGCTCGTCTCGGTATCGGCCGGGTCCGTATCGGCAGTCCGATCCATATCGGCGGCTCGGCTCGTATCGGCGCGTGGGGGAGCGGGGACGGCCTCGGTCGTCGGTGTCGCCCGTTGGGCCGGTGCCGGTCGGGGCGCCACGGGGGGTGCCGCTGGGGTGGCAGTAGCCGCAGCGGATTCCGCCACCGGCTGGAAAACCGGCACCGGAGGCGCCGTCGAGCCCGCAGTGGTGCCCGGTGGCGGGGCGGACGGGGTCGACCCCGGCGCGGGGACCGGCGGGGCGACCGGAACGGCCGGCAGTGGTGGCAGGACACCGCGCTCCGTCGACGGCACGCGCGGCGCCGGCGGGAGGACGGTCGAAGGTGGCGGTGGCAGGACTCCCGATGGCGTCCGTGACGCAGGCGGAGTGCCTCCGGTGGAGGGCGGCGTCTCGACGACCGGCGTTGCGGGCGGGGGCGGGATGACCGGCGGGGGCGGTAGCGGAGACGCGCCGACTGTCCCGGGCATCTGTGAGGGCGGCGTAACCGCCTTACCCGGCGTCTGCGGCGAGACGCCGACAGTGCCGGACGTCTGCGGCGGGGCGCCGGCAGTGCCGGGTGTCTGCGGGGACGGTAGCGGTCTCCCAGCGGTGCCCGGCACCGGCGGAGGCGGAATCGGAGGCGTGCCGGCCACGCTCGGCGCCGGTGGTGGCGGGACTGGAGGCGCGCCGGCCACGCTCGGTGGTGGCGGGACCGGACGTGCGGGGGCGGACGGCGCCGAGACGGGCGCGACACGCGCTGCGGCGGCCGAGGACGCCGGGCCCGGCATCGGAGGCACCGCCGGCCTCGCGGGTACCGGCGCGCCGGCCGTGGGTGCCGTCGTCGGCGTTCCCGGCGTTCCCGGCGTTCGCGGTGTTCCCGGGGTTGCCGCCGGGGCTCCGGGGGGCGGCGGGGGCACGGACATGCCGGAGGTCGCCGGGTCCAGGGGTGCGGCAACGGGGACGCGGGGCGGTACCGGCGTCACGCCGGGAGCGACGGCCGGTCGACCGTAGGTTCCCGGCGGAAGCGGGGTCGCACCTTGGGCCGGTGGAACCGCGGTCACGCCCTGAGCCGGCGGAACCGGGATGACGCCTTGAGCCGGGGCCAGCGGGCGGACACCGGGAATCTGCGGGGCTGTCCCGGCAGTCGGCGGCGTCGCTGGTGCGGTGGGTTCGACGGGAACTACCGGGAACCGGGAGGTGGCCTCCTCCGTGATGGGCGCGAACCGGGTCGTCGCCTCCGAGGCAGCCGGCGAGGGCGGCGCCCACGGACTCGCGGGTCCGCTCGGCCCGGCGGCGGGAGGGTGGTGCGGCGGGGCAGGCGCCACCGGGGGCGGAGGGATGATCGGCGCGGACTGAGGTGGCTGCCCGGCGTGGGGCGCATGCGGTGCCGGGCCCGGGTGGGGAGCCCACTGTGAGCCGGGTACCGGCGGATTCGCTGCGGGCGCACCCGGGGCGACGGGCCGGGGCGGTGCCGGAGCGTGTGGGTGCTGCGGTGGGACAGGCCGCAGCGAGACGGTGGGTTCGGACACTCCGTGCCCGGGGTACCCGGAGGAGGCGGGACCGGGTTGGCCGGGCCGGACCGGGCCGGGGCTCCCGGGCAACGCCGGATCGGCATGTCCGGGCACTGACGGATGGGGGTGCCCGGGACGGCCCGCATTCGGGTATCCGGGCGGGGGCGGAGCGGGATGCGGTGCGGCAGCGGCGGCGGAGCCGCCGGGGGAGGGGCCATAGCCTGCGGGAGCGGCGGCGGAGCCGCCGAGGTACTGGCGGGCTGCGCGTACCGCGGGGTGGTCCGGACCGAGCACGGCGGACCCGGCGGTCGCCACGCGGCTGTAGTTGCGGCGGGCCTCGTGCCGGTTGCCCAGCTCCTCGGAGACCCCGGCGAGGTCGAAGCTGAGCGCGAGCATCAGCGGGTCGGCCTCGCCGCGGCGGCGCTCTCCGGCCGCGTAGGCCTCCTCGAGTACGCGCCGGGCGGCGGCCGGGTCGTCGGCCTCGCGGTGCAGCCGGGCCAGCAGGTGACCGGTGGCCAGGACGTCCTGGTGGTCCTCGCCGTACGCCGGGCGGGCCGCGATGATCGCGTCGGCGAGCAGGCGGCGGGCGCTTGTCAGGTCACCCGCGGCGCGTAGCGCGAGGGCCTGGTGTTGAGTGGCGATCAACGGGGAGGGGTGGGACACGTGAGCAATGCTGCCCGGAATCGCCTGTTGCGCGCTACCCACACGATCGTTGTGGCCGCTGACCTGCGCAAACGTGCCGCGCTGGAGCTGATGTGCATGATCGTTCCGGGCCGTGTACAGTAATGCCCCGTGCGGCCCGCCGGGCCGACCGATGCGGTGAGTAGCTCACATTGGTCGACCGGGTAGGCTGGTACGTGCAGGTCCGGGTGGCGGAATGGCAGACGCGCTAGCTTGAGGTGCTAGTGCCCGTATAGGGCGTGGGGGTTCAAGTCCCCCCTCGGACACGTTAACCCCCACGGGTGTCAGCGATGGCGTTCGGTGGGGTTTCCGCTGTTCGGCGCTGATGCGGTATCGCTTGCGGTCGATAAGTCGGCGTGGGGGTTGGGATCGAATGGATGCCCAGCGCGCCGCCGATGGCGCAGCTGACCAGGGCATCGTGTTCAAGTAGGGCGTCAACCACTGCGTGGGGGTCGGTGTGCGGCATGCCGAGGTGTTCGGCGAGCTGCCGGATGGCCTTGGCTTCGTGGATGTAGACAATGCGTGGCCGGGTGGTGCCGGCCGGGACCGCGCTGCGGAAACCGTGACGGCACCGGTAGGCGGCGTGGCTGTTGACCCAGTGCGAGTCGAGGATCCGGCCGCACTCCTGGCAGCGGATCAGTCCGGTGAGTAGGTAGCGTCCGCTCGACCCGTCGGCGGGTGCCGGCAGGGCGTTGGTCTGCTGTGCGGCGACGAAATCGTGTTCGCTGACCAGCGGCGGATGCGCAAGGTCCCGGGAGATGACCCACTGTTGCATCAGGTTCCAGCGGCGTACCTCCGATTGACCGAGCAGGTCATCGGCGGCGTCGAGGGGGCCGCGGTCGGTGTGCTGCCGGTTCCAGACCTGCCGGCCGGTGTAGCGAGGGTTGGCCAGGATCGATGCCACCGTGCGTAGCGTCCATCCGGCGCCGCTGCGGTGCCGGTTTCGGCCGGGGTCGACGCTGGACGGGCAGGGCACGTGCCGGTCGTTGAGGTCGCGGGCGATTCCGGCGACGCTGCGCCCGGTGAGGCGCTGGGCGAACATCCACTGGACATGCGGAGCGGTGGCAGGGTCGGGTTCCAGCCGGTGGGCCACGCGTCCCCACTTGGCGTGGGCCCGGTTCGGGTGCGGTCCTGCCGCGACCAGTCGGTAACCGTACGGTGGTCGGCCGCCGAGGTGGCGGCCTTGCTCGATGACCTGGGCCCGCATGGCGGCCTTGGCGCGGAACCGCGAGCGTTGGACCTCTCGTTTGGAATGCACGCCGAGCAGGGCCAGCAGCGACAGGTGAAGGTCGTTGCTGGCGTCGACCGGGCCGTTGAGCTCGGGCAGCCACAGCTCGACGCCGTAGAGTTTGAACAGCGGCGCGAGGTCGCGGAACTGGTTGCCGTAGAAGGCTCGTTCGAACTCTCCTATTACCACCGCGTCGAATCCGCGGTCGGGGTCGGCGAGGGCTGCCAGCAGTCGCGCGGCTTGCGGGCGGCGCGGCCAGGGCAACTGCCGGGAATGGCCTACGTCGAAGAATTCGGCCACGATGACGCCTCGGCCGTCGATCACGTCTTCGGCGAAGTCGCGCTGCCAGCGCGCCGACGACAGCTGGTCCTGGAATTCCCGGGTCGACATCCGGCCGTAGAACGCGAAGCGGATGCCCAGGGGATGTGGTGTTATCGGGCGCCGCTTCCGTGGGCGGCGTCGCCGGTTCGGCTGCCGTATCCACCAGCCGAGCAGGTCGGGGGCGTCGAGCTTCGCCGAGTCCTGCACCAGGACCTCCCACACTGAGGTTTGCAGTTACTCATCTCGATATTGGTGGACAACGACGCAGGGGTTGGCTGGACTCGGCCCCGCACACAGACCTGTTGGCTCGACTGGTAGGGCAACCGCCGGTCGAGTGGGGCGCGTTCTGTCGATCTCGTAGTGGTTGAAGATCCTTATGATCACCCGTGGCACATGCCCGGTCACGGTCGATCTTGGTCTTGTCCAGGGGAGGACGCGGTCTTCGCCGACCTCTCGGGGAGGCAAGCCGATCGACACCGCCATCGGCCTTGCGTGCGTAGCCCATGAATGTGTGCCTATGCGGTGTCACCGCACGGTGAGCGGAGGCCTTGACGAAATCTTGACGGTACGCCGCATCGGTCGTTGAGACGCCGGTCGGAGCATGAATGGCGTAAGGCACGGAAGCGAGGTAGGGAGACGGCGATGATGGGCTACGGCTGGGGTATGGGGATGGGCGGTTGGATCTTCATGGCCCTGTTCTGGATCGTGGTTGTCGGGCTGATCGTCTGGGGCGTCGGCGTTCTGCTGCCCCGGGGCCGTTCGGAGCAGGGTGGCCGGCCGGAGCGGCCGGAGGAGATCCTCGACCGTCGGTTCGCCCTCGGCGAGATCGACGTCGAGCAGTACCGGCGGGCACGCGAGGACCTGGCGGCGGCCCGTTCGGCCCGGAGGTGAGGACGATGAGGCACAAGCGGGCGGCGCTGGCCGCGGCGATCGTCGCGGCGGTGACAGCGGTGACCACCGGGGCAGCCTGGGCGGCGGCCGATCCATCACCCCCGAACTGGAACATGATGGGCGGCCACTCCGGCCCCGGCATGATGAGCGGCGCAAGCATGATGGGCGGTTCCTACGGCCTGGCCGGTGACGGGCAGCGGGTGGAGTCGCTGGACCAGGCCCGTCAACGCGGGGCCGCGTTCGCCGACCGGCTCGGTCTGCGCGTCGGTGAGACGATGCAGTTCGCCAACGGCTACTACGCGGAACTGACCACAGCAGCGGGGCGCGGTGCCACGGAGGTGCTGATCGATCCGGGCAGTGGTGGGGTCAGCGTCGAGTACGGTCCGGCGATGATGTGGAACACCGGCTACGGGATGCACGCCCGCGCGACGACCGGGGCGGCGCGGGTGTCGGCGGCCGAAGCCACCACCATCGCCCAGCGCTGGCTCGACCGGCAGGGGAGGGGACTGGTTGCCGGCGAGGCCGATGAGTTCCGCGGGTACTACACCCTGCACACGCTGCGGGACGGAAGGCCGGTCGGGATGATGTCGGTGAACGCGTACACCGGCGCGGTGTGGGATCACACGTGGCACGGGACGTTCGTCACCATGAGCGAGGAATAGGTGCCATGCGGGTTGACGGGGTGGAGCCGGGCGCCGGGGGCGCCCGGTTCCGCGCGCTGGTGGTCGACGACGAGCCACCCCTGGTGCAGGTCGTCTCCGGCTACCTGACCCGGGAGGGCTTCGACGTGGTCACCGCCGCAGACGGCAACGCCGCCGTGGAGTCGGCCCGCGACACCGAGCCGGACGTGATCGTGCTGGACCTGATGCTGCCCGGTATCGACGGCGTCGAGGTGTGCCGGCGTGTCCGGGCGTTCAGCGACGCGTACATCATCATGCTCACCGCCAAGAGCGACGAGGTGGACAAGTTGGTGGGGTTGTCGGTCGGGGCCGATGACTACCTGACGAAGCCATTCTCACCCCGGGAGCTGGTCGCCCGGGTGCGCGCCATGCTTCGCCGCCCGCGTACGCCTTCGGCCGTACCGGAGACCCAGGTCCGCCGATTCGGCGACCTGGAGATCGACGTGGCCGGGCGGGAGGTCCGCGTGCGCGGCCAGGATGTTGAGCTGACGCGCACCGAATTCGACCTGCTCGACGCGCTCAGCGCGCAGCCCCGGGTGGCGTTCAGCCGGCGGCAGTTGCTGGACCATGTCTGGGGCGGCGACTGGTACGGCGACGAGCACGTCATCGACGTGCACGTCGGTAACCTGCGTCGCAAGCTCGACGACGACGCCACCCAGCCGCGCTACGTCCGCACCGTCCGTGGCGTCGGCTACCGGATGGGTCCGGGCTGATGCGGCCCGGACTGCGAACCGACCGGCTCTCGACCCGGCTGTTCATCGCGCAGTCGCTGATCGTGGCTGCCGGGGCGGTCACCCTGGTGCTGGTGGCGTTCGCCGTCGCGCCGGCCCTGTTCCGCAGTCACCTGCACCGCATGATGGGCATGTCCGCCGGCATGACCCAGGATCTCGAGTCCGCCCTGATCGCCACGCTGCTCGTCGCGCTCGGTGTGGCGGTTGGCGCCGCTCTGGTGACGTCGTTGGCGGTGAGCTGGTTCATCACGCGGCGGTTGGCCGGTCCGCTGTCCGAACTCTCCGGAGTCGCGACCCGCGTCGCCGACGGTGACTACGACGCGCGGATGCCGCCGAGCCGGCTGGGAGCGGAGCTCGCCGCGGTGGATGACGCGTTCAACCGGATGGCCGCCACGCTGCAGAACACCGAACGGCGCCGGCTGGAGCTGCTCGCCGACCTCGCACACGAGCTGCGTACCCCGATCGCCACCGTCGACAGCTTCCTCGAGGGCATCGAGGACGGTGTCATCCCCGCCATCCCGGATACGTGGCGGACGCTTCGCGATCAGACCAGGCGGCTGGACCGCCTGGCCGATGATATCCACGGCCTCTCGCGGGCGGAGGAACGCCGGGCCGACCTGCGGGTCGAGCCGCTGGACGTCGACGTGGTCGTTGACGAGGCGGTTCGCGCCGCAGCCGCCGGTTACGCAGACAAGGGCGTCGTCCTCGAACACCGGGCCGGTCCCGCGCCGGCGCGGGCGCTCGCCGACCCCGACCGGCTGCGCGAGATCCTCGACAACCTGCTCGGCAACGCGCTCCGCCACACTCCCACCGGCGGAAGCGTCACGATCACCACCAGCTCCAGCGCCAGAGAGGCGGCCATCGCGGTCGCCGACACCGGCGAGGGCATCGCCGCCGAGCACCTGCCACACGTGTTCGATCGGTTCTACCGGGCCGACCCGGCCCGCAGCCGGACTACCGGGGGTAGCGGCATCGGGCTGACCATCGCCCGCGCCCTGGCCCAGGCCCACAGCGGCCGGCTCTCGGCCGCCAGCGCCGGCATCGGAGCCGGTGCCACCTTCACCCTCACCCTGCCCGCAATGCCGGCCCGCTGAGTTGCCGGCACGCAGGCGGGGGAAGCATGTGACGTGCGCCCGATCACACGTACGCGGGGATGCGGTCGGGTGCGTCTCCCACGCGACCGACGCCCCGCCCCTACTGAAGCCCGGGCCCGTTCTTCAGCGAATCTTCATGGTCTTCGGACGGGTCTTCCGCCGACTTCGCGTCATTGTTGGTGGGGGCGGAAGGTCACCCTGAACCCTGCCAGGACAGGGGCCCTCGGCCAGCAAGTTGATCAACGATGAGAAGGTGGACGCAGCCGATGAGCAGGACGTCGCAGCCGACGCGACCGAGCAGCAGATCCGGCTCCGCGCGTAAGGCGCAAGCCGGCGAGCCGCAGTCCGGGCCGACCCGGAAGATCGTCGTGACGGCGCTGGCCGCGCTGGCCGTCCTCTCCGCCGTGGTGGTGTTCGTCCTGCGGGACCAGGGCTCCTCGGCTGACCACGGCGCGGCGGGTACCGGGCACGACGGGTTCGGGCACGTGCACGGGGTTGCGACCGACCCGGGCAGCGGGGCCCTGTACGTCGCCACCCACGTCGGGCTGTTCCGCGTCGACGACGCGCACACCGCCGTGCGGGTATCGAAGGACGCCCTGGACCTGATGGGCTTCACCGTGGTCGGCCCCGGGCATTTCCTGGCCTCCGGCCACTCCGAGGACGGCCCGGCCAACGTAGGTCTGATCGAGTCGACCGACGGTGGGGTGACCTGGCGGGCGAAGTCGCTTTCCGGCGCGGCGGACTTCCACGGGCTGCAGGCCGCCCACGGCTCGGTGTACGGCTACAACTCCACGGATGGTGCGTTCATGGTGAGCGTCGACCAGCGGACCTGGGAGCAGCGGTCCCGGGTGGCGATGGGGGAGTTCGCGGTCAGCCCGACCGATGCGCAGAGCATCCTCGCGGTGGGGCGCGACGGGCTGCAGCGCTCCACCGACGGCGGCCGGAGCTGGCAGACGGTCGCGGGCGCTCCCGCTGTCGGCCTACTCGCCTGGGACCGCACCGGCGTGTGGGGGGTGGCCCAGGACGGAGCGATCTGGTCCTCGACCGATGGCGGGCAGCAGTGGCAGCGCCGCGGAGCGGTGCCGGGGCAGCCGCACAGCATCGCCACCGACAAGGGCACGCTCTTCGCCGCGCTCGCCGGTGACCGGGTCGTCGCCACCACCGACGCGGGCGCCACCTGGACCGACCGGTACGTGCCGCAGTGAGGTCGCCGGGCCGCTACCGTGGCCACAGCGGGTGCTCGCTGGCACTCAGGGTCCGGCGACGGCCGGCAGGTCGGTACGCCGGCAGAGTTGGTGCAGGTCACCTATCTTCGCCACCATGAGTGACGACGAGAAGCAGCGCCGCGTCTGGGACCGGCACGCCGCCGGCTACGACCGGCAGATGGCCTTCATCGAACGCCGCTTCCTGCGCGACACCCGGGAGTGGATCTGCCGGCAGGCCACCGGCGCCACCCTCGAGGTCGCCATCGGCACGGGGCGAAATCTGCCCTACTACCCGGACAGCGTACGGATCACCGGGGTCGAGTTGAGCCCGAGGATGTTGGAGATTGCGGGCCGGCGGGCCACCGAACTGGGCCGGGAGGTCGACCTGCGGCCCGGTACCGCCCACGACTTGGACTTTCCCGATGCCACCTTCGACACCGTCGTCTGCACCCTCTCACTCTGCGCCATCCCGGACGACCACCGCGCGGTCGAGGAGATGATCCGGGTCCTGCGCCCCGGCGGTCTGCTCCTGCTGGCCGACCATGTGGTCGGCGCCAATCGTCCCGTTCGGGCGATTCAACGCCTCATCGAACTGGTCAGCGTTCCGGCGGCCGGTGAGCATTTCCGGCGGCGTCCCATCCGTGACGTGGCCGCGGCCGGTCTGCACATCGAGCAGCATCAGCGCTTCGCCGCTGGTGTGATCGAACGCCTCGCAGCCAGTAAGCCGGCCGGCACGTGAGGGAGATTCCCGCCCTGCCCAACTTGTCCGTCGAGGGGTTCCGCCCTGACCAGCAAGGGTGCCAGCGGCGGCCTCAGCCGGTCAGGGAGATCGACACCTGCTGGCCTCCGCCGATGGTCTGCGGCGGCTGTCTCGCCACGTGAACGGTGACCGGTGCCGCGTTGCAGGGTGAGGCGATGAGGGCGAGGGCGCTGCCGGTGGCCGTGACGTGCAGCTGGTGGCCGCGGTAGGTGATCAGGGTGTGCAGCCGGGTGATCTCGTGCGGTAGGCGGGGGTTGAACCAGAGGGCGTCCTGCCGGGTCTCGATTCCCAGGTAGCAGCGTTCGGCCAGGTCGAGGGTTCCGGCCATGGCGCCGAGGTGGATGCCCTCCCGGGTGGTGCCGCCCTGGGTGTCGCGGATGTCGGCGGCCAACGCGTCGGTGAAGTTTCCGAAGGAGGCGGTCCGGTTGGTGCGGGCCTGCACCCAGGCGTGCACCACCCTGCTCAACGTCGATCCGTGGCTCGCCCGGTGCAGGTAGAAGCCGGCGGTGCGGGGCAGGGCCTCCGGTGGCCAGTGGTACCCCAGGCCGGCGAGCAGCTCGCGCAGTTCCTCGGCGGAGAGCAGGTAGAGCAGCATGAGCACGTCCGCCTGCTTGCCGATGCGGTAGCGGTTGGGGGAGTCCCCTTCGGCGGCGAGGATGAGGTCGAGCCGGCCGATGTTCCCGTACCGGCGGCGGTAGGCGTCGAGGTCGAGTTCCGCGAGGTCGGCGTAGCCGTCGAACTGGCTGATGATCCGGTCGTCGTGCCACGGCACGTACATCCTGGTGGTGATCTCGGCCCACCGCGCCAGCTCGCCGTCGTCGATGCCGAGCCGGTCGGGCAGGCTCGTGCCGTCTCGGCAGGCCAGCAGGTCGACCACCGCGAGGGCCTGGCGTAGCAGCCACACCGTCATCACGTTGGTGTAGGCGTTGTTGTCCAGGCCGGGTGCCTCGCGGTCGGGGTAGCCGTCGTGGAACTCGTCCGGGCCCATCACGCCGGTGATCTCGTACCGTCCGGTGCGCGGGTTGCGCCGCGCCAGGTCGGCGAAGAACCGGGCCGTCTCCAGGATCAGCTCCCCGCCATGCGTACGCAGGAAGTCCAGGTCCCCGGTGGCCTGGTGGTACTGCCACACCGAGTACGCGACCGCCAGGCCGACGTGCCGTTGCCGCGCCGACCGGTCCCGCATCCACCGGCCGGTACGGGTGTTGAACAGCTCCCTCGGCGTCTCCTCCCGGCCGTCGCTGCCGGACTGCCACGGGAACATCGCCCCCCGGCAGCCGATCGCGGCCGCGGCCCGCCGCGCGGCGTCGAGGCGACGCCACCGGTAGAGCAGCAGCGCGCGGCTGGCCTCGGGCAGGTGCAGCGCCAGCACCCGGTGGACGAAAACCTCGTCCCAGAAGACGTGACCCCGGTACCCCTCGCCGTGCAGGCCGCGCGCACCGACGCCGGCGTCGAGGTCGGTGACGTTCGGCGAGGTGGCGACCAGCAGGTGGAAGGTGTGCAGGTTGAGCTCCAGCGATGGCCAGGGATGGTCCGTGTGCAGCTCGATGTGGCTGCGTTCCCACAGCCGCCGCCACGCGCGGACCTGCTCACCGAGCAGTTCGGCGAAGGAGCCGGCCCGGGCCGCCGCGTCCCGGGACGCGGCGGCAGGTTCCGTGACCGCCCGGTCCTGGGAGGTGTGGTGGGCGGCGATCTTCTCCACGCGCAGCGGCTGGCCCGCGCGCACCGCGACCGTCCAGGTCTCCTGCGGACGACCGGGCAGCATGTCCACGCGCCGTTGTGCGTCCACGCGGACGCCGGCTTGGAACAGCCGGGTACGCACGGCGGTCGCGACCTCGACCCGGGACTGGGTCGTGCTGACCCGCAGCCACAGTCCGTCGTCGCCGTCTCGTCCCTGCCCGTCCGGGCGCAGGTGCCGGCCGGCCAGCGGCCCGTACTCGGCGACCTGCCGGTTGGCGACCCGACCGTCGATGCCCGAGCGCACCTGCAGCGTGCCCGACCAATTCTCCGGCACCAGCGTGGTCTCCAACGCGGACAGGTGCGGCGTCGCCATCGAGACGAGCATGCGCGACACCATGGTGGTGGCTCGGCCCGAACCGTCGACATGCCGGTAGCGGCGGTGCAGCACCCCGGCTCGCAGGTCGAGCGTCTGCCGGTGCTCGCTGACGCCGCGCGCGTCCGGTCTCACCCACCGCTCTCCGGGCCGTCGCCAGCGCAGCGTCAGCCAGTTCGGCAGGTTGACCAGGCTCTCGTCCTCATGGACGTGCTCATGCAGTCGCGTCCGCAGCCGGTTGAAGATCGCAGCGGCGTAGGTGCCCGGGTAGTGGCTGCGGCCGGCATCGGCCTCCGGTGCCGCGCCGCGGGTGGCCAGGTAGCCGTTGCCGATCGTGCACAGCGTCTCGCGGATCCCCTCCGTCGCGAGGTCGACGCCGGTGTAGTCGAGAAGCCAGCCGGCGTGCTCGGCGCCGGCCGTCGACGCCGGCTGCCACCATCGGCGTCGCATCGCCTGTTCGTCGACCGTCACGTACGCCAGACCGCGCAGCACCGGTTCCGCGCCGTGCGCCCGCAGTTCGGCCGCTGCCCAGGCCCCGCCGTACGCGATACCCACGACCAGCCCGAACCCGCCGCGACAGGCGGCCTGCACCCCCGCCGGCGCGCAATGCACCACCGCGGTTCGCGCCGGATGCACCCCGAGCAGCCTTGCCGCCTGCAGCAGGACCGCCGGGTCCGGCAGCCGCGCCGTAACCTCCTGGCCGTCTAGCACGAGGTCGGTCAGCTGGTCGATGCCGAATCCGTTGCCAGGCCGGCCGATGACTCCGGACGTCAGCCCCGACCGGCGCAGCGACCCGAGCAGGCTCTGCGCCTCCGCGACCATCACCGCAGTCGGCGGCCCCCAGGTGGCCGGTGGGTTGTGCTCCGACACCGCTGCCAGGTCGAACAGGACCGCGTCGAGACGTTCGAGGGGCAGGCGAAACCTGTCAGCACCGCAGCTGTCTCGCGCGTCGATGCCACTGTCGCCGCAAGTAGTCACCACCCGCCTCCACGAGCCTTCGGGTGAGGAGGCCCGCCCGGCAGGAGCCGCAGACCTTCCAGCGAGACCCTATCCGTGGCCAGGCCAGCCAGCGGCGGAATCGCTGAGATCCCACCGGCGCGCCGTCGCACCCGCGATGGTGAAGACCTGGGGCGTCGGCGCAGCGCCGCCCCAGCCGCTGATGTGCCGGGGCGGTGAGCGTGGCACCCGGCGGCCGCAGACAGGTTTCGGGAGGCGAGGCAGGTGCACCACGGCGGCGGGCAGCCCGGCCATGCCTGCGGCGGCGCCGGGACGCACCCGCAGCACGACAAGCACGCCGGCCACACCCCCGAGATGTTCCGCAGCCGGTTCTGGGTGTGTCTGGCGCTGACCATCCCGGTCGTCCTCACCAGCCGTCTAATCATGGACTGGCTGGGTTACTCGCTGGACTTCCCCGGTGTTTTGTGGGTTGGTCCGGTGCTCGGGTCGGTGGTGTTCTTCTACGGCGGTTGGCCGTTCCTCGTCGGCGCGGTCCGCGAGGTCCGCGACCGCGCCCCCGGCATGATGCTGCTGATCGGGATGGCCATCACCGTGGCGTACGTCGCCTCCGCGGCGACGAGTGTCGGCCTGTTCCGCCTGGACTTCTGGTGGGAGCTCGCCGCCCTGGTCACGATCATGCTGTTCGGCCACTGGCAGGAGATGAAAGCCATCGGCCAAGCCCGGGGGGCCCTGGCCGCGCTGGCCGCCCTGCTGCCCGATGAGGCCGAGCGGGTCGGCCCGGGCGGAGCCGTCGAGCGGGTGGCGGCGGCCGAGTTGCGGGTCGGCGACAGGGCGCTGGTCCGCCCCGGTGGACGCGTGCCCGCTGACGGGCACGTCGTCGAGGGCGGCGCCGAGCTGGACGAATCGATGATCACCGGCGAGTCGCGGCCGGTCCCACGTCGGGTGGGGGACCGGGTGGTCGCCGGCACCGTGGCCACCGACTCGGCGATCCGCGTCCAGGTCGACGCGGTGGGGGAGGACACCGCCCTGGCCGGCATCCAACGGCTGGTCGCGCAGGCGCAGGCAGCCGGTGGGCGGGCGCAGGCGCTGGCCGACCGGTTCGCCGCGTGGCTGTTCTACATCGCCACCGCCACCGCGCTGCTCAGCCTGATCGTCTGGTCCGCGCTCGGCCGGGTCGACCAGGCCGTCGTCCGTACCATCACCGTGCTGGTGATCTCCTGCCCACACGCCCTCGGCCTGGCGATCCCACTGGTCATCGCCCTGTCGACCAGCGTGGCGGCCAACTCCGGGATCCTGGTCAAGGACCGTCTCGCCCTGGAACGGATGCGCACCGTCGACGCGGTCCTGATCGACAAGACCGGCACCCTGACCAAAGGCCAGCACACCGTCACCGGCGTCGCCGCCGCCGACGGCACCAACGAGGACGAGGTGCTGCGCCTGGCCGCCGGAGTTGAGGCCGACAGCGAGCATCCCCTCGCCCGGGCCATCGTCGCCGCCGCCCAACGAGTCGGACCGGCAAGCGGCTCGGAGTTCCGGTCGCTGCCCGGCCGCGGGGTGCAGGCCACCGTGGCCGGGGCGGCATACGCGGTGGGCGGCCCGGCCCTGCTGCGGGAACTGCACGCCGACGTCCCTGCCGAACTGCGCCAGGCCGAGCAGGCGTGGTCGGCGCGCGGCGCCGCCGTGCTCTACCTGGCCCGCCTCGACGGCCCGCCCCAGCTGCTCGGCGCGCTGGCGCTCGAGGACGAGGTACGCCCGGAGGCCCGACAGGCCATCGCCGAGCTGCGCCAACTCGGAATTCGGAAGATCGCGATGATCACCGGTGACGCCCGCCCGGTCGCCGACGCGGTCGCCGCCGATCTCGGTTTCCGTCCCGGCGAGGACGAGGTCTTCGCCGAGGTGCTACCCGCCGACAAGGACGAGATCGTCGCCGGCCTGCAACAGCGCGGCCACCGGGTGGCGATGGTCGGCGACGGCGTCAACGACGCCCCCGCCCTCGCCCGCGCGGACGTCGGACTGGCCATCGGCGCCGGCACCGACGTGGCCATCGAATCCGTCGGCGTCGTCCTCGCCTCCTCCGACCCGCGTGGCATCTCCGCCACCGCCCGCCTGTCCAAGGCGTCCTACCGCAAAATGGTCCAGAACCTCGTCTGGGCCGCCGGCTACAACGTGGTGGCCATCCCCGTCGCCGCGGGCGTCTTCGCTTGGGCCGGTGTGGCACTCAGCCCGGCCGCCGCCGCCGTGCTCATGTCCGCCTCGACCATCGTCGTCGCCCTCAACGCCCAGACGCTGCGCTGGGTGCACCTCACACCACAGGACCACTGAAGACGCATGTCAGTCCTGTCAGTCGCTGGCGCTGGCAACGGTCGCCCCGCTGACCGTCACGGCGCGGTAGGGACGCGTCCGGGGGAGGTTGAGGGCCCAACCGGACCTCGGTCGTCCTCAGTGCCGACCCAGTCAGTAGCGGTCCTTGAGGATCTTCTTCATCTGTGTGATCTCTTCCTCCTGTGACTTCACGATCTGGTCGCAGAGCTCGATGATCTCGGGGTCGGTGATATCTGATTCCTGGCAGACCAGCACGGCCCGGGAGTGGTGCGGGATCATCGACTTCAAGAAGCCCTCGTTACCCACGAACGGCTCGGTGCGCACGGCAGCGAATCCGCCGATGAAGACAGCAGCGAACGCGATGTACAGCATGATGTTGAGACGCTTGTTGGTGAACATGCTGCTCATGACGCCCATCATGATCACGCCCATGATCGACACCATGATCAGTGACATGTAGAAGTTGCTCAGGTTGAGGTAGAAGTCGCCGAAGCGGCGGATCTGCGACAGGGTCAGGACGAACATGACGACCAGACTCACCGCCAGGACGACACCGAACCGAACATAGTTCTGCTTCATCGCTCCTCCGGAGTGGACAGCGTGGTGAGCATCGGGCAAGGGCCCTCAGTACCCGGGTAGACCAGATCCAACCGACGCAACTCTCACCACGCTTCGTCGAGGCGTCCCACCAGCGGATGACATCTTCTGGGTGAGGACGCATCGGGCGGGCATGGGTCCTAACGTGCGGGGGTGGACAGCGTTCACCTGCCCCGCCGGCTGCTGCTCGCCGGACTCGGCTCAGCTGCAGTGGCAGCCGTTGCCGGCTGCGAGTCGCACCGCGCCACATCCTCGACGCCCCGGCCAACGAGCAGCCCACGGCCGACCGGCGCATCGCGCGGAGCCGGGGCGGCGCTGCGGCGAAAGATCGCCAGCCTGCTCGTGGTCGGCTTTCGCGGCGCCCAAGCCCCGAACTGGATCATCAAGGCGGTGCGGGACGGTCTGGGCGGTGTGATCCTCTTCGACCAGGACCTGGAGAGCAAGTCGGTGCGTAACATCCGCTCGCCCGAGCAGGTTACGGGCCTGGTGAATACCCTGAAAAGCGCCTCGCCCGGCCGGCTCATCGTCTCCATCGACCAGGAAGGTGGCCGTACCGCCCGCCTCAACCCGAGCAACGGCTTCCCGGCGACCAGGTCGGAGGCCGAGATCGGCGCGGAGAACTCCACGTCGGCGACCGGCGACTGGGCGCGAGGACTGGTGGCGGGGCTGACGCGGATCGGGGTCAACCTGAACTACGCCCCGGTCGTCGACCTGAACATCAACCCCGACAGCAGGGCTATCGGCAAGCTGGGTCGCAGCTTCTCGGCCGACCCGGACGTGGTCGTCAGCAACGCCACGGAGGAGATCCAGGCGCACCGGGCGGCTGGTGTGAAAACCTGCCTGAAGCATTTTCCCGGATCGGGTAGCGCCGCCGGAAACACCGATTTCGAGGTCGTCGACGTCAGCGACACCTGGCAGGTATAGGAACTCGAACCGTTCCAACGGCTGATCCAGGCCGGCCTCGCCGACTCCGTCATGGCCGCCCACGTGCTGAACAAGCAGCTCGACCCGGCGTACCCGGCGTCGCTGTCAGCCGCGACCGTGACCGATCTGCTGCGCGGCCGGCTCGGCTGGCGCGGGCCGGTGGTCAGCGACGACATGCAGGCGGTCGCCATCACCGACCGGTACGGTGCCGCCGAGGCGGTCGCCCTGGCGTTGCAGGCCGGCCTCGACCTGCTCGTCTTCGCCAACCAGCAGGTACACAACGAGAGAGTCGTCGAGGAAACAGTCGACACGATCACCAATCTCGTCCGGGCCGGGCGCATCACCGAGGACCGCATCGACCAGTCCGTCGCGCGAGTGGATTCCCTCCGCCCGAAACGCTGACCGAGGTGCTCCGGGCACGCTCCAACCCGTGTGCGTGCTCGCGGCACAACATGCGTCGGCTACTACCTCATGATAGTAGAAGTGGGTGAGGAGACGGCTGGATCGGCAGACGCCGGACCCGACGATGGGCTTGTCACGTGCCGGGTGAGGGTCCGGTAAGGCAGGGCACCCTCTGATTTCGGCCCAAGATCTCGCACAGTGCCTGACGGCGAGCGGCGAAGGGAGACAGCACCGGCCGGCGGGGCCCCGGATGGCCGAGCGCTCGGTGAGCAGCTTGGGAGTCAGCAGCGCGGAGGGAAGCGGAATGTACGCAGGGGCAGCGAGCATGGCCTTGGTGGCCGCGCTCATTGTCGGCGGTCTGTACCTGGCCCACCGGGCTTTGGCGATCGCTGCCTCACCGCTGGGGAGCGTGCCCTTCCAGTCCGGGTGGCAGCCTGAGGAGCACGCGTTGTCGCGCTACCACGTTCGGTGGTACCTGGCCACGCTGCTCTTTCTCGCGTTCGACGTGGAGATGCTGTTCATGTACCCGTGGTCGGTGGTCGTCGCCCGGCTCGGGGCCACAGCGATCGTCGAGATGTTCGTCTTCCTCGGGGGAGTCTTCCTTGCGGTGCTGTGGGCCTGGCGGGAAGGCGCGCTGCGATGGGTCTGAGCGACGCGGTGAGTCGGCTCGCCGTCCGGCACGCGCACGTGCTTGTAGCAGAGGCGCCGGGGCACTGGGTGACCCGGGCCGCGGTCGAGCGCCACGTCCTGGCGCGCGGCTGGCGGCTGGCTTTGTCCCCGGCAGAGGCCGACATCCTGGCCGTCTGCGGCCCACCGCCCTCGCAGCTGGCGGAGCCGCTGCACCGGCTGTGGGAGCAGATGCCCGGCCCGCGGGCTCGCATCGATGTCGAATCCCCGCATGCCGTCCCGCCCGCCCTCGTCCTAGCGCAGGAAGATCTGCTCGACCTCAACCGGCAGCGGACCGACAGCCAGGACCGGTCATCCGGCCACACCGCGATCGGCCATGCCCACACCGGCGACCAGCTGCCCCACGAACGGCACGCGCCACAGGAGCACGCCGACCACACCCCGGAGCGCCGCCATGGCGGCGGACAGCAGGACGAGGCGGCCCATGAGCCGCACGCCGACCACGGCAACGGCGCCGACTCCGCGGGAAGCCAGGAACGTCCACACCGCGCAGCGCCGGCGCATGAGGGGCACGGCCACGTCGGCCACGAGGAACCGCCACGCGGCGGCGGTGAGCACGCCGACGACGACGGCGGCCAGGGGCATGGCGATCACGGCCACACCGAGCATGGCGACCACGACCAGAAGGCGGCCCGTGGGCAGGCGGGTCATGGTGGTGGTGCGGCGCACCCCGGGCACGAGGACCTGCCCTCTGAGGGCCACGGCGACATGAGCCATGCCGGGCACGCCGCCCACGCCGATTCTGAAGACGTCCATCACAAGGGGATGGGGCAGTCTTCCCACGGCGCAATGACGCACGAGGGCCACGGCGGAATGGAGCATGGCGGCATGGCCCACGGCGGCATGGAGCACGGGGGTATGGACATGGCCCCCGGCGGTATCCCGCTCGCCTCCGGCGGTGAGGACCGCGACGGCTTGGAGATGGACTTCCTGCACCTGCGACTTGGCCCGGTCCTGGCGTACTGGCCGGCGGGCCTCGTCCTGCGGTGCACCCTTCAGGGTGATGTCATCGTCGATGCGGAGACCAGCCTCGTCACCGCGACCGATCCCGCCGCCGAGCCGGAGCGCCGGTACGCGCCGGAGGACCTGCGCCGGTTCGCCGCCAGACGCTGCGACAACGCCGCCAGCCTCCTGGGCCTCGCCGGCTGGGGTGATGCCGCCTCCCGCGCTCGGCGTATCCGTGACGCCCTGCTGTTCACCGATGACCGTGACGGGCCAGCAGGGGAACTCGAACGGCTGCGCCGCGTGGTCGGCCGGTCGTGGTGGCTGCGGCGCTCACTGCACCGCATCGGGCCACTGGATGCGGACGACCTCGCCCGCCGGGGTCTGCCGGCCACCATGGCAGGCGACGTGCGTGACCGGCTGCTGGCCATGCTCAATCACGCGGCGAACAGTATCGGCGGCCAGCGGCCCGCTGGCTCGTCGCTCGGCGTACCCGTCGACGCGATCCCTGATCTCGTACGCGGGTGGGACCTCGCCACCGCCCGCCTCATCGTCGCCAGCCTCGACCTCGACCCCCTCGTCACGGACCGCGAGGTGAGTCATGCCTGACGTCACCGTGCTCCCCGCCGGCTGGGCGCTGGCCGCCGCAGCACTGCTCGGACTGTTGGCGGCCGCGGCCGCCGCCTTTGACGGGTTCCTGGCCTCATGGGCATCCGGCGCAAGCTCCTCAGGGCTGAGTCAGCCGTTCGGTGAGGTGGCCCGGCTGATGCGCCAGCGGCGGCGGACCACGGTAGCGGGGGACAGCCTGCTGTGGCGTATCGGCGGGGCGGGACTGCTGTTCATGGCGTTGATGATCATCACGGTGGTGCCGCTGGGGCGGTGGACGCTGTTCAACCTCGATGTGGGGGTGATCTGGTTCAACGCCATGGACGTTCTGGCGTGGGCGTTCGTGTGGCTGACCGGCTGGGGTGCCAACTCGGCCCACTCCCTGATCGGCGGTTACCGGTTCCTCGCCCACGGCCTGGCCTACGAACTGCCGCTGATGTTCGCGCTCGTGGCACCCGCAGTAGGTGCGTCGAGCCTGAACGTCGGGACGATCGCCGCCGCCCAGCAGGGCCTCTGGTTCGTCGTCTGGATGCCGGTGGCCTTCCTCGTCTTCTGCCTGGGCGTCCTCGCGATCGCCGTCTGGGGACCCTTCTCCCCGGCCCTCGGCGCCGACGTGGCCGGCGGTGTGACCGCCGAACTGTCCGGCGTCGACCGGCTGCTGTTTCAGGGTGGCCGGTACGCGCTGCTCGCCGCCGGGGCCGCGTTCGCGGTGCCGATGTTCCTCGGCGGCGGCGCCGGCCCGCTGCTGCCCGACTGGGCCTGGGTGCTGATCAAGACCCTTGCCCTGCTGGCCGCATTGGTGTGGCTGCGCCGCCGCCTGCCCGCGGTACGACCGGACGTGTTCATGGAGGTCGGGTGGATCGTGCTGCTGCCCGCGGTGCTGCTGCAGGACCTGGTCGTCGCGGTCGTCGCCGTAGGGAGGGGCTGAGGTGGTCACCCACGTCGTGTTCTGGGCCCTGGCGGTTGTCGCCGTGCTCGCCGGCGCTGCGGTGTTCGTCGTCGACTCGATGGCCCGCGCCAGCTACGCGCTCGCCGTGTCGTTCATCGCCGTCGGTCTGCAGGTGCTGCTGATGCAGCAGAACTACGTCGGGGTGGTGACGATCCTGATGATGGTCATGGAGATGGCCGTCATGGCGGTCTACATGGTCATGTTCATGGGCATGAACCCGGCGCTGATGCCGATGAGCATGGTCCACGACAACCGGCACGCCCTGGCGGTGTCCATCGGCGTGTTCGTCCTGCTGGCCGCCGGGGTGCTGCTCGTGCCGTGGCCCACGCGGCGCGGTGCCCCGCCCGTCGACGTCACCGAGGCGTTGGGGGAGGAATTGATGGGTCCGAAGATGCTGGTCATGACCGGCGTTGGGGCGGTCATGGCGGTGACCATCGTCGCCGGCGTGGTCCTCGCCGCCCACCGGACCCGCTACGACCGGTTCGGCGACGACCTGCGCCGGCGACCGGCCGACGACCCGCAGCCCGGAGGGGTCGGCCGATGACCCTGCAGACCGTGCTGCTCGTCGCGGCCGCGCTGTTCAGCGTCGGCCTCTACGGCGCCCTGTCCCAGCAGGTCGTCGTCATGGTGATGATGGGGCTGGAGCTGATGCTCAACGGTCTCATCCTGGCCGGCGCCGGATTCTGGTGGTTCCTCGCCCCGCACCCGTCCGGGCAGGTCCTGCTGCTGGTCATCATCACGGCGATGACCGTCGAGATGGCGATGGGCTTCGCCGTGGCCACCCACCTGCACCGGGTACGCCGCACCGACATGACCGACATGGCCGCGGACCTGTCCCGATGAACGGGCTTGCGCAGGCGGCGCTCTGGTCACTGGTGGCCCTACCGGCTGGCGTCGGCGCGTTGCTCGCGTTCGACCGGCGGGCTGACCGGCTCGCGGCACCCGTCGCGCTCACCGTTGCCACCGGGTCGGTGGCCCTGTCGGCGGTGGTCGGGGTGGCCCGGCCGCGGGTGGCGGCGCCGTTCCTCGCCGGCACCGAGTTCGCGCTCGCCGTCGACGGGCTCGCCGCCCTGGTGCTGCCGATGTTGACGGTGGTCACCCTGCTCGTGCTACTCGCCGCAGCAGGGGAGATCCGCCGCTCCCGGGCCCGCTTCCACGGCCTGATGCTGCTCTTCGCCGCCTCCGTCGCGCTCACCGCCACCGCGGCGACGCTGCCCACCCTGCTGTTCGCCTGGGAGATCATGGGCGCCGCCTCGTACGCCCTGATTGGGTTCTGGTGGCGCGACTCCGACCGGGTGTCCGCAGGCCTGACCGCGTTCGTCACCACGCGCGCCGCCGACCTGGGCCTCTACCTCGCCGCCGGCGCGGCCCTCGCGGGCGGCGCCGGTCTGGCGTTGCGCGATTTGCCCGACAGCAGCCCCGGCTGGCGGCACCTCATCGCCGCCGGGATGCTCATCGCCGCGCTGGGCAAGGCCGCGCAACTGCCCTTCTCGTTCTGGCTTTCTCGGGCGATGGCCGGCCCGAGCCCGGTCAGCGCGCTGCTGCACTCCGCGGCCATGGTCGCCATGGGCGGTTACCTGCTGCTGCGCGTCGAGCCGCTGCTGGCCACGACCGGGTGGGCGGGCCCGGCCACCATGTGGGCCGGAGCGGTGACGGCGCTCCTGCTGGGGGCGGTGGCGGTCGCCCAGCGGGACCTCAAGCAACTCCTCGCCGCCTCCACCTCCGCCCAGCTTGGTTTCGTGGTGCTAGCCGCCGGGGCCGGCGGGATCGCGGGCGGCGCGACGCACCTGATCGCGCACGCCGCCACCAAGGCCTTGCTCTTCCTCGCGGCCGGAGCTTGGCTGACGGCGCTGGGCACCAAGCAGCTCGCCGGGCTGCGCGGGGTCGTCGCTCGGTGGCCGTGGGTCGGGTGGACGGCAACCGTCGGTGCGCTCGCGCTCGCGGGGATGGCGCCGCTGTCGCTGTGGGCGACCAAGGACGAGGTCCTCGCGGCGGCCCTCGAGCAGTCGCCGTGGCTCTACGCGGTGGGGTTGGCCGCGTCGGCGCTCTCCGCCGCCTACGCGGGGAAGGTGCTGGTGGTCATCTGGCGGCGGGTCCCCCCCGACCAGCAGGCCGACGTCGACGCCCACCGGGACGAGGAGGAGACGGCCACCAGGCGGGTCGGCGTCCTACAGCAGGCGCCGCTGGTCGCGCTCGCGATCGGTGCGGGGTTCGCTGGCCTGCTGGCTCTGCCACCGGTCGGCGCCACGGTCGCGCGGACCGTCGGGCAGCCGGAGAAGTTCCACGTGTCGCTGCCGGAGCTTGGGGTGTCGGCGGTGATCGCACTGGTCGTCGTCCTGGCGGTCGCCCGCCGCCCGATCCCCGAGCCGCGCTGGGCGCTGCACTGGCTCGGGCTGGAGCCCGCAGCACGAGTCCTGGTCGTCCGACCGACGCTGCGCTGCGCCGAGGCGTTGGCCCGTTTCGACGACCGGGTCTTGGACCGGGCCGCGGTAGCCCTGGCGCGCACGGTGCTGAGCCTGTCCCGCCGGGCCGGCTCGTTCGACGACCGGGTCCTCGACCGGGGCGTCGAATTCGCCTCGGCCCGGACGCTACGGATGGCCGCTCGGGCCGGCCGGGCCGACGACCGGTGGCTCGACGGGGCGGTGGAGGCGTTCGCCGCCGGGATGCGCCGGCTCGGGCAGTTCGCGCGCCGGCCGCAGACCGGACAGCTCTACCAGTACTACCTACAGGCCGTCGTGGTGCTCCTCGTCGGTGTCGTCGTCCTCGTGGTGTTGGGGTGAACCCGTGCTCAGCGTGATTGTCTTCCTTCCCCTGTTCGCAGCGGTGGCACTGGTCGCGCTGCCGCGGCTGGGAGACACCGCGGCGCGCTGGACCTGGATCGCCGTGACCGCCGTCGATCTCGCGTTGATCGCCGTCGTCTGGTGGCGTTACCACACCCCGCCGACCGGTGAGCTCGCCTTCGCCGAGCGGGCGGCGTGGATTCCCGGCGTGAACAGCAGCTACCACATCGGTGTGGACGGGCTCTCGCTGCCGCTGGTGGTGATGACCGCCGTGATCTTCCTGGCCTGCGCGGTGTACGCACTGCACGAGCGACACCGGCCCCGAGGGCAGGCGGCGCTGTTTCTGTTCCTGCAGAGCGTCAGCCTCGGTCTGTTCGTCGCCGCCGACCTGGTCCTGTTCTTCGTCTTCTTCGATCTGTCCATCGTCGGCATGTACTTTGTCATCGCCGGCTGGGGCCATGGCAACCGGGCACACTCGGCGCTGAAGTTCTTCCTCTACACCTTCCTCGGCTCCCTCGCGTTGCTGGTTGGGTTCATCGGCCTGTACGTCGCTGCCGCCCCGCACACGTTCGACATGCCGGAACTCGTCGCCACGCCGCCGTTGCAGGGCCGGCCGGTCGCGGGTGGGCTGGTGCTGGCGGCGATCCTGCTCGGTCTGGCGGTGAAGACGCCGACCGTGCCCTTCCACACCTGGCTGCCGCCGGCACACACCGACGCACCGGCCGTCGGCTCGGCGGTCCTCGCCGGGGTGCTGCTGAAGATGGGCACCTACGGCTTCGTCCGCATCGCCATGCCGATGCTCCCGCAGGCGTGGAGGGCGTGGGCCTGGGTGGTCGTCGTCGTCGGCGTCGTGTCGGTGCTCTACGGGGCGCTCGTCGCGCTGGCCCAGTCCAACGTCAAACGCATGATCGCGTACACGTCGGTCAACCACATGGGCTACATCGTCCTCGCCGTCGGCGTGGCCGGCCTGGTCGCCGCCGACACCGCCCAGGCTCGCGGCGTGGCGGTCGTCGGGGCGGTCACCCAGATGGTCAGCCACGGCCTGATCACCGCGGCGCTGTTCCTGCTCGCCGGCGTCCTGCGGGACCGCGCCGGCACCTACGACATGCGTGACTTCGGCGGGCTCGGCGCGCCCGCGCCGACCTTCGCCGCGCTGTTCGCCGTGGGTGCGTTCGCCTCCCTCGGCCTGCCCGCCTTCTCCGGCTTCATCGCCGAGTTCCAGATCTTCACCGGCAGCGTCGCCGCGGCACCGGTCACCGCCGTCGCCGTGCTCGGCATCCTGATCACCGCGGCGCTGTTCCTCCGCGCGCTGCAACGCGTCTTCACCGGCGACACCACCGGCAGGTCCATCGGGTTCACCGACCTGCGCGCCCGCGAACTCTGGTCGGTCGGGCCGCTGCTGCTGCTGTCCCTGCTGATTGGGGTGCTGCCGCGCCCGCTGCTCGACGTCATCGAACCGGCAGCCCACGCCGTCGTCGGCCTGCTCGGGCGGTGACCGGTGGAAACGGAGATGATGCGACCGCTGCTGCTGGTCCCCGAGATGCTGCTCGCCGGCGGCGCCCTCGCCGCTCTGATCGGCGGTTCCTTCGTCCCCCGCCACCGGCAGTGGATCATCCGGATCTTCACCGCCGTCGTGCTCGTCGCCACGATCGTCGTCGCCGCGATCCAGTTGGGCGAGCCGGCGACGAGCGCCTTTGACAACTCGTTCGCCGTCGACACGGCCACCGGGATCGCCCGCATCCTCGCGGCGTCCGGCACCCTGCTCATCCTGGCGATCGCGGCCGACGAGATCTCCGGTACCGCGCGGGAGAGCGAAACCTACAGCCTGCTCCTGTTCTCCACCGCCGGCGCGGTGCTGCTGGCCGGGGCGAACGACCTGCTCGCCCTCGCCGTCGGGTTCCTGCTCGCCAGCATCCCGCTCTACGCGCTGATCGGTCTTGCCCACACCGCTGCCGGCGCCGAAGCCGCGCTGAAGACGTACCTGTTGGGAGCCTTGTTCGGGATCCTGCTCCTGCTGGGCGTCACCGTGCTGACCGGCCTGTCCGGCACCACCACCTATCCCGAACTTTCGCAGCGCCTGCCGGACATGCCCCGCGGGGCGGTCGCGGTCGCTGCGGTGGCTCTCCTCGCAGGGCTGATGTTCAAGGCCGGCGGCGTACCCGCGCATTTCTGGGTGCCCGACGCCGCGCAGGGCACCTCCGCCACCGCGGCGACGTTCCTGACCACCGTTCCGAAGATCGGCGCGCTGATCGCCGTCTTCCGACTCGCCGGCGTCCTTCCCACCTCCGTGTCCTGGGCGGTCGCGGTGGCTGTCGTGGCAGCCGTCAGCATGACCCTGGGAAACCTGGCCGCCTACTGGCAATCGGACCCACGCCGGCTGCTCGGCTGGTCCACCGTCAGCCAGGTCGGGTTCCTGCTCGTGCCCATCGTGGCCATTGGACGAAGCGACCTGGCACTGCCGTCGCTGCTGCTGTACCTGGCCGGCTACACGGTGACGAACATCGCCGCGTTCGCGGTCACCGCCGCCCTTCCGGAGCACCGCGACCTCACCGACTTCCGGGGCCTGGCCTACCGGCGGCCGGGGCTCGCCGCGGCCCTGCTGGTCGCCCTCCTCGGCCTGGTGGGCACCCCGCCGACGGCGGTGTTCGTCGGCAAGCTCACCACCGCGACCGCCGCCTGGGACGGCGAGTACGCCTGGCTCGCCGTCGTCGTGTTCGTCAACAGTGTGCTCAGCCTCTTCTACTACCTGCGCTGGATCGTTCCCGTGTACCGAGAGCCCGGCGACTCGGCGGTGACCTCCGAGGCCGTCCTGCGGCGCGTCACGGCGCGGACGGCCATCCTCGCGTCGGCCGTCAGCCTGGCGCTGGGGCTGGTGGCCGGACCGCTCTGGTACGTGGTCAGCCGCTAGCCCTCGGTGACACTTTGGCTGCTCGGGCCGTCCCCTCTTCAACTATCGGCCAATAGTAGGTAAGGATGTGGGCGAACCCGCCGCGGGTGGGGCCGCTACCGCGCAGCCCCGCCCGCTTCCCAAGGCCAGAAGGAGTCCGTGCTGGTGGCATCCCTGCCCCTTCGCCGTCCCCCCGCGAGCCACCCGCCCGTCCGTCGCGGCGGGCTGGCCCGCCGTGCACTCGTCCTGCTCGCGGCCGCTGCGCTCGGCGCCGGGCTCCTGGCGGCACCGGTCCACGCCGCGCCCTCGGCGGACGAGATCGAAGCGCAGATCGACAAGCAGTGGGAACAACTCGAGCCCACCATCGAAGGCTTCAACAAGGTGCGGGCCCAGCTGAAGGTCAACCAGAAGAAGGCGGCGGACCTCGAGAAGAAGATGGCCCCGCTGGAACTGGAGTCCGCGCTGGCGATGAACCGGGTCGGCGCTATCGCCGCCCGGTACTATGTGCGGGGCCCCTCGCAGGAACTGGGTGCCCTTCTGGTGAGCACCAAGCCTGGGACCCTCGCCGAACAGTTGGTGATCCTCGACCGGCTTGCGGCCCAGCAGCACCAGGAAATCGCCGGTGTGCTGGCTGTCCGCGACCGGTACCAGGCGCAGAAGAAGAAGCTGGACGAGCTGATCGCCGCGGAGGTCAAGCAGCAGGACGAGTTGGCGGCGAAGAAGAAGCAGATCGACGCCGAGATCAAACGCCTGACCGCGTCGCTGCCGAAGACGACGGTGAAGGTAACGGGCTGCCCCACTATCAGCGGCGTGGTCAGCAGCGCCGCGCAGACGGCGATCCGCGTCGCCTGCCAGCAGGTCGGCGACCCGTACGTCTGGGGGGCCGACGGCCCGGACGCTTTCGACTGTTCTGGGCTCACCCAGTACGCCTACAAGGCCGCGGGTATCTCGCTCACTCACTTCACCGGCGCGCAGTGGAACGAGGGTCGGCCGGTGTCCCGGGCCGACGCCCGCCCCGGCGACCTGATCTTCTTCTTCAGCGACCTGCACCACATGGGGCTGTACCTGGGTAACGGCCTGATGGTGCACGCGCCGCGGGCCGGTAAGCCGGTCAACGTCCTGAGCATCACCTACATGCCGGTCGCCGGCTTCCGCCGCGTCACCTGAACCGTCGGTCGATGACAGGAGGCTCCCATGGCCGAAGGCCGCGGGAGCCTCCTGTCACCCCGGGGGATAGGTCAGGCTGTTACTCCTGGTACGCCAGGTTGATCATCATGCCGGTCTCGGCGTGGTAGATGTTGTGGCAGTGGGTCATCCACTGGCCCGGGTTGGTCGCGTCGAACTCGACCGCGACGGTCTGCTTCGGCACCACGATCACCGTGTCCTTGCGGACGCCGGTGTCGGTGACGGCGAACGTGTGGCCGTGCACGTGCATGGGGTGGAACATCGTGCTTTGGTTGACGAACTCCAGCCGCACCCGCTCGCCCTGGCCGACCAGCAGCGGGTCGAGCTTGTCGGTGGTGGTGCCGTTGATGGTCCACCGGTAGGGCATCATCGAGCCGCCCAGTTCCAGGCGGTGCACCCGATCGGCCTTGCGGCGCTCCAGTTTGACGGCGTCGGCAGGGCTCAGGCCGCCGGTGAGCAGCACTCGGAGGTCCAGCTCCGCAGGGTGGACAGTCGCGGCCGGCGGGCTGCCGGCGCCGGTGCGGACCACGGCCACGCCTTGGCCGCTCTTGCCTTCGGCGACCGCGACCAGGGGAAAGACGCCGTCGCCGAGGTCCACGGTGACGTCCGCCCGTTCCCCCATGCCGAGCACCAGGGCGTCGCAGGTGGTGGGGGTGACGGGGAAGCCGTCGGTGTGGGTGACGGTGAGACGGTGGCCGCCGAGGGCGATCCGGAACGCGGTGTCGGAGGCGGCGTTGACGAGGCGGATCCGCACCCGCTGGCGCGGTCGACCGGTCAACGTCACCGGGGCGTCCGGTGCCCTGCCGTTGATCAGATAGTGCGGGTAGACCACGTCTCCTGCCCCACCTAGCAGGGGCGAGGTCATGCTCTCCATGCCGCCCATCGACATGCCGCTCATGCCGCCGTGCTCCATGCCGGCCATGCCGTTCATGCCGGCCATGTCGTCGTGGCCGCCCATCGACTGCAGCGACGCCAACACGTCGTCGGGTGTGCGGCCGGTGCCGTCGACCCAGTCGTCGAGCACCACGATCCACTCCTGGTCGTACCGGCCGGCCTCGTGCGGGTCGTCGACCACGAGCACACCGTAGAGAGCGCGGTCAAGCTGGACTCCCGAGTGCGGGTGGTAGAAGTAGGTGCCCGGGTCAGGGGCGGTGAACTCGTAGGTGTGCGTTCCGCCCGCAGCGATCGACCGCTGGGTCACTCCGGGCACGCCGTCCATGTCGTTGCGCAGCGCGACGCCGTGCCAGTGCACGCTCGTCTCGGTGGCCAGACCGTTGGCCACCTCGACGCGGAGCACGTCGCCGGCCCGCGCGCGCAGCAGCGGACCCGGCGCGGAATCCTGGTAGCCCCAGGTCTGCACCTGCCGGCCGCCGAGGTCGAGGGTGACCGGGCGCGGGTTGAGCCTCGCGGACACGGTGCGGGCGCCGGCCCGCCGTCGCGCTGCCTCGGTCCGGGCCACCAGGTCCCCGCCCGGAGCCACGAGACGGGGGTCGAACAGCCCGCCGGCCCAGGCGGCGGCGCCGGCCGTGCCGGCGATACCGACCGTGCCGGCGATTCCGGCCAGCAGTCGTCGGCGGGTGAGGGTGGGGGACATGGCTGCTCCTTCGGCTGCGAGGAACCCTGTCTGCAGCCTGACCTTCGCCGCGGGCCGACGGCCACGTCGCACGGCTTTCTTCAGTGAATCTTCATGAGCGATCGCCGGTGACCTGGGTCCGCCCGGCCTGACCGGCAGGGCAGGATTGGCCCATGGGTGTACGTGTGCTGGTGGTCGACGACGAGCGCAGCCTGGCCAAGGTCGTCGCCAGCTATCTGGAGCGCGACGGTCACGAGGTGAGCTGCGTCTTCGACGGCCGGTCGGCGGTCGCGGCCGCCCGGCGGGACCGGCCCGACGTGGTGGTGCTGGACCTCGCCCTGCCGGGCCTGGACGGCATCGAGGTCTGCCGCCAGATCCGCACGTTCACCGACTGCTACGTGGTCATGCTCACCGCCCGCAGCGAGGAGGTCGACAAGCTCATCGGCCTCGGCGTCGGCGCGGACGACTACCTGACCAAGCCGTTCAGCCCGCGCGAACTCGTCGCCCGGATCCGCGCCATGCTGCGCCGTCCCCGCGCCGCCGTGGCCCCGGCCGCGGAGCAGTCGACCCGGACGGTCGGCGGGCTGCGGGTCGACCTGGCCGGCCGTGAGGTGTACGTCGACGAGCAGCCCGTGGAACTCACCCGGACGGAGTTCGACCTGCTTGCCGCGTTGTCCGCGCAGCCGGACACGGCGCTGCGCCGCCGGCAGCTCATCGACGCGGTGTGGGGTGCCGACTGGGTCGGCGACGAGCACCTCGTCGATGTGCACATCGCCCACCTGCGCCGCAAGCTCGGCGACGATCCCGCCGGGCCCCGGTTCATCCGCACCGTCCGCGGCATCGGCTACCGGATGGGGCGGGGATGAGACGACAACTGGGACTGCCGGGCCGGCTTCTCGCCGCCCAGGCCCTCGTGGTGCTGGTCGGCGCGGGAACCCTCGGCCTGGTGGCGGCCGTGGTCGGGCCGGCGATCTTCCGGAGCCATCTGAGGCGGGTGACCGGTCCGGTCGACCCCGGGACCGCTCATCACGTCGAGCAGGCGTACGCCTCGGCCAGCGCCCTCGCCCTGGGGGTCGCGATCGCCGTATCGCTGCTCGCCGCCCTCGCCGTCAGCGCCTACCTGGCTCGCCGCCTTGCCCGACCGGTCACCCAGTTGGCGACCGCCGCCGCGGACGTCAGCCGGGGCGACTACGCGGCACGGGTCAACGGTCCCGGCCTCGGTCCGGAGTTCGACACGGTCGCCGCCGCCTTCAACACGATGGCCGCCCGGCTGGCCGACGCGGAGGCGACCCGCCGCCGTCTGCTGGCCGACCTCGGCCACGAGCTGCGTACTCCGTTGGCCACCATCGAGGCGTACGTGGACGCGGCCGAGGACGGGATCGCGGTCGAGGGCGAGGACACCTGGACGGTGCTGCGGGCGCAGACCACCCGGCTGCGCCGTCTGGCCGAGGACGTCGTCGCGGTGTCCCGCGCAGAGGAGCACCAACTCGACCTGCGCCCCCGACCGGTCGCCGTCGGTGAGCTGGTCAGCGCTGCCGTGGCCGCCGCCCGGCCCCGGTACGCGGCGAAGGGCCTCACCCTGCACGAGCAGGTGGCACCGGACGTCGGAGTGGTCGACGCCGACCCGGTACGGATGGGGCAGGTGCTGGGCAACCTCCTCGACAACGCCCTGCGCCACACCCCACCGACCGGGCGCGTCAGCGTGCACGCCACCCGGGCTGCCGACGAGGTGCGCGTCAGCGTCACCGACACGGGAGACGGCATCGACGCGCGGCACCTGCCGCACGTCTTTGAACGCTTCTACCGGGCGGACGCCGCCCGGGACCGCGAGCACGGGGGATCGGGCATCGGGTTGGCCGTCGCCCGCGCTATCGTGACCCAACACGGCGGCAGGATCACCGCCGCCAGTGAGGGCCCCGGCCGGGGCGCGATGTTCACCGTCGCCCTGCCCGGCGCAGGGCCCGCCGCAGGCAGCTGACGAAGCGCGTGGGGGAGGCCCGTCAGCGCAACCCGTCCAGCCTGCGGCGGTACTCCTCGTCGTCCAGCTCGCCACGGGCGTAGCGCTCGGCCAGGATCCGCCGGGCGGAGTCGCCGTGGTCCGTCGCGCGTCGGCCGGTGCCGACCGTGAGCCAGACCGCCGCGACGATGATCACGGCCAGGACCAGCCAGCCGACCATCATCAGACCCATCGGCCAGAACCAACCGTTGCCATCATGCATGTGGGTCACGTCCTTTCCGCTGTCGGACCCTGCTGTTCTCCTGGACCTGACGGCGTCGCCGGCATACCCGTCGCCGCTGCCGGCTCACCTGACCGACGAATTCGTCTCCGACGGGCCGCGGCGCTCGCTGCCACCGGAGTGACCGCTGTGGTCACCGTGGCCGCCGTGCATGAACAGCATCATCAGCGGGCAGGCGAGCGCGAGCAGCCCGTACGCCACCGAACGTGCCGGCACGCCGATCGCCAGCGCCCCCGCGATGAGGATCACCAAGGCGGTCACGTACAACGGCAGATGTCGCCTCATCACCGGTCTCCTTTCTCGTAGCTCCCAAACCGAGCCTGCTCCCGGGTTCCGCCGGGCGGCAGCGCCTACCGGCCCCGGCCGTACGGTCGAAGGTCCTACCCCCTCCGGGTAGCGGTAACAGGAAGCGCTCAAGACCACGTACCAGCAGCCTTGCCCTATACCCCCTAGGGGTATATGTTCGAGGCGGAGGTGGACCTCATGACACGCCACGACACCCACCATGCCCCGCTCGCGACGGCACCCGAGCACCCGCACCCCGCTCACGGCCACGTCGCCGAGCGGCACGCAGATCACACGCCAGAGCGTCGCCCGCCGGATCAGCCCCAGCACCACGACCACCACGGGGGACACGGCGGCGGACACGACAAGCACGCCGGGCACGACCCGGAGCAGTTCCGGCGCAAGTTCTGGCTGAGCCTGGCGCTGACCGTGCCGATCGTCGCCACCAGCCACATGATCATGGACTGGTTCGGCTACACCCTCGACTTCCCCGGCATGACCTGGGTCGGGCCCGTCCTGGGGTCCCTGGTCTTCGCCTACGGCGGCTGGCCGTTCCTGGCCGGCGCCGTTCGGGAGGTCCGCGACCGGGCTCCCGGCATGATGCTGCTGATCGCGATGGCGATCACCGTCGCGTACGCCGCCTCGCTGGCCACGAGCCTGGGTGCGTTCAGCCTCGACTTCTGGTGGGAACTCGCCGCGCTGGTCACCATCATGTTGCTCGGGCACTGGCAGGAGATGAAGGCGATCGGGCAGGCCCAGGGCGCCCTGGCGGCCCTCGCCGCCCTGCTGCCCGACGACGCCGAACGCCTCGACGACGCCGGGCAGCCGCACCGGGTGCCCGCCGGCGACCTGCGCGTCGGCGACCTGGTCCTGGTCCGCTCCGGCGGCCGGGTTCCCGCCGACGGACGGATCGTCGACGGGGCCGCCGAACTCGACGAGTCCATGGTCACCGGCGAGTCCCGGCCCGTGCCCCGTACGGTCGGCGACAAGGTGGTCGCCGGCACCGTCGCCACCGACTCCACCCTGCGGGTCCGCGTCGACGCCGTCGGCGAGGACACCGCCCTGGCCGGCATCAGCCGGCTCGTCGCCCAGGCGCAGGCGTCCGCCGGCCGCGCGCAGGTGCTCGCCGACCGGTTCGCCGCCTGGCTGTTCTACCTCGCCACCGCCGCCGCGCTGATCACCTTCGGCACCTGGTGGGCACTGGGCGACGTCAACGAAGCCGTGGTCCGTACGGTGACGGTTCTGGTGATTGCCTGCCCGCACGCCCTCGGGCTGGCCATCCCGCTGGTCATCGCCCTGTCGACCGCGGTGTCGGCGAAGGCGGGCATCCTGGTCAAGGACCGCATGGCGCTCGAACGCATGCGTGGCGTGGACGCGGTGCTGTTCGACAAGACCGGCACCCTGACCAAGGGCGCCCACACCGTTACCGCCACCGCCGCCACCGCAGGGCTCACCGAGGACGAGGTGCTGCGGGTCGCCGGCGCGGTGGAGGCCGACAGTGAGCACCCGCTCGCCCGGGCCCTGGTGCGGGCAGCCCAGGGGCACGGTCTGATTGCCACGGCGCGGGACTTCCGCTCCCTGACCGGACGCGGCGTCCAGGCCGTGGTCGACGGCACCTCCTACGCGGTCGGCGGTCCGGCGCTGTTGCGGGAGCTCGATGCCACTGTGCCCGCCGACCTGGCGGACGCCAGCAGCCGGTGGTCGGCCCGCGGCGCGGCCGTCCTGCATCTGCTGCGGCTGCCGGCGGACGGCCGACCCGAAACGATCGGCGCGTTCGCGCTGGAGGACGAGGTCCGGCCGGAAGCCCGGGAGGCGATCACCGAGCTGCGGGAACAGGGCGTCAAGAAGATCGTGATGATCACCGGAGACGCCCGCCCGGTCGCCGAGGCGGTCGCCGCCGACCTGGGCTTCCGCCCCGGTGTGGACGAGGTGTTCGCCGAGGTGCTCCCGGCGGACAAGGACCGCGCGGTCGCCGACCTGCAGGCGCGGGGCCTGACGGTGGCCATGGTCGGCGACGGGGTCAACGACGCGCCCGCCCTGGCCCGCGCCGACGTCGGCATCGCGATCGGCGCCGGCACCGACGTGGCCATCGAATCCGCCGGTGTCGTCCTGGCCTCCTCCGACCCGCGCGGCGTCACCGGCGTGATCCGGCTGTCCCGCGCGTCCTACCGCAAGATGGTGCAGAACCTGGCCTGGGCGGCCGGCTACAACGTGGTCGCGATCCCCGTCGCGGCCGGCGCGCTGGCGTGGGCGGGCGTGGCGCTCAGCCCGGCGGTCGGCGCGGTGCTGATGTCCGCCTCCACCATCGTGGTGGCGCTCAACGCACAACTGCTCCGACGGGTCCGCCTCACCCCCGGACGCCGTTGAACGTCCCGCTCTGGCCCGGCCGGCTCGCCGCAGGCCGGGCCAGAGCCGTCACGAGGGATCCGGGCGGCGACACGGACCGCCGGTAGGCGACCGCGACGGCCAGGGACAGCACCACGATCCACCCGGAGGCCAGCACCAGCGCGCCGAGTTCGTCGAACCCCCGGGTCAGCGCGCCGTCGAGGAGAACCCTGACGCTGCCGTAGCCGGGAAGCGCCTTCGCCCAGGACGGCGGCTGGGAGCGCAGCATCGGGCTCTGGCTGATGCCGAGGTCGAGAAAGGGCAGCAGAAACGCCATGAACACCCCACCGACCCGGCCGAAGACCGGCGCGAGCAGCGCACCGACGAGCGCGTACGTGCCGGCGACCAGAAGGTTCCCGGCGGCGTACACCGGCCAGCGGACCGCGTCGAACACCGACGCCGTGGTGGCCAGCGACACCACCGTGGCCAGCAACGCCGCGGCGGCGAGCACCCCGAGCCGGCCGGCCAGCAACGCCGCCGGACGCAACCCCGCCAGGGCCGCGCGGCGGTCGCCGGCGCGGCTGTCCAACAGCGTGAACAGACCGGCCAACGCCGCCAGCGAGGCGACCGCGATGGGCGCCATCGTCGCCCCGTGCACCTCGGGCATCGGGTAACTCCCGGCCAGCCGCCGGCCGTGCTCCCGCACCGTCACCGTGATGGGCTGGTCGGGAGTGATCGCGTCCGCCAGCAGGATGAAGATCACCGGCACCGCGACGTAGAGCGCCCACAGGGCCGGATTGCGGCGGGCGTCGCGCCACGCCGCCCGGCCGGCGCCCGCAAGCTGGGCCCGCCACCCGCCCGGCCGCTGCCGGCGACGGGGCTGCCCGGCGCGGCGGGTACGCCGCACCGCGAGGGTCCAGGCGACCGCGACCGCCGCGACGGTCCACACCAGGGCCCAGCCGACGTCGCCGAGCCGGCCGGCGTGCCCCGACGGGAGATCCACCATCCACGAGGTGACGAAATGCGTCGGCAGTATCCGGGTGCCCACCCGCTCCTGGGCCCCCATCGCCGGGCCGAGAAAGACGTCCAGGATCCAGATCAACAGCACCACCACCGAGCCGTTGACCGGGTTGCTCACTAGCGTTCCCACGGCCGTGCCGATGGCGACGTAGATGACCGCCGCCATGAGTGTGCCGACCACCACGTGCCCCGGGCGGTCGATACCGGTCCGGAGCGCGAGTGTGACCAACGCGATCGCGCTGACCAGCACGGCCAGCGCCAGCCCGGTGAGAAGCCGGGCCGCGACCATGCGTGCCGGCCGCAGCCCGGCCAGCACCACCCGTTGGTCAGTGTCGCGGGTGGCGGCGCTCTGGAAGTACATGCCGATGCCGGCGAGGAACGCCGCCGACCACGCGGCGGTGGCGTTCTCGACCGCCGCGCCGCCGCGGCCGCCGAGAATCCGCGCGGCATCGGCCAGGGTGCCCGCCACCACCGCCACGAAGACCACGGGTACGACGACCAGCAGCAGCAGGTTCACCCGGTTGCGGGCGTAGTCGGCCAGGAACCGCCGCACGAACGCCAGGACGGTCACCGGGATGCCACCCGGCCGTCCGTGATGGCCACGATCCGGTCGAAGCGCTCCTCGTCCACCACGAAGTGGCTGATGACCAGTGCGCTGCGGCCGGCCCGCCGGCGCTCGCCGACCAGGTCCCAGAACTTCTGGTACGTGTCCCAGTCGAAGCTCGCGTAGGGCTCGTCGAGCAGCATCAGTTCCGGGTCCGGCAGCAGGGCCAGTGCCAGGTTGAGCTTGGCGAGGGTTCCGCCGGAGAGCCGCTCGGCGCGGGTGCGGGCGTACCGGGGGAAGCCCAGTTGGTCATACAACGACTGCCGGGACCGCTCCGTCTCCTCCTCGGCCATGCCATAGGCGTGGCCGAACAGGTCGAAGTGCTCGTCGCAGGTCAGCCGCGGATACAGCTGCGGGCTCTGCGGGCAGTAGCCGATCCGTCCGCGGTGCGACACGGTCCCCGCGTCTGCGCGTAGCGCGCCGACCAGAATCTTCATCAGGGTGCTCTTGCCCGAGCCGTTCTCACCGATCACCCCGACCACCTGACCTGGCCCCAGGTCGAGATCCACCCCACGCAGCACGGGCAACGCCGCCGGAACGGTCCCCGACGGTAGGACTTGCGCAGGCCCCGGGCCGTCAGCACGGCCGTCCCCGGCGGCCGGTCGGCTGCGGATTCCTCACCGCCGGTCACAGGTCACCTCCGTGCGCACGGGGTGGTGGTGCGAGGGTTCGTACTGCCCCAGCTTAGGGGCGGTGGGGGAGGGGTACCGCCGTTACGCCGGGCCCGTCTGCAGCGGCTGCCACCGCGCACGGTGAGGGCGACGGGAGTGTCCCGGGTGGTTCCGCGCGCCTGCCCGGCATCCTGGTCTTCGTGGTGTGGGTCCCCTCGGCAGGGTGCCCATGCGTGCCATCTACTATGCGTGATTAGTAGACGCGTGTCGGGATCGCTCGTTCCTGCCCATCTCGGCACGTGTGCTCTCGTGACACACGAGGAGGTGGCGATGCGACAGGTGGCGGGTTACCCCCATCGCGCGACGCAGCGCGCGGCGACTCTGGCACTGGCCGGCGCCATCGGCGCGGCGGCGGCGTTCGTCCTTCGCTTCGATCCGACCGACCGGGTCGCCGACCCCACCGGCCCCTGCCTCTGGCACGCGATGACCGGCATCAACGGTCCGGGTTGCGGCGGCACCCGAATGTTCTACTACCTGCTGCACGGCGACCTCCTCGAAGCGGCCCGCCACCATCTGGCCGCTCTGATCGCCGTTCCCTTCCTTCTCTACGCGGGCATTCGCTGGGCCGGCGTCGCCTGGTTCGGGCGGGAGTTGCCTGCGCTGCGGTTGTCGCCACGCGTCTACTGGATCTATGGTGCCGCCTTCCTGCTCTACAGCACCGTGTTGCGCAACCTGCCGTGGCCACCGTTCAGCTGGTTCGACATCCCGAACCTGACCCCTTGATGCGGCGGCTTCAGACCTCGATCTCTGGCAGGCGGATTTGCACCGACTATCCTGGTACAGCATGAAAAGCGCGAAGGCGGGCGCGTCGGGCGGGCCGGAGCAGCGCGCGGCCCTGTGGCTGATGCTGCTCGTCGCACTGGCCTTCGGTGTTCTCGGCATGCACACCGTCGGCCACCATCCCAGCCTCAGGGGCTCCGGCGTCGAAAGCGCGATGGCGGACCTGCGGCACACACCCGTGGTGCCGGCAGGCGAGCAGAGCCTCAGCGGCTCGGACGGCCACGGTCGCGGCGTTGACGCATTCGCCGTATGTCTGGCGGTGCTCGGCGCGGCGGTCGTTCTCGCCTCCCTGTCGATGCTCCGGCGGTGCCGACGAGAACTGCCCGTATCCGCACGCGCCAGGCAGTGGACGTGGGGTCGAGGATGTGGCCCTCCGCCCCGACCTCCCCTCGGACTGCGGATGACCGCGGTGTCGGTCCTGCGGACATAGACCCTCGCGCGCCGCCAAGCCCCCATCACAGGACCGTCTGCCAACCACTAGCGACAAGGACCATTCACTCGATGAAGCGAACCATCCTGCGCCGGACTGCCCTTGCCGGTGTCGCCCTGTCCGCTCTGCTCGTCACTGCCGCCTGCGGCGGGGGCGACGACATGGCCGGCATGGACCATTCCAACAGCAGCCTGTCGACCGGCGCCTCGTCCGCAGCGAACGGCACGTTTAACGACGCAGACGTCATGTTTGCCCAGATGATGATTCCGCACCACCAGCAGGCCGTTGAGATGGCCGGCCTCGCTCCGAGCCGCGCGAAGGACCCGGAGCTGAAGGATCTGGCCGCCAAGATCAAGGCCGCCCAGGATCCCGAGATCACCACCATGAAGGGCTGGCTGACGGCGTGGGGGAAGCCCACGTCTCCGCCCAGCGGCCACAACATGCCGGGGATGTCGGCCTCGCCCGGGCATGACATGCCGGGGATGAATTCGGACATGCCGGGCATGATGTCCGACCAGGAGATGGCTGACCTCACGGCCGCCAAGGGCACTGACTTCGACAAGAAGTTCGCCCAAATGATGATCGCCCACCACAACGGCGCCATCGAGATGGCCAAGACCGAACAGGCCAACGGCAGCAACCCGGACGCCAAGGCTCTCGCCGCCAAGATCGCCGCAGACCAGGCGGCGGAGGTGCGGACCCTCCAGAAGATCCTCGACCGCCTGTAGGCGCGTACCTGTCCGGCCGGGCTCGAACTCTGGTTCGAGTCCGGCCGGTCCCTTTTCCGGCTGACCGCCCTGAATCCTGTGGCCGGGGCCTCACCTGCGGAATGCGGGAACCGGGCCGCCAGTTGGTCCTTAACCGCAGGCCGGAGCCGGACGCTCCGGGGTGTGCGTATCCCGGCTCGCAGGCGCGTGCCGAACCGAGAAGAGCGGCGAGTGGTCCGCGTGATCGCTGCGGCTCCCCGAGGAGAGGCGATACATGAACAACCCTGCCCGACGGTTTTCGGTCAGCAACACCCACAACTCCGCCGTGGTGAGGAAATGCGTGGCCGCGGCGGGAGTGGCTCTTGCCGGCATCGTCGCCGCAGGTCCGGCGACAGCTGCCTTTGCCAACCCGGCTGCTGCCGAGGCGACAGCCAGAGCAGCTTCCGGCAAACAGGTGAACGACTACACGTTCCAGGCGCAGCCCAACATCTACTACTGCGGTCCTGCCTCCACGCGGATCGCGCTGAGCGCGCAAGGAAAGATCGAAGACCAGGACAAGCTGGCGAGTGAACTTGGCACCACCTTCGCCGGCACCGCCTCGGCCTTCGAGATCACCCGAGTGCTCAACGACAGCCTGGGCGAGCGGGAGTACAAGACCGTGGAGATTCCCAACGAATCGGCCAGCGCCGACGAGGTGCACCGGCTCAGGGCCGACCTCACCAAGGCCATCGACGAGCAGCGCATCCCGGTGGTCAACGTCATCGGTGCCGCCGTGGGTGCCGAAGGCGTCACCCGATCCTTCCCCGTGGGGCACTACCTCACCGTGGTCGGCTACGACAGCGACGGGGGCCGTCTCAAGATCGCCGATCCCTGGCAGCCTGTCGGTGATGGCACCTACTGGATCTCGGCTGCGGACCTGGCGAACTGGTCCGCCTCGCGCGGCTACTCGGCCTGACCAGCACCGTGGGCCCCTCGCCGTTCTGGCGAGGGGCCACTGTGCGGCTCGGCGATCCGGCGACGGACCCCTCCACCGCGGTCGATCCGACGATCAGGCCCAGATCACGTGGGTGACGACCATGGTGCCGTCGGCGAAGTGCCGGACGTAGGTGGAGTGCCGGTCGGCGCGGGAGCCGCTGACCAGCGTGCCCCAGCACTCCGGGGAGTTGCCGACCGAGGCGCCTGCCGGCGCGGAGCCGACCGTGCTGGTCGAGTCGACGTGCGAGTAGATGGTGACCAGTTCGTCGTAGTCGTGCTGGTTGGGGTGCTGGTTGGTGCTCGGGTCGTTGGTGTAGTCCATGCAGGTGCCGAGGTTGGCGTTGTTGAAGTTCTCGTCCTGGTGGTCGAGGCCGAAGGTGTGGCCGACCTCCTGGCAGGTGACGAGGTTGCGCCACGCCGGGGTGTTGTACTGGGCGGTGTTGAAGTAGGTGTCGTTCAGCTTCACGGTGCCCTGGGTGATGTGGGTGCCGCCGGTGACCGAGATCGAGGCGATGCCGAGCCAGCCGTTGTTGCCGTAGGTGGAGTTGCACACCTCGACCCGACCGGCGGTGGCCTTGCAGGTCTTCGGGCTGACCGAGCCGGCCACGACGGTCGTTCCAGGACGGTGGACTTGCTCCAGTCGGCGGAGGCGCCGGACAGCGCCGAGTCCCACTGCGAGCTGACGTTGTCACCGAGCTTCAGGCTGAACGGGTTGGCGGTGCGAGCCCAGTGGTAGCCGCCCCAGCTGTGGTTGGCCTGGGCGGGCGACGGGAAGGCCAGCAGGGCGAGGGCGGCGGCACCGGCGGCGGCCAGCAGTTTATTGCGCATTCCAGCTCCTCTGGGAGTGCCGTGGAGGGTGGGTACGGCATCGACTCGGGTCACTTCATACGCCTGCCCTGGCGGGGGTGGAACCTTGCGGAACGCAACCTTTCCGCCGTCTGCAAATATGGACCATCGTCGAGGTCGTTCTGGCCGGGCCGCGCGCTCCTGAGGTATCGGGCCTCTGTGCTCGCCAGCCCTCACGGTCCCGGTGCGCCTTGCTGGCCTGGCGGGTCGCCCCGCGTACCCTTGCGGGCACGAAGGGAGCGCACGTGGCAGAGCTGGGCAGACTCGAGGCGGCGGTCATGGACGTCCTGTGGCGGGCCGGCCAACCTCTGCTGGTCAGAGAGGTCCTCGACGCACTGACCACCGACCGCGCTCTGGCCTACACGACGGTTCTCACCGTGCTCGACAACCTGCACCGCAAGGGTTGGGCGGCGCGTGCGAAGGATGGCAAGGCCTACCGTTATCGCCCAGCCGGCAGCCGGGAGGAAATCGCCGCTCGCACGCTGCGTCAGGTGCTCGAGACCAGCACGGACCCCGACCTGGTGCTTCTGCATTTCGCCAGGTCGGCCTCGGATCGGGAACTGCACATCATCAAGCAGGTGCTCCACGAGCGGGAGCCCGGGGCGTGAGCATCGCGCTGGCACTGGTCGCCGGTGTCGTGGCCGCCGCCTGGTGGGGGCCCGTCGCGTTGCGATTCTGCTTCCGCCACGTTGCTGACCCGGTCGCCGTGCTGCTCGGCTGGCTCGGGCTGCTCGTCGCCGTGACGGCCACCTTCGGCGTCGCCGTCGCCGTGTTGCTCGCCCCGGGCGCTGCCCACGAGTGGGCACTGCATGACCTCGCCCGACTGTGTTGGCACTGGGCGCGGCCCAGCCGTCCCCCGGCCCTCGGCGAGGTCCTCGGCGGGGCGGGCGCTCTGGCCATGGTCGCGGCATTCACGAAGTTCGCCGCGTCCTGCGTCCGCCGCGCCCGGACGGCCGGTCGCGCCCGGCGCGTGCACGGGGATCTGCTGGCTCTCTCCGGCGGCGCGGCCGAGCCCGGTGACGGGGCGGTGCTGTGGATCCCACACCCCACCCCGTTGGCGTACAGCCTCGGCGGGGCCGGCGGGTTGACTGTGCTCGCCAGCTGTACCCGAGATCTGCCGGCGGATCAGCTCGCCGCGGTGCTGAGCCACGAGCGCGCCCATCTGCGCGAGCGCCACCACCTGCTGGTATCCGCCGTGGAAGGGCTTGCATCGGCCGTTCCCTGGCTGCCGCTGACGCGGGAAGCACCCGCCGCCGTCCGTCTGCTAGTCGAGCTGCGTGCGGACGCTGCGGCCGTCCGGGAGTGCGGCCATGCGGCCGTGCGCAATGCGCTCTTGAGCTTCGCTGGTGCGCCCCATCCGCCGTCCGCCCTGTCGATGGCCGGGGGAGAAGTGGGAGTCCGGTTGCAGCGGCTTCAGTCGCGTACCCCGCACGGCCGCAATCTTGCGACCCGGACCGCGTTCGCTGCGGCCGCCCTCGGGGCGCCCGTGGGCATCGGCATGCTCGCCGCGGTCCTCACCTGTCTCTAGACGGCCGCCGCGCACTCTGACGCGTGGGATGGAAGCGTCAGCCGGCGAGGCCACCGGTTTCATGGCCGCTGCTGGTCAGGTGGGCACGCAGTTGGTCGTCGGTGGGCTCGACCAGGAATTTGCCGTCCGGCCACACCAGGGTGGGAATGCGACGTTGCCCCTGCTGCAGGCCACGGATCAGGTCCGCCGCAGCCTGGTCCTCATCGACGTCGACGTACACGTACGGGATGCGGGCGGCGTCGAGCAGGGCGCGGCTGCGTCGCACGTCGGGACACCAGCCGGTGCCGTACACGACGAGCTCATCGGGGCGGGAACGATCGTTGACGGTCAACTCGGTCTCCTCGTCGCCGGGACGGATGGCAAGGCGGCATCCCTGGGCGCCAACCGGTGCCCCAGGGATGCGAGATGCCCCGCGGGTCAGTCCACGAGCTGGTAGCCGGCCCGCTGCACGACCGCGCGGACCTCGGCGGTGTCCAACGGGTTCTCGCTGAGAACGGTGATGGTGCCCGCGGCCACGTCGGCCTGGACGTCGGTCACGCCGGCGATCTCGGAGACGTGCCCGGTCACCTTCTTGGCGCAGCCGCCGCAGGTCATGCCGGACACCTGGTAGGTGCTCCGGGCGCCGCTGCCGGTGCCCTGGGCCGCCGGGGCGCTGTCGATCGTGATGGTGCCGCAGCCGCAGCTGGCTTCATTGCCGCACATGGGATCTCCTCGGTGTCGCAGACGATGGCGTGACGGTGCGCAAGGTCCGTCCGTCGACGGTCGGCTGTGCGCCGGCCCGCAGGCGTTTGAATATACCCCTCCCCGGTATGCCCCTCAAGACCTCGACCGATCCGTGTGCTTACCCTGGCATGTCATCCGGATCACTTGACGACAGGTACCGGTGGGGGGTACAAAATTGCCGCTACCCATACCCCCTAGGGGTAAGAAAAGGAGTGATCACGATGTCATCCGGATCGAAGCGCTGGTGGGCCCTCGGACTCATCGCCCTCGCCCAGTTCATGGTCATCATGGACACCTCGATCATCGGCGTCGCGCTACCACGCATACAGGCGGATCTGGGTTTCTCACCGGAGAGCCTGTCCTGGGTCTTCAACGCCTACGTCGTCGCGTTCGGCGGCCTGCTCCTGCTCGGCGGCCGGCTGTCCGACCTGTTCGGCGCCAAGCGGATGTTCGCCGCCGGCTGGGGTGTCCTGCTCATCGGCTCCGCCGCCGCGGGCCTGGCCGGCAGCGTCACGGTCGAACTGGCCGCCCGCGCCGTACAGGGAGCCGGTGCGGCGCTGATCGCCCCGTCGGCGCTGACGCTGCTGATGATGCTCTTCGGCGCCGAACCCAGGGAACTCACCCGGGCCCTCGCCCTCTACGGCGCGGCGGCACCCGCCGGTGGCACCGCGGGCGTCTTCCTCGGCGGCGTCATCACCGAATACCTCAGCTGGCCGTGGGTCTTCTACATCAACATTCCCATCGCCGCGCTCGCGCTGCTGGCCACCCCGGCCCTGATGCCCGCCGGCGGTACCCGCCGCGGTTCGCTGGACGTGCTCGGCGCCCTCACGGTCACCATCGGTCTCGGCGCCGCGGTGTACGGCATCGTCCGCGCCCCCGAGGTGGGCTGGGCCTCTGGGCAGACCTGGCTGGTGCTCGCCGGAGCCGTGGTCGCCCTCGCGGCGTTCGTCGCCATCCAGGCGGCCCGCCGGGAGCCGCTGATGCGGCTGTCGATCTTCCGGGCGCCGAACCTCGCCGCCGCCAACGTCGCCCAACTTCTGCTCGGTGCGGCGTGGATCCCGATGTGGTTCTTCCTCAACCTCTACCTGCAGCAGGTCCTCGGCTACAGCGCCTTCCCCAGCGGCGCGGCACTGCTGCCGATGACCATCCTCATCATGATCGGCATGATCGCGCTCGCCCCGCGCGCCATCGCCCGCTTCGGCCCGAAGCCCATGGTGGTCACCGGCCTCGCGGTCCTCGCCGTCGGACTCGGCTGGCTCGCGTTGGTCCGCCCCGACGGCAGCTTCACCGTTGACGTGCTGCCGGCCTCGCTGGTCGCGGCGCTGGGTATGTCGCTGGCGTTCATCCCGTCGCTCGGTACGGCGATCTCCAGCGCCCGCCCCGAGGAGGGCGGACTCGCCTCCGGCATCGTCAACACCGGCTACCAGGTCGGCTCCGCGCTCGGCCTGGCCGCGATGACCGCGGTCGCCTCCGCCGCCGGCGCCGACCGGCTCGGCGATCTGCCCGCCCTCACCGACGGATACTCCGCCGCCTTCGTCGGCGCCGGGATCATCGCCGCCGCAGGCGCCCTCACCGCCGGTCTCACCCTCCGCGCGGCCAAGCGACAGCCTGTTAACGAGGCCGAGACAGTACCCGCGGCCTGACCGAATCCATCAACCGCCTGTCTGACGCCGGTGGATGAGTCTGATCCCGACTGATCCACCGGCGCATTCATACGATCAGCGCCCGACCCACGCGAGGCGGCCCTGGCGGTGAGGTGCCCTCGACTCCTGTCACGCGCTGCTGCCGACTACGTCTCGGCGTTGACGAGGATCGCGGTGACCAGCACGACGGCGACCATCAGCAACGCCTCGACCAGGACAGTGCGGCGTAGCTGATAAGTGGCGTCCATCGCGCGGTCATCCAGCCTGGGCACGACGCGCCGGCTGTTGTACAGCCCGACGAGGGCAACAGCCGCCACCAGGGCGACCTTGACGAGAAGCACCCGCCCCCAGTCGGTGGTCACGAGATGGCCCGGCCGTTCCAGGATCAGCAGGGTCAACGCGACGCCAGCGACACCCGTGAGCGCTACCGCGGCGGTGGCCGGTATGGAGAATCGCACCGCCATTTCGGCGGCACCCGTCGGTACGCCGAGGCGGGCGCGGCTCAGCAACAGGGCAGCCAGGAGAAGAACTCCGCCGACCCACACCGCGGCGGCAATGGTGTGGGCGAAATCGGCCGCCACGACGACGGCCCGAGGTTCCGCGGTGACGGTGTGCCCATCGACCAGAAAGGAACCCAGCAGCAGTGCCACGGTGACCGCCATGAGCACAGGCCGCACCGGTCGCGCTCGCACCCGCTGAACGCCGTCGCCGGCCGCGCTGACGGCGGCAGCCGTCACCAGGTTCCGGGAGTCGGTGGGTATCGCTGCGACGGTCGGAACGGAGTGACGCCCGACCGCGTGCCGGCCCCGAATCAGCGCCGCTTCGAGTGAACCGGACACGAGCAGACCGGCCGCACCGGTGAGTCGCAGGACCAGGCCGGCGGCCACCGGTGTCTGGCTGAGGGCGGTCACCGACGAGGCGCTGGCCGCCGAGGCGAAGGTGCCCTGCTCGCTGAAGACCGCCGCGAGTGCAACCAGCTCAAAGGCCGCTCCAGCCGCCACCGCCAGCCCCGCCGTCCGCACCCAGATCTGCACCACCCGGATGTCACTGCGTGTGCCGACCAGTGTGGTCAACGCGAAGACAAGACCACCGACACCGAGCAGGATCGCCCCGTAGGAAAGCCAACGCCCGACGGCGCCGACAAACCGCACCGGCGCCTGTTCCGCGTCGGCGGTGTGGCCAACAGCGTGTCCTCCCGCGTGTGCCGACGGCGAAGCCGGGGGCACACCTGGCCCACCATGGCCGGCATGTCCGTGCGGGCTGGCTGTTGCCTGGGGTTTAGCGGCCGTTCCGGGCGTCGGGGGAGGCGAGGCCACCGTAAACGTGATGACACCCGTCAGGGGGTGGGCGTCCGGGGCCGCGACGCTCCATCGCAGCTTGAACGTGCCGGTGGTCAGGCGAGCGGTCGGGTGGACCAGCCACGTTCGGCCTCCGTCGGGCGTGTGGCTGGCGGCCGGTAGGCCGATGCCGTTGCCGTCGGAAAGCTTGAATCCCGCTCCTGTGGGCGTGCCGGCGGCGCTGAGCGTCAGCCGGATCTCCTGGACGGCGCCGTCGATCCGCGCGCCGTCGGCCGGAACGGCCCGGAGCAGCTTGAAATGTGCGGCCGCAGGGGAAGCGAACCCGAGGGCCACGATGAGGGCGGGAAACAGCGCCAGCCACACCCGAATTGCCCAGCGCGCGGCGCGACGTGCTGGCGACTGAGGACATGCGAGACCCGGCGATGCAGCAAGCAAGGTCAGGCCGCCCGGCGACGCCGCTGGAAAGGCACTGTTGATCCTTCCGCCAAGGAGGCGCGGGCCGGTGCCCACACATCGCTCCCACGTGGTGCGGTCGCCATCCTAGGTCAACTACTACCCGCCCTTAGTAGGGGCGGGTCAGCTTCGACGATCCAGAAAGTCAGGTTGGGGGAGAGCGCCAGCATGGTGGCATCGCCGACTCGCAACGGCGACGGACTGCGCCGGGAGTGGTGCGAGGCATTGCCGCGGTCCCGGTCAGCCGTGGTCGGGTCGCTCTGTGGCCCCGCGGTGACGGATTTTGAAGCGGGCCACCGCGATCAGCGCGACGATCATGCTCTCGTACGCGGTTCCCACTTGCTTCGCGCGGCGCGCGCCCAACCGTCGGCAGGGCGGCGATCCGGCCTTACGCCGCCCGCCGGGATTGGGTTGATTTTCGTCGAAGCCACGTCGACATTCGAACGTCGAGCTACCCGCGGTCTGCGCGGGCTGACTGCCGGGTGTCACGAGCGCCGCCAACTTCATCTCCATGAACGCCTGTGCGGTAACGGGGAGCTCGCACTGACTTGTGTCTGCGCGCGGCCTCGGCCCGTACCACCACTACCGCCGCTGCTGCCGGCCCGGGTTTGCTGAATTGTGACTGAAATTGGTGTGGGGCTACGTACGGCCGCCCAGGAAACGGCCATTCGGGTGAGTATGCGGCGATCGGCCAAGCAATTGAGCGCCAACAGCATTCCGATGTCCGGTTACGTCCCGAGGGTTCCGCTATAACTGCTCGTCCCATTGAGTGGCATGAGTAACTGGAGGTTCCGATCAGAGTAGCGATGTTCGAGGCTTATGCAGGTGGGAGCCCTTGGCATACGACGTACCCACCGGTAATGTCGGCGCGTCCGGTGCGGTTTCCGATCGCAAGTGGCGACGCCGCTCCGACCCGCCTAATCGTGATCTCATGAACCGGGGACCCAGGCAACACCGGGGTGAATCCGCGAGCCACGGCCCGCGGTAGGGCGTACTTCCCGCCCGAATCCGTCAGCTAACCCGGTAGGCGGCCACGGAAGGAGTGCCAGCCTCGTGCGAAACACCTCCCGATACTCCCCACGCCTCCACGGCATCGCGGTGCCGACACTCGCCTGACTGTGAGTCCCGGCAACTGCCCCCCAGCCCGGCCCACCGGGCGCTCCCCATCCCCGCGGCACCCCGCCCAGTCACAACGTGCGTGAGTTCCTCCGCGCGTCGGGCCGGCCTGTGCCGCTCCAGCCCGTGGAGGAACACATGAAGCACCACATGAAGCGTCAGCTGCGGCGTCTTGTGACCGAGCGCCCGTACAAGATCATCGCCGGCTCCGCCGCGGCGCTCGTGCTCGCCAGCGGCGTCGGCACGGCGCTGGCCGCCACCGATCACAACGCGCCCGTCCGCCAGGGGAACACCGCCGCCGGGCTGGCTCCGCGGCTCGGTGATGTCGCCACCCGCGGCGAGGCTCGCGTCGCCGCCGAGCCGTCGCCGTCAGCGAAGGACAGGGCCACGACCGACCCGGACGTGACCAAGAAGGCGAGGCCGAAGCCTCCGTCGACCAAGGTCCTCGACCACACCTACGAGGCGCAGACTGCCTACTGGAACTGCGGCCCGGCCGCTGTGCGCAACGCGCTCAGCGCGAGCGGCGTCGAGACCACCCAGGACGCGATGGTCGCCCCGCTGAACGCTGGCGAGAACGGCACCAACTCGGCGGAGGACACCACTCGCGGGCTCAACCAGATGGTCAAGGGCAACCCGTACCGGACGCACATGATCCCGGGCCAGGCCGCGACGCCGGCGCAGATCGACCAGCTCCAGGCCGACGTGGTCACCGCCATCACCGACGGCCGTGCCGTGGTCGCCAACACCGTCGGCTCCGCGACCGATACAGACGGCGGCTGGCACTCCTTCCCCGGCGGCCACTACATCGCCGTGGTCGGATATAAGGACGACGGCCGGACGGTGCGGATCGCCGACTCCGCCGACCCGAACATGGCCGCCTACTGGATGACCACCATCGACCTGGCGAACTGGATGGCCACCCGCGGCTACTCCGCCTGATCCCATCTCCGGCCCTCGGGCACCGGCTCGTTCGAGCCGGTGCCCGTCGCCTTTCGGTTCGCGCCCAGTAGCAGGCAGGACGGCACGTCGTGCGCCCTCTGGTATGGCTCAGCCGATCATCTTGTGCGGTCAGGTTAGGTGCCGCCCGACGCGGCGGGCAGGGGCGAACACGTACAGGTCCAGCATGCCGGGTGGGTTGGCCAGGCCGGGGCCGCCGGCGCGAAATCCGAACCAGCCCCTCTGTGGACTTTGGTGCGTCACCGATAACGGCATGACGCCGACACGGGAAACTCCATAGTGCCGCTCGCTGCTATAGGATTACGGCATGAGCACCCATGCTGAGCATGGGTGCCGTGACTTTGTGTCCGAATCCCTCGGACACAACATCTCCACATATTGATCATGGGTTGAACGGGCTCACTTGCCTGAGGCTCCTGTGGTCGGTGTACATCGTTCCTGATCGCAGATGATGCTGATCTTGTTTCTGTGCAGGAGCGCGGCCAGGTCATGCGGGTTCTGGGCGTCGCTGGCGAGGCCGGGATGTCCCATCAGTCGCGCGATGATGTGGTCTTCCCTGAGGTAGAGCATCTTGCGTCGGCCGTTGGTGGGCTGTTGGGTGCTGGTGTGGCCTTGGCGGCATCGGTAGCCCGGACGCTGGTTGATCCAGTGGGATTCCAGTCTTCGGCCGCATGGTGCGCAGCGCAGCAGGCCGGTGAACAGGTAGCGGCGGGCAGTCCCGTCGTGGCTGGCCACAACTGCACACCGTGCTGTTCGAGCAGGGGTGCCAGGTGCTGCAGCTGGTTGGCGGAGAATGCTTGTTCGTATTCGCCGACCACGATCGCGTCGAACCCACGGTGCGGATCGGGGAGCGCGGCCAGCAGCGCGGCGGCCTGCGGACGCTGCCGCCAGCCGCGGCGGCGCGAGCAGCCGGCATCGAAGTACTCGGCGACGATCAGCCCGTGACCGGCGACGAGTTCGCTGGCGCAGTCCCGCTGCCAGTGCCGGGACGTCACCCGGTCTTGATGCTCGATGGTCGACATCCGGCCGTAGAACGCAAACCGCAGACCACCCTGCCGCCGGACGCGCGGCTGCGCGCCGGCGTGCGGCTGGCTGTTGAGCCATCGGGTCATGGGATCCGCGGGATCGTCACTCTGGTGGTCCGACACGCCAACATTTCTACGAAGGATCTTCATGGTCGAGTCGGACAAAAAGTCCGCTGCGCTGGATGAAGGGCTGTCGGGCCGGAGCCGGTGGTAGCCGCCCGAACAAGGCGGTCCAGCTACGACCGCCCGATGCAGGCCGCGCCGACGAGTGGCCCACGGGACTTTCGAACGCGACGTGGTGACGCAGTGGTTCGCCGACCTTGAGATAAGCATCCGGGGCAGGACGGGAACCCGCACCCGCACGACGGCTGCGGCCGTGGAGTGTCGTAGTCTGCGCTGGTGACGTGGGACGGTCCGGCTGGTGCGATGCGCGGCTACCGCGCTGTCGCGGTGGCGGTCGTCGTCGCTGCGGTTCTGGTCCTGCACGCGCTGCAGTGCGCTAGGGGTCTGGACACTGCGACACCTTCGGCGGCTGCCAGTTCCACGACCTCCCTCGCTTCCTACGACGCGTCTGCGGCCCTGAACAGCCTCGCTGATGCCCTCGCCTCCGCCGATCCGGAGGCGACTGACGGGCATCATGCGCCGGCAGATGGCGGGAGCGTGGCCGTGACGGCCTGCCTGCTGTTGCTGGTGATCGGCGGCGCTGTCGTACTGGCGGCATTCCAGCGCTGGGTCCGCCGGCTACCTGTTGGCCGGGGGCTGCGTCACCGGCCGGTGAGCCGGCCTGTGACGGTCCGGCTGCTGTCACTGTTGTGCGTGTCGCGGGTGTAGAACCGGTTTGCGGTTGTGAGCCCGTGGCGGTCCACGCGTCCTGATACGTGGCCGGCTGAGTAGCCGTCGCGGGCCTTCGTTCCTGCCGAGTCTGCCAAACGTGGTCCTGGCCAGTCGGCCAGCAAGCTCGGCTGTCCCTTCGTCGGGTCTGAGGATGCCGTGAACGACACCGTCACTTACATGCTGGCCGTGCGCGGGTTGTGCTGCGACCGTGCGGAGAGCGCAGTACGGCGAATTTTGGAAGATCTGCCGGGGGTGCATCGGGCGCACGTGTCCGCAGCAGCGGGCCGCGCGGTGGTGGACGCCGACCCGGTCGTCGTCACCGCTCCCGTGCTGACCGCGGCGCTCGCCGCGTCCGGCTATCCGTCCCGGCTGGAATCGCTCTGATCTCCGGCCCGCCCGCCGCCTCCTGATCGGGGCGTGCGGTAGCGGGTTGACTCATTCGTGGAGAGTCGATGGCTGCTCTATCTGACAATCTGTTCACTCTTGCTCTCCTCGGCCACCTCACGGCCGTGATCGCCTTTGCCGCGGCCCAGGTGGCACCGCGGCGGGTTGCCGTACCGGTTCCTGCGACGGTGCCTGCGGCTGCCGTCCCGACGATGGCTGCCGTGTCGCGCCGGGTTGCCATCGGGCGCGTCGTCGGCCTGGGCGCGGTCGGGGCGGCCGCGGCGGCGCAGGCCGGCAGCCTGGTCGCCCGGGCGGCCGCGGCGGGGCGCGTGCCGTGGGGAAACATGTACGAGTTCATCGTGGCGGTGACCCTGGTCGGGGTGCTCGCCTGGCTGGTCCTGGCGGTCCGGCGCCCCGCGTTGCGGCCACTGGGCCTGTACGTCGCGGTGTGCGCGTTGGTGCTGCTCGCCGCGGCGGGCCTGCACGTGTACACGCCGGCGGGTCCGCTGGTACCGGCGTTGCAGTCGGTGTGGCTGGCGGTGCACGTCAGCGCCGCCGCAATCGCGTCCGGGTTGTTCCTGATCGGGTTCGTCGCTGCCGTGGCCCTGCTGCTACGGGCGCGTTATGAGCGACGGGGCACGCCGAGATCGGGGGATCTGCGTGACACCTTGGCGGCGCGGCTGCCCGCGATGGCGGTGTGGCGGCGGCTGTCGTTCCGGATGCACGGGGCGGGCTTCCTGGTGTGGACCTTCGCGGTGATGGCCGGAGCGGTGTGGGCGGAGGCGGCGTGGGGCCGCTTCTGGGGCTGGGACCCGAAGGAGACGTGGGCGTTCATCTCCTGGGTGGTGTATGCGGCCTACCTGCACGCGAACGCGACCGCGAGTGTGCGGGCCACCACCGCGGCGTGGGTGGCGGTGGTGGGCTGGGCGACGATGATGTTCAACCTGTTCGCGGTGAACCTGGTGATCTCTGGTCTGCACTCCTACGCGGGGGCCTGAGCCGTGGTCAGCCGCTACTTGACGGGGTTTGCGCCGCGGCCCGCGGCGGTTGTCGCACCTGCGTGCGGCGCGGAGCTCTCCTCGTCGTGCGGCGCGGCGGCGGCCGAGAGCAGCCGGGCGAACAGCTGGGCGGTGCGGGCGCCGGTCATGCCGGTGCCCGTGAACCGGTGGGTCACCCCGTTGACGTGTTCGATCGTGACGGTGATGCCGCCGTTGGCCTGCTCACTGCGGGCCGCGCTGATGTCCCGTACGTGGATGGCGGAGCCGGGGTGGCGCTCGGCGCGCCAGAGCAGCACTGCGGCGACGGCTGCACCGATGCCGCCGGCGATGATCAGGCCGACTGTCGCGGCGGTGGCCCACAGGCCGACGGCCGGGCCGATCGCGTGGCCGACACCGATGGAGATGGCAGCGAGGCCGAGGCCGAGCATCACCGCTCCGGCGGACCAGTGCAGCAGCCTCCGCCAGCGGGTGGCGGCGGGGGTGATCCACACCGTGGTGTCGTCGGAGCGGAGGCTGGCGGTCTCGCCGGAGTCGAGCGCAACGGGGAACACCTTCACGCCGCTACCGTACGTCACGCAGAGAGAGGGCGGACAACATGCCTGGCTTCCCGAGCGGCTATCGTCGGGGCGTGTCGCCCTGGCTTCGTCCCCGCTGGCTCGTTGGCCACGTGCTCGTCGGTGTGGTCGCGGTGGTGTTCCTGCGGCTGGGCTGGTGGCAGTGGCAACACGCGCGGCAGGGCAACACCCTCAGCTACGGGTACGCGTTGCAGTGGCCGCTTTTTGCCGCCTTCGGGGTCTTCTTCTGGGTCAAGGTGGTGCGCGAGCGGTTGAGCCACGCCGACGTCCGACGGCAGGGGGGCAGGCCGCAGGCAGCGGTGCCGTCGCTGGGTCACAGCTGGCGCTTCGAGCGCAGCGACCCGGACGGCGCGGCGCCGGCGCGGATGACGCCCGCCGCTGTGACGCAGACCGACGCCCAGGATCCGCAGGTGGCCGCCTACGAGGACATGCTGCGGTGGCTCAACGACGACCCCCGCCGGCACGTCTCGGACTACCCGGGCTTCCAGGACCGCTAGACCTCGACACCTCGAACGCGCCGCTGCCGGCACGGTCCCGTCGCACCGGCGTCGATGACGGCTGCCGGCTCAGGCAAATGCCGCCAGCGGTCTCCGCGGCGCCGAGCCTGCTGACAGATGTCCGCATCGACACCGTGCCGCCACCACCGCGCCGCTGCGCAGACAACCACCTGCGGCCGCGCCTGTGCGAAGGTCGTCACTCCAGTGCCGTGAGGCGTCCCGCCGGCGGCTCCCGCCACGCTGCTCTCCGGCTGCCCGCGGACGCGGCCGCGCCCGATAGGCAGCTCCTGGCGTCGGGCCTCGCCTCGACGACCATGCGTGGTTCTGCCGGCCGCTGCTCGTCGAAGTCACGCCTCGACCGTCGGTCGCGGCCCACGCGTGGGCGTCCTCGACCGGTGGCGGACGAGCGCCGCTGCGGTGTGCTTCCGCCCGGCCCGCCTTGCCAGCCGACCGGCATGGCTAGCGACGGCCCGTGCGGCCGAACACCCGACGTTGACCACGAGGACCAGGAGGGTCTGTGAACATGAGTACGCCGGCGACAGCCGGGCACGACGATCCGGCGGCCGGGGACGTGACGGTGCGGCCGAGGCGGATACGGCAGATCAGCCTGGGCGCCGCAGCGGTGATCCTGGCGATCAACGTGTACGCGGGGCTCACCTTGAGTGGAACCACCTCCAACGGGGGAAAACTGTTTCCCGCCGACCGGTGGGCAGTCATCGGGGTCGGGGTGTTATTCACCGGGCTGACCCTGCTGCCGTGGCGGCTGCGGGTGCAGGCCGACGTCGAGCGGGTGCGGGTGCGCAACCTGCTCGGTGATGTCACCGTGCCGTGGCAGGTGGTGGAGCGGGTTCGGTTCGACCGCAAGGCGGTGTGGGCGTCGCTGGATCTGGTCAACGGCGACGTGGTGCCGCTGCTGAGCGTGCAGGTGATCGACCACGCGGACGCCGTCGCTGCCGTCAGACGTCTGCGAACCCTGCTCGCCGCCGCCCGGGCCATGGATGCGGACGGGGCCGGTTCCGTGGCGCCACCCGCCGAGGGCGGGCCCGCCGTTGAAGGGGCGGCCCCTGCTGCGGGGGATCGATCCACCTCCAGTTGAGTTGCACTTATTGCAATGTGAGCATATGTTGGCTCGGTCGGTCGACAGGAGGGGCAGCCGGGCATGGGCGAGGGGCACGACCACGGGCAGCAGATCATGCGCGCCGGTGAGAAGCACCGGGGCCGGTTGTGGGCGGCGTTCGCCCTGCTGGTCGCTTTCATGCTGGTCGAGGCGGTCGCGGCGTGGTTGACCGGTTCGCTGGCGCTGCTGTCGGATGCCGGGCACATGTTCACCGACGTGCTCGGCATCGGCATGGCGCTGGCGGCGATCACCGCAGCCAGCAAGGCCTCTCACGACGGGCAGCGCACATTCGGGTTGTATCGGATGGAGGTCCTCGCCGCGCTGGCCAACGCGGTGCTGCTGTTCGGCGTCGCCATCTACGTGCTGGTGGAAGCGGTGCGCCGCTTCTCCGCGCCGCACGAGGTGCTGGCCGGGCCGATGCTGGTCGTCGCGGTGGCCGGCCTGGTGGCCAACATCGCGGCATTCTTCCTGCTGCGTTCAGGCTCGGAGGAGAGCCTGAACGTGCGCGGCGCCTACCTTGAGGTGCTCGGCGACCTGTTCACCTCGGTCGGCGTCATCGTCGCCGCTGGAATCATCGCCCTGACCGACTGGTGGTACGCCGACCCGATCATCGCGGTGGCGGTGGGCCTGTTCATCCTGCCCCGCACCTACAAGCTGGGCCGGGCCGCGGTGCGGGTGCTGGTGCAGGCCGCCCCGCCGCACCTGGACGTCGCGCAGGTCCGCGACGCCCTGGCCGCGGTCGACGGCGTCGCCGACGTGCACGACCTGCACGTCTGGACCCTGACCTCGGGGATGGAGGTCGCGTCGGCGCATCTGATCCTCGCTCGCGACAGTGACCTGGCGGGGGTCCTGGCCGCGTCCCGGCAGGTGTTGCACGATCGGTTCTCCATCGAGCACGCGACCCTGCAGGCCGAGCCGCAGGGCGCCGACGGCGTCTGCGACGCAAGCGGTTGGTGATGGTTTGTGGGGAACTTTCCGCTGCCTCTGCGCGACTATCTGAGGAATGACCCGCTAGCTGGGAGTCCGGCCTTGACCCGCACGTACCGTTTCGTCCTGCCCGTCCGTGTTGCTGCTGCCCTCTGCGTGGCCACCGCCCTGCTCGTGCCGGCCACGCCGGCGTGGGCACACAACGCCCTGCGCGACTCGACGCCGGCCGCCAACGCCCGTCTGGCCGCCGCCCCGCAACAGATCGAGCTGATCTTCGTCGAACGGCTCGATCCGCGGTTCACGACCATCGCGGTCACCGCCCCGGGTGACGTTGCCGCCGTCGCCGGCAAGCCGGCCGTGTCGGGTACCCGCGCCACCCAGCCGCTCAAGTCTGACCTGCCCGCCGGCAGGTACACGGTGGCGTACCGGGTGGTGTCCGTCGACGGGCATCCGGTGCAGAGCTCCTACACGTTCACCGTCACCGCGTCGGCGTCCCCGCTCGCGGCATCCGCACCGCCGGCGTCGGCCCTCACCACACCGCCGTCGGTGCCGGCGACCACTGCCGCTTCCTCGGCCGCCGCCGCTGATGGCGCCCCGAGCATGGGGGTCGGGCTGGTGGCGGTGCTGCTCGCGCTCGTGGCGGCCGGGGCGGGTCTGCTGCTGTGGCGCAAGCGGGCGGCCCGGCGATGAGCATGCAGAGCGTCGTGCGGCGTCCGGTGCTGGTGCCCGTCGGCACTGTCCTCGTCGCGGCCGCGGTCGGAGCGGCGCTGTTGTGGTGGGGTGGCGGCGCGGTACCCCAGACGGTGCCGGGCCTGCCGGACCCGGGCCCGACCACCGCGTGGATCCTGCCGGCCGCCCGGTTGGGCATGCAGGTCGGTGCGGTCATCACCGTCGGGCTGCTGCTGGCCGTGGTGATGCTGTCGCCCCGCGACGACGAAGGTCGCCTGTCGGCCCTGGGCTACCGCCGCCTGCGCGCTGCGGCATTCAGTGCTGCCGCCTGGGCGGCGGCGTCCGCGGTGGCGGTCTGCTACACCCTGGTCGACCTGTTCGGGCTGCCCGCCGCCCAGGTGTTGTCCGTGCGGGCGGTGCTGCACTTCGCCCTCAGCGTGGCGCTCGGGCAGGCGCTGGCCCTCAGCGGCGTCCTCGCGTTGCTCGTGGCGCTGATCGCCGCCAGGAGCCTGCGTCCGGGCGGTGCCCTGGCGGCGTTGTGTATCGCGGTGGCGGCGACGATCCCGCCGGTGTTCACCGGGCACGCCGCCGGTTCCGGCAACCACCAGATCGCGGTGTCCGGGCAGCTGCTACACGTCATCCCGGTCACCCTGTGGGCGGGGGGTCTGTTCGCCCTGGCCGTCACCGCCCGCGGGTCGACCGCCGACCTGGCCGTCGCGGTGCGCCGGTTCTCGCCGCTCGCGCTGGCCTGCCTGGTCGTCGTCGGCGCCTCCGGCCTGGTGTCCGCCGCCACCCGCCTGTCCGCCCCGGCGGAGTTGCTGACCACCCGTTACGGGCAACTGCTGCTGGTCAAGATCGCGGCGCTCGCCGCGGTCGGGGTGGCCGGGCTGCTGCACCGCCGCCGTTCGATGCCCGCCCTGTGCGCGGGGCGGCGGCGTCCGTTCCTGCGGGTGGCGGTGGTGGAGACGCTGCTGTTCGCCGCCACCCTCGGCGCCGCCGTGGCGCTGTCGCGTACCCCCGCACCGCTCGGTGAGGTGGAGGAGGACTCGACGGCGGCCCTGCTCGGTTTCCCCATGCCGCCACCGTTGAGCATCGAGACCGTGGCGAGGCTGTGGCTGCCCGACCCGCTGATCATCGCCGCCGCGGTGGCCGCCGCCGGGCTGTACCTGGCCGGGGTGTGGCGACTGCGCCGCCGCGGTGACACGTGGCCGCCCGCCCGCACCGCGCTGTGGCTGGCCGGCTGCGCGGTGATCGTCATCGCCACGTCCAGCGGCCTGGCCCGTTACGGACCGGTGTTGTTCGCCGTGCACATGGTGCAGCACCTGCTGCTGATGATGGTCGCCCCGATCCTGCTGGTGCTCGCCGGGCCGGTCACCCTCGCCCTGCGCGCGCTGCCCCCGTCGACCGACCCCCGGTGGCCCGGCCCCCGTGAGTGGCTGCAGACCGCCCTGCACTCCCGGGTCTCCCGCGCGCTGACCCATCCAGTGGTCGCGCTGGCCCTGTACGTCGTGAGCCTGTACGTGCTCTACTTCACCGGCCTGTACGAGCTGGCGGTCCGTTCCCACGCCGCGCACCTGGCCATGATCGGCCACTTCCTCGGCGTCGGGTACCTGTTCTTCTGGACCGTGATCGGCATCGACCCCGCCCCCCGGCGGGTGCCACACCCGCTGAAGGCGATCCTGGTGCTGATCAGCATGGTGCTGCACGCCTTCCTCGGTGTGGCGCTCATGCAGTCGGGCGGCGTTCTCGCCGCCGACTGGTGGACCGCCCTCGCCCGTCCCTGGGGGCCCACTCCACTTCAGGACCAGCGCAACGCCGGCGGGGTCGCCTGGTCCTTCGGGGAACTGCCCACGGTCATCGTGCTCGGCGCCCTGATGCTGCAGTGGATCCGCGCCGACGAGCGGGAAGCCCGCCGCCGTGACCGCGCGGCCGACCGCGCCGAAGCGGAGGGCCGCGAGGACGACGAACTGGCCGCCTACAACCGCATGCTCGCCGGACTCGCCGAACGAGACCGGCAGGTTCCCCGGTGAACCGCCGCCCGCCGAATGCCGGTGCCGGGAACCGGCAGCGGGCGATCAACGACTACCTGTCGACGACGGCACACGAACGAGGCAGAAAGTTGGTTCGGATGAGACACCGATGGGCGATCGTCGCACTGGCCGTCACGGCCGCCACCGTCACGGCGGCCAGCCCCGCGTGGGCCCACACCGACGCGAAGCTGACGCCGGCGCGCGCGGGCGCCGCCAACGCCGTGCTGTCCGTCGACGCCGAGGCCGAGTCCCGCACCGCCGGCACCACCTCGGTGCAGGTCTACCTGCCCGAGGGCATCGCCGCGTCAGACATCACCCTGCTCAAGGCCCCGCCCGGCTGGAAACTGTCCACCACCACGCCGAACAGCTACACCGTCGCCGGACCGGCCGTCCCGGTCGGGCAGGACGCCGAACACCAGGTACGCGTGCGGCAGCTGCCCAACACTGCGCAGGTGTCGTTCAAGATCCTGCAGAAGTACAGCGACGGACGTATCGACCGGTGGATCGAGGTGCCCAGCTCCGCCAACCCGGAGCCGGCCAACCCCGCCCCGACCGTGAAACTCGCCGCCGCCCCGACCCCCAGCCCGACCGGCTCCGCCGTCGAGGCGAGCAGCCCGAGCGTCGCACCTGCCACCGACGCCCCGATCACCGATGGACCTGCCGCGAGCACTCAGCAGGACGCCGGTAACGGCGGGGTGTGGCTGGTCGTCGGGATCGTCCTGGCGCTGCTGGCCGCCGCCGGCATCGTGGTGTCGTTGCGGCGACACCGGCCCTGAGTGCGGCGACCTGGTCGGGCTCGGGCGCTGATGCCCTTCGTGGACACTTCCACCGATAGGATCCGTCCCGTGCCGGTGCGGTGGCGGGACCCGGTCAGTCGACGCGATGGCCTGCGTCTGCGCGAGCTGCTCTGCTTCCTCGTCGCCGCGGTCGTCGCGATGATCGCGGCCCACGGGACGCTCGACGTGGCCGCGGCGAGTGTCACTCACCCGTCCCCGTCCTCGACGGCCCTGCACGCCCAGCCCTGCCCGGACGAGCGGCCCGGCCACGTCACGCGCGCCTGCCCGGCGGAATCGCCCCGCACACTTCCCGTCGCCGAGCCTGCCAGCCCCACCCTGAGGTGCCCGCCCGTGCGGCCCTCAGGCGACCTACCGCATGTAGACCAGCGGCGCGTTTCTGCAACTGCTCGGCGGCGGTGTTCTTGAGCACGACTGAGCGGTGATTCTCGGCGGCTCTGATCCCGTGGCGATGACACCAGCAGCTACGTGCGCACTGGGACAGCTGCGGCTGAGCAGCGCCGGGGACAGCCGCTCACCACGGCACCGGGCATAGACAAGCCCGCCAGTGCCACTGGCGCTGGTGACCTGGCGCTTGCCAGTACGCGCTACAACCCGGCGAGGGTGTACAGCCCGAGGAACCCGACGAAGAACAGGGCGGCCGTCCACGGGGTCTCGGGGTGTTCGTGAGCCTCCACCAGAAGCTCTTCGGTGACCAGGTACAGCAGGGCAGCAGCACCGAAGGCCAGCACAGCGGCCAGGACCCCACGGCTGGCGCCGCCGCACCGCCGATCGCTCCTGCAGCGGTCGCCAGACCGAGCGCACTCGGAATCATGGCGGCCCGCACCCGGCCCGCACCTCGCTTGGCCAGTGCGGCGCTCACCGACAGGCCGAGGAACAGGACCTCCAGGGTGAGTGCGATCGTGAGGATGACGCCCTGGCTCTTTCCGAGGGTGACGCCCAAGCCGACGAGCAGGCCGTCTACGAGCAGGTCGACACCGACCGCGGCCAGCAGCCCGGCGGGGACACCGATGGGGCGGGTGGCCTCCACCCGGCGGGAGTAGGCCCCCAGAGCCAACAGCAGAACCACGCCGGCGGTGAACGCGCCCACCACGATCAGCAGGTGGCCTTCTCGGCGCAACTCCGGCAGCAGCTCGCCAGCGAGCGCGGCGAACACCACTCCGGCGGCGAAGTGCTGGATTCCGCTGGAGACCGCCGGGCCGGGAGTCCTCAACGTAGCGATCACCGCGCCTGTCACGGTGGCCACGACGGGAAAGGCCACCAGGATCGCTGCCGTGCCGACTACGTTCACAGGCGTCCTCTCCTGTCCTCGACCCAGAGCGCGAGGCGCCGTCAGGGCACCCTGGTGTTCGTGCCCGGCGATTGGTCGGCCAAACCAGCGCGGCTCGGTCCCACCGACTTTGAGCAGCTTCGGGAGGCGCGCTCGATGACGCGGCGGTCGTGATCGCTGCCGTCGTGGTGTCTGCGAGCATGGACTGTTCCGTAGCTGGTGGTCTGGAACAGGTGGAGGTGGGGGCATGGCGACGGATCTGGTCGGCGCCCTCGCCGGGGCGTCGTTGGCCGCGTTCGCGCTGGCCTGGATGTCGGCGGTGGCCGGCCCCGGCGGCGGTGTGCTGCTGCTGCCCGTGTTCACCGCGCTGTTCGGACTGCGGTGGCACTGACTCCCGCGACCCTGCTGGGCGCCTGGGTGGGCAAGAAGACCGTGGGGCGGATCAGCGACCGACTGTTCGTCGCCGTCGTGGGGGTTGGTCTGATCGCCGCCGGCGTGCTGTTTCTGGCCGGCTTCTGACGTCACCCGAGCCGGCTACTCCTCATCCGCGTCTCAGGTGAGGTGTTGCCGGACGCGGCGGGGCGGGGTGAACGCGTAGAGGTCGAGCACGCCGGGTGGGTCGGCCAGGCCGGGGCCGCCGGCGCGGATCCAGGCGGCGATGTCGTCGCTCGCGTCGGTGTCGTTGATCAGGCCGAGCCAGCCCGGTCGCCCGCCGGCGCGGCGGCCGGCGGGGAGGGCTGTACGACGATGACGTTGGCGTGCGCGCAGGTGTCGAGGCAGTCGCTGACCCGTACCACAGCGACGTCGGCGACTGCCGCTTGCAGCTGGGCCAGTTGCCCGGCGTGGTCGAACCCGGCGGAGGTGCCGCAGCAGCAGCCCTGGCAGACCGTGACGGTGCAACCGGCCGTCGCGCCGCCGTCCCGGCCGCGGCGGCTCACGGCGCCCCTTCGGTCTGGGCGCGTCGCCATGCGGAGGAGGCGAGTAGGCGTAGGCCGTTGAGGCCGACGATGACGGTGGAGCCTTCGTGCCCGGCGACACCCAGGGGGAGGGGTAGGTTGCCGAACAGGTCCCAGCAGACCAGCACGGTGATGAAGGGTGCCGGCGATGATCAGGTTCGCCGTGACGAGGCGGCGGGCGCGCCGGGACAGGGCGGTCGCGCTGGGCAGGGTGGCCAGGTCGTCGCGGACGAGGACGGCGTCGGCGCTGGAGGGCAAGGTCGGAGCCGCCGCGGCCCATGGCGACGCCGAGATTGGCGGCGGCGAGGGCGGGTGCGTCGTTGACGCCGTCGCCGACGAGCAGCACCCGCCGGCCGCTGGCCTGTACGGCGCGCACCTGGTCGACCTTGTCCTGCGGCAGCAGCCCGGCGTGCACGTCGGTGATCCCGGCCTCCGCCGCCAGGTGCCCGGCGGCGCCGGCGTTGTCACCGGTGAGCAGCATCGGCCTGGCCCCGGTGAGGCGGGTCAGCGCGATGACGGCGTCGGAGCGGATCCGGTCGGCCAGGGCAAGCACCCCGACGGGCGTCCCGTCGACGATCACCACCATGGCGGTGTGGCCGGTGGCCTGCGCGTCGGCGGCCACGGCCCGGGCCTGGGCCACGGCCATGGGCGTGAGCTCGTCGAGCAGGACCGGCCTGCCCACGGCCACCTGCCGGCCGTTGACCACCGCGCGTACGCCCCGGCCGGGCACGGACGTGAAGTCGGCCGCCGCCGGCACCGGCAGCCCGTGGTCCTGCGCCGCCGCGAGGACCGCGGCACCGACGGGGTGTTCGCCTGGCGTGCTCGGCCCCGGCGGCAAGCCGCAACACCTCCTCCGGGCGGGCGTCGCCGATGGGGTGGATGTCGACGACGCGGGGATGGCCTTCGGTGAGGGTGCCGGTCTTGTCGAACGCCACCCGCTCGGGGTCGGCGAGGTGTTCCATCACCACGGCGGACTTGACCAGGACGCCGTGGCGGCCGGCGAGGGCGATCGCGGACAGTAGCGGCGGCATCGTGGCGAGGACCACGGCGCACGGCGATGCCACGATCATGAACGTCATCGACCGCAACAGCGTCGAGCGCAGGTCGGCGCCGAAGAGCAGGGGTACGGCGAACAGCGCCAGGGTGGCGACGACCACCGCGATCGAGTACCGCTGTTCGACCTTCTCGATGAACAGCTGCGTCTTGGCCTTGGTCGCCGACGCCTGCTCCACCAGGGCGACGATGCGGGCGATCACGGACTCGCCCGCTTCACGGTGCACGCGTACGACGAGCGTGCCGGTGCCGTTGAGGGTGCCGGCGAACACCTCGTCGCCGACCGACTTGCCCGCAGGCAGCGGCTCCCCTGTGATGGTGGCCTGGTCCACCTCGCTGATGCCGTCGACGACGACCGCGTCGGCGCCGATGCGCACACCCGGGCGGACCCGCACATGGTCACCGAAGCGCAGCTCGACCGTGTCCACCACTGTCTCGCCGCCGTCGGGGTCCACCCGCGTCGCCTGCTCGGGCTGTGGATCCGGGTCGGGGCCGCCGTGGCCGTCCTCGCCGCCGGCGGCGCGGCCCTGTACGCCTGGCAGCGCCGACGCAGGGCCTGAAGGGCAGACCATCCCGTCATGCAGTCGGAACGGCAGGGCAGCGGCGGGGCGGATAGGATCTCCGCGATGAGACGCTGGCAGATGACCACGGCGCAGCGAGGCGACGGACGCCTCAGCCGCGTCGTCTGCCTGCTCCTGGTTGTCCTCGTGGCGCTGATCGCCGCCCACCCGGTCACCGGCGCCAGCGCGGCGCGCAGGCACACCCAACCGCTGGCCGGTGTCAGCGTGGCTCACCACGGCCAGGACTGTCCCCAGGACCGCCCCAGCCATGCTGAGCAGGCCTGCCCCACCCAGTCGTCGAGCACTACCCCGGTCACGGCCTCACTCATCCGGCCGTTGACTCTGACGAGCCGGCGACTGCCTCCGTTGCCCGCCGAGCGGATCCATCAGGATGACCCGGGGACCCATCTGTGTCCTCGCCTGACACAGTTGGCGGTGTCCCGCACGTAAGAGCCACTCCGCGTGGCATGGCTTCGGCGGCGCAGGCAGCCTGCCTCGCCGCCGCGAGCGGGAACCGGGTATCGCCATGGCTGTCGTGGCGGGCGACCGCCCCGGACAGGCACTGCCCGCGCTGGCCGGGTGTGCTTCCGGCCCCCGCATCCCCTGCCCGCGTCGCGTTCCTGAGCGGGTTAGGGCGATGGGTACGCGTCAGCCACCTGCTGCTCACCGGCTCCATTCGACTGGAGCCGTCCAGGAACATCGGCATGTCTTCCGCCCATCGGGCGCATCCCCCACTCCCACTAGTGAGAGGCATCGTGATGAGAGCTTCCAAGTCCTCTGCCCGTACCCGACCGGCGAAGGCCGTCGCGGTGCGCCCCGGCCGGCCGTGGGGCGTCATCGCCGTCGTCACGGCGGTGAGCGTGCTCGGCGTGGCGATCATCGGCTACGCCGCGGTCGCCACGTGGCAGGGCACCCGGCCCTGGGCGCAGCGTCTGACCGGCCTGTCCGGCGTGACGGATTACGCGTCGAAGAAGCCGGCGTGGCTGGCTAGTGAGCACAAGAGCGGCCCGCTGACCTACGAGGTGACCCCGTCGGTGGGTGGCAGCCACAACAGCGCGTGGCAGAACTGCACCGGCGACGTTTACGACGCGCCGATCGCCGCCGAGCACGCCACCCACAGCATGGAACACGGCGCGGTGTGGATCACCTACCGGTCCGACCTGCCCGCCGACGAGGTGCAGCGCCTGGCCGGGCGGGTCCGCGGCGTCGACTACATGCTGCTCAGCCCGCACGACAACCTCGACGCGCCGATCTCGCTACAGGCGTGGGGCTACCGCCTCACCGTCCCCTCCGCCGACGACGAGCGGATCGACGAGTTCATCCGCGCGGCCCGGGTCAACGCCGGACCCGAGCAGGGCGCGACGTGCTCGGGTGGGATCACCGCCACCGGCACGACGCCCCGTGACCTTGCCCCTCAGGGCCAGTAGGGGCCAGCCATGGACAACGCGCAAACACCCCCGCAACCCCAGCCGGACCCGCCGGCGAGTCGCCGCTGGTGGCCGCTCGTGGCCGCGGCCCTCGTCGTCTTCGCCGTCGGTGTCGCCGTGGGACTGCTCGTTCCGGCCGTGCGGGCACCCGGCGACACGTCCGCCGACGCCGGCTTCGCCCGGGACATGGCAACCCACCACGCCCAGGCCGTGGAGATGTCGATGATCGTGCACGCCCGTACCGACGATCCCGAGGTCGCCACCCTCGCCATGGACATCGCACTCACCCAACAGGCGCAGATCGGCATCATGCGGACCTGGCTGACCCAGTGGGGCCTGCCACCGACCGGCAGCCAACCGGCCATGGCCTGGATGAACGACATGAACGGCATGGACCACGGCGGTGCAGACGCGACCGGCGCCGCACCCATGCCGGGCATGGCGACCAAGGCCGAGATCACCCAGCTGCGCGAGACCACCGGCCGGAACCTGGACATCAGGTTCGCCGAGCTGATGATCCGCCACCACCGCGGCGGACTCGCCATGGTCGAGGCGATCCTGGCCGCAGAGCCCCGCCCGGAAGTCCGCGACCTGGCGGCGCGGATGCGCGCCGGCCAGCAGGCCGAGATCACCGCTTTGCAGAAGCTGCTGGACCGGCTGCACTCCACCGCCTCCACCGATGCGTCCACCAACTGACGCGTCGCTCGGCCCCGCCGCCCAGGCCGCCGGCGGGTACGCGCCTCGCCTCCGCCCGCACCCTGGCCACCTGGCTCGGTCCCGCATCAAAGTGGGCCATGGCTGGCGGGGCGTTGGCTGTCCTGCTGGCCGCCGGATACCGCCGGCGCGCGGCACTGATCCGTGCGCGAAACGCCCGCTTGGGCGGCATGGTGATGAACCGCTGACCGCCGGCCCGCCTCGGCGTGGTCGACGTACCGTCAGGACGTGGCCGGCGGTCCGACCGATTCCAACGGCGGAGTCCTGGTCAGCGTGCCCGGCCGCCGCGACGGGTTGGCGCGCAGGGGGAGGGAGCGGGTATGGCCAGCGCGCGGGTGCGGACGGCGCCTGGGCGCCGCGTCGAGCGGGCCCGGCGACCGCACGTTGCGCTGGCCGTCGTGCTGATCCTTGCCGGGGTGTTCGCTACCGGCGCCGGGCTCGGCAGCAACGGCAGCGGCAGCGGCCTGTTGGGCTGGTTGCCTTTCGTCGGTCAGCGGGGCAGCGCGGAGGCGTTGGGTCCGAGCCGGCCGGTGCGGATCAGCATTGACGCGATCAAGGTGAACGCGGCGGTGGGGCCGGTCGGCGTGGCGGCCGACGGGTCCATCGCCGTGCCCCCGCTGTAACGGGCCGACGACACCGGCTGGGCGACCTGCGTAAGGGCTCCCGCGTCGAGATCACTCGGGCTCACCGTTCGGTCGCGGTGTTCGCGGTCACCTCGGTCGAACGGTTCGACAAGAACCGCCTGCCCGCAGACCGGGTCTACGGCGGCGACGGCGGGCCCGGGCTCCGCCTGATCACCTGCGGCGGCGCGTGGATCGGCGGAAGCGTCGGCTACGCCGACAACACCATCGCCTTCGCCTCGCTGGTCGGCTCGCGCCAGCGCTGACCGAGCGGGGTCCCCGGGACCGGCCCGCCGTGGTGTGGCCCGGTCAGATGCTGATCTGGCCCGGCCCGACCGTGGCCCGTAGCCAGATCATCAGGTCGGTCCACGCTCCGGTGAGCAGCGCGAGCCCGATCGCGACGAGCAGCGCACCGCCGAGGCGGGTGACCCACCGGTGGTGGCGGCGCACGAAGCGGGTGAGGGTCAGCGTGCGCCGCAACCCGAGGCCGACGAGCAGGAACGGCAGGCCCAGGCCGGTGCAGTAGGCCAGGGCGAGGACGGTGGCCCTACCGGTGGTGGATTCCACCGCCGCCAGGCCCAGCACTGCGCCGAGGGTGGGGGACACGCACGGCGTCCAGGACAGGCCGAACGTCGCGCCGAGCACGGGTGCGCTGGCGATCCCGGCGGACGGGAGCCGGGTGGCGCGGACCTGCCGTTGCAGCAGCGGGAACGCCCCGAGGTAGCCGGCGCCGAGGAGCACGGTCAGCGTCCCGGCGGCGATCTCGATGGTGCGCGCGTTGGTCACCAGGGCGCGGCCGGCGGCGTTGAACGCCACGGCCACGGTGACGAACACGACGGCGAACCCGGCGATGAACCCGAGCGTGCCGGCCACGACCCGCGCCCGCGCCCGCCGCCGGGTCGCCACGGCGACAGCGCCGGCCGCCGGGGGCGGGGTGGGCTGCGCCGCGGCGTCGAGGTCGGTACCGGCTAGGCCGGTGACGTAGGACAGGTAGCCCGGCACCAATGGCAGGACGCAGGGGGATAGGAAACTCACCAGTCCCGCCGCGGCGGCGACGGCCATCGCGGCCAGGAGGGGCCCGGTCGCGGCGATGGCCGCGAACTGCTCGCCCATGTCAGCCGGCTCCGGCCGACGTGCGCGCCACGGAGTCCGGTTCCACCAGTCGCGGCATGTGTCCTCCCTCAGGTCGCGCTGGCTGCGCAACGGTCATCGTCTCACGCCGCTACTACCTTTCGTAGTATGGGGTGTGCCGTCCGCGCACTGGGACGGCTTGCCCCGCAGGGGACGCCGACCGGCCCGCCGCGCGGGTCGGCTGTTGCGGCGCGCCCGGACGCGGCCGGTGTCGCGCGCCCGTGGCCGTCAGATGCACAGCACCCTCCGTCGTGGTGGCGGCCGCGCAGGTCGTGGCGGCGATCCTGGATTCCTCCCTTCGCCGCAACCGGAGGATCTAGCCTGAATAACAGTCTTCTGGTCGGACGGCAGTGATCGATGAGCCTGTCCCCGCCGCACCCCCTGAGCCCGCCGCGCTGCTCGACCTTCCGCTGACCACGGTCGCGGTGGCGCTGCCAGTCGACCACCGCTCGGTGGCAAAGGTGAGGGAGGCGCGGTGGCAGGTGCCGGCGGCCGGGCGGCCGGCTCGGAGAGCACCCTGGAAGTCCAGCTTTCAGCGGTGCTGCCGGCCGCGCAGGACGAGCGGGATCAGTGCGTGCAGCGGCTGCGGGAGCGGCTGTCCGGGACACGGGGGCTGCGCGACGCGCACGTGCACGACCGCGACGGGCAGGCAGTGGTGTGCGTGCACTACGACCCCGTCGTGCTGCCGCTGGACCGGCTGCGTCGGGTGGTGTCTCAGACCGGCGCGCAGGTCAGCGACCGCTACCGGCATGCGTGGCTCCGGGTGACCGGGATGGACTGCGGTGACTGCTCTGCGAGCATCGAGCACGTCCTCACCCGCCAGAACGGGGTGCTGGCCGCCTCGGTTAGTTACGCCGCGGAGCGGCTGCGGGTGGAGTTCGACAGCGACGTCGTGTCGTTGGACGACCTGGTCCGTCTGGTGCGCGCCATGGGCTACGGCGTGGAGGTCCCGCGCCGGCGAGGGTGGGTGCGCACCCGCGCGGAGCTGCTGTTGGCGCTGGCCGCCGGCGTACTGCTCGCGATGGGCTTCGCCGGTGAGACGTTCCTCGACTGGCCCGCCACGGTTGTCGTGGTCGCGTACGGGCTGGCCTATCTGACCGGCGGATTCACCGCGGCACGGCACGCGGCGGCCGCCGCGGTGCGGCTACGGCTGCAGATCGACGCGCTGATGGTCGTCGCGGCCGTCGGCGCTGCGGTCGTCGGGGCCTGGGCCGAGGGCGCGCTGCTGCTGTTCCTGTTCAGCCTCGGCCACGCGCTCGAGCACCGGGCGATGGGCCGGGCCCGCCACGCGATCGAGGCACTCGGGACGATCACCCCGCACACCGCCAGGGTTCGCCGCGAGGGCACTGAGACCGAACTCGACGTGCGGGAGGTGCTGCGCGGCGACGTGGTCATCGTCCGGCCCGGCGAACGCGTACCGGTCGACGGCAGCGTGCGGGGCGGGCGGTCGACGGTCGACCAGAGCCCGATCACCGGCGAGAGCACTCCGGTCGACAAGGCGCCCGGCGCTGCGGTGTTCGCCGGCACGGTCAACCACGACGGCGTCCTGGAGGTCGAGGTGACCCGGCTGGCCGGGGAGTCCACCCTGGCCCGGGTGGTCACCATGGTGCAGGAGGCCCAGACCCAGAAGTCCCCCACCCAACGGCTCACCGAGCGCTTCACCGCGGTGTTCGTACCCGCCGTGCTGCTGCTGGCCGCGGCGGTCATCGCGGTGCCGCCGCTGCTGGGCTGGCTGACCTGGCAGGTGGCGTTCCTGCGCGGCATGGCGGTCCTGGTGGCCGCGTCGCCGTGCGCGCTGGCCATCGGCACGCCGGCGGCCGTGCTGTCGGGGATCGCTCGCGCCGCCCGAACGGGTGTGCTGGTCAAGGGCGGCGTGCACCTGGAGAACCTGGGCCGGGTCGACGCGATGGCCTTCGACAAGACCGGAACGCTCACCAGCGGGCACCCCGTTGTCACCGATGTCCGCCCCGCCGCCGGCGTCGACCCCGCGGCCCTGCTCAGCACGGCCGCCACCGTGGAGAGCCGGTCCACCCACCCCCTGGCCCGGGCTGTCGTGGCGGCGGCGCAGGGCCTGCCACTGGGCCGGGCAGGCGAGGTCACCATCGCCGCCGGGAAAGGGATCACGGCGGCCGTGGACGGCCGGCAGGTCCGGGTCGGCCGCCCCGGGTATGTCCTCCCGTCGGACCCGCCTGACGAGATCCGCGGTGCGGTCGCCGAACTGGAGGCCGCCGGCAGGACGGTCATCGCCGTCGACGCCGACGGGCGCCTCCTCGGCGTGCTCGGGCTGGCGGACCAGCCCCGAGACGGCGCCAAACCCATGCTGCAGCAGCTACGGCGTCTCGGTGTCACGTCGCTGGTCCTGCTCACCGGCGACAACCCTCACGTCGCCGCGGATGTCGCCCGCAGCCTGAGCCTCACCGACTACCGTGCCGGGTTGCTGCCGGAAGACAAGGTCGACGCCATCGCCGGCCTGACCCGCCAGCATCGTGTGGTGGCCATGGTCGGCGACGGCGTCAACGACGCTCCCGCGCTTGCCCGCTCCACCATCGGCATCGCCATGGGCACCGCAGGAACGGACATCGCCCTCGAAACCGCCGATGTCGCCCTCATGGCCGACGACCTGAGCAAACTTCCCGCCGCCGTGGGGCTCGGCCGACGCTCCCGGCGGGTCATCCGCCAGAACCTCGCCGTCGCCCTGTGCGTCATCGCGGTCCTGCTACCCGCCGCCGTCCTTGGGATCGCCGGTATCGGCGCCGCCATCGTGGTCCACGAAGGCAGCACCCTGGCCGTTGTCGCCAACGCGCTGCGGCTGTTGCGATGAGATCAGGGCACTGACAGCACGAGAGTCGGTCGCGGTGACGGCGGACAGGGTTTGCCTGAAGCCCGGCCGGCCCGGACCCCGCAGCGAGCCCGTCAGGCCTATGGGTCACACCACGAGCCTCACCGTCTCGTAGCGCCGCATGTAATCGCCGTCGCCTACCTCTACGGCGACTCCCGGACGGCCCACTGGCACTCTCCTCCGGGCGCCTGATCCCGACATCAAGGACGTACCGAGCCGGAGACCTCAGGGGTGCCGGGACCCGTCGCCCGCGAACATCCGGACCTGCCCACCTGTCCCGGTGTCCGGTTTCGTCCGGTTACCGGGATCCCGGGCGGGCCGGCCCGCCCGGAATGCCGGCCGGGCGGCCGTGGTTATGACTCCCGTACGCCCGAGCACCCCCGCCCGGGCGTATCTCTTTGGGCGGCCCGCACCCCGATCTGCTGGCCGTCCTTTCCCCCAGGTGAAAGGTGAGCATCAATGACTACTGTTACTCGTTGGCTCCCGGCCATCACTCAGACTTCGGTTGTTCGTAAGGCCGCGCTCGGTGTCGCCGGGCTCGCGTTCGCCGGTGGCGCGATCGCCGGTCCCGCGACCGTGGCGCACGCCGCGCCGGTGTCGGCCGGCAAGCCGGCCACCGTGGCGCAGGAGCGTGACGGCGGCAAGGAGCTGGACTTCACGTACAAGTTCCAGGAGACCTACTTCTACTGCGCGCCGGCGGCGACCAAGATGGCGCTGTCCGCGCTCGGTAAGGACCTGAGCCAGGACGAGCTGGCCAAGAAGCTGGCCACCACCGAGGCGGGCACCAACTCCGCCATCGAGACCACCCGGGTGCTCAAGGAGGTCACCGGTAAGGACTACCGCACCGTCGAGATCCCCGGCCAGAAGGCCAGCAAGGCCGAGACCGACCGGCTGCGCAACGACGTCGTGCGCAACATCGACGGCAAGCGGCCGATGGTGGCCAACATCAAGGGCACCTCGGTCGACACCGACGGCCACGCTCACTCCTACGAGGGTGGGCACTACATCGCCGTGGTCGGCTACCGCGACGGCGGGAACACCGTGAAGATCGGTGACTCCTGGTCCGACGAGGGCCAGTACTGGATCAGCACCGACAAGCTGGCCAACTGGATCGCCTCCCGCGGCTACTCCGCCTGACCTGAGCGTGAACAACGATGGGGCCGGCCCGACAAGGGCCAGCCCCATCGTCGTATCCACCACCTCAGGTCTGCCGAAAGGAGACCAGGGTGCCGATGTTGGCGCGGGGCGGGCGCGCCATGTGCGGGGACCTACCGCAACGGCCCGGGCCGCGGTCTGACACGCGGTCACGCCGCGCGGACCGCCAGAGGGGTGCGCGGAGACCGGGATCTCGAAGTCGGGCCCGACGGCACCACCCGCAACGAGTTGCCGACCCGCCTGCAACGGCGCAGCGTCCCGCCGGAATGGAACCCGCGCCCCATCCGCGACGGCTGACCCGGAAAGGCGCAGATCTGCGCGACCCACCCACCGCCTGCCATTCGGCCGGAAATGCCTCCCGTAACTGGTTCCCGAATCAGCCGAAATTGCGCTCACATCGGTGCGGCGCGGCGAGAATGTGGCGAAGGGAAGCCATGAACGGGGGGACGCAGTATGCAGTTGAGGCGGCGATTGACGCTGATGGCCGCGACCATCGTGGCCACGCCACTGGTCCTGGCGGGGTGCACCGCCGACCGCACGCCCGGCGCACGACCCGCGGACGGGCGGGCGCCGGAGTTGACCGTGACACCCGCCGACCAGACGCGGGATCTGCCCATCACCGTCGAGGTGGGTACCGCCGTCAAGGGCGGGCGGATCACGGCTGTGCGGATCACCGACGACAGGGGGATACAGGTCAAGGTGGAGCCGCGTGAGGACGGGTCGGCGTGGGTGCCGAGCGCCCCGTTGCAGCCGATGCGCACCTACACCGCCGAGGTCGCCGCCACCGGCGACGCCGGGAAGAGCACTACCCGGAAAACCACCTTCACCACGATGCCGAAATCGTCAAAACCGGCGGTCACCAGCACGTTGTATTTCGCCGGAAACCAGACGTACGGCACGGCGATGCCGGTAACCGTCGCGTTCGACCCGCCCATTGCCAAAGAGGCCAGACCGGATGTGCAGCGCCGGTTGTTCGTGAAGACGGATCCGCCGCAGCCGGGGGCCTGGTCGTGGCTGGAGGACGGCAGTCAGGTCTATTACCGGGCGCCCGATTTCTGGCGGCCCGGCACAACGATCAGCGTCCGGGCCGGGCTGCAGGGCCTGCCGATCGGCAAGGACCGGATCGGCGATGCGGACCGGACCGCCACCTCCAAGATCGGCCGGCAGGTGGCGTTGGATGTCGACAACGCCACCAAGAAGATGTCGGTCTACCAGGACGGGAAGCTGATCCGCAAGATCCCGGTCAGCCTCGGCAAGCCGAGCACGCCGACCTCCAGCGGCAAAATGGTGATCATGGAGAAGCACCAGCAGACGACGTTCGACACCCGCGGCGAGCCGAACGGCGGCTACGTGGTCGACGTCGAGGACGCCCAGCGGCTCACCTGGGGCGGCGAGTTCATCCACGGGGCGCCGTGGTCGGAGGGCGACCAGGGCTACACCAACGTCTCGCACGGTTGCACCAACGTCTCAGCGGCCGCCGCGGACTGGCTGATGGGCATCACCCAGGTCGGTGACCTGGTCACGTTCAAGGGCACCGAGGTGCAGCTGCAGCCGGGCAACGGGTGGACGGCCTGGAACGTCAGCTGGGACGACTTCGTCAAGGGCAGCGCCCTGCCCGTACCGGCCGGGCTCCAGCCGGCGCAGGTCAGCCCGGCCAACCCGGGCGCCGTAGCCGGCGGATCACCCGCACCGGCGCCGTCCCTCTCCGGCGGCTGATCCGGGCCTACAGGACCGGTCCGCCACCCGGTGGGCCGGTCCTTTGCCGTACCCGCGGCGCGCGATCCAGCGGTACCGGGCCACGCCCGCAGCGACCACTCCGCCTGCCATGAGCGTTCGAAACGATGGAACTGGGCCGACGGGTGCGGTCCACCTTGGTATCCGCCATCACCTCAGGCCTGCCGCGACGAGACCAGGGTGGCGAAGACGATGACATTGTCGGTGTAGCTGCGTTTCTGCTCGTCGAAGGTCCCGCCGCAGGTGATCACCCGCAGGCTCGCCGTGTCCGACGGGCCGTACACCAGATCGGTGGGGAAGGCGTCCTTAGGATACGACTTCACCCCGTCGACCCGGAAGGTCACCTCGGTCCGGTCAACCCGGACCACCTGGATCATGTCGCCGGGCAGGAGCTCACCGAGGCGGAAGAACACTGCCGGACCGATCTTCGCCGAGTCGACGTGACCCATGATGACGGCGTTGCCGACCTCTCCGGGACTGGCGCCCAACTTGTACCAACCGGCATCCATCGCCTGCTCCAGCGGCGGCACCTGCACGGTGCCGTCCCCGTTGACGCCGAGGGCGAGGATGTCCGCCCGCACGCCGACGCGGTCGATGGTGATGCGGGTCGGCGCCGATCGGGCCAGGCCTCTGTGCTCCGCCGCGGCGCTTGGCTCGGATGAGGCATGGGGCGCATGCGGCGTGATGGTCGCGGGCGCGACGGCCGGCGGTGGCTGGGGAGGTGGGGATGAGGCGGAGGATCCCCTCAGTGCGGCACCGACTATGCCCGCGCCGGTCAACGCTGCCACCCCTGCCAGCGCCAGCGCGATTGTCGCCGCGACCCGCTGCGCCGACCTGCGCCGCGTGCCGTACACCCTGCCGGCGGATGCCGTGCCACCCGCTGCTGCCTCGCCACCCATACCCGCACGCTAGATGGTGCAAACGAGAACTATTGGTGGAAAACGGGCTCACGCACCGATGGGGGACGCCGGTCAGGTGGCGGCGGACGGTGACGGTGACGGTGGTCTGGTCGACGTCGCTGGCGCGCGCGGTGACCTTCAGCGTCCACTCACCCGCGGCGGGGAAGCGAACCTCGGCGCTGGCGTGGTGGGGTTCCGGCGTGTCGACCGGCACCGTGATCGGCTCGACGCCGGCGGCGGGCAGAGCGAGGCTGATGGCCCATTCCGCGACGGGCAGGGCCCTGGCCTGCGGGGTGTAGACGTAGATGTGCAGGCTGTTGGCCACATCCGCCCGCCGGGGTAGACATCGAACCACAGCATGTAGAGGCCGGTGGTGAGGGTCTGCGCGACGCTGTTGCGCGCAACCCGGGCGGCGTCGGTGCCGGCGACCCGTCCTGGTGAGGTCGTCTGCACCAGCACCGCGGTGAGCGCGAGGACCACCGCCGTGGCCGCGAGTTCGAGCCAGCGGCCCCGGCGAGCCGGCGGGGGCGGGTCGCCGCGGCGCGGCGGCGCACCCTCCGCCGCTGCCCGGCGGCGACAGCGAGGACCCCGGCCAGCCGTGCGGCCTTGCCGCAAAGCGGCCGCCCGTACGCGGTGTCGAGCAGCGCCGAGGGCGGCCCAGTTCGAGCGCGGCCTGGGCGACGCCGGCGGCGACGAGCCAGCAGACCGCGAGGGTCGCCCACCGTGACCAGGCCGGCAGGATCCGCGCGAGAACCCGCTCGTGGGTGCGGCGCGGCAGGAACACGGCCAGGGTGAACAGACTGCCAAGCCAGATGGTCACCCCGGCGAGATGGGCGGTGCCCACCGCGACGCTCACCGGCCGCAGGGGCGAGGCCACCGGGTGGCCCGCCAAGGGCCAGGTGGCCAGCGCGGCCAGTCCCACCAGCGCCAGCCCGGCGGTGTGCCAGCGGCCCGCGGCGCCGCGCAGGACGGCCGGTAGCAGCGTCGCCGCGGCGCCGAGCAGCGCCAGCCGCGCGGCGAGCACCGCCCCGACCACCGCTGGCGCCGACCGCCTCCAGGTCCCCGACCGTCAGCTCGCCGATCCTCGCCCCGACCATGTCCGCGGCCTGTCCCACCCAGGTGCCGGCCGGGGCCGCGGCGACCAGCCCCTGGTGAACGCCATGACGGTCGCCCCGCGGCGGGACAGCCGCCGGGGCCACATCGTGGCCACCAGCAACACCGGTCCGACCGCCAGGACCAGGCCCAGGTAGCTGGCGTACTTGGCCGCCGGCACGAGCACCCGCCCGGGCCGGTCGGCGCCGCCGGCACCCTGCGGCGCTGTCGCCGATGGCGCTCCTGCCGAGTAGGCGAAGCTGCCCGCGATCGGGTGGCTGTCGGCGGAGGCCACCCGGTAGCTCACCAGGTAGGTGCCCAGCGGCTTGTCCGGCACCCGCACCGGGATCCGCATCGTCGCGCCGTCGAGCACCGGCTCACCGTTGTTGATCATCTTGCCGTCCGGGCCGAGGACCTGCACGCGCCCGGCGACCGGAAACCCCGGTTCGCTGAAGGCCAGCACCACCTCCCGCGGCGCGTACCCGATGACCTCGTCGCGCACGGGCGACGTGGCGACCAGGGCGGCATGCGCGGCGCAGGGACTGGCTGGCGCCAGCGGCACGGCGAGAACGGCCAACATCAACCCGCGCCGGATCGCGGTTCGTGTACGCACGCCAGATGGTTCGGACGCCACTACCAGAAGGACCCGGCCGCCGTCCTCCCGTCCAGCTCGCCGTGGCCGCGGCCCGGCGACCCGCGCAGGCGCCGCGGACCGGCCTACCGGCTGCCGGCCAGCAGCACGGCGAGTTCCTCCGGCACGGGCATCGGCTGGGTCAGCGGCACCCGCGCCCGGCCGGTGTTCCCCTGCGGGTAGCGGCCGGTAGCTGAGCCCGGGCCCGCAACCGCCAGGCGGATTACCTGCCCTACCGCCTCGATGACGTCGCGCTCGCGCAGGGCGCGCCGCAGCATGACGGCGTGCACGACGGTGTGTGGCCAGGGCCACGGCTGGGACAGGATGTGGGCCCGCTCGGCCGCCCGCCACGCCGCCGCAGGGTCGGACGTGTGGCGGGCGGTGGCGAGTTCGGCGTCGAAGACCGCGCGGACGGTCGCCGGCATCTTCTGGAACATCACGCGGCGTCTGACGGGCAGCAGGTACAACCAGGCCGGCATCCGCACCCATCCGTGTCGGGGCCGGCGGCTGATGGGGTGGTCAGGGGCACGGTGCAGCAGGCGTCGCCGCGCCACGCCTCGCGGCCTTCCTTGACGGCGACGGCGGCGATGACCAGTGCGGCGATCGGGTCGGCCCAGGACCAGCCGAACAGGCTGTTGAGGCCGAGGCCCACCAGCAGGACCGCGGATAGGTAGGTGCACAGCAGGGTCTGCTTGGAGTCGGCGACCGCCGAGCGGGAGCCGAGTTCCCGACCGGCGCGGCGCTGCGCGTACGACAGACCCGGCATGACCGCCAGCGACACCACGGCGAGGACGATGCCGACCGGGGAGTGCTCGGCGTCGGCGCCGCCGAGCAGGGCACGGGCCGACTCGACGGTGACGTAGGCGGCCAGGGCGAAGAACGACACGGCGATGATCCGCAGCGCGGTCTTCTCCCGCGCCTCGGGGTCGCGGCCGGCGAACTGCCACGCGACCGCCGCCGCCGACGACACCTCGATGATCGAGTCGAGACCGAAGCCGACCAGGGCGGTCGACGAGGCGATCGTGCCGGCGCTGATCGCCACGACCGCCTCGATCAGGTTGTAGGTGATGGTCGCGGCGACCAGCAGCCTGACCCGCCGGGCGAGCACGGCCCGCCGGGCCGGGGACGGCTCGGCCGGCGCCTGGATCAACGGCAGGCTCATCAGCAGCACCCCTTGTCGTCGGTGTCTGGGCACGCCGCGGGGTCCACCGCCAGGACCAGGCCGAGCAGGTCACCCAGGGCGTGCGCCAGCCGCGCGTCGGCCAGTTCGTATCGGGTGCGCCGGCCCTGCGGCACCGTCACCACCAGGCCGCACCCTCGCAGACAGGTGAGATGGTTCGACAGGTTTTGCCGGGTCGTGCCCAGCAGCTCGGCCAGCTCCGCCGGATAGCCGGGCCCGTCGCGCAGCGCCAGCAGCAGCCGAGCCCGGGTCGGATCCGACAGGGCGTGGCCGAACCGGGCCAGCACCTGCCCGTACGTCAATGTCTCCACGGGCACGACAGTACACTCTTCGCTGTACTAACCGGTGAACGGCCCCCTGGGTAGTCATGTGGGCCGTTCCCAGGAAGCTGACAGCAAGTCGGTACAGCGCCCCCCGTATGGTCCGCGCGATGTCCCACCAGACCGTGGGACGTCATGTCGTTGGCTGATGAACAAGGACGTGGAATGACCAAGAACACCCGCCTGACCTTGGCGCTGATCGCGGCAGTGGTGCTTGTGGTCAGCGGGTTGCTGGCCGTCAACCGCACCGACGAGCCGCGCGCCGCTACCACGGCCGCCGGCGCCATCGACCCGGCTTTGCTGGTGCGCGAGGACAGCCACCGGCTGTCCACCGCCGCCGACGGCAAGGTGACCCTGGTGGAGTTCCTCGACTTCGAGTGCGAGTCCTGCGCCGCCGCCTACCCGGCGGTCAAGCAGGTCCTGGCCACCTACTCCGACCGCATCACCTTCGTGGTCCGGTACTTCCCGATCCCCAGCCACCCCAACGCCGAACTGGCCGCCCGCACCGCGCAGGCCGCCGCGAACCAGGGCCGCTTCCACGACATGTACACGCAGCTGTTCGACAACCAGACCCGCTGGGGACACAAGGAGCAGCCGCAAACCGATCTGTTCCTCGGCTACGCCCGCACCCTCGGACTGGACATGCAGCGGTTCCAGCGCGACCTCGACGACCCCGCCACCGCCGCCCGGGTGGCCAAGGACAAGACCGACGGCGAAGCCGTTGGCGTGCAGGGCACCCCGACGTTCTTCCTCAATGGCCGCCAGCTGACCGACCTGCGCACGCAGGACGACCTCGTCGCGGCCATCGACGCCGCCCTGGCCGAATGAGCACCGCCACCGTCGAACGGCGAAGCGAGCAGGACTCCTCGCGCGGGCGGTTCCTCGCTCGGGCCACGGCGTGGATCTGCGCCGTTGGCGGCGGCATCGGCATGCTGGCCGCAACCATCCTCACCGTCGAAAAGATCAACCTGCTCGCCCGGCCCGGCTACGTGCCCAGCTGCAGCATCAACCCGATCCTGTCCTGCGGCTCGGTCATGACCACACCCCAGGCCGAGGCGTTCGGCATCCCGAACCCACTGATCGGCATCGCCGGCTTCACCGCCGTCACCACCATCGGCGTCGCCCTGCTCGCCGGCGCATGCCTGCCCCGCTGGTTCTGGCTCGGCCTGCACGCCGGCGCCACCTTCGGCGTGGTCTTCGTGCACTGGCTCATCTACCAGAGCCTCTACGTCATCGGCGCCCTGTGCCCCTACTGCATGCTCGTCTGGGCCGTCACCATTCCGATCTTCCTCTACACCACCCTGCGCAACCTGCACGACTTCTCCGGCCCGCTCCCGGGGCCTGTGCGGGCGGCCGGGATCGCCGCTGCCGGCTACCACAGTCTCATCCTCACGGCCTGGTACGCGCTGATCCTGGCTGCGATCCTGGCCCGCTTCTGGGACTACTGGACAACGCTCATCTGATCCCTGCCGCAACGGACGGCAGGCAGGAGCACCAGCACCCGTAGCCCGGCCTGATACGTCACGGCGAGGAGTCATACGAACAGCGGCAGCTGCGCGTCACACAGGCTGCCTTTATCAGGTCGGGCCTCGCTGTTAGCCCCCTGCCCGCGTCCCAGGCAGTCATCGTTCATCGGCTTCTTCAAGGCTCCTTGACTGACACGGCAAATAGCTGGACGAGGAGAGGTTCCGTCTTGAAGGACAAGGATCTCGAAGGCGCCGAGCGTTCGCAGCTTTCGCGCCGTCAATTGGTGAAGTACGCCGGTGTCGGGGCGACCCTGGCGGCGGCGAGCCCGCTGGTGGGTGGCGGTGCGGCCTGGGCCAACGACGACCGCGAGGACGACAAGCGCGACAAGGGCGGGGAGTCCCGTAACCGGGTGTGGCGGGCCGGCGACCACCACATCCACTCGGAGTACAGCGGCGAGTTCGACACCTCGACGAACCCGCCGACGTTCCACAAGGGCGCCGACGCGGTGTACCCGATCGTCACCAACGCGATCATGGCGAAGAACTTCGGCCTGACCTGGGCGATGGTCACCGACCACGGCGGGCCGACCCACTCGAAGGTCAACCTGGAACAGGCCTACCCCGACCTGTTGCTGTCCCGCAAGCTCGTGCCCGACGTGCTGCAGTTCTGGGGCATGGAGTTCGACGCCCCGGCGATGGACCACCACACCCTGATGATCCCACGCCACGACGACGAGGCGCAGATGCTCTTCGACCTGGAGAGCAAGTTCGCCAAACGCGACCCGTTCCCCGCCGTCCCGGGCGGGGACACCGAGGCCAAGATGGTCGAGTTTCTTAAATACGCCAAGACCCTGCGGCAGAAGCCGTTGGTCATCGCGCACCACGCTTCCCGGTCGGCTCCCGGTTGGGGCGTGTGGGGGCAGGACACGCCGCACGAGTTCCGCAACGGCAACAACGCCGCGCCGGACATCTATGTCGGCTTCGAGGGCGCTCCCGGCCACCAGGCGGGCCCGCTCAACGGCGGCGCCCGGGGCGGCTACGGCAACCACCCGACCCACGGCGGCTACGATCAGATGACCGCTCGGGTTGGTGGGCTGTGGGACTCGCTGCTCGGTGAAGGGCGGCGCTGGTGGATCACCGCGACGTCGGACTCGCACGTGCACTGGACCCGCGGTGGTTCCGACTTCTGGCCGGGCGAGTACAGCAAGACGTACGTGCTGGCGCGGCAGGACTACGGCGACATCATGGACGGCCTGCGTAACGGCCGGATCTGGGTCACCACCGGCGACCTGATCACCAGCCTCGACCTCACCGCGAGGAGCCAGGGCAAGGACGCGGCGATGGGTGAGACCGTCACCGTGACCCGCCGCGACCGCACCGACGTCGAGATCGAGATCAAGTTCCGGCCGCTTAACGGCCAGAACCACAACGGCGACCGGCCCGAGGTCCGGCGGGTCGACCTGATCGTCGGGCAGATCACCGGCCCGTCCGCCAACCTCGACGCCGACACCAACCCCACCACCAAGGTCGTGGCCCGGTTCGGTCCCCGCGACTGGCGCAAGCAGGGCAACGACTACGTCGTCAAGCACACGCTGCGCAACGTGGACGGTGACATGTACGCCCGCGTCCGCGGCACCAACACCGACGAGGCCGAGCCGCTCGCCGACGGGCTCGAGAGCCCGTGGGAAGACCTGTGGTTCTACTCGAACCCGGTCTTCGTCCACGTCCGCTGAACCAGCCGGTCCTGAGCCTTGGCGGACCTACCGGGAGCGGCAACCAACACATGGCGCTGCTCGGAACCGTCCGACCGCCCAGCTCCTGCTTCCCCGACGTCCGTGCCTTCCGTCGCGTTTGCGACGGAAGGCACGGACGGCGCCCCTCTGCGGCCGCGCGTCCCGGTAGGACGGCGCGGCGCTGGGCGACCGCGACGGGGATCATGACGGCGAGGGCGACGACGTTGAGTCCGATGCCGACCAGCGACGTGTCGGGGCGTTCGGCGCCGATCAGGTCAGAGATGGACTTGTAGGTGACGTAGCCGGCCAGTGCGAGGAAGCTGCCGGCGATCAGCCGCAGCGCCGGCCGTTGTCGGGCGCGGGGTCCGGCGCGTAGTTGCCAGATGACGACGGCGGCGGCGAACACCTCGATGACCGAGTCGATGCCGAAGCCGATGAGTGCGATGGAGCCGGCGGCCAGGCCGGCAGTGACGGCGATGGCTCCTTCGATGATGTCCCAGACGACGATGAGCCAGGCGAGGCGCTGCCCCCGTCGGCGCAGCGCCTCCTCCCGGTTGGTCATCCGACGCTCACCGTCTCAGGGGCTGGGGTGGTGTCGGCGTCGGTGGTGGTGGTGAGGGGTGGGAGCGGGCGGGCGCGGCCGGCGCGGACGCCGTTGGCGATGATGATCACCTCGGCGATCTCGTGTACGAGGACGACGGCGGCCAAGCCGAGCACCCCGAGCAGGGCCAAGGGCATCAGGCCGATGACGACGGCGAGGGACAGGCCGACGTTCTGTAGCATGATCGACCGTGCCCGGCGGGCGTGGTCGAGGGCCTGGGGCAGGTGGCGCAGGTCCTCGCCCATGAGCGCGACATCGGCCGTTTCGATGGCCACGTCGGTGCCCATGGCGCCCATCGCGACGCCGAGGTCGGCGGTGGCCAGGGCGGGCGCGTCATTGACACCGTCACCGACCATCGCCGTGAGCCGCTGATCGCGGAGCTGCGCCACGATGCGGGCCTTGTCTTCGGGGCGCAGGTCGGCGTGCACCTCGGTGATGCCGGCCTGTTCGGCGAGGGCGGTGGCGGTGGCTTCGTTGTCGCCGGTGAGCATGGAGACGTGGTAGCCGCCGCGGCGTAGCCGGTCGATCACCTCGACGGCTTCCGGTCGAAGCTCGTCACGCACCGCGATCGCGCCGATCAGTCGGCCGTCGTCCTCGACGAGGACGGCGGTGGCGCCGGCCTGCTGCATGCCGGTGATGGTGTCGGCGAGCTCCCCGGGGTGCAGCCAGCCGGGTCGGCCGAGCCGGACGGTCCGGCCGTCGACGACGCCGGTGAGGCCGGCGCCGGTGATGGCTTCGACGTCGGTGGCCGGCCGGGGGGTGTCGACGGCGGCGAGGATCGCCCGGGCGAGGGGATGTTCGCTGCGCGCCTCCAACGCGGCGGCCAGGTCGAGGACCTGCTCGCGGGTGGCGCCGCCGGTCGCGGCGACGTCGATGACCGTCGGCCGGTTGCGCGTGAGGGTGCCGGTCTTGTCCAACGCCACACCCCGCACTGCGCCGAGCGCTTCGAGGGCGGCGCCGCCCTTGACGAGCACGCCGAGTTTGCTGGCGGCGCCGACGGCGGCGACCACGGTGACCGGCACGGAGATCGCCAGCGCGCACGGGGAGGCGGCGACTAGCACGACGAGGGCCCGCTCGATCCAGGTGGCGGGGTCTCCGAGCAGGCTACCCACGACCGCGATGAGCGCGGCGGCGATCATCACCCCGGGAACGAGGGGTTTGGCGATGCGGTCAGCGAGGCGCTGGCTGGCGCCCTTGCGGGCCTGTTCGGCCTCCACGATCCGCACGATCTTGGCGAGGGAGTTGTCCTCGGCGGTCGTGGTGACCTCGACCTCCAGTACCCCGGTGCCGTTGATCGACCCGGCGTACACCTCGCTGCCGGTGGCGGCTTCGACCGGTACGGATTCGCCGGTGATGGCGGAGACGTCGAGGGCGCTGCGGCCGGTGCGGATGATGCCGTCGGTGGCGATCCGCTCACCGGGCCGCACGATCATCAGGTCGCCGACGCGCAGCTCGGCCGGGGAGATGGTCAGCTCGGCGCCGTCGCGGCGGACGGTGGCCTGCGCGGGGACGAGGGCGAGCAGGGCGCGCAGGCCGCGGCGGGTGCGGGCCAGGGAGTACTCCTCCAGCCCTTCGCTGATGGAGTACAGGAAGGCCAGCATGGCGGCTTCGCCGACCTGACCGAGGATGACGGCGCCGACGGCGGCGATGGTCATCAGCGTGCCGACGCCGATCTTGCCCTTGGCGAGGCGGCGCAGCGTGGACGGCACGAACGTCCACGCGCCGACGGCGAGAGCGAGGGCCTGCAGGCCGATCTCCACCGGCCGCGGCGCGCCCGTCCACCCCGCGATGTAACCGGCCAGCAGCAGCACCCCGGCTACAGCGGCCGCACGGATCTCGGAGACATCCCACAGCCGTTCCGGTTCCCGTTCTTCGGCTTCACCTGTGCCGGTGGGCTTGTCGTCGCCGCAGCCGCACGCGTCGCTCATCGGGCACCTGCTCGTCGTGCGACGGCGGCAGGGGCGCTGCCGGGTCGAGGTGTGGCGGTCATGGTCACGGATCCTTTCCGAGATACGGGGGTTACAGGGATTTGATGAGGGCGGGGACGTGCCGGCGCTGCCGGATCAGCAGCGCGACGGCCAGGACGGTGTAGACGGCGGCGATCATGTAGCGGATGTTGGGTGAGGGCAGCACGAACTGGACGGCGAACAGGCCGAACAACAGCAGTGCTTCGGCGCGGGTCAGCCGCAGGTCGGCCAGGACGGCCACGCCGAGCAGGGTCTGGGCGGTGGTGAGCGCCAGCTCCTCGGTCTGCCGGGCGTCCAGCGGCAGCCCGGCGAACGTGCCGCCGCCGAGGTGGTACGCGGCGGGAAGGCAGGCGATCAGGAGGGTCCACTGGTTGAGTTTGGCTGCCAGCAGAGCACCCATGCCGTCGTCGGCGCGGCCGTGCAGCGCGAACGTGATCGCGACGATGACCTCCGGGGCTTCGGAGGCGATCGGGGCCAGCCACTGCACCAGCAGGAACTTGTCAATGCCCAGGTCGGCGCCGGCGGCGACCAGCGAGTCGCCGAACGGCTCTGCCGCGGCGAGGATGGTGACGCCGGCGGTGATGAACAGCGCGGTGACCAAGCCGCGGCGGCGGGCGGGCGGCTGCACGGCGACGGTGGCTGCGACGCCGGTCAGGTCCTCGTCGCCTTCGTCGTTGCCACGGATGCGCCACAGGTAGGCGGCGAACAGCCCTCCGAGCACCAGGGTGTCGTACCAGGCCAGCCGGCCGGTCAGCGGAATGACCAGGGCGTAGACGGTGGCGGCGGCGAGGAACACGATCTCGGTGCGCCGATGCGGCGCCAGGGTGACCCGGTCGCGCTCGCCGCGCTTCCCGTGGCGGCGCACCGCGAAGATCGCGAAGGCGACCAGCAGTGGCCACGCCACCCCGATGAGCAGTCGGTTGGCCCCGGTCATGTTCGCCGTGGCGTAGGCGGCGTAGGCCGGTTCGTGTCCGGCGGTGTAGGCGAAGTAGATGTCGACCGCGTACTCGGGCAGGATCGCCACCAGAGCCAGGATGGCCAGCGCGAGGCTGCCGGAGATGTCCACCCGGGCGGCCTCCGACGCCCACATCAGCAGCGCCACCGCGGCCAGCACCGCCGCGCCGAACACCACCATTGCCGCCACCGGCGCCAATTGCACGCCGGCCAGCCGCACAACCACCGCCGGGGCGGCGACGGCCAGGGCGATCCCGATACGGGCGGCGGCGCCCCGTCCGCTGACGGTCATTTCGATCTCAGCGCTCACCGCTCCCCCCGGCGATCCTCGAGCCCTGGATGTCGTCGGCTGCCCGGACAGTGACGGGCACGTTGCGCAGGCTTAGCCACACCGCGACCGCAACGCCGCAGATCAGGAAGGTGTCGGCCAGGTTGAACGTCGGCCACCAGTCCAGGTACAGGAAATCGACCACATGTCCTCGGCCCAGACCCGGAGACCGGAACAGCCGGTCGACCAGATTCCCGGCCGCTCCGCCTGCCACCAGGCCGAGCGCCACCGCCCACCCACGGTGGGTAACTCTGCGCCCATACCAGGCGATGCCCGCGATGACGGCCACCGTGACGACGGTGAAGACCGGAGTGATACCGGTACCGACCGAGAACGCCGCGCCCGGGTTGCGGGTCAGCCGCAGCGCCAACCCGGCGAACAGATCGACGCTGCGGCCCGGCAGCCACGCCGCGGCCGCGCTCTTGGACGCCACGTCCACCGCCAGCGCGGTCATCGCTGCCCCTGCCAGCCACGCCACCCGCTGCGGCGGGGCCTGCACAGCGGTCACTGGGCGCCGTCGCCGTAGGTGGGGCACAGCGCCACCGTCTCCCCGGTCGCGGCCAGCAGCGACTCGGCGGCCGACAGTACGGCCATCAGCTCCACGCGCGTCAGGAAGTAGAAGGACTGGCGACCGACCGCCCGATAGTCCACCAGGCCGCAGTCACGCAGGCAGGCCAGATGCGCCGACACCGTTGACTGCGCCCAACCCAGCTCCCGGACGAGATCCACCACCCGCGCCTCACCGTCGGCCAGCCGGCGAACGATCGCCAGGCGGGTCGGATCCGCAAGCCCGCGGAACAGTGCCGCAGCGGGGGCGAGAGTCTCTCGCTCCACCTGTTGTCTCATCGCCATGCGGCGATGCTAGCGCATTATTCGGGTTGGCATCGCGCGATCGCGATCACATCGTATCCACGTGATGCTGGCATGGATCTTTCGCGGATCCCCGGCATCGACAGCCGTGTCGTTCTTCGCGCTGGCCGCCTACGTCACGGTCGAGTCGGTGCGCGCGCTCGCCGGTGGCGGGGAAGCCGAGCACTCCACCGTGGGTTTGGTCCTGGCCGGCCTGTCGCTGCTCATCATGCCCGTGCTGTCTCATGCGCAGCGGCGGGCCGGGCGCGAGTTGGGTTCCCGGTCGGCGGTGGCCGACTCCAAGCAGACCCTGCTCTGTACCTACCTGTCGGCGGTACTGCTCGTCGGCCTGGGCTTCAACAGCCTGTTCGGCTGGTCATGGGCTGATCCCCTGGCCGCGCTGGTCATCGCCGCCGTTGCGATCAAGGAGGGGCGAGAGGCATGACGTGGGGACGCCTGCTGTGCGGTGCCGGTCAGCGGAGCGAACTCGCTTACTTTCCAGGCTGAGGGCGCCGGCGCCTGCGGGTGCAAGCCCGGCTGTGCCTGCTGCACGAGCGAGGCCAAGTGATCTTCCAGCGCATGCCCGAACCGGTAGGCGTCGTGTTCGACGCCGAGCTGTTCACCGCGCGCACCGCGACCGATTCCGCTGCCGCCTGGCGCGCAGCCGAACGCGCTCACATCCTGTCCCAGCCCTGGCCGTGGCGGCACACCGTCACCCACGCCGTGATGCTCAAACGAGCACCACGCGAGCGCGACGTGGTCGAAGCGGTGGGCCAGGCGGTCCGGCTCGCGGTGGCCGGCCCAGGATCAGCCGTCGGCCGCTACCCGGAAGGCAACACGGGACGGGCCCGCGTCCCCCTCACCCAGCTGATGCGGGTGCCAGATGACTTGGCGGCCATCCTGTCGCACCGAGCTGAGTGACCAGGTGGGCAGAAGCTCCGGCCAGGCGGCTAGCTGGCCCGTGGGGCGTACATGATGACGGCGACTCCGACAAGGCAGATGGCTGCGCCGATGATGTCGTAGCGGTCGGGGTGGAACTTGTCGACGACCATGCCCCAGGCGAGAGAGCCGGCGACGAAGATGCCGCCGTAGGCGGCCAGGATGCGGCCGAAGTTCGCGTCGGGTTGGAAGGTGGCGACGAAGCCGTAGACCCCGAGTGCGATGACGCCGGCCGCGACCGAGAGCAGGCCCCGGTTTTCCCGCCAGCCCTGCCACACCAGCCAGGCGCCGCCGATCTCGGCGAGCGCGGCGAGCAGGAACAGCAGGATCGAGCGGGCTACCGTCACGCGTCCGACCGTAGCGTGACTACCTCGCGCTCGCGCTGGTCACTCTGCCCGCAGGAGCAGTTGCGGCCGGCGCAGCCGGTGGTGTGGCGGCGTTTGCTGGCCCACCACCAGGACAGGCCGGCGAGCACGGCCAGGGCGAGGGCGACGCCGGGCAGGAAACGGTTGGCCGCGGCCCAGCCGGCACCACCGAGGATTCCGGCGGCCAGCAGTGGCGGCAGCACGCAGCAGGCGGCGCAGGCGGCTCCCGCGAGTCCGGTCATGCCGGAGGGGAGCAGGCGGCGCAGCCGGTTAGCAGGTGTCGGCACGGTCGTTCCTTTCGGCGAGTTCAGCAAACGGCAGGGGGCAGCAGGCGCTGCCGGCGCAGGCGACCAGGTCGTCGCAGCCGGCCGAGATGGCGGCGCGCAGGGTGTCGCGGATGACGGATAGGTCGGCCAACTTCTGTTCCACCTCGGCGAGCTTGTCCTTGGCTCGTGCCTGGAGGCCGGTGTCGGGTCGACCGTTGTGCTGGTGTTGGCCGGCGGCGAGGAGGTCGGCGACCTCGTTGAGGGTGAAGCCTAGGCGTTGCGCGGTCTTGATGATCCGCAGCAGGGTGACCGTGTCGGACGGGTAGAGCCGATGCCCGCCGGGCGACCGCTGCGGGGAGGCGAGCAGCCCTCGGCGCTCGTAGTAGCGCAGGGTTTGCAGGTTGACCCCGGCCGCGTCGGCCAGCTGGCCGCTGCGCAGCCCTGATCCGCTCATCGCTGAACCCGGACAGCCCGCTGGGCTAGGGCATCAAGCACGTCGACGTGTGCTGCCGGTACTCGAACGTCCAGCGTCAGTGAGTTCAAGTCGGGTCGCGCGATGTCGAACGTGAAGAACGAGCAGCAAGACGATTCACGGGCTGCCAGATCCCGCGCCGTCTTTTCGACCTGCTCCGCGCCGTCGAGGTGCAACCGCAGATGCTGTGCCGACAACCGCTCGGCACCCCGCACCGCGTCCCGGAAGAACTGATCGAACTCGGCGAGCCGCAGCGGCCGTTCGGCGGTCGGCAGGGTGCAGGCATCTGGCACCCAGGAGTCATCCGTCGTGACATGTTGGTCGCTCATGCAACGACGGTAAGCCTGTACCTAGGTATCAGATGCAAGCCCTGGTTCAGGAGAAGGACCAGGCTGCCGGCAGGCCGTCGGACACGGCCAACCAACGATGACCATTGGGTCGGCAATTGCCACGGTTGAGAAGCGGCTTACCGGGCAGCGACGCCGGCTGGGCGCCCACGGGTGCATACCAGTGTCCCTGCTCCTCGACCACGGTGTCGCCACAGATCCGATCAGCCCGGGCATCATTTGATGAGGCAAGGCCTTGTCGGCGTGGTCGACGCGGCCGTGACCAGAACGGACGCCATTGTCGGCACCCGCAGGAGCGAAAGCCGGCCTTCGAGGGTGCCGGTCAGCGGGCCTTCTTCGTCGTCCGCTTGCGGGGCGGCGTCAGCAGGTCGGCGATCGCCGCGATCGCGGACGGCACCAGTCGGTAGTACGCCCAGACGCCGCGCTTCTCGCGCTCGATCAGGCCGGCCTCGGTGAGGATCCGCAGGTGATGACTCACGGCCGGCTGGGACAGACCAAGCGGCGCGGTGAGGTCACTCACGGACGCCTCGCCGTCGGGAGCGGACTGGATCAGACTGAGCAGTCGCAGCCGGGCCGGGTCGGCGAATGCCTTCAGCACTCCCGCGAGCCGCTCGGCATCGGCACGCTTGATCGGCTCGCCGGCAAGCGGCGAGACGGCAGGCGTAGCTGTTTTCGCAGTTGGCACGTCTTCCATCGTTGCACCAACACCATCGATAGGCCGCTGGAACCAGGACCCGGTCACCGTCAGGTTGCGGGTAGGGAGCCCTGTCGGCTCGTCCCGGCCGTGTCAGGGGCCGGATGGGCGGTGCCGGCGTCGGCCCAGCGTGACGTGGAACTTGGGCCACTCGGCATGATGATCCGCGGACGAAGGAGGTGCCGGGCGTGCCCGGATCGTGTGACGTGGTGGTCGTCGGGGGCGGGCAGGGTGGCCTGGCGGCGGGCTACTACCTGCGCCGTGCCGGTCTGGATTACGTCATCCTCGACGCCCAGTCTCAGCCGGGTGGCGCGTGGGGGCATGGCTGGGACTCGTTGCGGTTGTTCTCGCCGGCCGAGTACAGCCCGCTGCCGGGGTGGGGGATGCCTCGGCAGGAGGGCGAAGACTTCCCGACCGCCGGGCACGTCGTGGACTATCTGCGGGCGTACGAGCAGCGGTACGACCTGCGGGTGCGCCGGCCGGTCCGGGCACATGAGGTGCGGCGAGCCGGGGAGCGCCTGGCGGTGGAGACCGACGCTGGGAGATGGCTGGCCCGGTACGTCATCTCCGCCACCGGTACGTGGGAGTGCCCGTACGTGCCCGACATCCCGGGCCGTGAGGAGTTCGCCGGCCGGCAGCTGCACACGGTGAACTACGCCTCGCCGGAGGAGTTCCGGGGGCAGCGGGTCGTGATCGTCGGCGGAGGTAACTCCGCGGCGCAGATCCTGGCGGAGGTGTCCCGGGTCGCTGAAACCACCTGGGTCACCTTGCGGCCGGCGCGGTTCATGCCGGACACCGTCGATGGTCGGGTGCTGTTCGGTGTGGCCACCCGTAAGGCCGCCGGTGGTGCCGGTGGCGGCGTCAGCGACCTTGGGGACATCGTGATGGTGCCCAGCATCCGCGACGCGCGGGAGCGCGCGGTCCTGCACTCCCGTCCGATGTTCGTGCGGCTCACCGACCGCGGCGTGCGTTGGGCGGATGGCGCAGAGCAGCCCTGCGAGGCCGTCATCTGGTGTACAGGTTTCCAGCCCGACCTCGCCCACCTCGCGCCGCTGCTGCCCGGATGGCGGCAGGGGAAGGTGGCGGTCGAGGGCACCCGGTCAATGGACGAGGCCCGCCTTTACCTGCTTGGCTACGGCGATTGGACGGGGCCGGCGTCAGCCACGCTGGTGGGTGCCGGCCGCACAGCGAAAGCGACGGTCGCCGACATCGCCACTCGACTGCGCGCAGCTTAGCGTGCCTCTTGACAGGTCGGCTGCCCGCCGGCCGAGGTGGCGACGCGGCAAGCGGGAGTGCAGGCGAGCGACAACGACGGCGACGCGGAACCAGACGAGGGCCTGCAGCCGTCAGGGGAGGTCGGCGGTGCGGGCGCTGACCCATCGCTGCGCGGCCGTTTGCACGGCGTCCCAGGGGCTGCCCAGCGGCGGGGTGTAGGACAGGTCGAGGTCAGTGAGGGCGTCGACAGTCATGCGGTGGTGCAGGGCGCCGGCGTAGATGTCCACGCGGGTGGCGACTGCGGTGTCGCGGTGGCCGACGAGCTGGGCGCCGAGCAGCTGTCCGCTGCGCTGGTCGCCGGTGATCGCGATCGTGACCGGTTTGGCGCGCGGGTAGTAGGCCTTGTGATCGTCGACGCGGGCCACGTGCGTGGCGGGATCGAATCCGTGCTCTCGGGCATCGGCGTCGCGCAGACCGGTCCGGGCGGCTACGAGGTCGAAGACTTTGACCGCCTGGGTGCCCAGCGAGCCGGCGAACTGCCGGTCGCCGCCGGTGGCATTTTCTCCCGCCACGCGGCCCTGCTTGTGCGAGGTGCTGCCGAGCGGCAGGTACGTGTTCGTGTCCAGGAGCCGGTGGTAGGTGTGCACGCAGTCCCCGGCGGCGTAGACGTCCGGCACCCCCGTGCGCATGTGCCGGTCCACCGCAATCGCCCCGCGCACTCGGAGCCGGACGCCGGCGGTCTGCGCGAGCGCGGTGTCGGGCCGGACTCCGACGACGACAAGCACCACGTCGGTGATCTGGCTGAAGCTGCCGCTATCGCCGAGCTGGTTGGTGGAATGGCCGGTGACCTTCAGCCGGCCGCCCTCGCGTGCCACCTCAGTGACGGTGGTGTCGGTGACGACGCGCACGCCGTGGCGTGTCAGTTCGTCGGCGACCAGCGTCGCCAGCTGCGGGTCGACGGTTCCCAGCACCTGCGGGATCTGCTCGACCACGGTGACCTGCAGGCCTCGGGCGTGCAGGGCTTCGGCCATCTCCAGCCCGATGTAGCCCGCTCCCACGATCAGCGCGGATTCCGGGCCCCGCTGCAGCGTCTCGGCAAGGGAGAGGGTGTCGTCCATGGTGTGCAGCAGATGCACCCCGTCGGCCGGTGTGAGCTCGTGCAGGCCGGCGATCGGCGGGCGGACCGGGACGGCGCCGGTTCCGATGATGAGCCGGTCGTAGCGGAGCTCTTCGTCACGCCCGCCTGGCCCACTGACCGTGACGGTGCGGGACGTGGGATCGATGTGCCGGGCGCGGGTGTCCAGGAGTAGTCGCAATCCGGCGTGTTCGAGGTCGTCGCGTGTGCGGTGGGCAAGGTTCCGCCAGTCGGGCACGTCGCCGGAGATGTGGTACGGGATGCCGCAGATCGAGTAGTTGGGGAAGGCGTCGGCGGCGACCACAGTGGTCTCGACGGACGGGTCGACATGTCGGGCGCGTAGCCCGGCGCTGACGCCGGCATCGCTGCCACCGATGATCAGAATGTGGGTCATGATGCCTCTCCCATCGGCGGCCCTGGACGGGCATCTCACCGCTTAGGTTGCCTGCTTGGCCACGCTGCCCAACAGCAGCCAGCGGGTCGGGGGCGCTGGGGGTTGACTCTGCCGGGTCAGTCCTGCCGGACATCCGACCGGCAGGACTGACCGAGTTCAGGACGTGGCGGCGAGGTACCGCTCGGCGTCGAGGGCGGCGGCGCAGCCGGTGCCAGCGGCGGTGATGGCTTGCCGGTAGGTGTGGTCGACGAGGTCCCCGGCGGCGAAGACGCCGGGAATGTTGGTGCGGGTGCCGGGGGACTGCACGCGGACGTATCCCTCGTCGTCCAGGTCGACCTGGCCTCGGAACAGTTCGCTGCGAGGGTCGTGGCCGATGGCCACGAACACGCCGGTGACGTCAAGGACCGTGATCTCGCCGGTGTGGACGTTGCGCAGGCGCGCTCCGACGACGACACCGTCGTTGCCGATGATCTCCTCGACGACGCTGTTCCACACGATGCGGACCTTGTCGTTGGTGAGGGCGCGTTCGGCCATGATGCTGCTGGCGCGGAAGGTGTCGCGGCGGTGCACGATGGTGACGCTGCGGGCGAAGCGGGTGAGGAAGGTGGCTTCTTCCATGGCCGAGTCGCCGCCGCCGATGACCGCGATGTCCTGGTCGCGGAAGAAGAACCCGTCGCAGGTGGCGCAGGAGGAGACGCCATGCCCGAGGAGTTCCTGTTCGCCGGGGACGCCGAGGGGTCGCCAGGCGGACCCGGTGGCGAGGATGACAGCGTCGGCTCGATAGGCCTGCTCGCCCACGTACACGGTCTTCAGGCCAGGGCCGGTGAGTTCGACGCGGGTGACGTCGTCGGTGATGAACTGGGCGCCGAAGCGGTCGGCCTGCTTGCGAAGATTGTCCATCAACTCGGGGCCCATGATGCCGTCGGGGAAGCCGGGGAAGTTCTCCACCTCGGTGGTGGTCATCAGCGCGCCGCCGGACTGGACGCCCTCAATGACCAGGGGGGCGAGGTTGGCGCGGGCGGCGTAGAGGGCGGCGGTATATCCGGCGGGTCCGGAACCGATGATGATCAAACGGTGGGGGTCGGGCACGAGGGGCTCCTCGATCGGTCCGCCCGCCACCCCTGTAGGGGCGGCGGGCGGTGGGGTGGACTCGTCAGGTGGTGGGGGTGAGGTCGGCGAGGAGGTCCTCCACCCGGGTGCGGATCTCGTCACGGACGCGACGGACCATGTCCAGGCCCTGGCCGGCCGGGTCCTCGAGCTTCCAGTCCTCGTACCGCTTGCCGGGGAAGGCCGGGCAGACGTCGCCGCAGCCCATCGTGATGATCACGTCGGAGGCTTCGGCGGTGGCGTAGTCGAGGATCTTCGGCTTGTTGGCGGTGATGTCGATGCCGACCTCCCGCATCGCCTCGACGGCCACCGGGTTGATCTGGTCGGCGGGCTCGGAGCCGGCGGAGCGGACCTCGACGGCGTCGCCGCCGAGGTGGCGCAGCCAGCCGGCGGCCATCTGGGAACGGCCGGCGTTGTGCACGCAGACGAACAGGACGCTGGGCTTGGACATCAGATGCCTTCCTTGGAGTACACGTGGTCATAGGGCCGATTCACGGGCGTCTCGGCGCGGGGTGCAGGCAGGGACCGGTCTGGGGCGCTGCTGCGGTCGAGCAGGCGGTAGCGGCCGGCGGGACGCGGCGGGTTGAGCAGGCGGCGGTAACGCACCTCTGCCTCGCCGTGCTCCGGGTCGTGGTTGGTCATCGGCGGTGGTCCAGTGCCGGGTCGCGTTCCTCGGCAGGGACGACGACCTGGTCGGCGGCCCGCCCGGCGTCGGGGTAGAGCGCGGCGAGTAGGCCGACGCCGACCGCCAGCCCGACCAGTTGGGCGACGACGAACCCTGGGACGGAAGCGGGGGCGATGCCGGCGAACGTGTCGGTGAACGCACGGCCGATCGTCACCGCAGGGTTGGCGAACGAGGTCGACGAGGTGAACCAGTACGCCGCCCCGATGTAGGCGCCGACGGCGGCGGGAGCGACCGGCGCGCGGCCGGAGCGGGCGAGGGCGAAGATCAGCAGGATCAGGCCGGTGGTGGCGACGACCTCCCCGAGCCAGAGATGCCCGGCGGCCCGGTCCTTGCTCGACCAGGCCACGGCGGACAGGTCGAACATCAGGTTCGCCAGGATCGACCCGCCGATCGCCCCGAGGACCTGGGCGATGACATACCCGCCGAGTTCGCGCAGGGTCAGTCCGGTTCCGACGCGGCGGCCGAGGAACCAGTCGGCGGCGGACACCACGGGGTTGAAGTGGGCGCCGGAGACCGGACCGAAGATCAGGATCAGCGCGCCGAGGGCAAGAGCGGTGGCGACCGAGTTCTCCAGCAACTGGAGCCCGACGTCGCCGGGAGAGAGCGTGGCGGCCATGATGCCGGAGCCCACGACGGCGGTGACGAGCAGGGCAGTGCCGATGAACTCGGCCAGCAGACGCCGCCGGAGTGCGATGGTCATCAGTGTTTTCTCTCCCATGATCTGACTGTCCCCGACAATCGGGGCACAGCGGGTTATCGGGTGGCGGGAACGTCCAGTTCGTCGAGGAGCCGCCGGACCCGGCGCTCGATCTCGTCCCGGATCGGCCGCACATCGGCGACGCTGAGGCCCGCTGGGTCGTCGATGTCCCAGTTCTCGTAACGGGTACCGGGGAAGACTGGGCACGCGTCGCCGCACCCCATCGTGACGACCACGTCGGCGGCGCGGACCACTTCGTCGGTCCAGGGCTTGGGGAACTCCTCGGAGATGTCGATGCCGCGTTCGGCCATCGCGGCGATCGCCGAGGGGTTGATCTCGATGCCGGGTTCGCTACCGCCGGACCAGGCGACGGCGTGGTCGCCGGCGAGGTGGACGAAGAAGCCCAGGGCCATCTGGGAGCGGCCGGCGTTGTGGGTGCACAGGAACAGCACGACGGGACGGCCGTCGCGGTGGTGTCCCTCGACCCGTGCCAGGGCCCGCAACCGCTGGCGGGCGAAGCGCTCGGCGAGCAGGGGCAGGTAGTTCGGGATGCTGGCGGCGGTGGCGAACTGGTCGTAGCTGCTGTGCAGGAACCGCTTGATGGTCTCGGTGCCGTAGATGCCGTCGAACTCGGCGGCCAGCCGGGTTGCTGCGGTGTGCAGGGCGAGCTGCTGGTCGAGAGTGATCTCCTGTTGAATGCGGGCGCTGATGTCGGTCATCGGGTGCCTCTCAACATGGTGGTGGGGGCGAGGCGGTCGACGCGGTCGGCGAGGTCGGCGTAGGCCGCCTCGAACGCTTCGTCGGTGTCGATGCGGACCGGGTCCGGCACGGACCAGTGCAGGCGGGGGCGGACCGGTCCGGTGAGCTCTTCGTGGGCGTTGTCGCAGACGGCGATGACCAGGTCGTCGTCGCGGACGACGTCCTTGACGTGGGCGGTGCCGGTTGCATCGAGGTCGAGGGCGTGGCGGTGGGCCACGGCAAGCGCGCGGGGATGCACTCGGGTCGCAGGCTTGGTGCCGGCCGAGGCGGCTTCCCCATGGGTGCGCCGCTTCCACAGCGCCGCGGCCAGCTGGGAGCGGGCGGAGTTGTGGGTGCAGACAAAGACCACCCGTCCCACATCGGCCAGCGGGGGAGGGGTGAGGGCGGCCAAGGCTGCCGGCTGAAGTCGCAGGTAGGTGCGCCGCCGGTCGCCCTCGGACCGGCCGCGCTGGACGAGGCCGGCTTCGGTGAGCACCTTGACGTGGTGGGCGACGAGATTGGTCGGCATCTCGAGGGTGTGGGCGATCTCCCCGGGCGAGGCGTCGCCCTGGCTGAGCGCGTCCACGATCGCCAGGCGCGCAGGGTCGCCGAGTGCGGCGTGGACCCGTGCGCGCCCGGCCAGGGAAGCAAGCTCAGCGTTCATTGAGTCAACTATCGCTGAGTGATCTGTCGTTCGTCAAATGGGAGTGAGGGATAAGCCCGTCGGGGGCTTGGCGGCGCTCAGTCGACGGGCGGGTTCGATGATCAGGAGGGCGGCGAGGTGCGCATCGCGGTGGCGTGGCGCATCGTGACCAGGCTGCAGACGATCCGAGTGAGGCTAGCGGCGACGGCGAACGTGGCCAGTGACTTCGCCGGAATCTCTGACCGGAGGTGGCTCGCGATCACCGTGAGATCCCCGGCGAGCGCAAGGGCGGCGATGGTGATGGTCGCGGCGAGTGCGTGTTGTGGGCTTGCTTCGGGTAGCCAGCGCATGAGGCGACCGGTCGTGGCCACCGTCCCAGCGGCGGTGGCGATCGCGATGATGATCAGTGGGATGACGGGGATCGCGGCCAATAGGGCGACCAGGCCGGTGCGCCAGGGGTGGGGCTGCAGGAGCAGCAGCCACCAGATGCCCACGACAGGTCCGGTGGCGATGTACCAGGCGATGGTGCGCCGGGCGTAGGCGGTGGCCAGCTCCCCGGCGAAGGCCTCGGCGACCGCTTGCGGGGTGCCGAACTGGGCGATCGCGGCGGCGACCGCCTCACCTTGGGGTAGGCCGGCGGCGGTGCGGTCGGCGACGGCGTGGTGGAGTCCGTCGCGTAGTTCGGCGAGGATCTGCTCCCGACGCCGCCGTGGTCCACGCAGTCGTGCGGCGAGGTCGCCCAGGTAGGCGTCGAGAGGTGCTTCGCCTGCTCGGCTGGTCAGGCGGTCGTTGGCCATGCCCGCCCGCCCAGAACTGCAGTGACGGCGGTGGAGAAGTGGTCCCAGACTGCCCGCTGCTCACCGAGCGCGGCCTGTCCGGCCGGGGTGAGGTGGTAGGCGCGGCGGCGGCGGCCGCCGACGGTCTGCCAGTCACTGGCGATCAGGCCTGCGCGTTCGAGGCGGTGCAGCGCCGGGTAGACGGTGCCGGTCGGCAGGTCCAGTGCCCCGCCGCTGCTGTCTCGCAGGGCTTCGATGACGGCGTAGCCGTGCTGTGGCCCGGGTTCCAGGACCGCGAGCAGCAACGCATCGAGATGGCCTTTGAGCAGTTCCGGTCGCATCGGCAACACCTGTGGCTCCTCGTTCTTGCTGATGGCGGCCCAGCGGTTCTACTGTAGCGTCACAATACTTTGCGGTGCTACACATGGTGGTGGGTGATGAGCTCCAACCTCACGGTGGTGGACCTGGCCGAGGCGAGCGCGGTCGACCGGGCGCTGATCGGTGGAAAGGCGGCCGTGCTGGCGGACCTGACCGCAGCCCGGTTCTCGGTGCCGCCCGGGATTGTGGTCACCACCGGCGTCCTCGATGATCCGCAGCTTGACCGACGGCTCGCGGCCAGTGTCGAGGGCCTGGGCGGGGAGCGGTTCGCGGTGCGTTCGTCGGGAGCGGCCGAGGATCTACCGGATGCCTCGTACGCAGGCCTGTACGAGACGTACCTGAACGTGCCCGCCGACGGGCTGGGTGCGGCGGTGCGGCGATGCTTCGCCGCGGCGGCCAGCGAGCGGGTCACCGCCTACCACCAGCGGCGTGGCGGGGCGACGGCGGCGATGGCGGTGCTGGTGCAGGTGATGGTCGACCCGATTGTGGCCGGGGTGGCGTTCACCGCGCATCCGGTCACCGGCGACCGCGATCAGACGTTGGTGGCCGCCGTCGCGGGGTTGGGTGATCCGCTGGTGTCGGGTGTGACGACCGGCGAAGAGTGGACGGTCACCGCGAGTCGCACCGCGATGACCCGGTCCGGCCCCGGCGGTGGACGGGTCCTCACCGACGTCCAGGCCGACGCGGTCGCGGAGCTGTCGCGTCGGATCGCCGACCGGTACGACGGCCGCCCGCAGGACGTGGAGTGGGCCATCGACCGGGCGGGCCGTCTGTGGCTGCTGCAGGCCCGGCCGATGACTGCGGTGCCGGAGCCGGTGTCGTGGACGGCGCCGGGACCGGGGTTGTGGATGCGCAACTTCCGGCTCGGGGAATGGCTCCCCGAGGCCGTCACTCCGCTGTTCGCCAGCTGGCTGCTGCCGGTGCTCGAAGACGGGTATCTCGATGGGATGTACGGCAGCGTCGGGGTGCGAGTGCCGTTCCGGTACGCGCTGGTCAACGGCTGGTACTACAACGCCACACCAATCCCGTCACCAAAACTCCTCGCTGGGGTGCTGTGGCAGGGACGCTGGCGGGCCGCGAAGATCCTCTTCAACGCGTTGATCCGGGTCAGCCATGACCCGGATGCCGCCGACCGCGCCGTCCTGTCCGAACTGGAGCGGGCCTGGCGTGAACAACAACTGCCCGGCTATCGACGCCTCGTGGCCGCCGCGGAGGCGGAGGTCGACACGGCATCGCCTCGGCGATTGGCCGAGCTCGTCGACGCACTCGGGCGGGAAGCCGGGATCTACCTCTGGTATCTGGCGATCGTCGGCGGGTCGGCGTGGAAGATGGAAGCCTGCCTGACTCGCTTCGTCCGCCGGCATCTCATCGACGTGCTCCCCGACGATGAGGGCGGTGCGCAGGTGCTGTTGCGCGGGCTCCCCGGCGCCCAGCCGGTGGCCGGCGCGCACGCCGTACAGAGCGTCGACTGGTATCACCCGGTCGCCGGAGAACTGGCAACGGGCCGACCACCCCGAGCCGGGGACCGCTACCGCTCGCTTGCCGAACAGCGGATGGTTGCCGAACAACGCTGCCGAGCGACGCTGGCCGACCGCCCGCGGTTGCTGGCTGACTTCGACCGGCTGCTGAAGGTCAACCAGCGCTACGCCGTCATCCGGGAGGAGCAGGCGCGGGAGTTCACCCTCGCCTGGCCGGTCCTGCGGGCCTGCACCGCCCGCCTCGGGCGGCACCTGGTCAACCTGGGAGCTATCGAGCAGCCCGGAGACATCTACTTCTGCACGCGGGATGAAGTGAACAGCGGGATCGAAGGCGACCCCGGACAGCTGAGCGCCAGGGTTGCCGAGCGGCGCGCCCTCTGGCAGCGCCAACGCCGCCTGACCGCGCCGTTGACCCTGGGCCGTCCCGCGCGACTGATCGGCGACGTCATCGAACACGCGGTTCAACAGGCCCGCGGCACCACGGAGACCGCCGAGGGCGCCCTCGTCGGGCATCCCGCCTCGGCCGGCCGGGCCACCGGCGAAGTCGCCATCGTGCACGGACCTGAGGACTTCGACGGCTTCGCCGATGGTCAAGTGCTCGTCGCGAAGGCCACCGCCCCGGCATGGACACCGCTGTTCTCCCGCGCCGCCGCAGTGGTCACCGACGGCGGCACCCTAGCCGCACACGCCTCCCTGGTGGCCCGTGAGTACGGCATCCCCGCCGTCGTCGGCACCGGCGACGCCACCCAACGACTGCGCCCCGGGCAGCTCGTAACCGTCGACGGAACAGCCGGAACCATCACACTCCACACCTAACCTGTCATGCCTGCAGGTGCGGCATGCATGTCGGAGGGGGTGCGCGGCGTCCGGGCGGAGGGTGCTGGAGACCGCCGGGTCGCCGGTGGGCGACCTGGTCAGCAGCAGGTCGCCAGGTAAGACTGCAACTCCGCGAGGGCGGCGAGCGCGCCGTCCCGATCGGCCCGGTAGTACACGGTCTTCCCGTCGCGACGGGAGGTGACCACCCGTCCGCGTCGCAGCAGGGTCAACTGCTGCGACGCCGTGGCCTGGCTGATGCCCGTCCGCTCGGCCACCTCGCCCACCGACAGCTCGGCGCCCTGCGCGAACAGCATCATGATCCGCTGCCTGGTGGGGCTGCCCAAGGCCTTGAGGAACTCCTGCGTCTGCGGCGCCAGGCCCTCCGGGACTCCGGCCGCGCGCGCGGGCGGGGATGCCCCTGCGGGCTGTCCGGTGGCGTCGCTCATGGCCCTACCTTTCCCCACCATCGTCATATTGTCATTCAACAAAACGACGATATGATCGTGACATGACCACCCCATCCCAGCCAGTGATCATCGTCGGCGGCGGCCAGTCAGGCCTGGCCGCCGCCCGAGCCGCCCTGACCGCGGGCCTGCGGCCCGTTGTCCTGCAGGCGGGCAGCGAGCCGGTTGGCTCCTGGCCTGACTACTACGACAGCCTCACCCTCTTCTCGCCCGCCCTTTACAGCGCCCTGCCTGGCATGCGCTTCGACGGCGACCCGGACCGCTACCCCCGGCGCGACGAGGTCACGGCGTACCTGCGCCGGTACGCGCAGACCGTGGACGTCGACATCCGCACCCGCACCCGCGTCACGGCCGTGCACCCTCGCCGCGACGGGGGGTACCTCGTCCGCACTGACACCGGGGACGAGATGGCTGCGGTCGGCGTCGTCGCCGCCAGCGGATCGTTCGGCAACCCGTACCTGCCGACGCTGCCCGGCCAGGACGACTACGCCGGCGATCTCCGGCACGTCGCTCACTACCGCCGGCCGGAGGTGTACGCGGGCAAGCGGGTCATCGTCGTGGGTGCCGGCAACTCCGCCGTCCAGGTCGCCTACGAGATCGCCGGCCACGCCCGGGTCACGCTCGCCACCCGGGAACCCGTGCGCTTCCTGCCCCAACGCCTCGGCGGGCGGGACCTCCACCACTGGCTGCGGGTCACCGGCGCGGACCGCCTGCCACGCCGCGTCCTCACCCGACTTGTCCGACACGCCACCGTGCTCGACACCGGCGTATACCGCGACGCTCTCGCCTCCGGGCTGCTCTCCCGGCGGGACATGTTCACCGCCTTCACCCCTGAGGGCGTCATCTGGGCCGACGGCACGCCCGAGCCGGTCGACGCGGTCATCTTCGCCACCGGCTACCGCCCGGACCTCGCGTACCTCAAGCCCCTGGGCGCCCTCGACCATGGCGCGCCCCGGCACGTGGGCGGGATCTCCACCACCCATCCAGGGCTGATCTATCTCGGGTTGGAGTTCCAGCGATCCTTCGCCTCGAACACCCTGCGTGGCGTCGGTCCCGACGCCGCGCACGTCATGACTGCCCTCGCCGCTCACGTGTCCGGACGGCAAGGCCGGCAGCGGACAGCGGACGTCGCCTCGCACACGGGATCCGGCGCTCAACGCTGATCGCGTTGCGCGGTCGGCGCTGGTAGGTACGGGTTTGCCCGCGGCTTACGCCTGCGACGAGGGGGCGGGCTCGACCGACAGCAGGGCGGCGAGCTGGCGCAGGATTCCCGGGCGGGCGCGGTAGTAGACCCACGTGCCCCGCCGTTCGGCATCCACCAGGCCCGCTTCGCGCAGCGTCTTGAGGTGGTGCGAGATCGTTGGCCCGGTCAGGTCGAACGCCGGCGTCAGGTCGCACACGCACGCCTCCCCGCCCTCGGCGGAGGCGATCATCGACATCAGCTGCAGCCGCACCGGGTCGCCGAGGGCCTTGAACGCGGGAGCGAGCACCGCGGCCGTCTCGGCCGGAATCCGACGCTGCGCCAGCGGGGGGCAGCACGGCGTGTCGGCGTTGAGATCGATGACGGCGAGGGGCGCCTGTTGCTTTGACATGTCTCTAGGTTGACATCTCTCTAATCAACGTGCAACTCTCTGCTTAGACGGACGTCAAGACAGGCGTCTGGAGGAAGGGGACCCACCATGTTCGGCTCCACCCGCCGCTCATCCGCTCTTCGCGCTGGAGTCCGGTTCTGCGACTCCTGCGCTCAGGTGTCCACCGCCGACCAGCGTGCGCAGCGCCGCTACGACCGTGCCCGCACCACCGTCTACACGCTGATCAGCCCCCGCTGACGAGAGGACCTGTCATGAGCGACAACACCCAGACCACCGGCGGTTTCGCGGGCGACCCGGCCGCCGCCCTGCAGGTCACCGGCTCCGGCGCCTGCTGCGGCAGCCCCGCCCAGGCCGTGGGGTCCATCCTGCCGCCAATCGGCGAGGCCGCGAGCGCCGGCCCGTGCTGCGGCACCCAGGAAGCCGCGCAAGCGGCCGGCTCGTGCTGCGGCACGCAGGCCAAGGCCGACGCGGTGGCCGCGGGACAGGGGTGCTGCGGATGACCACCCCAGACGACCTCGCGGGCCTGCTCCGGGTAGTCAGCGCCGACCGGATGTCCGCGACCGTCGCCACCCTCGCCTCCGACCGCATGGCAGGACGGCGAGTCGGATCACCCGGCGGCGCGGCAGCCCGGGCGTGGCTCGTCGACGAGCTCACCGCTCTCGGCGCCACGGTCCGGACTGAGGAGTTCCCGGTCCGGGCGGTGCCGCAGGTGCACGAGGCGCCGACGGTCACCTGGGGCGGCGGGAGCAGCCCCATGCCGCTGGTATTCGGTCGCCAGGTCGCGATCCATTCCGCCTCCGCCGACGCCGCCGAGACCCGCCGCGGCCCGCTCGGCGTCGCCGGTGCCGACGACCCGGCCGGGCGGTGGCTCGTGGTGCCGGCGGAGATGAGCCTGTTCGACGCCTACCGGGACACCCGCGGCGCGGCCGGGCTGCTGATCCGCCGAGCCGTCGACGCCGACGGCTGGCAGTTCACCACCCTCGCCGGACCGGACCCGGGACCGCTGCCCGTCCTGACCCTCGACCCGGACACCCACCGCACCGTCCTCGCTGCGGCAACCGACAGCGCCAGCTGGTTCGCCGGCGCCACGCCGGTTCGCCGCGACGACGTCACCGGCACCAACATCCACGCCCGACTCCGGCAGACCGTCCCCGGCGGGGCGGAGCTGCTCCTGACCGCCCACTACGACGGCGTCGGCGACCACCCCGGGCTCCGCCAGCCCGGAGCGTCGGACAACGCCACCGGCGTCGCGGTGGTCCTCGAAGCCGCCCGCGTCCTCGGCCGCGGACTTCCCGACGGCGTCGGGCTCTGCGTCGCGCTGCTCGACGGTGAGGAGGTTGGCGCGCTCGGCTCGGCCCACCACGCCGCGCAGCTGCGCGACCAGGGCGCCGCGCCCCTGGTGGTCAACGTCGACGGAGCCGGCCGCCTGGATGGGGCGGCGGCGGTCGAGGCCGGCGGGCCCGCCCACCGCCTCCTGGCGCTGCTGGACCAGGCCGGCCGGCACACCGGCGTCCCACTCGCTGCGGGGCCGATGGCCTCGGACAACCGCCGCTACGGCGCAGCAGGCCTCGCCGCGGTCGGCATCGGTGCCGGGATGGGCGGCTACCACAGCCCCGCCGACACCCCTGACAAGGTCGACCCGGCCACCCTGGCCGCGATCGCCCGCCTCGTCGTCGCAACCGCCCACCTCACCGGGACGGCGCCTGCTAGGCTTTCATCGCCAATCGGCGATAAACGATAGAGGGAGTGGTGGTGGGCGAACTCCTCGACCGGGATACCGCGCAGACCTACGCCTCGTGGTTCCGGGCCCTGGCGGACCCGACCCGGGTGCAGATCGTGGAGTACCTGGCCCGGCATGCCCGGCCGATGAGCGTGGGGGAGATCGTCGCAGCTGTCGGGCTCGCCCAGTCCACCGTCTCCCAACACCTGAAGATCCTGACCGAGGTGCGGTTCGTGCTCGTCGAGCCGGTCGGCACCGCCCGCCACTACCGCATCAACGACGCATGCGTCGGCTGCTTCCCCTCCGCCGCCGACGTCGTCATGGGCCGACCCGCCCCCACCGTGAAAGGAGCCTGCTGATGGCCGACATCACCGTCCGCCCGATGACCTCGGACGACGCCGATCGTGTCCTCGCCATCTACCAGGCTGGCCTCGACGCCGGCAACGCCAGCTTCGAGACCACCGCCCCGACCTGGACAGCATTCGACGCGGCCAAGCTGCCGGACCACCGCCTCGTGGCCGTCGACGCGGACGACACCGTCCTCGGGTGGGTGGCGGTCTCGCCGACATCGAGCCGCGCGGTCTACGCCGGGGTGGTCGAGCACTCCGTCTACGTCGACCCCGCCGCCCAAGGCCGTGGCGTAGCCCGGCTGCTGCTGGACGCGCTGATCGCCTCCACCGAGGCCGCCGGCATCTGGACCATCCAGTCCGGAATCTTCCCCGAGAACACCGCCAGTCTCACCCTGCACCAGCGGGCCGGCTTCCGCGTCATCGGCACCCGCGAGCGGGTCGGCCGGCACCACGGCCGGTGGCGCGACGTCGTCCTGCTCGAGCGGCGCAGCCCCGTCATCTGAACCCCTTCGGCTCCGCCCGCCCCAGCACAACTGCACCTTCTTGATTCGACAGTTTTCAACACAGAGGAGTTTTCCGATGAGCATCCCGAACGAGCTGCCCGTCGTGGTGATCGGCGCGGGCCCGGTGGGTCTGGCCGCCGCCGCCCACCTGCACGAGCGTGGCCTGCCCTTCCTTGTTCTGGAGGCCGGTGACACCGCCGGCGCGGCGGTGCGGCAGTGGGGGCACGTGCGGGTGTTCTCCCCGTGGCGGTACAACGTCGACCCGGCCGCCCGCCGCCTGCTCGACGACGCCGGCTGGGTCGCCCCGGCCGAGGACGCGCTGCCCACCGGCGCGGAGCTGGTCGCCGACTACCTCCAGCCCCTCGCGGAGCTGCCGCAGCTCAAGCCGCACCTGCGCTACGGCGCGCGGGTGGAGGCGATCAGCCGCCTCGGCCTGGACCGGCTGCGCACCGCCGGCCGCGAGCAGACGCCGTTCCTGATCCGCCTCGCCGACGGTGACGAACTGCTGGCCCGCGCGGTCATTGACGCCTCCGGCACCTGGGGCACCCCCAACGTCCTCGGCGCCTCCGGCCTGCCCGCCCGTGGAGAGAAGGACGTGGCCGCGTACCTGGAGCACGCCCTGCCCGACGTACTCGGCGCCGACCGGGACCGGTTCGCCGGCCGGCACACCCTGGTCGTCGGCGCCGGCCACTCCGCCGCGAACACGCTGCTCTCCCTGGCCGAGCTGGCCGCCGCCGAGCCGGGCACGGAGGTGACCTGGGCGATCCGCTCGGCCAGCCCCGCCCGCACCTACGGCGGCGGCGACGCCGACGCGCTGCCCGCCCGCGGCGCGCTCGGCTCCCGGCTGCGCGAACACGTGGACGCCGGCCGGATCCGGCTGCTCACCGGCTTCTGCGTGCACGCGCTCACCCCGGCCGACGGCCGGGTCGCCGTCGTTGTCCGGCACGCCGACGGTAGCGAGGAGGAGGTGATCGTCGACCGGATCGTTGCCGCGACCGGCTTCCGCCCGGACCACTCGATCGCCGCCGAACTGCGCCTGGACCTGGACCCGGTCATGGGCGCCACCCGGGCTCTCGCCCCGCTGATCGATCCGAACGAGCACTCCTGCGGCACCGTCCCCCCGCACGGCGTCCACGAGCTCGGACACCCGGAGTCCGGCTACTACGCCGTCGGCATGAAGAGCTACGGGCGCGCGCCGACGTTCCTCATGGCCACCGGCTACGAGCAGGTCCGCTCCGTCGTCGCCGCCCTCGCCGGCGACTGGCAGGCGGCCCGGGACGTCCAGCTCGACCTGCCCGAAACCGGCGTCTGCAACAGCAACCCCGCCGAGGCGACCGGCACCGACAGCAGCTGCGGCCCCGCCCCGCAGCCGGCCGGGAAGGGGCTTGCCACGGGCATCGCCGGTGGGCTGCTGTCCGCCCCGCTGAGCCTCATCAGCCTCGACACCTCGACCAGCGGCCAGACCGGCGGCTGCTGCGCCAGCTGATGACCACCACCACGATGGCGCCCGCCGACCCCACCGTCGGCGGGCACCACCGGTGGCGCATCGTCGCCGCCCTCGCGATCACCTCGACCGTCGGCTACGGCACCATCTACTACGCCCACGCCGTGCTGCTCGGCCCGATGGCGACCAGCCTCGGCGCCTCGATCACCGCCGTCACCGGGGCGCTGACCGTCAGCGTCCTCGCCGGCGCGTTGATGGCCATCGCGGTCGGCAGGTGGCTCGACCGGCACGGCGGACGGGCCCTCATGACCCTCGGCTCGATCACCGCCACCGCGCTGCTGATCGCCTGGTCCCAGGTCCAGACCATCGGGCAGCTCTACGCCGTCATGATCGGTGTCGGGATCACCGGCGCGATGGTCCTCTACGAACCCGCCTTCGCCGTCATCGTCTCCTGGTTCACCCCCGACCGACGCCCCACCGCCCTGCTTGCGGTCACCGTCGTCGCCGGGTTCGCCAGCACGATCTTCATGCCACTCACCGGCTACCTGGTCGCCCACCTCGGCTGGCGCGGCGCGCTCCTCACGCTCGCCGCCGTCCACGGCGTAGTGACCGTGCCGCTGCACGCCCTCACCGTTCGCAAACCGCCGCACGTCACAGCGTCCAACCCCACGCTGCGAACGGCCCACGCCTCGCGGCGGACGGCGGCGCGCGCCGCGATGCGCGATCCCCGGTTCTGGATCCTCGCCGCCGCCCTCATCGCCCACGGCGCCGCCACCAGCACCATCGGCGTCCACCTGGTCAGCTACCTGACCAGCCGCGGCCACCCGGCTACTTACGCCGCCACCGCCGCCGGCCTCCTCGGCGTCCTGTCCGTCACCGGAAGACTCGTCCTCACCGCCGCCCGACGCCGACTCCCCGTCACCACCATCGTCGCTGGCGTCTTCGCCATCCAAGCAGTCGCCGTCCTCGCTATGCCCCTCGCCGCCGGAACCCGCGTCGGAGCCATCGTCACCGTCACCGGATTCGGGCTCGGCTTCGGCATCGCCAGCCTCGCCACCCCAGCACTCCTCGTCGACCGCTACGGCACCACCGCCTACGCCACCATCGCGGGACGACTCGCCGCCCCCGTCACCACCGCCAAAGCCGCCGCACCCCTGCTTGCCGCCACGCTCCTACCGCACGGCGGCTACCACCTCTTACTCGCCGCCGTCAGCACCGCATGCCTCCTCGCCGCCATCAGCATGCGCACCGTGGGGGAGGCCAGGACCGACAGCGGCGAGTACCGCAACCAGCCGGACTTACCGCGTCCAGGAACCCGCGTGGCTGCCGTGCCAGGGCCAGATTCAGCTCAAGCACCGGCAGATGGCGAGCGTGCAGAAGGCCGACACAACGACAGCCCGACGTCTACCCCAGGTCCCACGCGGTCCACGTGACGACCCATGGCCGCCCGGGTCGCGCGGCCGGAAGCGGCTGATCCCCGAAGAGAACTGCTCCTACCGCCTCGGCGGCTGCCTGCATCTCCGCCTCCGCGTCCCGCAGCGGATCACACACCACCAGCAGGAGATCGCCGTGAACGAGTGTCTGGGCGTGGTGGCCCGTCTGCTGCCTGATCAGCGACCGAATCTCCTTCCGAAGGACGGCAAGCTGGTCACCGGGGACCTGCCGGACCTCCGCGTGCCCGTGCTCACGCACCACGTCGCAGACCACCTGCGCGACGACCGGGACTCTGCGGTCGACCGCCGGCGCGGGGAACAGGCGGTCCATCAGCGTCAGACACCGTCGGCACGTCGGCGCGAACGCCGGCTCCCGGTACCTGCTCAGCGTCCCGCCGTCACCGCCGACCATCAGCGCCCAGACCCGCCCGCACATCGTCGTGTGCTCCCAGATCGGCTCCCGCAGCGCCTCGACGTCATAACGCCGCTGGACTGCCTCACGCTCACTGTCCCCGCCCGTGAGGTAGTGGTCGGGTACGGCGCTGCGGCCCTGCTCCAACGGCCCCTGCCGGCGCGCGAGGTGCACGGCCTCACCGCCGGCGACCGCCACGAGAAGCAGCACGGCCTCCCCGGCGGTGATGACGTTCGGTCCGTGCAGGCCGTCACGCATGCCAGCAGTATGCCCGCCCCCGTTTGATGCCGGGCGGCCACACGCGAGGCTTGGTCCGGCCTCCAGAGCCCGCTGCCGTCAAGCTCGTCGAGCACGTCGACGCGGGACCGCATCTGCCGTTGTCGCCGGCATGACACAAGCTTCCCGCCTGTACGGCGAACAGCTCGTCCGGCCGCTCGTTCCTGCCGCCATGCCCACCTGGCCCCGCCCGTGCCCGAGGCCGATGCCGGCACTGCCCGTTCACGTTCCTCCGCGGGTGTTCGCCGCCGCGCAGGACGTGCTGCTGGGGATGGCTGTCCCGTCGAGCTGCGGCCGGGTGACCGCACAACAGCTCCTGCACCCGTTGGGCTGGGAGCCGGGCCGCCGCCTCGACATCCAGCCACCTCAGGGGATGCTCGTCGTCGGCTCGGCCCACGACGGACGGCACCAGATAGGCAGCCGCGGTGAGCTGCCTCTACCGGCACCTGCGCGGCGGATGTGCGGGATCGAGCCCGGCTGGCCGGTGCTGCTCGCTGCTCTCGTCATCCACGACCTGCTCGTCGTGCACCCCGCCAGCACCGTCATCGGCGTCCTCGCCGACCTACACACTCGACTTGCGGGAGCTGGACATGCCCGCTGACGCCACCGCCGACGCCGCAGCGCGGCAGGTCTTGGCTCACCTCGGCGTTACCCTGACCGACCTCCAATCCCACACCGACGGCCCAGCCCCCCTGCCGACGATCGCCGAGTACCTACCCCGCGTCATCGCCGCAGCAGGCCCCGGCGCCCAACGCACCTACGGCACCTACTGGCAGCGCATGGCCGCCGTCTGGCGCGACCGACCGCTGGACGCCGTCGCGGCCAGCGACGTCGAGGCCATGACAGCAGATGACCATCACTGCCCGGTCGCGGCGTAACAGCCGCAACGGCCGGCACGCGGGCGAGCATGTCATCGCCGCCGCTCGCGCTTTCTACTCCCGGGCTGTTGCTGATGGTCTGATCGACGCGTCGGCCAGTCCCGCCCATCGTGTCGCCAAACCCCGCCGCCTCCCTAGCACCCGCCGTGCCCTGACGTCCTACGAGTTGGAGGAGATCAATGCGGTGGCACGGACCAGCGGCAATGACGTCATCCTCGACGCCCTCCTGCTACGCCTGCACACCGAAAGCGCCTGCCGGCGCGGCGGCGCCCTCGCCCTGCGGCTTGTTGATCTGGACCGCTCCAACGGCCTCGTGCGCCTGAACGAGAAGAGCGGCACCGTACGGTGGCAGCCGATCAGCCTCGGCCTCGCCGAGCACCTGCACGAACACGCCCGCGTCCGCGGCGCAGTTCTGCCCACCGACCAACTGTTGCGCTACCGCAACGGCCTGCCGATCAGCAGCCGCCGCTACGACCACCTGTGGAAACGCATCGGGGAACGCCTGCCCTGGGTCGTCGTGCACGGCATCTCCACCCACTGGCTGCGGCACACCACGCTCACCTGGGTGGAACGCCACTTCGGCTACGGGGTAGCCCGCGCCTACGCGGGTCACACCGACAGCCCAGCATCGTCCACCATTACCTACATCAAAGCCGATCTCCACGACGTGGCCGACGCGCTGTCGGCGATGACCGGACAGCCACACCCATTCGCAAAAACGAGCGAGACCCCGAACGGCCCGGCGACAGACACCCTGCCCTGATTAGCCTATGTGACCCACCCGGGCGGCGTGCTGGGGAATGGCTCCGCATCGCGCCGAACGGCAATTTCAAGAACTCCGGATTCTTCGGCCGTATTGGTGCCAGCGCAGGCAGCAGAATTGATTGCATTAGTTGCGCCCTGGCGTGCTCGCGGGCAGCTCACGCCTGTAGTGTTACGCATCGTGAAGTGCTAGACTTAACGCATGAGCACCCGTTTGTATAACGGATGCTACATAGGAGTGTTCACTCCCCCCTCGGACACCAGTCTTCGTGTGGGATCACGGGAGCTCACCACCCCGGTGGCTCCCGATGAGGACACCCCGTAGCACCCGTGCACCCATCGACGATCAGGGCTCTCAGCGCCACACGCTGAGGCCGCGCGAACGGCTGCGGCGGTCACCATGACGACCGCCCGGCAACCGCCCCGCCGAACCCTCGACGAGCAGCTCATCGGCGCGGTCATCCCCACCCCGCTTCCTCGCCCGGCACAGCCACCGGCTCCAATGCCGCAGCTGCCCGCAGCCCTCCCAGCTGCGCGGGAACCGGTCGACGACATCGTCTTCGACGTGGCCCGCCCGGACGCCGACGGCCGGGTGGCCGCCGGGGCGTTGCTACGGGCGCTGCGCTGGCCGTCCGGTCACCGCCTCCACGTCAACGTCACCGACCGCCTTCTCCTGGTCACCGCGAGACCTGACGGTAGGCACACCGTCGGCGCCCGCGGGGCACTACCTCTGCCGGTCGCGGCCCAGCAGATGTGCGGCATCGGCCCGCACCAGGTGGTGCTGCTGGCGGCAGTTCCGGCGCGCGATCTGCTCGTCGTGCACCCCTCGAACACCATCACGCGGCTCCTCTCGAATCTGCACGCCGCCGTCCTCCGAGGGGCTTCTCATGCCCACTGATCCGTCACGCATCGTCACCGCCCGGCAGATGCTGGCCCACCTCGGCCTCACCCCGGCTGACCTCATCGCCCACCCTGATCCGTCCTGCCGCATACCGACGCTCGCCGAGTACCTACCCCTCGTCGCGGCCGCGGCGAGTCCGGGCACCCGCCGCACCTACGGCACCTACTGGAACCGCATGGCCGCCGTCCTAGGCCATCTGCGGCTGGACGAGGTGACCGCCAGCGACATCGAAGCCCTCATGCGGCAGGTCACCGCCACCGCCCGGTCCCGACGCACCGGCCGGCAGGGCCGTCATGCCGGGGAGCACGTCATCGCGGCCGCCCGCGCCGTATACCGCCGGGCCATCGCCGACGGCTACCTCACCCCTGGGGACAGCCCAGCCCACCGGGTCGCCAAACCACGCCGGCTGCCCAACCCCCGCCGCGCCCTCAGGCCCGAGGAACTGCAGGACATCAACGTGGTCGCACGTACCAGCGGCAACGACGTCATCCTCGACGCCCTTCTCCTGCGCCTACACACCGAAACCGCCTGCCGCCGCGGCGGCGCCCTCGCCCTCCGACTGGTCGACCTCGACACCGCCCACGCCCTGGTCCGCCTCACCGAGAAGGGCGGCACCCTGCGCTGGCAACCCATCACCCCCACCCTCGCCGAACGCCTCCTCGAGCACGCCCAGGCAAGGGGCGGGGTCCTGCCCACCGACCGGCTGCTGCGCTACCGCAACGGCCAGCCGATCAGCAGCCGCCGCTACGACCACCTCTGGAGACGCATCGGCGAACGCCTACCCTGGGTCGCCGCCCAAGGCATCTCCACTCACTGGCTGCGGCACACCACCCTCACCTGGGTCGAGCGCCACTTCGGCTACGGAGTAGCCCGCGCCTACGCCGGCCACACCGACCGCCGCGGACCCGCCACCACCACCTACATCAAAGCCGACCTCCACGCCGTCGCCACCGCCCTCGCCGCCATGACCGGCCAGCCCCACGCCCTCGCCGATGCGCAACCGCAGCCGAAGCCGCCCACCCGATGTCTTGAACCGGCCCCCGACAAGCGTGTCGACGGGCCGCCAGGTGATGACACCTGATGTGTCTCGTCCATGCGCAGGGCGGCGTAGCGGCCGGAGGCGGCGTTAAGGCGGCGACGACTCGATGGCGGCGCGGATACCGGCGAGGTTGGCGACGGCTCCGAAGACTGGAGACCGGCGGCGAAGCCGCTATCCCGTTACATGCGGTAGACGCCGAGCGCGCGCGGGCGCGTCAGGCCGGATGAACGCCGTCGCCGACGGCGGTCAGCAGGGTGGGTATACCGCGGCGATGCCCAGCCCGAGGAACACGGCGGCGGCCAGGCGAGCGACCAGCATGGTGGCGACGGGTCCGCGAAGGAGCCGACAAGCCTGCAAGATGTCGGAGGTCGGCAGCGCCGCGACAAGGGTCGCCACTGGACGTGGCTTCGTTGGGTCTGTCAGAAGGTGAGGACCTGGTCGGCCTCGACGGTCCAGGCGGCGAGTTCATCCATCGAGGAGCGGGGTGCCTCGGGGATGAGGTGCTCCTTGGTCAGGCCGCGGGCGTCGAGGCAGGTTCCGCAGCAGGCGATGCGTCCGCCGTGGCGGGTGAAGGATTTCAGCATACGGTCCAGGGCGTAGTAGCCGTCCGGGGTTTTCTGTCAGCGATGGCACAGGTGACCGCGTCACCCATGAGGAAGATGCGGGGCTCGGTGTCTTGGCGCTTTGCCAGGGCTTTGGCGAGCCTTATCGCGTTGAATGTCTCGTCGGAGCCGTAGGCCGAGCCGTTGATGATGAGCAGTACCTTCATGGCCGTAAGTAGACATCGCTGGTGTTGGACGGAATAGGGCAAAGGGCCCCTAATGCAGGTCTTTCACCGGCCCGTTGGGAGCGGGTGGAGTTCCGCGGTCGCGGCTGTGTCGGTCGGCATGTCGGCGCCCGTCGTGGCGAGCGTGCCGAACAGGTGGTCGGGTTCAGGCGGCCCTGGCCTGGACGGGCAGGCCGGCCGCGCGCCAATCCAGGACGCCGTCGGTGGCGCGTCGTGCCCGGCGGCCGTGGGCGGTGAGCAGCCGGACGGCGTCGTGGGCCAGGGCGCTCATCGCGGTCGCTCCGCTGCCTGACGGACGCGTGCTGGTCGCCCCCAGAGGAGCACACCGCTGTCGAGGAACGCGCGGCCGTACCCGTCGGCAGGGCCTGTCGGCTTACCTGTCCCTGGGGCGGTCGAACGCGGTCAGCGCGGCGAGCCCGATCCGGCCCCGGCCTGTTTCGCGGCAGGCCGAGGTGACGCCCGGCCGCTGCCGGGAGAGCCCCGCGACCAGCGCCGTCGTCACCACGCCGACCGGAACGTTGACCAGCAGCACCGACCGCCGAGACAGAAACTCAGTCAGCAGGCCGCCGAGCAGGTTGCGCGTCAGCTCTCGACGTCGTGAATACGCACGTCAGGCGGCTCGGTCCGCGATTTGGTTGATCACCTGATGGAGCTCTGACAGCCGTACGGTGACGGTCTTGTCTTGTTCGGCGGTGCGCTTGGCGTCGGCGACAAGCTCGCGCAGGGCTGCTGACGGGTTGATGCCGCGGGGGGTGCTTCGTCCTCAAGCCAGGTGGCGAGGTCGTCAGGCAGGCGGGTGGAGTACACCATCGTGGCCTTCCTGGCGGTGGTGTCGACGGTTGCGTCGGTCCAGTCGATTGGCTGCTTTGCGGCTTCGATTGCGTCGTCGCGGTTCATGGTCTGCCCCTGTTCAGTATCGCCTCGGCGTGCGTGACTTCTTCGCCGATTAGGTGCGGTGCGGTCACTACCAGGTAGTGATCGTCGGCCGCTGCCAGCTCCGCAGGACCTCGCTCTGTCGGCTGAAGCGCCAGCGTCGACGCGATGAGACCGCGACCCATCACAGGCGGCGGCAGCGCTTCCTGCTGGCCGTCGCCTCGTGGCCTGACTGGCTTTGGCGGGAGGTGTCGTGGTCCGGGCGCTTGCGAGGGGCGCGGCGCGGTTGCACGGTCATGACACCTTCTCGATCGAACGGCGAACAGCTCGTCCGTCCGCTCGTTCCCAGAACCCTGCCGGCTTGCCCACGCCCCTGTCCGGCACCGATGCCAGTACTGCCCGCCCGGCCCTCACTTCCGGCGTCCCTCAACGCTCCTGATCTGCTGTTGGGAATGGCTCTCCCGTCCCCGTGCGGCCGCATTACAGACCAGCAGATTCTGCACGCATTGGGTTGGCAGCCGGGACACGGTCTCGACATCCAACCGCATCAGCGGATGCTCGTCATCGGCATGGCTGAGAACGGCCGGTACAGGGTGGGTAGTCGAGGCGCGCTGCCCCTACCGTCGTCGGCGCGGCGAATGTGCGGCATCGAGCCCGGTGAGCCGGTGCTGCTCGCCGCGCTCATTGCCCAGGGCCTGCTCGTCGTTCATCCCGTCAGCACGGTCGCCCGGCTCGTCGCCGATCTACACACCCAGTTGGCGGGAGGCGGCCGTGTCCGCTGACCCGACCGCGATCGCCGCCGCCCGGCAGGTACTGGCTCACCTCGGCGTCACCCTGACCGACCTCCAATCCCACACCAGCGGCCCAGCCACACTGCCGACCGTCGCCGAGTACCTGCCCCGCGTCATCGCCGCAGCCGGCCCCGGCGCCCGACGCACCTACGGCACCTACTGGCAGCGCATGGCCGCAGCCTGGGGCGACCGGCCGTTGAACGCGGTCGCCGCCACCGACGTCGAGGCCATGAAGCAACAGATGACCGCCACGGCTCGGTCGCGGCGCAACAGCCGCAACGGCCGACACGCCGGCGAGCACGTGATCGCCGCGGCCCGCGCCTTCTACTCCCGGGCCATCGCCGACGGCCTGATCGACGTCTCGGCCAGTCCCGCTCACCGCGTCGCCAAACCCCGCCGCCTCCCCAGCACACGCCGCGCCCTGACCCCGCAGGGGTTGGAGGAGATCAACGCGGTGGCGCGCACGAGCGGCAACGACGTCTTTCTCGATGCCCTCCTGCTACGCCTGCACACCGAGACCGCCTGCCGGCGCGGCGGCGCTCTCGCCCTACGCCTCGTCGACCTGGATCGCACCAACGGGCTCGTGCGCCTGACCGAGAAGAACGGCACCGTACGGTGGCAGCCGATCACCCTCGACCTCGCCGAACACCTCTACGAACACGCCAACACGCGCGGCGCTGTGCAGCCCACCGACCGGCTGCTGCGCTACCGCAACGGGCAGCCCATCAGCAGCCGCCGCTACGACCACCTGTGGAAACGCATCGGCGAGCGCATGCCCTGGGTCGCCGCCCAGGGCATCTCCACCCACTGGCTGCGGCACACCACCCTCACCTGGGTGGAACGCCACTTCGGCTACGGCATCGCGCGTGCCTACGCCGGCCACACCGACAGCCCCGGATCCTCCACCACCACCTACATCAAAGCCGACCTCAACGATGTGGCCGCCGCGCTGTCGGCGATGACCGGACAGCCGCACCCACTCGCGGTGACCCGCGAGACCTCCGCCGCCCCGGCGACGCGTATACCTGCTTCGCCCTGATCTATCGACGCGGCCTGCTCCTGGCCCACCTCGGCCGACCTCGCCGCCCACCCCGACCCGTCGCGGCGCATACCGAAGCTCGCTGACTACCTCCAGCGCGTCGCGGCCGCGGCCAGTCCGGGCACCCGCCGCACCTACGGCACCTACGGCACCTACTGGAACCGCATGGCGGCCACGCTCGGCCATCTGCGGCTGGACGAGGTGACCGCCAGCGACATCGAAGCCCTCATGCGGCAGGTCACCGCCACCGCCCGCACCCGACGCACCGGTCGGCAGGGCGCCGCCACGCCGGCGAGCACGTCAGCCCGCCCGCCCGTCCTGGACGTGGTGGAACGCATGATCGAGGAGGGTGTGGCGGCCCGGGCCGTCCGCACCGACATCCCGCCGGCGCTGATCACCGCCACATCGCGCGGACCTTGGAGGCCGCCATGCGCGATTGGGCCGAGGGCCGGGCGGCGGAGGTCGGTCGCACCTGACGCTCCTGCTCGACTTGGCGTTCAGGGCGTCGAGGCGGCGCCGTAGCGAATGGCTGTTCCATTCCGGCGAGGCGGAATTCCTGCTCGGCGAGCAGGGGTGGGACGGTGCGTTCGAGCCGAGCAGTCCACCCCGAAAACATCAGGCCGCGAACCATGGGTTGTCTGGGTGATCCCTGAAGGCTCGCCTCACTGCGGGGCTTCGCTGCGGCGCAGGGTGATCCTCCACAGGCGGCGGGGCAGGCCACCCTCCTCGAACTCGGTCACATCGAGCAGGGTGCAGCCCGGAGTGAGACGGTCGACCAGGGCGCGATCGAAAAAGTGAACGATGAAGCCGCCGTTCTCGTGCATGTCGTCACCGTGGGCGGTCCCGGCACCATAGTGCGCGTCGCCGGTGTGCCGGACGGTGTACACGTGCAGCCCGCCGGGGCGCAGCACGCGCGCCACCTCGGCGGCGAGGTGATCGAGCTCTGACATGGTCAGCGCCATGTTGAACAGCATGTGACTGTAGACCCCGTCAACGCTGGCGTCCGGCAACGGCAACGGCTGGTGGACGTCGTGCGCGACGGCCGTCAGCTGCGCCCGGTGACCCGACGCCTTCGCGGCGCGCTCCAATCCGGCCAGGGCGTCGGAGGCGTAGTCCAGCGCGGTGACGTTGAGTCCAGCCCGCAGGAAGGCGAGGGTGTCTCGTCCCTGCCCCGCGCCGAGTTCGAGCACGTCGGTCATTCCTTCGCGCCTGAAGAGGTCCCTCGCGTAGGCACCAGGCTCGCTGGGATCCGGGCCGTACATCTCCGGGTTGGCGACGAAGGTGCGCTGCCAGTGCTCCAGTTGCCCGTCCAGCAGGTCCTTGTCGGTGGTCATGTGAGCTCCTCTCCTCGAGGCTTCCTTCGTCCAGCGGCGGCAGGTAGTAGGAGCGCTTCGGCGAGCGCCTTTGGGCTGCTGCCCCCGACGGCGAAGCCACCCCCTCGGTTGTCAGCAGTCCCGGCAGGGTCCGGAAGCGGAGGCCGGTCAGGCGCCGCGGGGCGGGTGACCGCCGGGCCCGAGCCCGTGGTCACCCGCCGCGGCGATTCCCGCCGCTTGTCTCAGGCGGCGGCGGGGTCGAGTATGGTCTGCCAGGCGCCGTACCCGCCGAGCAGGTCGGAGACGTCCGGCCGTCCGGCGTTGCGGAGCAGGCTGGCCGCGACGGAGGAGCGGTACCCGCCGGCGCAGTGCACGACGACCGGCCGGTCGGTCGGCACCTCGTCGAGGCGCCGGGTCAGCTCGGCGAGCGGGATGTGCAGCGAGCCGTCGACGGCGCCCTGCTCGCGCTCACCGGCGTTGCGGACGTCCAGCACCAGCGGCACCTCGGCCCCGTTCAGCGCCTCGCGCAGTTCGGTGGCGGTGACCCGGCTGGCCCGGGTCATGTCGGCGACCATCTCCAGGAAGGCCCCTTCCGGCTCGCGCAGGTACCCGACCACCTGGTCGAAGCCGATCCGGGCGAGGCGTACGACGATCTCCTCCTCCCGGTCCTGCGGGGCCACCACGAGCACCTTGCGGTCTGGGGCGACCACGCTGCCGGCGGTCTCGGCGAACCGGCCGTCGGCGGGGATGTTGATCGCACCCAGCAGGTGACCGGCGGCGAACTCCTGTGGGTCGCGGGCGTCGATCACGACCGCGCCCTCGGTACGGGCCTGGGCGAACTCGGCGACGTCCAGCGGGCGCGGCGCCTTGCTGTGGTCGAACAGCTCGCGGGCCTTGCGGTTGAGCACGGCGTCGAAGGCGAAGTAGCCGGGCGCCGACGGCTGGCCGCCGGTGACCAGGGCGACGAACTGCTCCTGGCTCATCGGGGCGCAGGCGTAGTTGGTGCGGCGCTGCTCACCGATGGTGGACTGCCGCTCGGTGGAGAGGTTCTTGCCGCAGGCCGAGCCGGCGCCGTGGGCGGGGAAGACCCGGACCTCGTCGGGCAGACCCATGAGCTTGCGCTGCACGCTGTCGTAGAGCATCTGGCCCAGATCGTCGGCCGTGACGCCGAGCGAGGCGAGCAGGTCGGGGCGGCCCACGTCACCGATGAAGAGGGCGTCGCCGGTCATCACCCCGTACGGCACCGCGTCGTCGGCGTGCTCGTAGACCAGGATGCTGATGGATTCCGGGGTGTGGCCCGGCGTCTCCATGATCTCCAGGGTCACGTCACCGAGGCTGATCCGCTCCCCGTCGTGGAGCTTGCGGCTCGGGTACTCGGTCTCGGCGCGGTGGCCGTAGCCGATCCACGCGCCGGTCGCCGCGGCCACCTCGAGGTGACCGGCGAGGAAGTCGGCGTGGAAGTGGGTGTTGATCACCCCTTCGATGGTCAGGCCGTGGGCCTGCGCGTCGGTAAGATACTCGTCGATGTCGCGGCGCGGGTCGACGAGCACCGCCCGTCCGGTGGCCTCGTCGGCGACGAGGTACGAGGCCTGGGACAGGCAGTCCAGGTAGTACTGGGTGAACAACATCGTGCTGAACTCCTTCGCAGTGATGACCAGCGATGTACCCACGATAGCGTATACCCCCGGGGGTATATTCCGGGCCGAAGGTCCCGTCCTCCGGTGACCCTCGGCAGGGGTCATGGCCGGGTCAGATCAACCGACCCGGCCGGCCGCCCTTCGCCTGCAGCGCCAACCCGGCGTCGACCCAGGCACGCATGCCGCCGGCCAGGTTGTGGACCTGGTCCCGCTCGCGGGCCAGCAGCGCGGCGGCCTGCCGCGAACGTGCTCCCGAGCGGCACACCGTGACCACCGGCCGGTCCGCCGGCAACTCACCGATCCGCTCCGCCAACTGGCCGAGCGGGATGTGCCGCGCCCGGGGCGCGTGACCGGCCCGCCATTCGGCCGGCTCCCGCACGTCCAGCAGCAACCCTCCGCCAGCCACCAGGGCGGCCGCCTGTTCGGGCCCGACGGAGGCATACGGTTTTCCGAAGATCTTCTTCAGCATCCCGCCGAGCGTCATGCGTCCGGCCCCGTCACGACGGGACGACCGCTGCGGGCCCACCCGCCGGTGCCGCCGCTGACCGAGCGGGCGTCGACGCCGGCGCGGGCCAGGAACTGCGCGGCGGCGAGGCTGCGGTTACCGCTGGCGCAGATGACGTACACCGGGCGGTTACGGGGAAGGTCCCCCAGCACCGTGGGCAGTTGAGCCAGCGGCACCAGACGCGCGCCGGGCACGTGGCCCTCGACGTACTCGAACGGCTCCCGGACATCGACCACCGCGGCACCATCGGCGTGCGCGGCGGCGAAGTCCGCCAAATTCACCTCTCGCATCTCTCCTCCTCAGGCTCCGTCATACCCCGGGGGGTATGGACGTCGACCCTCACCTGCCGCAGGCACGTCCGTATTCCCCAGGGCGGGCGGGGTGGGGGAACCACCGGGAACAGATACCCCCACGGGTATGTTGTTGCGGGGGTGGACCGTCAACACACGGAGGTGGAACATGGCGAGCGTGGCGCTGACCGCGACCAACTTCGAGCAGGCCGTCACCCGCGACGGCATCGTTCTGGTCGACTTCTGGGCCAGCTGGTGCGGCCCCTGCCGCAGTTTCGCGCCGATCTTCGAGAAGGGCAGCGAGACGCACCCGGACATCGTGTTCGGCAAGGTCGACACCGAAGCGGAGCAGGCGCTGGCCGCCGCGGCTCAGATCCGGTCCATCCCGACGCTGATGGCCTTCCGCGACGGCATCCTGGTCTTCTCCCAGCCCGGCGCGCTGCCGGCCGCCGCCCTGGAGCAGGTGATCCAGGGCGTCCGCGACCTCGACATGGACGAGGTACGGGCGAAGCTGGCCGGGAGCACGGCCGGCCGCTGACGCGACCGGCGCAGGGGTGCGGGCAGATCCCGCACCCCTGCCGGGCTGGCCGAGTTCATCCCGGCCGGGTTCCTGCTCACCGGGCTGGCCATCATGATGCTGGCCACCGCGATCGCGATGATCCGTGGCCGCCGGAACGCCGAGGGGAAGCCGGTGCCGCACGAGCTGCCAGTGTTCCGGGTGATCATCGACGGCATCGTCGTCGGGCTCGTCACCGGTCTGGTCGGCGCGGGCGGCGGCTTCCTGGTGGTGCCGGCGTTGGCGCTGCTCGGCGGCCTGCCGATGCCGGTACAGAGCGAGCCGGTCGGCCGGGAGCCGATCGGGTCCTCGTCTTGCCACTGAGCTCCTGGCACACGAGGGGCGCCCGGTAGATCCGGGCGCCCCTCGCCTGCTCTACTAGCAGACCTAGTACTAAGGTGGATAGTACTAAGGCAGATAGTAGATCCGATGACAGCTGGAGGAGACATGCAACGCCCGACGAAGCCGACGCGCAAGAGCGCCAGGCGTACGCCCCCGATCCGTCGGGCGGCTGGCTGGCTGGGCCCGGTTGTCGTTATCGCGATCGTCGCCGTCCTGGCGATCCTCGCCCGGCCCGCCGACAAGCCGGCGGAGCCGGCCGCCGGGACCGCCGCTGGAGGAGCGGCCGGTGGCCAGACAGAGAATCCCTTTGCCAGCCTGGCCCGGCGGGCGGCCAACGACCCGCTCGCGCTCGGGAAGCCCGAGGCGCCTGTCGTGATCATCGAGTACGCCGATTTCCAGTGTCCCTTCTGCGGGCGGCACGCCCGTGAGACCGAGCCGAAGCTGGTCCAGGAGTACGTCGACAAGGGGCTGGTTCGCATCGAATGGCGTGATCTGCCCTACCTCGGTGCCGAGTCGGACGACGCGGCGGCCGCGGGGCGGGCCGCCGCCGCTCAGGGGAAGTTTTGGGAGTTCCACAACGCCGTGTACGCGAAGGAGCGCCGGGTGAACAGCGGTTCCCTGGACGAGGGCGCGCTGCGCGACATCGCCAAGAGCATCGGGCTGGACCTCGCCAGGTTCGACACCGACCGCGCCTCCGCCGCTACTGAGGCGGCCGTCCTGCGCGATCAGCAGGAGGCGACCTCGATGGGCATCACCGGCACCCCGGCGTTCCTGGTGGGAGACACGCCGATCATCGGCGCGCAGCCGTACAAGGCGTTCAAGCAGGCCATCGACAAGCAGCTGGATGCGAAGTGAGTGAGATCGGCTACCTCGCCGCCCTGCTCGGGGGGGTTCTCGCCCTGCTCAGCCCGTGCAGCGCGATGTTGCTGCCCGCCTTCTTCGCGTATGCCTTCCAGAACCCGCGCCAGTTGCTTGCCCGCACTGCCGTCTTCTACCTCGGCCTCGCCGCCGTCCTGGTACCGCTCGGTGCCGGGTCCTCGGTCGTGGCCGGTGCATTCTTTCAGCACCGCGACACGCTGATCCTGGTCGCGGGCTGGTCGATCATCGCGCTGGGCGTCATGCAGCTGGCCGGCAAGGGGTTCGCCTTCGGGCCGGCGCAACGGTTGATGGGGCGGATCACCGGGGACTCCCCGCTATCGGTGTTCGCCCTCGGCGCGGTCTACGGGCTGGCCGGCTTCTGCTCCGGTCCGATCCTGGGCGGGATCCTGACGGTCGCCGCGACCTCCGAGCAGCCGGCGGCCGGTGGTGCCCTGCTGGCTGTCTACGCCCTGGGCATGACGGTGCCCCTGCTGCTGCTCGCCCTGGTCTGGGACCGGTGGCGCATCGGCGAGCGTCGGTGGCTGCGGGGCCGACAGTTCTCTGTGGGTCGGCTGCACCTGCACACCACGTCAACCGTCTCCGGCCTGCTCTTCGTCGCCCTAGGCGTGCTCTTCCTGGTCTTCGACGGCACGGCAGGCCTAGCCGGCGGCTTCGGCCTGACCGACGTCGAGGGCGCCGCGCAGGAGTGGGTGACGGGAACGCTTGGCGACGTACCGGACGAACTGGTCCTCCTCGTCGCGGGGTTGGCCGCGGTCACCGTCCTGGTGCTGCGCTGGCGTCGTTCCGCGACCCCGGAAACGGCTGGCGCCCCGCTGCCGTCCGCCACGGACGTGGCCGGAGTGAACCTCACGACCGGCCCCTCGGAGTGGCCGGCTCGGCGGTGGATGGCGGCGGTCGCCGGCGCCGTGGGAACCACGGTGGTGATCGCGGTTCCCACCGACCTGATCGACACCCCCTACTTCAGCCGCGACATGGCCGTCACCTGGTGGGCGTGGCCGGTGCTGGTGGTGACCGCGGCGCTGTCCGGACTGCTCCTGGCGACCTACGTCGCGCCCGTCGCCGGAACCGGCGACAAGGCGGCGGGCCGCAGCGAGTCGCGGACCGGCGTGACCGGGGCGACCCTGTCCCTGTTCGCCGTCGGTTGCCCCGTCTGCAACAAGATCGTCCTGATCGCGCTCGGCTACAGCGGCGCGATGAGCTGGTTCGCTCCGGCGCAGCCCGTACTCGCCGCGGGCTCGATCGTCCTGCTCGCCTGGGCACTGCGGCGTCGGCTCGCCGGCGAACGGGCCTGTCCGGCTCCGGCCGCGTCGGAACCGCTCACCGCCGACGGTACGGTCCACCGGTGAGCCGACTCCGAAGGAAGGACCCCGGCAACGACCGCCCGCTGGGTCCGCTGGAATCCGCGGTGATGAACGCGTTGTGGGAAGCGGCCGGGCCGCTCACGGTGCGGCAGATGGTCGACGCGATGGCGGACCGCGACCTCGCCTACACCACGGTGATGACGGTCCTGGACAACCTGCATCGCAAGGGCTGGGCGGAGCGCGACCTCGCCGGCCGGGCGTACCGGTACCGCCCGAAGGCCAGCCGGGAGGAGCACGTCGGACAGCTCATGGCCGAGGCGCTCTCCTCGGCCGCCGACCAGCATGCGGCACTGGCCCGGTTCGTCGACGCCATGGCTCCCGAGGAGGCGGCGGCGCTGCGCGAGCTACTGGACCAGCGCGGAAAGTCGAGCCCGTGACCAGCCTGGTACTGCTGGCCTGGGCGGCCGCGGTGGCGGTCCTCGCCCGTCCTGCCCTGACCGGACGATGGACGACCTCCCTGCCGCGGCTCACGGTTGGGCTGTGGCTCGGCGCGGAACTGTCCGTCACCGTCGCCGTCCTCACCGCCGGGCTGCTCGTCGCCGTACCGCCGGCTGCCCTCGCCGCTGGTCTGGAGGGCATCGTGGCGGCGTGCACCCGTGCGTTGGCGGGCCTGGGAGCCCCGAACGAGACTCTCGCCGTCATCGGACTGCTGGCCACTGCGGCCCTCGTCGCCCGCCTCCTGATCAGTCTGATCGTGACGTTCATCCGTGCGCGCCGCTGGCGTCGTCGCCACCTCGCCGCGCTGCTGCCGCTGGCCCGGCAGGACGCCGGCGACGAGTGGACCCTCGTGGACCATGCCACCGCCGCGGTCTACTGCCTGCCCGGCCGCCCGGGCAATGTCATCGTCACCAGCGCCGCGATCGACACCCTCACCGCCGACGAGCTCGCAGCCGTACTGGGGCACGAGCGGGCACACCTCCGAGGCCGGCACCACCTCCTCGTCGCCCTCGCCGTCGCGTTCCACCGCGCTCTGCCCGGACTGCCCATGGCCGCCGCGGCCGAGACGGAGATCAGACGGCTGGTGGAGCACCTGGCCGACGACCGGGCCAGCAAGCGCCACGGGCGGCAGGCTGTCGCCACCGCCATCGTCCGGCTCGCCGACCGCACTCCCCAGCACGCTCTCGGCGCCGCGGCAGGCGCCGTCGACCGGGTACGCCGGATGCTCGCACCACCGGCCCGACCCCGCATCCTGCATCGCCTCGTCGCCGTCAGCGCCATCGGACTGCTCATGACCGGACCACCCGCCGTCGCGGTGGCATCCGCGGGCCTGCTCGTCCAGGGTGCCAGCTGCTCCGCTGGTTCCCCACCTTCGGCAGCGGGTCCGGCCGCCGCCCGTCCGGCCGGCGGGTGACGAATCCGAGCCCAACCGACCCCCACCAGCCGGGAACCGGCGCGAGGATGAGGGCGCCGGGAACCATCGTTCGCATCCTGTGGAGAGGAGCACGACCGTGGACAGCAGAGCCTGGGACGAGCGGTACGCGAGCGCCCCGGAACTCGTGTGGACCGCCGAACCGAACCGCTTCGTCGTGGAGGAGGTCGCCGGTCTGTCCCCCGGCAGAGCCATCGACCTCGCCGCCGGCGAGGGACGCAACGCGGTGTGGCTGGCCCAGCAGGGTTGGGAGGTCACGGCGGTCGACTTTTCCCCGGTGGCCATCGAGCGGGGCCGGGAACTGGCCCGCCAGCGAAACGTCACCGTCGACTGGCACGTCGCCGACGTCACCACGTACACGCCGCCGGCCGACGGTTTCGATCTGGTGCTGATCGCATACCTGCACCTGCCCGCCGCCGAGATCGCAGTCGTGCTGTCCCATGCCCGGGACGCCGTGCGAGCCGGCGGCATTGTCCTCGTGGTCGGCCACGACCTCGCCAACCTCTCCGGCGGCACGGGCGGGCCGCAGGACCCCGACGTCCTGCTCACCCGTGAGTCGGTGGCGAAAGAGCTGCAAGGGCTGCGGATCCGCCGGGCCCAGACCGCTCACCGACCGGTGACTGTGCAGGGCCGGACCGTCGACGCGCTGGACACGGTGGTGGTCGCCGAACGCTCCTGACGACAGCTGCGGGGGAAGCGGCGAGGGCATATGTCGCATACCTGGGGGGGTATAGTAGTCCGTGAGGAAGTGACTGCTATGACTCTCCCGATCACCCATACCCAGCCGACACTCCCGTGGCAGGTCACCGGCGTGTTGGCTGTGGTCGCCCACCCCGACGACGAGTCCTTCGGCCTCGGTGCCGTATTGGCGGAGCTGATCTCCCAGGGCGCCCGGGCGAGCGTCCTCTGCTTCACCCACGGCGAGGCCTCCACCCTGCACGGCCGCCCAGGGGAGCTGGCAGTGGTCCGGTCCCAGGAGCTGACGGAAGCGGGGGCGGCACTCGGCCTGTCCCGGGTCGAGCTGCACGACTACCCCGACGGCAACCTGGCCGGCGTACCCGTCGATGAGCTGGCCGCGCACGTCCTGCGACTCATCGGCGAGGAGCGCCCCAGCCACCTGCTGGCATTCGACCTCGGCGGGGTTACCGGCCACCCTGACCACCACCACGCCACCCGGGCCGCCCTGCTCGCCGCTGGCACGGCCGGACTGCCGGTGCTGGCCTGGGCCCTGCCCCGATCGACCACGGAGCAGCTCAACGCCGAACTCGGTACGGCCTTTGTCGGACGCGACCCGGCCGAACTGGACGCGACGCTCTTCGTTAGCCGTGAGCTCCAGGCGGTCGCCATCGCCCGCCACCGCAGCCAGTCGGCCGACAATCCCGTGCTCCGCCGACGGTTGGAACTGCTCGGCGACCGTGAGTACCTGCGATCGATCCACCCGTCGGGACGGACGCCCACGACACGGGGCAGGGAATCCGGACACGTCCGACCGCCGGTCGTCACCCCATAGACCCGGTCAGCCTCGATACCGGTCGTGCGGGCCGGGCCTCGCCCGGACGGGTCAGAGGGCCCGTCGAATACCGGCGCGGACGGCGTCGAGCGCGCCTTCGGGGAAGTCCACCGCACCGCCGAGCTCGGTGGCCTCGAGTTCGGCGCGGGCCGCCTCTTCCAGCGCCTCGACGAGATGGGCGGCGTCCATCGGACGGACGCCGAAGGCGAGCAGGCCGTGGTTGGCGAGGATCACTGCCGAGGTAAGGGGGTGCGACTGCAGGGTCCGCACGATGCCTTCCACCGATTCGGCGGTGCCCCGGGGAGCCCAGGGGACGACCGGGACGTCCTCGGCCTGCCCGAATCTGAGCCGGGCTTCGTATCGGCACGGCAGGGGTCGGCTGGCCAGCGCGAAGCCGGTGACCGCCGGGGAGTGCGTATGGATGATCGCTCCGATGTCACCACGGGTCTGGTAGACCCGCGTGTGCATGGACACGATCTCCATGTTCTCGGGCGTGATGTCGCCCTCGACCACCTCGCCGTCAAGCCGGACGATGGCGAACTGGTCGGCCCCCAGCTGGCGGACGCGTCCCGTGTTGCTGATGACCATCGTGTCGACGTCGGCTCGCGCACTGACGTTGGCGTGGCCGGAGTGGGACATCACCCCGGCTGTGAACAGTTCGCGCACCGCATCGACCAGCTGCGTGCGCAGTTCGTCGGGCGAGGCAGTGGCCACGTCATCCCCCGTCCATCGGGCTGAGATCGGCCGGCGAGATACCCGTCCCGGCACTTTTCACACCCTGCAACCGCAGGTGCGCGGGCACTCAACCTCCGGCTTGCCTACCGCGGATGCGGACCAGGCAGGTCGCTCAAAAGGCCGGGAGCCGGCGCCAGCGTCGAGCTGGTACGCCCGTGCCGACGACGGTCCCGGCCTTCACAGGTCGGCGACGAACTGGGTTCACCAGCCGGCGGGCAGCATGGCGACCGGCATCAGGGCGACCTGGTAGAGGTAGCCGCCATCCTGGGTGCCGGTGGCCCACAGGGCCGTGACCATGTAGATCACCTTGACGGTGTTGTCCTGCGACACCTCGGTCACGTAGACGATGCGGTCGGCCATGATGCCGATCTGCTCTTCGGTCCAGAGAATTCGATCGGCCATGCTGCCGATCTGGTCCTCCGTGTAGAGGACGCCGTTGAGGGTCTGCTCGTACGTGCTCGCTCCGAGCTGGCCCACGTAGACGACCACATCTGTGCCGGCCGGGGCTGCCGATGCGACACTTGGGCGCGCCACACCCACCGCGAGCGCCACCAGGGTCGCAGCCAGCAGAACCATCATCTTCTTGATCATTCGGAAAACCTCCTGTCGGATACCCCCGGGGGTATGTTCCAACCGTAGCCGGGGCGGGCCGACATAGGGGATCTCGGTTAGGCAACTCACAGAGGTTGAGAGACATCGATCAGTTGCTCCGCCGCCAAGCACGTCGGACGGGACATCGCCTCGGTCCGCGAACCTGCAGATCGTCGCCGCGCGCGGCGTTCACAGGGTGCGGCGTGGTCGGCCGGGCCGGTCGTTACGGTCGGCCGCTGTTCGCCCGGACCCGGTCGACCGGCCCGAGACATGCCGGGGGCAGGTGGAACCAGCGCAGCGCCTCGAAGTCGTCCGGTAGGCCGGTCACTCCCTCATCAAGACTATCTTTGCGGGTGCGGAAGATGTCCCGTGCCTCGCGCAGGTAGCCGGTCAGGGCGTCCTCGCCGGCCCTCTCTATCCGGCCCGGGCGCGTCGGCCCGCCGCCGAACAGGTAGTTCAGGTCGGCTAGGCGCAGCGGCGGTCGAGGAGGACCTTCGTAGTGGCGCCACAGCCCGGTGCGGGGGTCGAAGCGGTAGTCGCTCAGCAGCCGGTGCCCGTACCGGGCGACGAGGTCGACTGCGTCGATGAGGTAGTCGGCAACCGTGTCCGAGATGAAGTAGTTGAAGTTGATCCGGGTCCAGCCGGGCTTGATCCCCTCGCAGCCGAGGCCGATCTCGTCACGGAAGGCGTGCGAGCGCTCAGTGTCGATTGCCAGGAGACGATGTCCGTACGGTCCCGCGCAGGAGCAGCCACCGCGGGTCTGGATACCGAACAGGTCGTTGAGCAGCGCGACGACGAAGTTGTGGTGCAGGTAGCGGGCTCCGTGGCGGAGCCGAAGTGACACGATGGACAGGCGACGGGCCTCGGGGTTCCCCAGCACCTCGATCGCCGGGTTGTCGGACCAGCGGTGCAGCGCCCTCGACCACAACCGCTCCTCGCGGGCCTGGATGACATCGGTGCTGACGGCCTGCTTGAGGGCGAACACCAGTCCGGCTCGGATCGATTCGACGATCGCCGGGGTGCCGCCCTCCTCTCGCGCGACCGGGTCGTCGAGATAGCGGTGACTGACGGGGTCGACGAAGGCCACCGTGCCGCCGCCGGGGGCCGTGGGTACCCGGTTCCGGATGAGATCCCGGCGCACCACCAGGACGCCGGGTGTCTGCGGGCCGCCGACGAACTTGTGCGGGGACAGGAACACGGCGTCCTTGCTGTCCCCGGCCCCCGGCTTCGACTCACCCATCCGGATCGGCACGTACGGGCCGGCCGCCGCGTAGTCCCAGAACGACAGCGCCCCGTGGGCGTGCAGCAGTGCGGCGAGCGCGTCGGCGTCGGACAGGATGCCGGTGACGTTGGAGGCCGCCGAGAAGCTGCCGATCCGCAACGGCCGGTCCGCGTAACGGGCCAGCTGCACGGCGAGCTCCGCCTGGTCGATGTGCCCGTCGGCGTCCGCGCCGATGACCACCACGTCGGCGTACGTCTCCCGCCACGGCAATTCGTTCGAGTGGTGTTCGTACGGACCGACGAACACCACCGGCCGCTGCTCAGCCGGAATGTGACGCTGAAGGTCGTAGCGACGCGACGGTGCGTCGGGCAGCCGTAGCTCCAGGATTCCGATCAGCTTGTTGACGGCGGCGGTGGCACCCGAACCGCAGAAGATCACCACGTGCTCGTCCGTCCCGCCCACGGCGTCGTGGATGATCTGCCGGGCATCCTCGCGTAGCCGTCCGGTCGCCAGGCCCGTGCCGGAACTCTCGGTGTGGGTGTTGGCGTAGCGCGGCAGCACCCACTCCCTGATGGCGTCCTCGATGAAATCGAGCGACCGGCCCGACGCGGTGTAGTCGGCGTAGGTGATCCGCCGGGGCCCGTAGGGGCAGTCCAGCACCTCGCCCTCACCGATGATGCCGTCGCGGATCCGCGCCAGCAGCTCATCATTACGGCTGGCCGCCGTCGCATCGCCGGTTACGCCCACGTCCTACCCTCCTGTCCCTGCGAGGCGCCTCGCTGTCAGAGCAGGTCGATGGTGACCGTCGGCGGCGAGGTCAGAGTGTTGTGCACGGTGCAGTGCGAGGCCACGGCCAGCAGGGCAGGCCTGCGCGCCTCCGGGAGATCCTCGGGCACCCGAAGGGAGAGCCGGACCTCGGCCACCCGGGCCGGGCGGTCAGCGGCCATCCGGTAGCTGACAGCGACGCCCAGACCGTCGCGGCTCAAGCCGTGCCGGGTCAGGTACCGGCCGGCGTAGAAGGCAACGCAGGTCGCCAGCGACGCGACGAACAACTCCGTGGGCGTCGGCGCCTCGTCCTCACCCCCCGCCTCGGGCGGCTGGTCCACCAGCATCCGGTGTCCCCGTACCGCGAACTCATAGGATTCCCCAGTCACGAAGCGGACATCCACCGTCCCGGCATCCCCGCCCACGGCCTGCACGTTCAGCTGGCCCATCGGACCGCTCCCCTCGATGTGGTGCTCGTTCAGCCAACACCGGCGCCGGGCCCGATTGGTAGATCCACCTGGATCCGACAACAGGACCTTGTGCCCTGCCGTTACGGCTCCGGTCACTCAAGGTGATCCTCGCGTAGTCGTCGGCTGCTGGCGGCATGTGGCAGGAATCATCAGCGGCCGAAGAGAAGTAGCCCTGACGCGAGCCGGGCGGGGGCAACCCCGTACATGCGGGTGAGCCAGCCGGGTTGGAGCGGATGGCCAGGCGAGCGCGGAGGTAGGCGGCGGGCACAGCCATCACGGTGTATGTTGCGACAACCCGCCGGTCGACGCGACCCAGTGCCCAGTGGGTGACAGTGCCGGGCAACGCCAGGGCGGCGGAGACCGCCAGCGAGGTCGCGAGCGCCCGTTTGATCGGCAAGCGGAGGATCAGCAGGTAGAGCGGGGCGAGGAGGAAATTACCGCCGCTGGCCAGAGTTGCCTACGCCGCACCTCGCCGACAGTGCACTGCAAAGGCCAGGACCGGCGGGCCGCTGTAGTGCAGGGTGGGGGCTTCGCCGTGGGTGGCCACTCTCGCCCGGTGCCATGGGTGATCAGCTCTTCCAACCCGGTGCCGAGGCCGAAGGGCTCGTCGTCGGCGCGGGGGAGCGTGCCGCCGTCCGTTGCGCCAAGTCAGTTTGACTTTGACGGCGCGCGCAGGCGCTGGCGGGCCGGGCGGGGGTCTGCTCGGCTCGTCCCGGGTCCAAGCCGGGTGGAATGCTTCGGCGCCAGGGCGTTTACCTGTCCGGCTTTGATCACGACTCCTCGGTTTTGCGAATGAAGAAGACCAGGATGCCCTCCTCGATGCCACTGGAGAGCAGCTCGTAGCCATTGTCCTCAGCCCAGGCCGGAATGTCGGACAACGCACCCTTGTCCGTGGCCAGCACCTTGATCACCTGGGTCGGGCCCAGCCGCCGCATGGCCTTAGTGGCGGCGAGCACGGGCATCGGACACATCAGGTCACGGGCGTCGACGACCTCGTCGACGTGGATGTCGATAGTCATGCGTCTCCTCCTAGATGAACATGGTCACGTGGGACTTGCGGGCCTCGGACATGAACGCGGCCGCGCCGGCGAATTCCACACCGTCCACGAAGTCGTCGTGGGTGTACCCGAACACGTCGATGGTCATCTGGCAGCCGATGAGCCGTACCCCGAGTTCGCGTGCCTCGTCGAGCAGGGTCCGGATGCTCGCCACGTTGTTCTTCGCGAACTTCGACTTCATCATCCTGGTCGAGAGCGCCTTCATGCCCGGCATCGCGGTCAGCACGTCAGGCATTGGCACCGGCATCGGCATGGCGGGGTTGCCCACCGGGTCGACCAGGAGCTTGCGCTCGGCGTCCTTGTGAATGATGTTCAGGCCGTAGAAGGTGAAGAACACCGACGTCTGCAGGCCGGCGGCGGCCGCCGCGGTGCTCAGGATGAGTGGCGGGTACGCCCAGTCAAGTGTCCCCTTGGAGGCGACCAGGGCCGCGCGGCGGGAAGCCGGGTTCTTTGCCCACGCCCGCTTGATCTCGTCGCGGACGATGCTGCGGACATCCTCCTCAGTCAGCCCGAACTTGGTTCCCGGCGGGGACCCATCCGGAGCGTCTGCCGGAACCTGTGTGTGAAGCTCGGAGGTCATCTCGTTCCTCCATCTCCTGCCGTTACAGGCGATCGTCGTGACTGAACTTCTCTGCGATCATGTGTGCCTCTCGCTGGGCGGCCGTCAGCACATCCGCCGTGATCGCCGCACGTTCTGCCCAGTGCCGGGCTGCCGGTCCGACGACCGGCTCGTCGGCACGGTGCCGCGCCCACCATTCGCGCGCCTGCTCGGCCAGGGCCGCCAGCGTCACAGCGGGATCCTGCTCGAGCAGCGCCCGCAGCACCCGTCGCCGGTCACCCAGCCGCAGGCCCAAGCCGGTACCGCGGGCCACCGTCGCCAGATGGGCGCGGGTGATGATGACGCCGCTGCGGGCCGGCGTGAGCAGACCCGTCAGCAGGCCGTCAAGGCCGCCGCCGTCGCCGAGCGGCGCCACGTCACGCAGGTGCGCCGGTGGGCGGTCGGGCAGACCGATCTCGGCGGCCTCCGCCAGCAGGGCGTCGTGCAGCAACCGCGCCCACTGCGCGTACGGTGCGGGGCCGCTGTCCGCCATCGCACGCGCGTACGCCGGGAGCCAGCTCGCGAGGTGTTCGTGGAACAGCGCGACCCGGGCCTGGCGGCGCATCGTCCGCCGCGGGCCGGCCGGCTCGTCGCACTCCGCGTCGGCCAGCGCCGCGTAGAGCCCGAGCAGGGCGGCGACGTGGTCGGCGTCGGACGGTACCGGCAGCCGCAGCGCCCGCCAGAAGCCCGCGACCCGGTCGGCGGCCTCACCGCCGAGCATGCCTTCCGCGCCGAGGTAGACGGAGGCGTGCGGCACCAACTGCACCACGAATGCCTCGGTCCACTGCTCGCCGCTGGGCCGGGGCAGCCTGAGCAGGTCGGCCAGGCGCAGCTGAGCTTCGCCGGGCGCCTCGGCCAGCGCCCCCAGCGCTCGGAACAGCTCCGCCCGGTTCCGGGTGCGTCCGGGCGCGAACCCGGCCAGCGGCAGCGTGGTCATCGGAGCGCTTCCCCCTCTCGGACCGGGGAGCCATCCTCTGCGGGGAGGTTGAAGATGGGCTTGGCCGGCTTCAGCGGCCGCATCAGCCAGTACGGCCGCCGGGTGCCGTCCGGCGAGTGCCGATGGGCCGGCCGGGCCAGCTCCAGCCACCGTCGGTAGACCTCGTGGGCCTTGGCAGTGTCCACGACGATGTCCCCGTACGCCTCGGCGGGCGTGGCCTTGCGCACCCGTACCGCCTGATGCCAGCAGTGCTGCCCGGAGATCGGGTCCGGGTGCACCGGGAAGGTGAGATTCTGGTGCACGCCGACGTCGCTCCACCAGATCCGGGCGGTGTCCGGATCACTGGACTGATACGGCGACACCCCGGCCAGCCGCGTCATCCGCCACCGGCCGTCGTCCCGGGCCAGGTCGACGGTCGCCATCATCTGCCGCTGGCTGTTCTCACCCTGCGCGGCGAGCTTCCACCGGCCCATGTGGTGGCTGCAGGCCACGACCCCGGGCCGGATGCCCTCGGTGACCCAGGCCTTCACCACGTAGCAGCCGATCTCCGTCTCCACGGTCACCAGGTCTCCGTTGCCGACGTCGATCCGGGTGGCATCGCGCGGGTGGATCCAGAGCGGGTTGGTGTGCGCGAGCTCGTCGAGCCACTTGGCGTTTCCGCCGCGGGTGTGGATCTGCGTCGGGAGGCGGAAGGTGGAGATCAGCACGAGCTGGTCGGGTGCCATCGCCTCGGGGTGCACGTGACTGCGCTCGTACCGGGGGACGGCCTGGTCCCGCCAACCCCAGTCGGCGAGGGTGCGGGAGTAGAACTCCAGCCTGCCGCTGGGGGTGGGGAAGCCGCGGCGGACCGCGCCGTCGATGCGGACGCCGACCGGCCGGCGGCCCTGGTCGTCGGGTTCCGGGGCGGCCATCGGCACGATGTTGGGGGAGGTCGGCGCCGGGGCGCGGGTGTAGACCCGGCCGAAGTTGTCCTCGCCGACGTCGACGAGCTGGTCGTCGGGGACGGGCTCCTCGTAGATCGGGCCGATTCCCTTGCGCACCTCGAACGCGCCGTACCGGCGCATGTACGCCAGCGGGGTCAGCCCTTCGGCGGCGGCCTTCTCCGGCAGGCCGGGTACCGAGTTCTCGAAGATCCAGCCGTAGTACTCGTCGACCGACAGCTTCGTACCCGGCTGCTCCTTCGACTCGTGGTACTGCCGGATGCCCAGGCTGCCGTCCGGATCGATGCGCCAGGAGAGTTCGATCCAGAACTCGTTCTCCTCCCACACCTGTCCTGGGTTGACCTCGCGGGTGTCGCCGACCTGCTCGCCCAGCCGCTCCCGCGCGGCGCGCAGCACCGGCTGGCGGAAGCCGATCCACTGCCCGTCGTACTGCTCGTAGGAGTGCAGGTCGTGCCGTTCGGGGCCGAGCCCCATCGGCAGGACGTAGTCGGCGAGGAAAGCCGTCTCGCTCCACGTCGGCGTGAGCGCGACGTGCAGTCCGACCATGGACTCGTCGGTGAGAACCTCCATCCAGCTCAGCCCGTCCGGGTTGGTCCAGACCGGGTTGTAGACGCGGGTGAAGTAGACGTCGAGCTTCCCTCGGCCTTCCTTCAGGAAGTGCGGGAGGAGGAAGGACAGCTCGTTGAGGGCGAGGGGGTACTCCAGCGGCCAGGTCAGGTCGTTCCAGGTGCCGGGGTGCGGCGGGGTGTGGATGGGCCGCGGCACGAACTTGTTCCACGCGTTCGGGTGGGTGCCGCCCGGCGTCGCGACTGCCCCCAGCATCGCGTTGAGCAGGAACAGGGTGCGGGAGACCTGCCATCCGTGCAGGTTGCCGGCGCTCGCCGAACGCCAGGTGTGGGTGGACAGCCGGGTACCGGCGCCGCCGACCAGCTCGGCCACTCGTTCGATGGTCGCGGCGTCGACGCCGGACTCGGCGGCGGCGAACTCGAACGTGTACGGCGCGTAGAGCTCGCGCAGCACCTCCTCGAACTCCTCGAACACGGGCGCCCGCTCGGGATGCTCGGCGGCCAGGTACTCGGCCCAGTTCCACCAGCGGCGCATGAACTCCCGGTCATGCAGCCCGTTGCGCAGCAGGTACGACGCGACGGCCAGCAGGATGGCCGGCTCCGAACCGGGGTACGGGGAGAGCCAGTGGTCCGCGTGGGTGGCGGTGTTGGACAACCGGGTGTCGAAGACGATCAGCTTGGCACCACGTTGCTTCGCCTCCATCACCCGCTGCGCGTGCGGGTTGAAGTAGTGTCCCGCCTCCAGGTGGGAGCTGACCAGCAGGATGACGTCGGCGTTGGCGTGGTCCGGGCTGGGCCGGTCGATGCCGGTCCAGAAGTGGTATCCGGCCCGCGCGCCACTGGAGCAGACGTTGGTGTGCGAGTTGTGCCCGTCCACGCCCCAGCTGGCCAGCACCCGCTCGGTGAAGCCGTCCTCGCCGGGCCGTCCGACGTGGTACATGATCTCGTTGCGCCGGTCCTCCACGACGGCGGTGCGGATCCGGGAGGCGATGTCGTCGAGCGCAACGTCCCAGCTGACCGGCGCCCACCGTCCCTCACCGCGCGCGCCGACCCGCTTGAGCGGTTGCAGGATCCGGTCGGGGTCGGTGACCTGGTTAATGGTGGCCGGGCCCTTGGCGCAGTTGCGCCCACGCGATCCGGGATGCTCGGGGTTGCCCTCGAACTTGCGGACCTGGGCGGTGTCCCGGTCCACGTAAGCCAGCAGGCCGCAGGCGGACTCGCAGTTGAAGCAGGTGGTCGGCACCAGCAGGTAGTGCCGCTCGGTCCGCTTCGGCCAGTCCCGGGACTCCAGCTCCACCCAGTCGTCCCAACGCTCCTTCGGAGGGAACGCGGCCAGGTGGACCCGGCTCGGCCCCGGGTAGAACGTCTCGCCTCGGGCGTCGGCCTCGGCCCGGGCCGCGCTGACCCGGCCGGCGATGTCGTCAACTCGTGTCATTGCGGTGTCTCCTAGGCGAGGGGGACCGATTGGCCGGCCTGGACGTAGGCGTGTTCGTGCAGGGCCAGGCCGGCGAGCGCGACCACCGCGGCCGCGGCGACCAGCCCACCGCCGAGGCCGACCGACACGACTCCGGCCGCGGCCAGCAGGGCGAGGGCCACCAGGGCCAGGCTCGCCCGGTAGGGCCAGCGGTACCGGCCGCCGGTCATCGCGTACGTGGCGAGCCTCGCGTGGGCGGTGACATGCGGCAGCGTGACCTCGCCGAGCACGAACAGCAGGTGTGCCAGGGTGGCGCCGCCGAGCACCCAGCCCAGGGCGTGGGTCACTCCATCGGTCCGCCATGCCTGGATCGGGAGCAGCACCGCCGCGCCGGCGAGGAACGCCTGCACCGCCAGGTGTGGTGGGAGCAGCGGGCTCTGCCACAGGTCGCGTGCCTTGGCCTGAGCGAACAGGTACGCGGTGTAGACCGCGGTGAGCAGGGCCAGCGGCAGTCCCGCGACGGCCGCGCCGGTCCGCAGGGCGGGGGCGTCGATGATCGCGGCGAGCAGGTGCAGCCCCAGTACGGCGGCGAAGCCGCCCAGGATGATCCCGCCGCGGGCCAGCCAGGAGCGCCACTGTGGCCGGGTCAGGATCAGATAGAACCGTTCCGGGTGTTCGAGGTCCCAGATCAGTAGGGCTGCGGTCAGGGCCAGAAACGTGGCGGCGACGACCGGAGCGATCCAGACCCAGAGCGAGCTGGCGGCGTCGAGCCTGCCCAGCAGCACCAGGAGCAGGGGGACCAGATACGCCCCGGCCGCGATGCTCTTCGTCCAGGTGTAGGCGCTGACCCGCCAGTCCCAGGGCGCGCGGTGCGCGATGTCGTACGAGATGATGGCGGCGGCGCTGCTGGACTGGGCCGTGGTCGGTCCCTGCACGATGTGCGGACCCGTCGGTTGCTCGGCCCAGGCGTAGGTGTCCCCCTCCGGTCGGCCGGCGGCGAGGGGATCCAGCGTGGCCTGCGTGGCTCCCTTGTAGAACAGCTTCGGCCTGGTGCCCTTTTCGGGCCGGCGGACCGACACCGGTTCGCGGTTGACGATCTGCGCCACGGCGGAGTCGGGGTCGTTCAGGTCGCCGACCATGATCGCTTGGGTGGGGCAGACGACCACGCAGGCCGGCTCCAGTCCCACTTCGAGGCGGTGTGCGCAGAAGTTGCACTTCTCCGCGCAGTGGTCCTCGGGGTTGATGAAGATCGCATCGTAGGGACAGGCCGCCATGCAGAACTTGCAGCCGATGCAGGCGTTCTTGTCGAAGTCGACGATGCCGTCGTCGCGGACGTACATCGCGCTGGTGGGGCAGGCGGCCACGCAGGGTGCGTCGGTGCATTGGTTGCAGCGGGTGACCTGGAACGCCCGCCGGGCCTGCGGGAATGCACCGACGTCGACGTTCTTGACGAACGTGCGGGTCACCGAGAGCGGCACGTCGTTCTCCGACTTGCATGCCGTGGTGCAGGCATGACAGCCCACGCATTTAGTCTGGTCGATGACTTTCGCCCACGCGGGGCTGGGTGGCCCCGTTCCGATCGAGCGGGCGATGATTGGCGGCGCGGGCTCGTGTGGCATTGCGCCCTCCCGGCTAGGAGTCGGTGGTCGTGGTTTCCAGTAGGCGTGCCCGGTGCTGCACGCTGGCGCAGACGATCTCGCAGAGCCGCTCGATCGTCTTCTCGACGACCCGGTAGAAGACCTGGTTGCCGACCTTGCGTCGGCCGAGGACCCCGCCGAGGGTCAGTTTCCGTAGGTGTTGGGACGCGTTGGCGACCGAGATCCCGGCGGCCTCCGCCAGCTCGCCGACGGATGTTTCCCCGCGCTCGCACAGCAGGCTCACCAGATGCAGCCGCGTCGGATCGCCGAGGAGGGCGAACCGTGCGGCGGTCTCGTCGAGCATCGGTCCGGGGCCAAGCGCCATGGACAGACGCTAGTTCTTGGGTCTTCAATTAGTCAATTGATTGCTGGCCAAAAACGTGAGGCGGTGTGTCATGGACTTCGAGGTCTTCACCACGCCCGGGCTCGGGGACAACAGCTATCTGCTGCGCTCGGGCGACGAGGCGGTCCTGGTCGATCCCCAGCGGGACGCGTGGCGGTTCCTCGCCGCGGCCGAGACGCTGGGGGTACGGGTGCGTGCGGTGCTGGAGACGCACGTGCACAACGACTACGTCTCCGGTGCGCACGAGGTGCGCGCCGCCACCGGCGCGGAGCTGGTGCTGCCCGCCCGAGGCGGTTACGAGTTCCCGCACCGGCCGGTCGACGAGGGCGACGAGGTCGCCGTGGGCGATCTGCGGCTGGTCGCCACGGCCACGCCGGGCCACACCCCGGAGCACCTCGCCTGGCTCGCCTACCAGGCAGGAACAACGGAGCCGCAGACCCTGTTCAGCGGGGGCAGCCTGCTACTCGGCAGCGCCGGGCGTACGGACCTGCTCGGCCCGGATTTCACCGACCGCCTGACCCAGGACCAGTACGCCAGCCTGTCCCGACTCGCCACGCTTCCCGACGACGTGCGGGTGCTGCCCACCCACGGCGCGGGGAGTTTCTGCGTGGCGGCTATGCCGTCCACCTCGCCGACCAGCCTCATCGGTACCGAGCGCCAGCGCAATCCGCTACTGCTCGCCGCAGATTTCGCCAGCTTCGCCGAGGAGCTGTCCGGGGAACTCATGGCCTACCCGAGCTACTACGCGCACATGGGGACGATCAACAGGGCGGGGGCTCCCGCGCTCGGCACGGTCCCGCAACCACCCGAGGTCACCCCGGCCGACGTGACCGAGGCCCTGTGGGCGGGCCTGTGGGTGGTCGACGCCCGCGATCGGGCCGCATTCGCCGCCGCGCACGTTCCCGGCTCGATCAACATCGAGCTGAACTCCGGGTTCGCGAGCTACGTCGGGTGGCTGCTGCCGTTCGACGCCCCCATGCTGCTGATCCTGCCCGAGCCGGCACCCGAGTCGTTGCGGGAGGTGATGACCCAGCTCATCCGGATCGGCTGGAGCAACGTGCAGGGGTACCTGCCGGGTGGGGTCGAGCGGTGGCGTTCGCACGGCGGTGACGTGTCGTCGTACCCCCTCGTCAGCGCCGACGATCTCTGCGACGCGTACGTCCGCGGCCACCAGCCGGCGGTGCTCGACGTCCGTCAGCCACTCGAGTGGCAGTGGGGCACCATCCCCGGCAGCCACACCGTCTTCGTCGCCGACCTCCCGGCGCGCCGGCAGGAACTCCCCCGTACCGAACCGGTGTGGGTGATCTGCTCGAACGGGCACCGGGCCGCGATCGCGGCGAGCCTGCTCGACCGCGCCGCCGTGCCGGTCCGACTGGTCGGAGACGGTGGCGTCGGGGAATGGCGGGTACGGTGCCGGTCCCTGCGGACCGCAAGCGTTTAGCCGGGAACGTCGCCGTTCACGGAGAGACGGGCGGGTCCGGCCGCCCGGGGCGGACCGGCACGTTCGCGCGGCGGTATGGGCGGGTTCAGGGTGTTCGTGGGCTTTGCGCAGTGTGGTGTGGCCCGTGGGCGACCGCGGACCAGATCGCACGGCTGGTCCGGGAGGCAAGCTTTCCCGCCGTGGTCGATTCGGTGATCAGCATGTCCCCGATCGGCACGGCGAACGCGGCGATGACCGGGCGAACCATATACCCTAGGGGGTATTGTGGTTGGTGGAGAGGTGATAGCCATGACGCTTCCGACTACCGGCACCTGGCCGAAGCTTCCTTGGCAGGTCACCGGGGTGCTCGCCGTGGTCGCCCACCCCGACGACGAATCCTCTGGCCTTGGTGCCGTGTTGGAGGAGCTGATCACCCACGGCGCCCGGGCGAGCGTGCTCTGTTTCACCCGCGGCGGAGCCTCCACCCTGCACGGCAGCCCTGGAGAGTTCGCGGTCACCCGGTCGCAGGAGATGCACGGTGCCAGTGCCGCACTCGGCGTGTCCCGGGTCGAGCTGCACGACTACCCGGACGGCAACCTCGGCGCGGTGCCCCTCGATGAGCTGGCCGGTCACATCCTGCGGCTGATCGGTGAGGAACGCCCCAGTCACCTGATGGTCTTCGACCTCGGCGGGGTTACCCGCCACCCTGACCACCACCGCGCCACCCAGGCCGCCCTAGCCGCTGCCGGCGTGGCCGGCCTGCCGGTGCTGGCCTGGGCGGTGCCCAGGTGGGTCGCGGAGCAGCTGAATGCCGAACTCGGCACGACCTTCATGGGACGCGACCCGGCCGAACTGGACGCGGCGCTTGTCGTGCGTCGCCGGCTCCAAGCAGCCGCCATCGCCTGCCACCGCAGTCAGTCCATCGAGAATCCGGTGCTGCGCCGCCGCTTGGAACTGCTCGGCGACCATGAGTACCTGCGATTCATTGACCCGGCGACGCTGGCGGGCACAACATCAGGTTGCGTGGCGGCGGGATACGTTCGCCCGCCCGTGTTCACCGGTTGAGGCGCCGTCGCACCGGTATGCGTCGCGCGAGAATGATCATCTGAGGAGTCTGCGGTAGCAGATGGCTGAATGAGGTCGACCAAGAGTTCAGCGCGCTTCAAAGATGCGGCTCCGGGCGTCGCTGGTCCCGCCCGCTCCGGTCGGGCCGTGTGGGCACAGATGTGGGGCGGCACCAGGAGTGCTGGTCATGAGCTGGCGTTGACAGTTTGGGGTTGAGGCGAGTTGCAGTGCAGATGCTGGACCGGCGGCGTGAGGGACGGTGCGAGGGGCGCCTCTGCTCACCTGCCCCGGCGGGCGGCTCTACCCCGTGAAGAAGACGGCAACAGTCCGCCGCCGCGGGTACCTGAGTGCTCTTCCGGGCCCCTACGCCTTTGCCAGCAGGTCGAGCGCGGGCTGCACCAGCTTGTGGTACTGGGCCTCGACCAGGGACGGCGGCAGGGATCGCATGAACGTATTGCGCACGGTGCGGGCCAACGGATTGGTCCAGTGCGAGAACTTCCCAATGCGCCGGGAGGTGAGCTGTATCGCGCGCACTCGCTCGTGCCGCAACGTCGTGTACCGCTGCAGGGCTCCGGCGATACCCGGCCGCAGCGCCTTCATCAGGCCATAAGCGTCCTCGATGGCCATGGCCGCGCCCTGCCCCTGGTTGGGGGTCATGGCATGTGCGGCATCGCCGAGCAGGAACACCCGATCGCTGCCCCACACCGGCGCGGCCAGTTCCTCCAGGTCGTGGTGTAGCGGCGGCCGATCGGTCAGCATGTCGAACAGCCTGGTCAGATCCGAGTGATGCGCGGCGAAGGCGGCCCGGAAGCCGTCCGGCCAGTCGAGTTCGGGCGCGCGGCGCGGCGCCGACCTGACCAGGTAGTAGTAGAGCTGACCGCCGCGCAGCGGGACGACGCCGATGCGGGTGCCCGGGCCCCAGGCCTCCACCGCCCGAAGGAAGCCGGGGTTGCGAGTGAGGCCGCGCCAAGAGGTGGCACCGCTGTAGAGCAGCGGCTGCTGTCCCAAGCTGAGCCTGCGGACGGTCGAGTGCAGGCCGTCCGCTCCGACGACCACGTCGAAGGTGTGTGGATCCGGTTCGTCGCCGAACCAGACAGATACCCCGCGGGAATCCTGCCGGATTCCGTTGGCGCTGCTACCAAGGATCAGCTGCACCCGTTCGGGTAACTGCTCCAGCAGGGCGGCGTGCAGGTCGGGCCGCGACAGTGCCCACATCGGACCGTATTGCCCGGCCAGGCGCTGGGTCTCCAGCCGTTGTAGCAGCTGCCCGCCGGCGCCGACCAGGTCGAGCGAGGGTAGAGCGTGGCCGTGCCGGGACAGGTCGACGCCGAGCTCGGCGAGGATCTTGGCGGCGTTGGGTGCCATGATGATGCCCGCGCCGACTGGCGAAAACTGCTCCATCTTCTCCGCCAGTGTGACCTGGTGGCCGGTCCTCGCCAGCGCGATGGCGGCGGTCAGTCCACCGATGCCACCGCCGACAACGAGTGTCTTCATGCTCCATCCTCCATGCGGAATAGGCGATGCAGCGATGCTGCGAGCAGGGCCAATTGCTGCGGTCGCTCCAACTCGCCTCGTAGGCCGGCCACGAGGAAGGCGAAATACAGCCCGAAGTACGCCGTGAAGGCCAGAGTTGGGTCGATGTCGGGGATGGCTTCGGCGCCGACGCCCTCGGTGATCCGTTCGGTGACCCAGTCCTGAAACTGTTGGATGCGCTGCTGTGCCGGGCCGTGTGGACCGGATCGGAACAGGGTCGCGGCCAAGTACTGCCGGGCCAGGTCAGGCTCGTCGTCATAGCCCTCATACAGGCAGCCGGCCACATGGACCAGCTGTCCGACCAGGTCCGCGCTGGCTGGCACGGTGTCCATGCCCAGTTGCAGCGCCTGCCCGATGCGCTCGTCGAGCAGCGTCTCGACGAGCAGGTTCATGTCCGCGAAATGGACAAAGAAGGTTCCGGCCGCCACCCCGGCCTCGGCGGCGATCTCGCGGGTGGTCGTCGCCGCGAGCCCGCGCCGTTCGATGACGCGCCGCGCGGCCGCCAGCAGCTCATGCCGGGTCTGCTCCTTGCGCTGCTGCCGCACCCCCGTAGGCGCGGACTTTGACTCCTCGCTCATTCACTGAGCATACTCAGTGAGTGCGCTCGGTCAACAGCTTCCTCCGAATATTCGGGCAGGCCGCTGTTGCGTCACACCAGGTCCTGACGCGGAAGCCGACGGCGCCGGATCCGCCTCGGCGACTTCGCCGACCAGTCGCGGACGACCACACCGCAGGGGCGGCGTGTCGGAGACGCACTGGATCCGGCGTGGTCGGCGCTGGCGACGAGCCAGCAGCGCCCGAATCTGCGGCTCGACCGCATCCACGATCGAACCGCGAGTGACCCGCTGATAGCGGGGCGGTTCATGGCTCCCAAGCGCCTTGCGCACCGTGTTCCGTGAGACCTCCAGCCGACGAGGGATGGCCGTGATCGCCAACCCTCGGCCCGGTACAACCAGCGGATCTCCGCCCGGTCCTCCACGGCCAGCACCTCCCGATGCTTCCGGAAGGGGTCAGAATTCAGCGGCCCGGAACCATGGGGTCAGTTATCAGGCGGAGCCGACAACCTTGTGGGGGACTCGCGCCTCGACGGGGTGCACCCCCATCAGATGGTGGTTACGCAAGAGACAGGAACAGCTTCTCCATCTGTTCGAGATTGGCCTTCTGGTCCTCGCCCGCGGCACCGCTGACGCACTGCTGCAGCCCGCTAGCGATGATCTTGAACCCGGCGCGGTCCAGTGCTCGCGACACCGCTGCGAGCTGGGTCACCACGTCGGCGCAGTCTCGACCGTCTTCAAGCATGCCGATGACGCCGCGAATCTGGCCCTCGGCGCGGCGAAGCCGTTTGATCACGTCACCGACTGCATTTTCGTCGACCTGCATGTTCAAGCCCCTCTCCATGTCCGGCGCCAAATGTACACCGGGGGGGTATGGAATTGCGGCATGCTACTATCGCCGCATATACCCAGGGGGGTATGTAGGAGACGGTTCTGCGATGATTGAAGTAGACCTTGCGACGTTTTCCCACGCGCGCTCCGACGCTGCGGTGGTTATCGACGTCCGCGAGCCGCACGAGTACATGATCGGGCACGCGGCTCATGCACGCGTGGTTCTGCTGGGACACGTGCCGGCGTGCGCCGCGGAGATTCGTCGCGGTGAGGCGGTCAACGTCATCTGCGCCAACGGTAACCGCAGTCGAATTGCGGCCGCCTACCTGGATTGGCTTGGGAGTACGGGTCTAGGTCCACCCGACAGCCGGACGGAGCGGCCAGCATTTACATGGGAGGAGCACACATGGCCACCACGATCAGTGACCGGCGCGGGAGGGGTGGGTCACCATGACGCTGTTCCGTCCGCGACCGGATCGTCCCCCGCTGCACGAGGTGGGGGAGACGCCGGACTACCGCTTCAGCTTGGCGAACGAGCGTACGTTCCTCGCCTGGATCCGCACGTCGCTGGCGCTGCTGGCCGGTGGTGTGGCGGTCGTTCAAATCGTGCCGGACTTCGCGTTCGCGGGGGCCCGGCCGATGCTCGGGGTCATACTCATCGTGATGTCCACCGTCATCGCCGCGACGAGCTACGCGCGGTGGGAGCGCCGCGAGCGGGCGATCCGGCTCGGCGGGCCGCTGCCCCGGTCGGTGCTTCCACGGGTGGTTGGCATCGGGCTGTCCGTGGTTATGGTGCTGGCGCTGGTCTTCGTGCTGATGGAAGTGGTGCGAGGACAAGAATGAGACGTCCCGAGCCCGCACATCCAACGGAAGTCATCGACGTGGGCCTGCAGAGCGAACGCACCTACCTCGCCTGGCAGCGCACCGCCCTGGCCTTCGCGGGAGTCGGCGCGCTGCTGCTCTACACCGGCCTGTCCCGCGGACCGGCGCTCGCCATCCCCGGGGGACTTGGGCTGCTCACTGGCGTTGTCCTGCTCGCTTGGGCGCGACCGCGCTATCGACTGATGGTGGCGGCAGCGGGTTCTGGTCGTGCCGTGGCGGACCGTCGGATGGTGGTCGGCGTCGCGACGGCGGCCACATTGTTGGCCCTGGCTGGTTTCGCCGTCCTACTCGCGGCGGCCCGCCACAGCACGGCGTGACACCTCGCGGCCAGCCCGAGCCGGCCAGCGGATGCGCCGATCCCATGGTCGCCTCGCCGCAGATGCAGCACGTTGCGTTCGGCGGGCGCCGGAGTGCGTTGGGGTGAACTGCGAACGTCCGGACCGGTCGATCATTCCCGCGAGACCCTGCGCCAGGTATCGCTCGGCCACCGCTTCGCGGTGCGGTCCAGGGCAAGTGGCTGCTCGAGTACCGTGGCCGCTCAAGGCACACGAACTCGTGTCAGCATCGGTGCTTAGCCGGTCCGCGACCGCCGGATTCCGGCGCGTTTGCCGGGTTGAGGATCTCGCTGCGCTGACGCAGGCCGCGCGCCCGCGCCTTGCTGGACACCGCGTACAGCGCACCGACCGGTTGCGAGCTTGCAGGCTGTCCGCAGCCGGTGCGCCGCGTTCGGAGTCGATGCTCTCGATCCGGTGGGCTGCCGGTCCGCGCGCTGAAGCGGGCGATTCGTTCCGGTGACCTGGACATGGTCGACGTGCGGGCCAAGACCGCCGGGCAGGCCGCCCGCCGCTGTCGGTGCGACCGCCCAGGGGTGCGGGCGCGAATTCCCCTGCCACCTCTCAGCCCGTGAGCGCGTCCAGTGCCGCGCGCAACCGCCGGGTCGCCTCGTCGGCGACCTCCCGCAGTTCGGCTGCGTCGCTGAGCTGCACCATCACCTGCGGATCGAGGGCCTGCACCAGGGTGGCGTCCGGACCGTCGGCGCGGACCACGACGTTGCACGGCAGGAGCAGGCCGATGTTTCGGTCGGCCTCCATGGCGCGGTGCGCGAGGGGCGGGTTGCAGGCGCCCAGGATGACGTACTCCTCCATGTCGACCCCGAGCTTCTCGCGCAGCGTTGACCGCATGTCGATCTCGGTCAGCACTCCGAAGCCCTGGTCCTTCAGCGCGGCCCGGACCCGCTCGAGGGTCGGGGTGAATCCGGCGGTCAGCCGGGTGGTCATCGCGTAGCTCATGCTCTGCTCTCCTTCAGGTGAGATGGTGCCGGTCGCGAACGATCGGCGTGGGTGATTCGGCAAACCGTTCGGGCCAGTCAGACCAGCCCCCGTAGCATGCCGTGCCAGTACAGGGCCGGAAGCCCGTAGCGCTTGAGCAACCACATGTCGTAGCGCGGCTTCATGGTGTCGATGACTGGGAAGCTGGGCTTCGGCTTGAGCTGGTAGTCGAACTCGGCGAGCAGCATCCGGTTGTGGGCGGTGACCAGCGGGCAGGAGGTGTAGCCGTCGTAGCGGGCCGGCAGCGGCTTGCGCCCGGGCGCGGCGAGCATGTTGGCCACCACGACCGGCGCCTGCTTGCGGATGGCGGCTCCGGTCTTGGACGTCGGCAGGTTCGCCACGTCCCCGAGGGCGAAGACCTCGGGCCAGCGGGTGCTCTGGAGGGTGTACTGGTCGACCGCCAGGTAGCCGAACGGGCTGGCGGGATCGGCGAGAGCGCTGTCCTTGAGCCAGTCCGGCGCGCTCTGCGGCGGTACGGCGTGCAGCAGGTTGTAGTCGATGGTCTCCTTGGTGCCGGAGGCGTTGTCGTGGATGACCGCCCGCCGGCTGTCCCCGTCGACCTCGACGAGCTGAGACTCATAGCGCACTTCGATGCCGTAGTCCGCGGCGACCGGGACGAGCACTTTCGCCCAGTCCGGCTGGCTGAAGATGGTCGCCGTGGGCAGCACCAGGATGATCCGGATGCCGTCCAGCAGGCCCTGCCGGCGCCACCAGTCGGCCGCCAGGTAGGCGATCTTCTGTGGCGCGCCGCCGCACTTGATTGGTCCGGCCGGCATGGTGAAGATCGCCGTGCCGCCTCGCACCTTCTGGATGAACTCCCAGGTGCGTGGTGCGAGGTCGTACCGGTAGTTGCTCGACACCCCGTTGCGCCCGACCGATTCGGCCAGGCCGGGTACGGCGTCGAAGTCGAGCTGCAGCCCGGGAGCCATGACGAGCTGGTCGTAGGCCAGCGTGTCGCCGCTGCCGAGCGTGACGGTGCGGTTGTCCGGGTCGGCGCTGGTTGCCCGGTCCCGGATCCAGGTCACGCCCTTGGGGATGAGCTTTCCTTGCGGCCGTACGGTTTCGCCCGCCTTGGTGAGGCCGCTTCCCACCAGGGTCCATAGGGGCTGGTAGTAGTGGTGCTCGGAGGGCTCGACCAGGGCGATGTCGGTGACGCCCTGGCGATGTAGCCGCGCGGCCACGCTGATGCCGGCGGTGCCGCCGCCGACGATGACCACATGATGGTGCCGGACGGTAGTCATGGGACCTCTCAGGTAGGAGAAGGGCGACCGCCGGGGGCACCGCGGAGGGGCGGGAATCCTCCGGCGACCTTCGAGGTTAACCATACCCGGGGGGGTATCCCCTTCGCCAACCGTTACCCCCGGGGGTATAGTGGAACGCGAGAGGTGGCGCGATGAATCTCCGACCTGAAATGACCAGTGAGGCGTTGACCCGGCTCAAGCGGGCGCGGGGACAGCTGAACGCGGTCATCGAGATGATGGAAAACGATCAGGACTGCCGCGAGGCGCTGACGCAACTCGCGGCGGTGTCCAAGGCAATCGACCGGGCCGGGTACAAGATCATCGCCTCGGGCGTGCGGTACTGCGAGGCCGCGCGCGAGCGCGGCGAGGTGCCGGAGATGTCCGAGGAGGAGCTGGAGAAGCTCTTCCTGGCCCTCGCCTGATCGGGCCACCTGTCCCGTGCCGCCACCGGCGGCGCGGGCGGTAACCGCTTCACATGAGCCGGGCAGGACCCTGCCCCCTATATACCCCCCCGGGTATGTAGTCTTTGAAGGGAGTACGGCCAGTGACACTTGAGGTGTCCGTTATCGCGACATCGTCCCTCGGCGACCGGAGCTACCTGGCTTCGGACGGCACGGTGGCGATCGTGGTCGACCCGCAGCGTGACATCGACCGGGTCCTGTACCTCGCCGGTGAGAAGGGCGTACGGATCACGCATGTGGTCGAGACGCACATCCACAACGACTACGTGTCCGGCGGGCTCGAGCTTGCCCGGGTGACCGGTGCGCACTACCTGGTGGCCGCGGCCGACGAGGTCGGGTTCGACCGAATGCCGGTATCCGACGGTGACCAGGTTCCGGTCTCGGACTCTCTGCGGCTGCGAGTGATCGCGACGCCGGGTCACACCTTCCACCACCTGTCGTACGTCCTCGACGAGTCGACCGAGGGCGGTTGGTGGCCGGTAGGCGTCTTCACCGGCGGCTCGCTGCTCTTCGGCACCACCGGGCGTACAGACCTGCTCGGCAAGGAGCACGCGCACGAACTCGCCCACCACCAGCATGCCTCCGCCAAGCGGCTGGCCGACCTGCTGCCCGACGGCGCCGAGGTGTGGCCGACCCACGGGTTCGGCAGCTTCTGCTCGGCCAGCCAGTCCGACGCACCCGAATCGACGATCGGCCGGGAGAAGACGGCCAACCCTGCCCTCAAGCTGGCCGCAGACGAGTTCGTGACCGAGACCCTCGCCGGCCTTGACGCATACCCCGCGTACTACGCCCACATGGGCGTGGCCAACTTCGCCGGCCCCGCGCCGGTCGACCTGACGCCGGTCACCCGGGCCGATGCCACCGAACTGCGCGAGCGGATCGCCGACGGGCAGTGGGTCGTCGACCTGCGGCACCGCAAGGCGTACGCCTCATCGCACGTCGCCGGCACGGTCAGCCTCGGGCTGGACGGACCGATGTCGACCTGGCTGGGTTGGCTGATCGACTGGGGTGTCCCGATCACCCTGCTGGCCGAGACGCCAGAGCAGGTCGCCGACGCCCAGCGCGAGCTGGTTCGCATCGGCATTGACCGGCCCACCGCGCAGGCCACCGGTCAGCCGGAGAAGTGGGTGACCAAGCCGGAGGAGCTGCGGAAGATGCGGCTCTCGGACTTCCCGGCGCTGGCCGCCGGGCGCGCGGGCAACACGCCCGCCGGGCTGCCCGCCCCGGATGTGGTCCTCGACGTGCGGATGACCAACGAGTGGCGCACCAGCCACATCAAGGGCGCGGTGCACATCCCGCTGCCGGACCTGCCCAAGCGGCTGGCCGACGTACCGGCCGGCGCCGTCTGGGTGCACTGCGGCTCCGGCTACCGCGCCACCGCCGCGGCGTCGCTGCTGGCCAACGCCGGCCGCGAGGTCGTCGTCATCGACGACAAGGTCGACCAGGCCGGTGATGCCGGTCTGGAGATGGTCAGCGGCGCCTGACCGATCAGCGCCCCACCGGCCGGCGCCACCGGGCGCCGGCCGGCCCCCGACATCCTGTGAACGAGGAGACATGACTGCTTCCGAGACCACCACGCTCGATGGCGCCACCCTGCGCGAACTGATCGACGCCGGCCGGGCGCCCCGTCTGCTCGACGTGCGTACCCCGGCTGAGTTCGAGACCTCCCACATCCCGGGCGCCTACAACGTGCCGCTGGACCTGCTCAAGGAGCACCGCGAGGAGTTGCGCAACCACCTGGACGAGGACGTGGTGCTGATCTGCCGCTCCGGTGCCCGCGCCGCCCAGGCGGAGCAGTCCCTGGCCGGGGTCGGACTGCCGAACCTCAAGGTGCTCAATGGCGGCATGCTCGCCTGGCAGGCGGCCAACGCGCCGATCCGGCAGGGCAAGCAGCGCTGGGACCTGGAGCGCCAGGTCCGCCTGGTCGCGGGCTCCATCGTCCTGCTCAGCATCCTCGGTTCGGTGTTCGTGCCGGGTCTGAAGTGGGTCGCCGGGTTCATCGGCGCCGGCCTGACCTTCGCTGCCGTGACCAACACCTGCGCGATGGGCATGATGCTCGGCAAGCTGCCGTACAACCGGGGTGCCAGCTGCGACCTGGACACCATCGTCGGCCAGCTCCGCGAGAGCACCGGGGGGCGGGCATGACCGCGACCCTGGCCCTGACCATCGGACTGGCCGTCCTCATCGGCGTCAGCCTCGGCCTGCTCGGCGGCGGCGGCTCGATCCTCGCCGTACCGCTGCTGGTCTACGTGGCCGACCTGCCGGCCAAGGAGGCCATCGCCACCTCCCTGCTCGTCGTCGGCGCCACCAGCGCCGTCGGCGTCCTCCCGCACGCCCGGGCGGGACGGGTCCGCTGGCGTACCGGACTGATCTTCGGCTTCGCCGGCATGACCGGCGCCTACGCCGGCGGTCGGCTGGCCGAGTTCATCCCGGCTGGCTTCCTGCTCACTGGGTTCGCGCTGATGATGCTGGCCACCGCCGTCGCCATGATCCGCGGCCGTCGCTCCGCCGAGGGCAAGCCCGTGCCGCACGAACTGCCCGTGCTCCATGTGATCCTCGACGGCATCGTCGTCGGGCTCGTCACCGGCCTGGTCGGCGCCGGCGGCGGCTTCCTGGTGGTGCCCGCCCTGGCTCTGCTCGGCGGCCTGCCGATGCCGGTCGCGGTCGGCACCTCGCTGGTGGTCATCGCGATGAAGTCCTTCGCCGGCCTGGCCGGCTACCTCTCCAGCGTGCACATCAACTGGGGCCTGGCCGCCGCGGTCACCGTCGCCGCCATCATCGGCAGCTTCGTCGGCGGCCGGCTCGCCGGGAAGATCCCGGAGGCCGCCCTGCGCAAGGCCTTCGGCTGGTTCGTCGTGGTGATGGGCGTCTTCGTCCTCGCCCAGCAGCTGCCCGACCAGCTGCGCACCAACCCGCTGCTCTGGATCGGCGTCGGCGTTGCCGCCGCGATCGCCGTGGTGGTGACCGTGCTGCGTGGCCGGAGGAAGCCCGAGCCGCAGCGTGAACGGATCGCTACGGCGGCGGTCGGATCCTCGCCCCGCCACTGAGCGCGACCACGAGGGGCGTCCGGCAGGTCCGGACGCCCCTCGCCCGTCTACCGTCGGGCAGTCCGGCCGCTGCTCGCACGGCAGGCGGGTGACGGACTCGGCCCGGAACCGGCCGCTTAGCAGCCACGGAACTGGTGAGGATGAGGGCCACGCCGTGAACGTTCTTCGGTCGTGCGTCGACAGAAGCGCGGCCATGGACAGCAGGAACTGGGGCGAGCGGTACGCGAGCGCCTCGCTGGTGTGGACCGTCCAACCGAACCGCTTCGTGGTGGAGAAGGTGGGCCGGCCTGCGTCCGGCCAGGGCGTTCGACGTGGCCGCCGGCGAGGGAGGCACCGCGGTGTGGTTGGCCCAGTCGTACTGGCGCACGGCCGAGACGCGGTGCGCCCAGGCGGGACAGTCCTCGTGGTCGGCCACGACCTCGCCAACCTCTGCGGAACGGGTAGACTCCAGGAGCATCCCGTCCTGCCGACACCCCAGCCGGTAGTTGACGGCTCAAAGGGCCGCGGGTCCGCCGGGCCGGAACCGCCCCCGGCCGGTAACCGTCGATGCCGCACCGTTGAGGCGCGACGGACATCCAGAACATGAAGGCGAAGTACGGCGATCCCACGGGATTCGCCTGTACCCGACGCCGGGCTCCGGGCTCAAGAGGTGGACCGGGGCCGTCTTCAACGAAGTCCCCGTACCGCAACCCTGCTGTACAGCTTCTAGGACTGGCCGGTCGATGTGGCCACCTCTGCTCCAGCTCGCGGCCGGCGGCCTGGACCACGCCGTTCTATCTGGGCTGGACCACGAGCCTGAGCAGGGCACCTGGGCCGCCCGGACCCCGCCACCTACCGGTCGAGTGGCAGGCGCTGATCAACCCGCTCGCCGGCCACCCACGCCGCAGCGAGGTCCGGCTGACGCCGATCTTTACCGACTACTACGCCAAGTGCCATTGCGCGGCCTTCTGGGACGACGTCGGAATTGTGGCCAGCTACGCCGGGGTGGAGACCATCGGATTCGAACTCTATGACACGGGCGACAGCACCTAACGCACCCGACCGAGCGCAAAGCGGTGCCGCTGCAGTACGCACGCCGGACCGAGGTCAAGAGGCTGCTGATCCTCGGTGAGTGGGGGTCGACCGCTAACCTACGACACCGACGGCAGCGAGGCGGCGCAGGCCATGCGCGACAACCTGGCGTACATGCGCCAGCAGCCCGACGTTCCGTATGTCGCTGCTGGTACCAGGACAAGTGGAACCTGGACAGGCGTTCCGCGACCCGATGGCGCTTAACCTCTAGCGGCCAATCGTTTCCTTGCACAGCTCGACGCGCTCCGGGTGGATGCTGTCGTGCAGGATGTGTCCGGGAATGGTGATGCATCTCTGCCCCACCATCGCATTACACACCGGACACGGGACGAACAGGCCGGTACCCGGTGCACGCACCCCTCGGGCCACCACCGCGTCAACGATCTGGCGAATGAGGGGGTACAGCTCCCGCTGCTGGTGCCGGGACCTGGCTGCGATCTCGGAAAGTTTCATCAGCGCGTCCCACACCTGGTCGGCCGCCTGCTGCTCGGTCATGCGTTCTTCCACCCGGTCCATCTCGGTGCCTTCCCGGCCTGGTCCAGGCATAAACCACCCTCTAGCCGTCGAAGCGGGCGAAGCCTACCTGCGCGAGAACGGAAGGAGGTAAAATGCACGGTGCCCATTGTCCACGCGAGCACGCCCCCTACGGGAGCGTAGTTCAACAAAGGCCGCCCTCAAGGCTATCAAGTTCATCAAAAGGCCACTGCGCATTTAGCTCACCCGGTTCGAATGGAAGAAGTAGCCATTCCTGGTGGAACCGTGGCAGCGAGGTAGCGCCTGGAAGGACGAGGAAACCGGCTCCGGCCCACGGAAAGAATCGGCGCCTCCATCTTCGGTGCGGTGAATGGGTGCGGCGGACAAGATGGTCGGCGGCTGCTGCGCCTCGGCTCGACTGACAGTGCCTTGCCTGGTACGGGCGGCGAGGCACTGTCACTGGCCGCCGCGATCGGCGCCTCCATTCTGGTCGTCTGGGTCGGTCGCGGGGGAGCGGCCGCTGCCTGGACGGAAATCGTCGGGAAGACCGGTGGCCCATGACCCGGGCGGCGAACCTACATGTAGATCTCCTACGGGATCCGACATGGGCTCAATGAGTCGCTGACCGGCCGCTCGGCATACCGAGGCAGATTAAGCAAAGAATCCATTTCGCCCAAGGTGGTGACCGTCGGTACTCTGCGTTGGTCGCTCGCCATCGCCATCGGCAATGAATCGGCCGTGCTGGTACTGGCCAGTACCCGGGCTGCCGTGACACGCGTCGACGGTCTGGCCGGACGCCCCCGAGCACCTCGCCGACCGCTAGCGTGAATTGTTGCTGATCGCCCACGGCTAGACGATCCTCGTCAACGTAGCGCCTCGACCACTCCCATCATCCCGAGGTCCTCGTGGTCGAGGATGTGGCAGTGGTAGACGGTCCGTCCCGGAAAGTCGGTGAAGCGCACCCGCACCGTCACGCTCGACCGGGCCGGCAGGATGACCACGTCGTACCACTGGGGGTTACCCTCCACCGGACTGCCGTCGCGGGCCACCAGCTGCACCGGCCAGACGTGCAGGTGGAACGGGTGGTTCATCGGGCTGGTGTTGCGGACCGTCCACTCCTCGACGGTGTCGAGGCGGACGGCGGCGTCGACCCGGTCGGGGTCGAACTCCTTGCCGTCGATGGTGAAACTCATGCCGCCGCCCATGCCTCGGCCCATTTCCATGGCGAAGGTCAGCGTGCGCCGGCCGTTCACGGCGACTGCCCGGAGGTCCTCGGGTTCGACCAGTCGGCCGGGTAGCTGGGGTGTGGCCGCCGCCTCGCCCGCCGCCTCCACCTGCAGCAGCGTGGCGGGCGTGTCGCCGCCCGCGTTGCCGCGCCCCAGGCCCATGCCCATGCCGCCCCGGTCCACCGGCTCGGCGACCAGCTGGTGCCGGCCAGGGCCTGGTATCCGTACCAGCAGCTCCGCCCGGTTGCCGGTGGCGAGCAGGATGTTGTCGACCTGGGTCGGCGTGGCAAGGCGACCGGTGTCTCCGGCGACCTGCAGCAGCTCAGCCCCCTCTAGCCGGAGTCGCATGAAGCGCGACGTGCAGGCGTTGATGATGTGCCAGTGTTCGTAGCCGCCGGGGGAGACGGTCATGGTCGGCTTCAGTCGGCCGTTGACGAGCACTAGCTCGCCCTCCCGGCCGAGCATCCGGCCGCGTTGGTTGGCCTGCGCGATGCGGTCGCCGTTGAGGGTGGTGTCGGTGATGACCAGGACCCGCTCGCGCTGCGCCGGCAGCGGCACCGAGTCATCCCGTTGTACGACAATCGCCCCCATCAGGCCCGCGAAGAGTTGGTCAGCGACCGTCCCGTGAAGGTGCGGGTGGTACCAGAACGTTCCGGCCGGGTGGTCGCGCGGGATCTCGTACTCGTAGCGGAACGTTTCGCCGTCCCTGATGTGCAGGAACGGATTGTCGCCATTCCGCTCAGCCGACACGTGCAGCCCGTGCGTGTGTAGGTTCGTCGAGGCGCCCAGGCGGTTCACCAAGTCCAGCGTCACCCGGTCGCCCGGCCTGAGGCGAAGGGTCGGACCGGGCACCGAGCCGTTGTACGACATGGCCTGCACTGAGCGACCGGCGATCGTCACCCGACCGGCGGCGGCGCTCAGCGTGACGTGCAGCCGACCGCCCTCGCTGGCGATCACTGTCGGCTCGACGAACCGGTCGCCGGTCGGAACGGCGCCGGGGGAGCCACTCACGGTCGACGTCGGGGAACCCCAGCCGCGCAGCAGCCCCGCCGCCCCGACTCCGGCGCTGACAGCGCCCGCGCCAGCCAGCAGCAGCGCCTTCCGGCGTGTCATTCCGCGGCGGCGTCCGTCGCGACGTTCAGTGCTCATCGGGCTCCCGCCGTCGCTGCCGGTACTCCTCCTCGCCGATCTCACCGCGGGCGAACCGCACGTCGAGGATCTCCCGTGCCGTCGCGCCCCGGCCAGTCGCTTCCCCGGAAGGCGACCGCGCGGCCAAGGCAAGGCCGGCGACCATGGCCGCCACCCCGACGAGCAGCAGCAGCCACCACAGCCACGTCCAACCTATTCCGACACCCCACGGGCCCATGGCGCCTCCTCGCTCGATCACCGGCGTGCCGGCCCGGGAGTGGCCCGAGCGGCACGCCCATCGCGCAGGCGAGTGATGTTGGTTAACCGGCAGGGTGCCGATCTGACGTTAACCGGTCTCCGCCGACCGGAGCAGCCGGACGGCGAAAGGCCCGGGGGCAGACACCCGATGGGAGGACCGCGTGGGCGACGGCGAGATCCCAGCCCTGACGCAGGATTCGGCGCCATGGTCGACGGTTACCCGAGCCGGGCCCCCACGCCTTCGGCGAGATTGCGCACCCAGTCGGCGGCCGATGCTACGCCGGACCCCGTTACGGTGTTCCCGACCTGCACGACGGTGATGTAGCTGAACCCCGGGTCGCTGGTTTGCCTTCTGGGAATCGCACCGGTTCCTCGGCCAGATTTTGCGGCTGCCGAACTCATTGGGGGACACCCGCGAGAAACATATGTTGCCTTCCATGGGACCAGGGGAGGTACCAGCTCGGCCGGGCGACGACGGGCCGCCGCTGGTTCGTCGCCGCGCCATTCGCTTTGGCGGTGCTCTCGCTTGTAGTTGTGTTGCTTGCCGGTTTGCGGTCCCGGTTCGGTAGCCGAGGTTTGGCACACACGAGGTCGGGGAGACGGACCGTATGCCGCTCATCAAGATGACCGGGGAGCAGGCTGCCGTACAGTTCATGGAAGGAATGCGGGAGGTGGCCGCCGCCGCGACGCGGTACCGGGACGAGGAGCTGTTCGGGGCGCTCCTCAAGATGGCCAGGGCAGCCGCGTCCCAAGGCGTCGCGGTAGAGCCGCAGGGCGGGCAGTTCGCCCCGTGCCCGGTGTGCGATGCCGCGCCCGGCCGGAGCTGCATTAACGTTCCTGGCCATCCCGTGCGCGGCGATTTCCACCCTGAGCGGGTCGAGCTGGCCGCGAAGGTGCTCGCTGGAGAAGTGCCACCCCCATGACGCGCCGCGTCTTCCGCAGCTCTGCTGGTCGCGATGCTGGCTTACGCCGGCGACAGTGCGCTGGTCGCGGAGCTGCGGGCGACCGGCCGCCCGGTCTATGTGCCGCGCCCGGGGCGCGTGGCCGGCCTCCAATTCCGGCAGGGCCGCGTACGTCGATCAGCAACCCGTCCGAGGCGATCAGTGCCGCTCGGCTGTGGCCACGGGGATCTGCTCGTCGAGCAGCGTCCGGAAGAAGCCACCCTGTTGCACTCGGCCTCCTGGCCTCTTGGTTGATGTCTTGGCCTAGTGGTTCAGGCCCGGCTGCCCTGGGTCAGGGAGCGACCCGCGCGGGCCCACGCCGCCGTGCCCCCGGCGACCGACCGGGCGTCGATCCCGGCCCGTTCGAGCAACTCGGCGCCCACCTGGCTGCGGTTGCCGCTAGCGCAGATGACATACACCGTGCCGCGGCGGGGCAGGTCCCTGATGCTGGTGGGCAGGTGGCCCAGGGGGATGCACCGGGCGCCGGGGACGTGGCCGCCGACGTACTCGACGGGTTCCCGTACGTCGATCACCGTCGCCCCGTCGGCGTGGGCGGCGGAAAAGGTTGCCATGTCGACCTCGCGCATAGCTCTACTCCTTTGAGTGGATACCCCAGGGGGTATGACGCTCCGACAGTAGCGCGCCGATCTGCCCGCCGCCAAGCGCTCGGCGGGCGGCGCCTGAAGGGGAAGCCCTCGCGGCCGCCGCGCGGACCGGCTACAAGATCATCGCGTCGAGATGCGGCACCGCCCGGTCGCGCGTGGCCGTGTCGAGTAGCCGGAGATGACTAAGAGCTCCTAACTCTTTGAGTGTTGGAGTCGGCGCCAGCAGATGATGGCGCAGGCGAGGGTGAGGAACGCTTCGTGGATGTCGTCGCGGATCTCCCAGCGGATGCGCAGGCGGCGGAACCAGTGCAGTAGGGCGATGGTCTGCTCGACGACCCACCGTCGGGTGCCGAGCCCGGAGCCGTGGCCGGTGCCGCGTCGGGCGATGACCGGGGTGATGCCTTTGGCCCTGAGGTCGCGTCGGTAGCAGTCGTAGTCGTAGCCGCGATCGGCGTAGATGCGGTCGGGTCGCTGCCGGGGCCGGCCGCGGACGCCCTTGATGCGGGGGACCTTGTCGACCAGGGGCATGAGCTGGGTGACGTCGTGGCGGTTGCCGCCGGTCAGTGCCGTGGCGAGGGGGATGCCGCCCGCGTCGGTGATGACGTGGTGTTTCGAGCCTGGCTTGCGGCGGTCGACCGGGCTCGGACCGGTTTTGGGCCACCCTTGAGCGCCCGGACGTGGGAGCCGTCGATCACCGCCCGGGACATGTCCAACTGCCCGGCGGCCCGGAGTCTGCCGAGCAGCACCTCATGCAGGCGTTGCCACACGCCGGCGTCATTCCAGTCCCGCAACCTGCGCCAGCAGGTCATGCCCGACCCGAACCCAAGCTCTTGGGGCAGGTACTCCCACGGGATCGCGGTGTAGAGCACGAACAAGATCCCGCACAACACCTTGCGATCATCGAGAGGCTTGCGGCCCGGGAACCGTCGCCGTCGGGGCGGACGGGGCGGCAGCAGCGGTGCGACCTCGGCCCAGAGTTCGTCCGAGACGATCCACGGCGGCTGCTCACCCCTCCTCACGTTCAGACAGAACGATCCTCACGTCCCGAGGACACGCCCAACATCATTTCGTTAGGAGCTCTAAAGAGGAACTGAGAAACTGTTCCTGGCCCTGTCCTGACCTGCTAGCGTCGCCTCGAGTGACTCCGGTGGGTGTTCGCGTACTCGGCCCGGCGGTGCAGCAGTACCAGGGCCATGGCGGGCAGCATCAGGATGTGACCCGCGATCATCACCGCCGATTCAGGGAGCGCGCCGCCCCAGAACGGCACGAGTAGTACCGCGAACGGTAGGAGCATCGCGGCGTTCATCTCCACGATGCCGGCCCACTGGTGGCGGCGGTAGTACATCCAGAGCGTCATGCCAGTACCCATGCTGAGCATCATGACAACGACCCGCACCTCAACCCGATCCAGCAGGTCAGCCTGGCCGAGCAGGGCGAGGGCGAGTCGTGCGGCCATGCCCAGCACCGCCATCCCGATGAACATGGCCACCACCATTTCCAGGAAGTGCCATGACAGCCGACGCCATGGGATACCTGGAGTGCTCGCTCTGGTGGTTGTCTCCTCTGCGGCGGTCACCGTCGCTGCTCCTTAGCACCCAAAGTCATCTTTGCCTCCTCAGCTCGGGGTGGTGCTTCCCGCGGTCGTCGTCGCCACGTCAGACCACGCGGCCTCCGCGCCACTGTGGCCGATGCGGACAACCGATGCGAGAACGCCTGCGGCGGTGATCACGGCCAAGATGGCCACCACGACGGCTGCCAGCCGCGGTGCGGGTGCGGGAACGCCCGAACTGTGCGACCCGCCGTCCGGCCCGGCCGGGCCGGCCCGAGCCGTCTCCCAGCGGTGCAGCCAGCCGGTCGCCGCGGCTGCGAACACAAGCGCAATCACCCAGGGCAGCAGGCCAGTGCCGAAATCGCGGTGGCGGTCGATCAGTTCGTTCGCGGGGAGACGCCCGCGCAGGGCGTCGCCCGACTGTACGGTCACCGGTACCAGGACCAACGCCAGCGCGCTCAACGCGAGTGCGAGCGGAGCGGTTCGGGCGCGGAACGTGGGCCACACCCCGGCAAGTCCGACGACCAGCGCGGCGGCCGGCACGACGATCACCGTGGCGTGCACGACCAACGGGTGTATCGGCAGGTCGGCAATGGTGTCGAACATGAGGCTCCAACCCTTCCGGCCAACGAGCAGGGAGCAGCCATGTCGCCGCGACGTTATTGCGGCGAAGCGGTACCCGTCGTCGGCGACGAAGACGTTGCCGCGAGCGGCGGACCGGTGGGGCCGCCGGCCCGACTCTAGACGAACTGCGACATGACTGTCTAGCTTCTGGGGGTGGTCAAGGGGGCGTCGCGCGCGCTGCTGTGCAATCACACGGGCCCGGGGGCACGTTCTGACAGCACGAGACCGGCCTGTGGGCACGCGAGGCCGGTGAACGGTGGGAGGACCGATGGCACGAACCGGCAGGCGCCCGGCTGGGTCGGGCGCGCGCGAGAAAATTCTCGCCGCCGCGCGGGATGCCTTCGCGGCGCGGGGCTTCGGTGGGGTCACGATGCGGCAGATTGCTTCGATCGCCGCCGTGGACCCTGCGCTGGTGCACCACTACTTCGGCACCAAGGACCAGCTTTTCCTCACCGTCCTGCGCAGCGCGGTCGATCCGGACCGGATCCTCGCACAATTGCTTGCTGGTGGCGTCGACACGCTGGGGGAGCGGATCGTTGCCGAATTCCTCCGACTGTGGGAGGGCGACGCGGGCGCCAACGCCAGCGCGTTGTTGCGTACGGCGGCGACGGCCGACCACATCGCACGGCTGGTCCGGGAGGTCATCTTTCCCGACGTGGTCGACGCGGTGATGAGCAAATGCGATCTCGATCCGGGCGAGGCGCCCCTACGGGCGGCGTTCGTCGCCTCGCAGTTGGCCGGCCTTGCGTTCACTCGCTACCTGGTCGAGCTGGAGCCGCTGGCTGCGGCAGCGGCCGACATCGTGATCCGCACCGTCGGAGCGACCGTGCAGCGGTACCTGACCGGTGAGCTGCCGTCCCCGAACCCGTAGCCGCAGGGATGAGCGGCATCGGCGGCGGGGGTTGTCCCTGGCGGGAGCAGGACCTGCGCATTAGGGACACGTGCCCCCCAACCCCCCCGCCGGAAGTCCTGCAGCGACGCGGAGCCTAAGCGGCCCGGTGCCGCGGCGTGAGGAGGAGGCGGGGCTGATCCGGTCCGACCTGCCGCCGGAGTGGGTGGTGACCATGTCGGCGTCGCCGCTCGTCGCCGGAGCCCGCACTCGGCGGGTAGGCGCGGCGCCGGGGTCGGACCTTGTCGTCGGCGTTCTCCCAGCGGTATCGCAGCACGCCCCGGACCGCTGCGGTTCCGTCCCAGCCCGGCCCATGGCGGTCGATCGGTGGGGCGGTGGTGAGGTCCCATTTCAGTCCGTGCGCCTGAGTCCCAGGGAAAGTCTCCGAGCCCTGCGTTTTGCCTCCCTGGCCCTGGGAAATGCGCTTGCGCCAACAAGATCTCAGCTGCCAAACCCGGACGCTGATTTCTCGCTACGTCTGCGTTTGGCCAGGGTACGACCCTTGACGACGGACGTCGGGCTGGGTCCACCACGCCGTGGCACCTGTTGTTGACACCTGGGAGGGTCGCGTTGTCGTTCGCACCGGAACACCGGACGCCCGTGGCTGTCAACCCCGATGGCGAGCCGTCCGGGGCGGAGGAGAGGGTAGGTGCCGTTGACGTCGACGTGCTGGTGGTCGGCGCCGGCCCCACCGGTCTGACAGCGGCCTGCGAGGCCATTCGGCACGGGCTGAGCGTCCGGATCGTCGACCGTAAGGCGTACCGCTCGACCTTCTCCAAGGCGCTCGTCGTCCATGCCCGCACGCTCGAGGTGTTCGAGACCATGGGGGTTGCCGAGGCCACCGTGGCCGAAGGGCAACCATTCGCCGCGTTGAACATCCATGCCGGTCGTCGTCCTCGCACGGTGCGCGTCGATCTGATGGAGCTGCCCTGGGGTGACACCGCCTATCCGTACTGGCTGTCCATCCCGCAGTACGCCACAGAGCGGATTCTCGAAGAGCACCTCAACCGGCTGGGCGGGGAGGTGGAGTGGCAGGTCTCGCTCGATGAACTCCATGAGGAAGGGGATCACGTCGAAGCGCGACTGAAGCGGGCCGACGACGGCGAGGACGTGGTGCGCTCGCGGTGGGTGGTTGGCTGTGACGGCGGCCGCAGCCGGGTGCGCGAGCAGGTCGGCCTCCACCTCGACCGGGCAGATGCAAAAGCCACATTCGTCCTGGCCGACGTCAAGACCACCGCAGACGTGATCGAAGACGAAGGTCATGTTTTTCTTGGTCCGGAGGGCCTGCTGCTCATCGTTCCGATGCCCGAGCCGCGCCGGTGGCGCATCATCGCGCACGTACCGACACCGCCGTCGGATACGCCGATCACCATTGACGCCGCCTTCCTCGACGCGCTGATCAGACGGCGATCGGGGATCGAGTTCGGCAGCCACGACGTCGTCTGGCAGTCGCAGTTCAACCTGCGTCACGGCATCGCCGACCACTATCGGCGGGGACGGGTGCTCCTCGCCGGCGATGCCGCGCACGTGCACAGTCCGGTTGGAGGCCAGGGCCTGAACACCGGCGTCCAGGACGCCCACAACCTTCTTTGGAAACTCGGAGTCGCGCGGCGCCGGGAAGTCCTCCGGACGGAGGAACTCCTCGACAGCTATGAGGCAGAACGGCGTCCGGTCGCCCGGGCCATGGTTCGGGGTACCGCGCGGGCGACCGGGGCACTGACCGCCCGCAGCGGCCTCCTCCGAGCGCTGCTCGGTCCCGTCGCCCCCCGGATCCTCTCCCATCCCGCCGTGCAGGCGCGGCTCGGACGGGCGGTCGGAATGCTCGAAATCGCCTATCCGGTTAGCCCGCTGGCCAATCCGGCCATCGCCTCGGCGCGCGCCGGTCGTCGCATGCCCAACCCTGAACTGCGCACCGGCGGACGGCTGTATCAAGAGCTGGACCCCGGCCACTACACGTGGGTCGTGCGGCAGAAGCACGGCGAGGCATTTCCCCATCCTTCCGCCCCGACGTGGGGCGGTCTCCCGGTGGTGTTTCTTGGCGACGGGTCGCTCGTTGACGGCTCGGGGCCGCTGCCGCCGGTGGTCCTGGTCCGGCCCGACCGGTACGTCGCCGGGTCCGGTGACTCAGTCGAGTCGGTCTGGTCGCAACTCGCCGTCCACCCGGAACAGGTGCCCGTGCCCAGATGACCTGTTGGGGCCCGGCCGCGACGCGGCCGGGCCCCAACAGGGGTTGCGGGAAGGATCAGGCAGCGGAACCCGACCCGTTGGCGGCCTCCCGCAGTGCCCGAGGATCGGCTTCACCCCGCGTTTCTGCCAGCTCCGCCGGCGACCCCGCCTGCGCGCCGGCGGATCGCCGACGCTTCCGGCCCGGCATCCACCAGGCGGCCCGGCCGAGGATGGCGAGCAGCGCCGGGGTCAGTACGAGCATGGCGACGAGCGCGTACATCGCGATCGCGGTCGCCAGCCCGAACCCGAACAGGTTGACGGTGCGCTGGTCGTTGAGGACGAAGCTGGCGAAGACCACCACCATCACCGACGCCGCCGCCATGATCACGCGCGAGGTGGCGCCCATGCCGGTGACGATGGAACGCCGTGCGTCACCGGTCCGCTTGTACTCCTCGTGCACTCGGCTGAGCAGGAACACCGCGTAGTCGGTGGAGAGGCCGAAGAGGACGGCGAAGAGCATCACCGGGGCAAACGACTCGACCGGGCCGGGTTGGGAGCCGATGAGTCCGGCGGGCCACCAGCCCCACTGGAAGACCGCCACCACCGGGCCGTACGCGGCGCCGACGGCGAGCAGGTTCATCACGACCGCGACGAGCGGGACCAGCAGGGAGCGGAACTCGACCAGGAGGACCAGGAAGGCCAGGCCGACCACGAGCAGCATGAACCAGAGCATCCGCTCGTCGAGTTTGTCGGCCAGGTCGATGCTGGTGGCCGTCGCGCCGCCCACGTGGGCTTCGGCGCCGTCGGCGGCCCCGGGCAGCACGTCGCTGCGTAGTTGGTGCACCAGGTGTTCGGTGGACTCGTCGTCGGGCGAGCCGGTCGGTACCACGGTCAGCACCGCGGTCCGGCCCTCCGGGTCGATGCGCGGCGGGGACACCTGCGTCACCCCGTCGGTCGCCATCAGGTCGGCGCGCAGTTCGGCGCTGGCCTGCTGGACCTGCTGCGGGGAGGTGCCGGAGGGGTAGTCGACGGTCACCAGCAGCGGGCCCGTCATACCGGGACCAAAGTCCTCGGCCACCAGCTCGTACGCCTTGCGCTGGGTGGACTCCGCCGGCTGGGAGCCACCGTCGCCGGTGCCGAGCCGCAGCGAGGCCAGCGGAAGGGCGAGTACGACGAGGAGCGCGGCGGCCAGCGGTACCGCGAGCCAGCGCCGGCGTTGCACTCCGCGGGCCCAGCGGTGCCAGCCGCTCTCCCGGTCGCTGCCGTGGTCGAAGCGGATGCGCCGGACCCGCAGCCGGTCCAGCTTGCGGCCGAAGATCCCGAGCAGGGCGGGCAGCAGGGTCACCGCGGCGAGCAGCGTGGCCGCGACGGTGACGGCGCTGGCCAGACCGAGCGCGGAGACGAACGGGATGCCGATCAGGTAGAGACTGAGGATCGCGACGATGACGGTGGCGCCGGCGACGAGGACTGCCCGCCCGGCCGTCTTCATCGCCCGCTCGATCGACTCGGCCGGGTCCTGACCCTGCGCAAGTCCTTCTCGGTGGCGGGTGACCACGAGCAGCGCGTAGTCGATGCCGACCCCGAGCCCGATCATGGCGGCGACCACCGGACCGGAGGTGCCGATCGTCACCCAGTTGGTGAGCAGTTCGATCACCGCCAGGCCGAGGCCCAGCGCCATCAGGGCCGTGACGATCGGCACCACCATGGCGAACAGCGACCCGAACGCGACCAGCAGGACGACGACCGCGGCAATCAGCCCGTACACCTCGCTACCCGAGGGGCCGGACTCCGTCTGGACGGCCGGGCCGCCGTACTCGACCTCCAGGCCCTGGTCGCGCAGCGGGTCGAACGATGCCTGCGCCTGCTCGACCGCGCCCTCCGGGATGTCCTTGGCGCGTTCGGTGAACTGCACCGTGGCGATGGCGGTCCGGCCGTCGTCGGAGACCAGGCGCTGGCCGGGCCCGTACGGGGACTGCGCGGCGGCGACGTCGGAGTCGGCGCGTACGTCCGCCAGCGCGCCGTCGACCGCGCGCTGGACCTCGGGCGAGGTCACCCCGCCGTCGCTGTGGATGACCACCTGCATGCCGTCGCCCGACATGTCGGGGAACCGCTCCCGCAGCGTGTCGTACGCCGCCTGCGAGTCGGTGTTCGAAAGCGTCAGGTCGTTCGTGAACGATCCGCCGTACTGGTGGCCGCCTGCTAGCGCGCCGGCCAGCACCACAGCCCAGGTGACCACCACCAGCCAGCGGTGTCGTACCGAAAACCTACCGAGAGCAGCAAGCAAGGCTGAACCTCCTGAACGGGACGGGGGTGCGGCAGACGCCGCACTCCCCGGGAAAGGGATGTCCGAAACAAGACACGTGTCTAAACAAACGATACGCGCGTGTTCGAGTAGTAGTCCCGCCAAGGGGCGACGGCGGAACAGGGACTTGGCTGGCGTAGATTCGTGGTCAGTTGACCGTCAAGGCGTGCTCCGGACCGCGCGACTGGCTTGGAGGATCAGATGGCCGTACGCCCGCCCGGCTTCGGCCCTGTCGGTGCCGACCTGCGCGAACGGGCCCGCGACCAGCTGCTGGACACCGCGCTGCGGCTGTTCGTCGAACGCGGCTACGTCGGCGTACGGGTGGAGGACATCGCCAAGGCGGCCGGCATCTCCCGCGCCACCTTCTACAAGCACTTCTCCGAGCGCGAAGAGATCCTCGCCGAACTGTTCGCCCGGCTGCTCGGCCGGGAGCCCGTGGCCGCGCCGCCGGGACCAGCCGCCGAAGCGCTGCCTCGGATCCGGGAGCTCCTGATCGGCGCCGCGGCCCGGATGGTGACCAACGAGCAGCTCGCCAGATTCGTCTACACCCTTCCCATCCGGCATGCCGCCCTGCTGGGCCAGGGAGCCCGCCCGCCCGTCCTCGAGGTGGTGGACCGAATGATCGAGGAGGGCGCGGCAGCCGGAGCCCTTCGCACCGACATCCCTGCGGCGCTGATCACCGCGCACATCGCGCGGACCTTCGAGGCCGCCATGCGTGACTGGGCCGAGGGTCGAGCGGCGGACGTCGCGCCGCACGTGGCACTCCTGCTCGATCTAGCGTTCGAGGGCGTCGAGGCGGCGCCGTAGCAGACGCGCGGGCACGCCGCTGTCAGAGTTCTGCCAGGGCCAAGCCAGTGGATGGGTGTGGACGAGAATGGTGCCGGTCAGTCGCTCGTGGCTGGCGTACCGGCCGCGACGTCCGGAGCGGGGATCAGCCGGCCGTCCACCTGGGACCAGACGCCCTCCGGGGTGTCCCCGGCTGCGGCGATGTAGCGGTCGGGGCGGACGAGCGCTACTTGCGCCACACCGTCCACGTGATGGAGCAGTGCGTCGTCCGTGACGTGAACCAGCGGCAGGCCGTTCCATCGGGGATGGTTCGGGTCCGGGGTCGTTTCGCCGGCGGCTCCTCGTACCACCCAGGTGTGGCCGGTGCGGTCCAGTCGCTCATAGAGCCGGCCGCAGGCCCGCAGTTCCGGGTTCGGCATGCGCCGGCCGGCGCCGGCTGGGACCGCCGCGGCGGGCACGATCGGGCTGTCGGGGTATGCGATGTCGAGCATGCCGACGTTGCGGCCGAGTCGGGCTTGGACGGCGGAGCGTCGGATGACCGCTGGCGCCATCGCACCCACCACCGTTCGGATCAGACTCCCTCGGGTCGTCAGGATTCGGGTGACCTGGGCGGTGCCCCGGACCATCGCGTGGCCGATCGGACGGCGCTCCGCCTCGTAGCTGTCGAGCAGCCGCTCAGCGGCCTCGGCGTCCATCCGTCGGGCGAGGCCTAGCTTCCAGAGCAGGTTGTGCGCGTCCTGCACCCCGGTGTTGAGGCCCTGCCCGCCGACGGGGCTGTGGACGTGCGCCGCGTCGCCGGCGAGGAACACCCGCCGACGGCGGTAGTGATCGGCAACGCCGTGGCTCAAGTTGAACTGCGACTCCCACACGACGTCGTGGCTGCCGAACTCGATCCCCGAGCGTTCCCGGATCAGCTCATCCAGGAAGGCGGCGTCGATGGTGAGCGGCGCGTCCGCCGGGGGAGTCGGTACGTGGGCGATGATCCGCCAGCGGCGGGGCTCCGGCATCGGCACGATCAGCAGCAGTCCCGCCGGGTGGAGAAAGACGTGTCCCTCGTCCTCGGTCAGGTTCGCGCTGGTCTTGACGTCCGCGAGGACGAACGTGGCACCCGCGTCCGAGCGGTCCAGCCGCAGGCCGACCTGCTCGCGTACCCGGCTGCGTCCGCCATCGGCACCGACCACCCAGCGAGCGCGTACCACCTCGTCTTCGCGGTCCGCGCGGGTCAGCGTCGCTTCGACGTGGTCGGCACGGTCCTGGAGGCGATCGAGGGTGGTCTGCCACTCGACTTCGCCGCCGAGCGCGTTGAGGTGGTCTTCAAGGATGCGTTCCGTCGCGTACTGGGGGATGGACAGCCAGAACGGATAGGCGGTGTCGCCCCAGGGCTGATCGAGCAAGCTGACGCGGACGGCGCGGCGCCGGCGCCCGGCGTGGGTGTTCAGGGCCGCGAACCTGGTGCCTTCGGCGAGGATCTCGTCGGCGATTCCCATCGTCTCGAACACCTCGAGCGTCCGGGCATGGGCCACAAGAGCCTTCGAGAAGGTGGAGCGGTAGGACTTGCTTTCGATGATCCGGACAGTCAGGCCGTGTCGGATCGCTTCGGACGCCGCGGTCAGACCGGTCGGACCGGCGCCGACGACCAGGACGTCAACCTGGGGTTCCACGTCCTGCGCCGGCTGCGGCTGATGCTGCAGAACGATTCGGGTACGGGCCTGCGGGACGTTTGGGATACCGCGTTCGAAAGTCACTTTTTCCTTCCTCCAGGCAGTGGTCGGGGAGGTGACTGCCGGCGGCAACCGTAGCCTAAGTGAGACACAGGAGTCTAGTTTTCTGGAGAGAAGATCATCTCCCCCGGTTTGGACCTCCGAACAGGCGGCTTCCGACCCGCCAAGCCCGATTCGCAAGATCTGAACGGCCGCACCGACCGCGCTCACCACCGCCACGACGGCGACGGCGGCAACGGCCACTCGGCCGGGGCGCCTACCTGCACGAAGGCGCGACACGCCGCTCCCCGCCCGCCGGGCCAAAGGTGGCGGCGACAACCCTGGCGTACCGGCACAGCGCGCGGGCGGGTGTCACTCGAGCGGATCACGGACCCGGAGTACGCCGCGATGGCGTCCTCCAGGCGCTCAAGCAGATCGACGGGTGGCAGGACATGACGCTTACCGGAGCCGCGCAGACGGTACAGGTGTTGGCCTACCCCGCCGGGATCCGGTGGCCGAGCACCGATCGACGGCCAGTGCGAGCAACTATCCTCTGGCCGGAGTTTGACCCGGTCCCACCAGCGGCCCTCTTCATATCTGGGCCGTCGCCCGCGTATCCGGTCGGCCGCACCCTACGGGAGGCAGCGCGCACCGGCCCGACGCTGTTGACAGTGGCCCCCTGCGCTACCGGAAGCGATAACGAAGGCCCTCCTTGCACCCCTCAGGGGTGGGTGCCGACGCCGTCGGTGAGGGTCTCGAAGATCAGATTGGCCACGGTGCGGTGATCGGTACCGCTGGCCAGCGTGCGGACGCCCGCGGCCAGCAGCGCGGCCATCGCCGTAACCACCCACTGGGCCGGCAGTTCGGGGCGGATCAACCCCGCCTTCTGTCCCCGCCGGACCACCTCGTGCAGGGGGGCGAGCACCTCGGCACGCCCCTGCAAAAAGGTGGGATCCAGCTCGGCGCCCTCGACGAGCAGGGCCCGGAAGCGTACGCCGTGCGACGCTAGGGCATCCACGGCGCGGCGGAGCGCGTCGAGGGGATCCCCTTCGTCGAGCCGCGACCCGGCGATCGCCTCGGCGGCGCTGACCAACGCTTCGGCGCGCATCGCCTCCAGCAGGTCCTGTCGGGTGCGGAAATGACGGTAGACCGTTGCGCGAGCGAGGCCGGCGGTCCGCGCGACCTGCGCTATCGAGGCTCCGGGATTCTCCGCGAGGGCCTCGGCGGCCGCGTTCAGCAGGATCCGGCGGTTCCGTTCGGCGTCGCTTCGCGTCATCCCTGGAGAGTCGAGTTCCGGCACGACTCCTTACTAGCAGAGTGTGTCGGTTGCGGCGCCACCCCGCCCCGGCTCGGGCGGGTGTACTCCGCTCTCCGTGCCTTACGACCGCCTTCGCCGGCTCACCAGCACAAACGCCCCTGCCGCCGGATGCATCACGACAGCTACGACAACGAAGACCAGCCAATCGCCGCGCGGACGGCCGGGGAAAGATCGGTCGCCGTACCTGATAACCCTGCCGCCGAGTTGGTGAGGTGCTGGTGCCGCTGCTCATCGCGGCGGCGCACGTGGCCCGACGAAACTCCGGGCGAACGTTGCGCGGCGGATCTGCTGTACGGCACGTAGCAGCGCCCGCCCAGGGCGCGGTGTTGCTGGCCCGGGGCCGCCGGTCCAAAAGCTGCCGCCCGTATCGGACCCCCGGCCGTGTCGAACGGGCCGGGCGGGCAGGCTCCGACCCGTACGCGTTCGCCGCCTGGTACCGGTCCAAGCCGTGGTCAGCGTTCTCGTGACCGTTGTGGGGTCGGACCGGCCATGGGTGCGGTCGCTGTTGTTGACCGCGCCCACGTTGTGGGGCGCGATGGTAATTCTCGTCGCCGCGACCGTGCCGCAGCGGGTGCTGCCCGCCGGGGCTCGACGGGTTCGAATGCATCCGACAGTTGCGTCGCGAGGAAACAGCGCTTTCACCGAGTGCTGGGCGTCCAGTCGACGTGCCCTCGGAAGTGGGTGGTGGAACCTGTTCCAAACCCCGGCAGCCGGCCGGGTGAGGTACCTATCGTGGCGCCCATTGGACACCAAGCGGGGGCGGGGCGGGACCTCTACCGGCGGTTGCGCGGGCTCAACGCGGTCGTCGGTCTGGTGCTCGCTGCCGAGGGCATCTGGATGTGGGCGGCCAGCAACGGCCTGTCTTTGCCGGTGCGATCAGTTTCCCCGCGTGGTGGGCGCGGATCTTGCGCCAACCGCGGCGCCCCGGCTCGTACCGGCTGTCCCGGTGCTTCACTACGGCGCCTTCGGGGCCGACGTCGGGCCAGCTTTGTAGCCACTCCCGCCGGGCGCTCGGAAGAGCGTCCCGCCGGTCCGCTCGCGGCTATCGCCCGGTGCGCCGGTCCACCACCCCGGGAACCGGTGTGCTCTGCGGGAAGGCGCCGTCGAGCAGGGCGACTCCGTCCTGCGGACGGGCGCTGTCGAGCAGCCCGGAGCGGGAGTGCCGTTTGTCGGTCCGGTCCACCCCCATCGCCTGGTTGCGGTGCTGTTCCAGGGCGGGGTCGCACTGACCGTCCCGGTTGAAGGACCACATCAGCATCGGGTCGCCCAGCGGCAGCGCATCACCGGGGCGGGCGTCGAGGCGGCCGGTGTGCCAGGTGTGCCAGGTCTTGCCGTAACTGTTCATCAGCATGGCCATCAGCGCCCGCTCGGCTGGCTCCGGCAGCCCGGGCGCGATGAGTGACCCGCCGAGCACCTCGTAGTTGTGCGGGTGCCAGTAGCGGCGTTCCGCCTCGGGCAGGGTGTCGTGCAGGCGTCCGGAGACGATGTACTCGATGCCGATGAGGTTCGCCTCGGCGGTGTTGCCGTCGAAAAGCACGCACTGCAGGAAGTCGTCGTTGACCTGCCGACAGTAGTGGTGCGCCTCCATCTGCATGGACGGGTCGTCCTTGGCCGGGTGGAACCCGACGACGTACGCGTCGAACCCCTTTAGCGGCGCGGTGTCCTGCAACGCCTTCGACCCGAGCGACAGGCCCTGGTGCCAGAGGCTCGTCGACTCACCGGGGGGTCGTACGGGGCTGGGGGGTCGATCCATGGTTGCTCCCTCGTTCGTCGTCGTCCCGCCGCTGTTCGCCCGTCGGTCCGCACGCCAGGCACCGCCAGGGCGGCGACGGAGGATTTCCCCTCCCGGCGACCGGTCGGACGAAATGGGCGGCTTTCCGATATCGCCGTCCGGGTTGCGCATTCCCTGACAAGGAGTAGGTAGCCCTCCAGAGCGGGATGAAACATGCAGTTCGGGTACAAGCTGTCCGGCGAGGGGGTTCAGGCCCGAGGAAACTGCTCCGCCAGGCCATGCGGGCCGAGGAGGCCGGTTTCGACTTCGTCGAGATGAGCGACCACTTCCATCCCTGGCTCGATGTGCAGGGGCACTCGCCGTTCACCGCCCCGGCGCTGGCGTTCTCCATGTCGCCTCCACACCGTCTCCACGGCAGCCGCACCCCGCGGCGCCACGGTGGTGGTGTCGGCACCGATGAAGGAGGACGAGATGAGAACAACGACCCGCCGGACGGTGATCCTGGTAGCAGCGGGCGCGCTGGGCCTTGGTGGGGTGGCGATCGCCGCGCCGGCGCTGGCCGGCGCCGGGCCCTTCGACCGGCCGGCAGCCACTGCCACGCCGGGTCCAGGCTGGGGCGGTGGCATGGGCTATGGCACCCGCGACGGCGCCACCGGCCCGATGGGCTCGGGCGCGATGGCCCGGGGCGGCAGGTGCGCCGCGTTGTCGGTCACCGCCCAGCAGGGCACGCTCACCGACGCGCAGAAGAGCACCCTGGCCGCGATGGCGCAGGAGGAGAAGCTGGCACACGACCTGTACGGGGCCCTCGGCACCACGTACGACCTGGCGGTCTTCGACCACATCGCCAACTCCGAGGCCCAACACCTGACCACGGTGCGGACCCTGCTGCAGCGCTACGGCGTGGCCGACCCGACCGCGGGCACGACCGACGGGAAGTTCAGCGACCCGGCCGTGCAGGCCACGTACGACAAGCTGCTCGCTGAAGGAAACGCCAGCCAGACGGCCGCCCTCGGAGTCGGCAAGAAGGTCGAGCAGACCGACATCGCCGACCTGAAGGCCGCGCTGACCGGCCTGTCCGCCCCGGATGTCACGCAGGTCTACACCAACCTGCTCGCCGCCTCCGAGCGACACCTGGCCGCGTTCACCCGCTGGACCTGACCCCAACCCCACGACCGCGGCGGTGCCGGCCGAAAGCCGGCACCGCCGTCCGCCGGGGCGCAGGGCCTTCCCGACACACCTTGCCGGCCTCGGTGCTCATCGCCGGGTCAACCAGCGGCGGCCGGATGCCGGGCCGGCAGGCGGATGGTGACGGTGAGCCCGCCGCCCGGGGGTGATTCCAGCGCGACCGCACCGCCATGCGCGGTGATCAGCTCGCGGACGACAGCCAGCCCAATGCCGCTGCCGGCGATGTGCCGGGCGTCCCGGCCGCGCCAGAGCCGTTCGAAAGCGTGGGGAAGTTCCTCTGCCGGGATGCCGGGACCGGTGTCCGCCACGGTGAGCAGCGCCTCGCCGGTCTCGACGCGCGCCCACAGGTCGACCCGGTCGCCTGGGCGGCAGTAGCGGGCGGCGTTGGCCAGCAGGTTCGTGACGGCCTGGTGCAGCCGGTCCGGATCGGCCCGGACCGGGACCGGCCGGTCGAGATCGGGCATGACGGTCAAGCCGGCGGCATCCAGCCGCGGGTGCTGGGCGGCGAGCGCGGCGCGGGCCACGGCGGCCAGATCGGTGTCGACGGGGTGCAGGGACAGCACGGCGGCTTCGGCGGCGGACAGGTCGGCGAGGTCCTCGACGACCCGGCCGAGACGCAGGGTCTGGTCGTGCAGGGCGGCAAGCCGTTGCGGGTCGGCCGGGCGCAGCCCATCCCGCAGTTCCTCCAGGCCGGCCTGCAGGGCGGCCAGCGGGGTGCGCAGTTCGTGGGCCACGTCGGCGGCCAACTGCCGACGGACCCGCTCGGCGCGTACCACCTCCTCGGCCATCGTGTCGAAGGCGCGCGTCACCTCGCCCAGCTCGCCCGGCGCGGACACCGCCGCCCGGGCGGTGTGATCACCGGCCGCGAAGCGACGGGTGGCGGCGGCCAGCGCGACCAACGGCCGGGCCAGCCGGCCGACCACATACGCGCTGACCAGCAGCGCCGCGACAAGTGCGACCAGCGCGGCACCGCCGATCCACGACCAGGCCACGCCGCGGCCGCTGGCCGCCGCAGCGGTGAAGGCCAGCCGCACGGTGCCGACCCGCTGCCCGCCGGCGGTGACCGGCGCCTCCACGACCGTGCCGGTGCTGGTGTGCATGCCGTCCATGGGGCCCATGCCGCGGCCGGGCCACACCATGCCGCCGTCGGGTTGCAGCACCACCAGGCGGGCGCCCGCGCCGTCGGCCAACGCCGCGGCCTGCGCCAACTCCGCGCCGGTCCAGCTCCCGGCCCGGGCGTACGCGGCACCGGCCGCCGCCGCCACCCTTCGCGCGACCTGCTGCCGCTCGGCCTGCTGGGCGCTGGCGAGCCCGCGGTTGGTGGCCACCAGCGCGGCGATGCTGAGCACCGCCACCGAGGAGAGCGCGACCAGCACGAACGCGGCCAGCAGCCGCCGGCCCAGCGGGCCGGACAGGGGCCGCCGCCCCCGGCTGCTCGGCCGCGACAGCTCAGCGGTCACGGGTCCAGCCCAGCCGGTAACCAACGCCCAGGACGGTCTCCACCACGCCGGCGGCGTCCGGGCCGAGCTTGCGGCGCAGGTTCTTCACGTGCGAGTCGATGGTGCGCTCGTACCCGGGAAACTCGTACCCCCGGACCCGGTTGATCAGCTCGTACCGGGAGTACACCCGGCCCGGGGCGGCGGCCAGCGTGGTCAGCAGTCCCCACTCGGTGGGGGTCAGATCCAGCCGATCACCGTCCAGCACCGCCTCGTGGCGCTGCTCGTCCAGCCGCAGCCGGCCACCTCCGAAGCAAGCCGAAGCGACGGAGCCGGCTGTGCCGTGGGTACGGTGCAGCACGGCCTCCACCCGCAACACCAACTCGGTTGGGCTGAACGGCTTGGTGACGTAGTCATCGGCGCCCCGGCGCAACCCGTCGATGCGCTCCTCGACCGTACTGCGCGCGGTCAGCACCACCACCGGCACCTGCGGACCGTCGTGGGCGGCGGCCAGCACCTCCAAGCCGTCCACGTCCGGCAGGCCCAGATCCAGCACGACGAGGTCGACCCCGCCGGCGGCCAGACGGCTCAGCGCTTCCGCACCCGATCCGGTGGTGTGCACGGCGTGCCCGGCCCGTTCCAGGTAGCGGCGTACGACGTCCCGCAACTCCCGATCGTCCTCGACGACCAGCACCGTGTCCGACACAGCCTCACGCTCCCGCCGCCGGCGCGCCCGGGCCAGGGCCGAACGGCCCGCGACGCGCCGTCGGCAGGCCCTGCCGCGGATGAGGTGGCAATCTCCACCGAGCCCTCCACCCCGTGCCGAGCGTTGCCGGACCCGGAGATACCATGAGGCGCTCGCCGAGTAGCGCAGCCGGCCGCCCGAGGAACGCGGTGTCGAAGTTCGGCATCCAGCCGATCCGTGGCGGGCACCCTGCCCAATCAGCCAGTCGCTGCCCTGGATTCGGCAGTCCCTATTACGACCGATCCTTCCGCCGCATTAGCTGCCTCGCTGGCGTGGGAACAGGTAAACAGGATTGGTTTGCGGTAGCCGCCCGATGAGGTGCTCCTGCCCAGCTCAAGCTGTAATGTTACGCATCGTGAAGTGCTAGGCTTAATCGCATGAGCACCTATTTTGTGTCTCGGGTGCTACGCGGAGGTGCTCAATTCCCCCCTCGGACACAAACCGAATCCCAACGGTGCGTGGCAAGATCTACACTTGCCCGCACCGTTTGCGTTTCCGGGTCGTACGACAGGCGCAGCCCAGGCTGCGGTAGACCTCCAGCTTGTGTTCCGGCTCGGCGTTCCACAGGGCGCGCTCACGAGGTCGCCGAATACTTCGACGATGGCGATGATCTCCTCCTGGCTGAAGCCCGGAGCGGTTTCGGCTTTCTCTTCGATTGGCGTGTGCCGGCGTTGTTCAGCACGCTGGCGTCCGGCCTAATACTCCAGCCGGGGATGTTGACCTTGGCTGAGCTGGGGCTTGGTGTGGTGTGTGAACGGGTGCAGCCACCGTCGATCATGGGCGGTTGTGTGGAC